>DATNEA010000059.1:0-7903 GCA_035606845.1 Candidatus Angelobacter sp. | reverse complement strand
CAAAAAAACTTTTTTCTGCCGTTGGCATTGCATTCAAAGTGAAAGAGTCGCTGCTCGATGCCGTGACAGGCTTGAGCGGCAGCGGGCCGGCTTATGTGTATTTGTTCATCGAGGCTCTCAGCGATGGCGGCGTCGCGGCTGGTTTGCCGCGCGATATCGCGACGAGGCTCGCGGCGCAAACGGTTTTGGGTGCGGCAAAAATGGTCCTGGAAACAGGCCAGCATCCCGGCGCGTTGAAGGACATGGTCACGAGCCCCGGCGGCACAACGATTGAAGGAGTGCACGAACTGGAAAAAGGCAAACTCCGCGGCACAGTCATGAGCGCCGTGCGCGCAGCGACGGATAAATCCAGGAAACTGGGGCAAGGCTAGCAGATCTGTTATTAGAGTTATCAGAATCAATTGGAACCAGGGCAAGGTTATGGGATTGGAATCTGAAATTTCAAAATTGAGATTTGAAATTCGCCCGCGGTCTGGCGTAATTCCGCCAGGCAACAAAGGAACTGTATGACTTACCAGCGTTTTGAAGATTTGCCGGTTTGGGAGGAAGCAGCCAGGCTCTACGAGCTTGCGGACGACTTTCTGGAAAACGCCCCCCCGCGAATGCGCCATTCCTTTCGCAATCAATTTGAACGCGCGGTCCTTTCGGTTTCCAACAACATCGCGGAAGGTTTTGAGCGAGGCACGACAAACGAACTGCTTCAGTTTATCTATATCTCGCGCGGCTCAGCAGGCGAAGTTCGCTCAATGCTTGGCCTGCTCCTCCGCCGCCCTTGGGCAGAACATTTGAAATCTGAAATTTCAAATCTGAAATCCGTCGCCGAAAGTTGCGCCCGGCAATTGCGCGGTTGGGCTGATTCTTTGCAAAACTCACAAATCAAGGGTCAGCGGCATTTAAACAACAAAATTCGCGCGGAAGACGAGCAAAAGAAGAAAGCGACGGCCCTTCAGAAAAAGCTTCTGGCCAATTTGCCCATCAATCATCCATTGCGCCGGAAGGAGAACCAAGCGGAGGAATCTGAAATTTGAAAATTTCAAATCTCAAATTGACATGAGCCTCCACCCGCCAACCAGACACCAGATGCGGCTCTTTTGGGCTGCGCTGAGTGCGTTGGCGGTCGGCGTCATCTGTGGGCTGATATTTCTGCTGGTGTGGGGATTGGGTCGGGTTTTGGACGTTTTGTCGCCGGTGCTTTGGCCGCTGGCAGTCGCGGGCGTGATGGCCTATTTGTTGGATCCGGTGGTGGATTTCTTCGAGCGCAGGAAATTTTCACGGCCCAAAGCCATCATCACGGTTTTTGCAGTCGCCATCATCATCGTCGCGGCGGTGATGGCCACCATCGTGCCGCCGGTCGTAAAGCAGACCCGTGAATTCGTTAAAAAGATTCCGGCGATCCAGGCCAAGGCTCAGCAGCGGATCGAGGAGTGGCTCAACAACCCGCCGGACTGGTTCGATAAATTATCCAGGTCCGGCTCAAAATCGAAAGAAGCGCAGCAGCCTCCCGCCGCTGCAACTGACAATACTCCGGAACTGGCCACCACAAATGCAGTCACACCTCCGCCGAAGGCCACCACGACTTCGCCGCTCGCTGGGGCGATCAGCAAAAACACGCTCGAGTCCGCCGGGGGATGGCTCGCCGGAGTCGTCCACAAAGCCGGCACCTGGGTCTTCTCCTGGTTCGGCGTGCTGGTGGGGCTGTCTTTGATTCCGATCTACGCATTTTATTTGCTGTTGGAAAAACAAGGCATTCGGTCCAAGTGGACCAACTATCTCCCGGTAAAGGATTCCACTTTCAAAAACGAGCTCATCTTCATCCTGCAATCAATCAACGATTACCTGATCGCGTTTTTCCGCGGACAGGTGGTCGTGGCAATCATCGATGGAATCATGTACGGCATCGGTTTTTGGATCATTGGAGTGCCCTATGCCATTTTGCTCGGGGTGGCCGCGATGGTGCTCACAATTATTCCGTTCATTGGCGCGATCATCATTTTCGTCGTGGCCACGATCATTTCGCTGTTTCAATATGGCGACTGGAAGCATCCCTTGCTCGTGGTGGTGGTATTCGCAATCGTGCAGTCGATCGAAGGCACAATCGTCTCTCCGCGCATCATGAAAGGCCGCGTGGGCCTGCATCCGCTCACAATCATCATCGCCGTCATGGTCGGCACGACACTGCTCGGCGGTGTGCTGGGCGGCGTGCTGGCGATTCCGTTGACGGCGGTGCTGCGCGTTCTGATGGAACGCTACGTTTGGAAACGGCCGCATCCTCAGGAGAACGCTTGATATGTCTTCAAAACAGGATCCCACAAAACGGTTCTCTTCTCGCGTCGATAACTACGTGCGCTTTCGGCCCGGTTATCCGCCGGAAATTCTTGGCTTCCTGAAGACCGACTGCGCATTGACCGCAGATTCGGCGATCGCCGACATCGGTTCCGGCACAGGGAAGCTCACAGAGTTATTCCTGGGCAACGGCAATCGCGTGTTCGGCGTGGAACCCAATCGCGAAATGCGCGAAGCCGGCGAGCGACTGCTGAAGGGCAGCGCGAATTTCACGAGCGTCGGCGGCACGGCGGAAGAGACGACATTGCAGGATGCTTCGGTCGATTTCATCACGGCGGGCCAGGCGTTTCATTGGTTCGATCGAAACCGGTGTCGGACGGAATTCGCGCGCATCCTCAAGCCGGGCGGATGGGTGGTGTTGATCTGGAATGACCGAAGGACCGCCGCGTCGCAATTCCTGGTCGAGTACGAAAAATTACTCCAAACCCACGCAACGGATTATTCGAAGGTGGACCACAAGCAGATTGACGACGACGTCGTGAAGGAATTCTTTGGTTTTGAACCTGCCAAAAAAACTTTTCCCAGCTCCCAGGATTTTGACTTCCAGGGCTTGAAAGGCCGATTGCTTTCCTCCTCCTACGCGCCGGAACCCGGCCAACGCGGCCACTATGAGATGCTGCACGACCTCGAAAAACTTTTTAAGGCGCGGCAGGAAAATGGCCGCATTCGATTCATTTACGACACCGTTCTTTACTGCGGCAAATTGAGATGAGGGTTTCAAAATGCAGAAGCTTTCACATGGCACAAAACAGTCCTCAAAAATCGCCCGACAAAAGTACAGGCTGGCAATCCGAAGCGAGTTTTCCCCCCCGCACCAGCGCGCATCGCCAATTTGAAAAGGACTTCCCTAACAGAATCTTACTTAGCAATCAACTCGCGCACGTCCACCGCTTCCATGCCGGCGGCGCGAATGGCCCGCAGACCAAGATCCGTGTCCTCGTAAGCCCGGCAGAGTTTCGGGTCGACACCAATGCGGCGGGCAGCCTCCAGAAAAATGTCCGGAGCGGGTTTTTGGTTCTTCACCATTTCACTCGTGACCACCGCATCGAACAAATGGCGAATCTTCAACCGGTCGAGCACCATGCCGATGATTTTCTCCGTGCCGCCAGAGGCAACAGCCATCGGAATTTTGCCGTGATTGGCCCTGGCGACTTCAACGACGGCATGAATCGGTTCCACTTTCGAGAGCAAAGGCAGGAACGCTTCTTCTTTCTCGTGCGCCACAGCGATGTGATCCAGCGCGCGCCCCTGTTCCTGCGCGAGCAATTTCAAAATGTCCCGCGACGGCACGCCGCCGAACGCATAAAAACGGTCCTGCGGGAAATGAAGATTGTGCCGTTGCGTAATCATCTGCCACGCCCGCCAATGCAGCGGCATGGTGTCAGCCAATGTGCCGTCGCAATCGAAAACTAAACCTTGAGGAGTCATATTAAAGTGATAATGCCGCGAACTTCTCTTCCAAATCATTCGTGATCAGCGGCTCAATCAATGGATCGAGATCGCCTTCAATGAAGTTCGCGAGATTGTAGAGCGTCAACTCGATGCGGTGATCGGTGACGCGATTTTGGGGAAAATTGTAGGTGCGGATTTTTTCGCTGCGTTCGCCGGTCCCAACCTGCTCTTTGCGTTGCGCGGCATACTTCGCGTTTTCCTCAGCAATTTTTCTTTCGAGCAAACGCGAGCGCAACACCGTCATCGCCTTGGCTTTGTTCTTGATCTGCGACCGCTCATCTGCGCAGCGCACAATCAACCCGGTGGGCTTGTGCTGAATCTGCACCGCGGAATCGGTGGTATTCACGCCCTGCCCGCCTTTGCCGGAAGCGCGGCAAACACTCACCTCAATATCATCCGGCTCAATCTCCACATCCACTTCCTGCGCTTCGGGCAGGACCGCCACAGTCACAGTGCTGGTATGAATGCGCCCCTGCGCTTCCGTGGCGGGCACGCGTTGGACGCGGTGCACGCCACTTTCGTATTTGAAGCGCTTGAAAACGTCCGTGCCGTTGACCTGAAAAACAATTTCCTTGTAGCCGCCGAGGTCCGATGGGCTGGAATCCAGGTTCTCAATTTTCCAACCGCGCGCTTCGGCGTAGCGCGTATACATGCGGTAAAGGTCCGCGGCGAAAAGCGCGGATTCCTGTCCGCCCGCGCCGGCGCGGATTTCAATGATCGTGTTGCGCGAATCCGTCGGATGCGGCGGCAGGATGCCAAATTGAATCTGCTGCGCGAGGCGCTTCTCATCGACTTCCAGCCGCGCGACTTCTTCCTTCGCCATTTGCGCCAGCTCGGATTCCGTGGACTCGGTCTTGAGCATCGCCCGGTTGTCCGCCAGGTCCGCGACCGTTTTTTGGTACGATTGCCCCGCCGCCACAAGCTCCTTGAGCCGGGCGTATTCCTTGGACAATTCCTGCGCGCGCTGCTGGTTGTCGAACGCCTTGGGATCGCTCAAGGCGGATTCAACTTCCGCAAAGCGGCGGGCAAATTTGTCGATATGGGGACGCAGATCCATCTTAATTCACGATTTACGATTTGCGATTCACGCGTAACCAAACCCAAAGCGCGTCAATCGTAAATCGTAAATCCAAAATGGGAACATGGGACAGGAAAACACAACGCCCGCAGTCCGAAAAAGACGGATGCTGCGGGCGTTGATTCGAAAGACGCTATTTCTTCTTTTTCTTCGAGGCAAACGCAGCCTGGGCGGCTTGCGTCTTGGCGGCGCGCTGTTGGAACTTGTCCACGCGACCTGCCGTGTCCACGAATTTCTGCTGGCCAGTGTAAAATGGATGACACACGTTACAGATGCCGACGATGATGGTCGGCTTGGTGGAACGGGTCTTGATCACGTTGCCGCACGCGCAACGGATTTCCGCATCCACATACTTCGGATGAATGTCTGCTTTCATAAAAGGCCGCATAAAATACCACCGGCGGGATGGATTACAAGCGGGAAATTCGGCGTTTTTCGCTTCAATACTCCTCAGATTTAGGATTTTCGATCTGGGATTGACGAGCTTTTTAATGGCGGCACGCACGACGGAACCAGGCGCGCGTCAATCGTAAATCGCAAATCGTAAATCAAAAATCCCCGCTGTTGTCATCCTGCCCGACTATCATTACGTTCTCGGCCCAATGATTCGGCTGGTTTTATTTGATATCGACGGAACGCTCGTCCACACGGGCGGCGCCGGAGTAAAAGCTTTTGCCAAGGTTTTCCAGACCTTCTTCAACGCGCAGGACGGTTTCGAAAAACTCAAATTCGCCGGGCGCACGGATGTCAGCCTGGTGCGGGAGTTTTTCGTTTATCACAAAATCGCCGAGACGCCGGAGAATTTCGAGCGCTTCTTCGAGCCCTACGTTTTCTGGCTCGATTACATTCTCAATCACAGCAAAACCGAGGCTTGCCCCGGCATCTGGGAATTTCTGCGCGCGCTGAACGCGTTGCCAAAGCCGCCGATGATTGGGCTGCTGACGGGAAACATCCGCCTCGGCGCGGAAATCAAGCTGCGCCATTTCGATCTGTGGAAGGAATTCGTGACCGGCGCGTTTGCCGATGATAACGAGCACCGCGATTTGATTGCCATCGCCGCGCGGGCTCGCGGCCGTCGTCTACTCGGAAAAAATCTTCGCGATGAAGAAATCCTCGTAATCGGCGATACACCGTTCGATATCCGATGCGGGCGCGCAATCAACGCAAAAGTGCTGGCCGTGGCCACCGGCGGAGCGACGTTGGAAGAGTTACAGCGCCACAAACCCGATTGGGCCGTAAAAGATCTGCGCGAGTTGACAGCGGAGCAAGTCGTCGGCTGATGGCGCATCCGCGATGGTAGCACATGCCGTGCGCGCCGCGTTTTGATTGGATTAGAGAGCTTCCGTTTATTATGTAGCGCAGCTTTCCAGTCCCGCCGCGGCGCATACGCGTCAAGTTAATGAGGGTTGTTTTCGGAGAGCAGTTCGTAGAAGTTGGAACGGTCTTTTCGCCTTTCATAAAAGAGATGGTGCTGGAGGTGCCATTGGAGCCATCGAGTCACCGAAAGGCCGAGCAACTGGGCGGCGAACCAGCAGGCACATTGGCCCAGAATGCGCGCCAGGCGCAGCAGGCTGACGTGATGGGAGGCTGATCTGGTCCATTCAAGGGCATCGCACAAGCGATAAACGGCGATACAAAACAAGAGTTTGGTCAGGACTGAAAGGCGCAGCAGAGAGGCAGAGCGGCAATTGAGTTGCCGCAATCCCAAATGACTTTTCCAGGCCTTGAAGATGATCTCGATGCGCCAACGCAGACGATAAATGGGCTGCAGGGCCTTGGCTGGCCAGACAGAGCGGGGCACGTTGGTGACAAAGATATTCCAGCCCAGCAGGTAAAGCTTGCGTTTGCTGGGATTGAGGCGCCGGTCGCGATTGGATTTGGCCTTGCGCCGGCGTTCATCACCCAGAGCCTGAGCCACAGGCTGGGCCACCAGACGGACCCGGACTTTATCTTTTCCCAGCAAGACCTCCTGGTCAAAGGACTGGCCCGGGCGCAATAAGCCTGCCAAATCGATGGGTTGGCCCGTGCCGGGATCAAACAGGCACACATCGTGGCGATAGCGGCTCAGGAAGAAAGCTCCCAGCAGGTCGATCTGTTGGAAGACTTTTAAGACGAAATAACCCAAATCCCGGATGAGGAGGTCCCCCGGTTGAAGCAAGCAGAGAATATCGGGGGAAGCGGCCTGATCATTGCGGGTGAAGCCCGAGAGCCCGACATGGAGGACCTGGCTGTTGAGCAAGTCGCAAACAAACTGCAGTTTGAGGGATGCATAGCGCCTTTTACGGTGGTTTGCCGGGCCGGGAAATGCGCTGGCCAGGTGTTCTGGCAGCGGCTCAACCGTGCTGTCGTGAAGCAGAACGCGCCGGAAGGATTTGAACCAGCCTTGGTTTTGAGTGGGCAGAGCCAGCCGGGAGAAGAGTGTGGTGGCAATCTGGGCCAGAAAGCCTTCAAGTTTGGGTCCCAGACGTTGATGGAGGGCCTGCTTGGAATAAGGGGTGCCTGCGGCCAAAGCGATGACGGCTGCCACTCGTTCGAGCGAGAGAGTGGTTTCAGCGGCCAAAGCGACCAGAGCCAGGACCCATTGGAGGAAGGGGACTTTGCGCGGAGCGCGGAGCCGGAAGCGGGATTGCCGAGCCAGGGAGTCCAGATCGGTTTGTTGCAGATGGGAGTGCAAATGTTGGAGTTGGGATTGGAGGTTGCGCCGCAGAGTGGAGCAGAGAGGAGTTGACATGCGGCGCAGTCTCTAGTATCACTACTATATATCACCAGAATGGTTTTCCCGCTCTCAATAGGCCACTTTGAAACCAAAAAACACCGCTATGGGTTACTTGATTAAAGTCCAAAAGGTGGAGCGCCCCACCAACCGCTCCTATTATTTGAATTTCCCTGTGGCCTTGGCTGAAGCCATCGGCTTGACCAAAGGCGAAGAATGGGAATGGTCCCTCGAAGACAAGAACACTTTGGTTCTGACTCGCAAAATCAAAAAAACAACCCGAAAATTGCGTTCACCTTAACTTGACGCGTATGCGC
>DATNEA010000081.1:0-66533 GCA_035606845.1 Candidatus Angelobacter sp. | reverse complement strand
TGCCGTTTCAAACGTCCCGGACAGTTCTGGACCCGTTCAGGAGACGAAGCCTTGATGTGTCTGGAAACCTTCTGGCGCAATGGTCGTTGGCACCTGCTCTACCCTCACTCGTCCGACCCCTCTAAAAATTGAGATGCGCCCATCTGTGGCTAAGCTTCACAAATTGGCTTCCTGCCTTCCTGCTTTCCTTATAAACTCTCCGTCTCTTTATGCCCGGACTTTTGGATGAAATTGAACCGTTGAAACAAACCGCGGTGGCCGAATTGAAGGCTGCGCCTGATCTGGCGGCGCTGGAGCAAACCAAAGGTGCCTGGCTCGGCGCCAATGGCAAATTCACCGCCTTGATGAAGCGGCTCGGCACGCTTTCCAAAGAGGAAAAGCCCATTGCCGGCAAGGCCGTGAATGCGGCCAAAACCGAACTCGAAGCCGCGCTGGTTTCGCGCCGCGAGGAATTGGAACTGAAAGCCTCATTGCCCAAAGAACCAACGGATTTCACCCTGCCCGGCCGGCGACGCGTCCTCGGCAAATTGCATCCGCTAACGCAGGTGACCGAGGACATTGTCCGCAGCTTTCGCAAGATTGGATTCGTCGTGGCTGATGGTCCCGAAATCGAGGACGAATATCATTGCTTCGATGCGCTGAACACGCCGGCGGATCACTCGGCGCGGGATACGCAGGATACGTTTTATTTGGGAACAGACCCGAAACCCGAAAGTGCGAGCCGCACGGGCGGAAACCCGAAACTTCTTCTGCGCACGCACACGAGCTCAGTCCAGATCCGCGTGATGGAGAAACAGCCGCCGCCGATTCGCATCATTGTGCCGGGCCGGGTTTATCGCCGCGATAATGCCGACGCCACGCATAATCCGACATTTCAACAGGTCGAAGGGCTTTATGTGGACAAGGGCGTGACGGCCGCGGACCTGAAAGGCACGGTGGAATTCGTCTTCCGGGAGTTGATGGGCGAGGACGTCAAGATTCGTTTTCGGCCGCATTATTTCAGCTACACGGAACCGAGTTTTGAAATCGATTTCACGAGTGCGCTGGTGAAAAAAATGGGCAAAGACTGGCTGGAAATCGCCGGTTGCGGCATGGTGCACCCGAAGGTCTTCGAAAACGTGGGCTACGATCCGGAAGTCTGGACCGGCTGGGCCTTCGGCTTCGGCATCGAACGCATCGCGATGATCCGCTACGGCATCAACGACATCCGGCTGTTCTACGAAAACGACGTGAGGTTTTTGAGGCAGTTTTGAATCATATGACCGACACGCCTCCTGAAATTGCCGAATTGGTTCGGCAGAAACTGATGGCCCTTTCCGGTGAAGAACGGTTTATGATGGGAGTGGGTTCTTTCGATGCGGCCAGGGAGATCGTGCTTGCTTCGCTGCCCAAAGATCTTTCCCCGATCGAGATGAAACGCCAGTTATATCAAAGGATCTACGGCGAGCCGCTTCCGTTCTGAGAATTGGTCTCACCGCCGTCCCCGCAATCGTTGCGACCGCGTGCGTGTCATGGCGGCCTTGTGGGCTGCGGCCGAACGTGCGCGTTCTCCGCGCCGGCGGTTGGAAGCTTTGGCCTGGCGCGAAAGAGATTTGCGGGAAGCCGCGCTGCGTCCTTCGCGTTGGAGGGCTTTTACTCTCGCGCGCGAGCGTTTCGGCGAGATTTTTTCTCCGCGCCGGCCTTTGCGATAAGCGCTTTGCGCGCTCCGGCGGGTCTTTTCCGAAACCGTTCCTTTGCGCGGCGGCCGGAGTTTCACTCCAGCGCGCCGGGCTTTGGAAAGTCCGATGGCAATTGCCTGTTTGGTGGAGCGGGCGCCGTGTTTGCCCTGGCGGATATGCTCCATCTCCTCGCGCACAAACTCGCCGGCCTGTGTGCTGGGTGCCTTGCCCTGGCGCGCGTCCCGGCGCGCGCGTTCGATGGTTCTTTTTTCCGGCATGAACTTATTTCCGCGCGCCAGCGCGGGCCTGCGGTCGTCCGCTGCTCTGAGTCCGTCCGTTGGAAGGGGCCGTCATCTGGGCGGAGCGGATGGGTGAACTGGAGCTGGCGGATTGCGAGCTGGCAGTCTGTGAAGAACGACTTGGTTGCGCGGCGGCGCGCAATTGCGATTCCGCTTCGAGCCAATGATCGAGGTCTTTGCCTTCCGGCTGTCCGCGTTCGACAAAGATTTCGTACGCCCGCCGGGCGATCTGTTCATGTGTGGGTGTGGAACTGGATTCTGTCATTTGTTTTGCCATAGTTTTCGGTTTTCTAGGTAGAAATTGTTAATGTTGACTCACTTTAATTGCCTGTAAAAATCTTTGATGAAACCTTCACAGATGCGATAGTATTGGACTTTCCCGCTAAAGTGCGCGTGGAACAATGGGGTGTAGACCCCCTGACCAAATTTGAGCGGTGCGATTTGCGATTTACGGCGAGCGGAAATTCCTGCATGGTGCCGGAAAATTGAACATTTGAATCATGGCTACGAAAACAATCATTAAACCCGCGAAATCACCGGCTGCTGTCGGTCCTTACAATCACGCCGTGCGCATCGGCGACCTGCTGTTCTGCGCCGGGCAGATCCCGATCGATCCCAAGGATGGCAATTTGATTTCCGGCGACATCAAGGCCCAGACCGAGCGCGTGCTGGAGAATGTCAAAGCTATCCTGGAAGACCAGAAGCTTACGTTCACGAACGTAGTCAAGAGCACGGTGTTTCTGACGAACCTGGGCGACTTCGCCGGCATGAACGAGATTTACGCCAGATATTTCATGAAGGATTTCCCTGCTCGCTCGACGATCCAGGTAGCCGCGTTGCCGAAGGGCGCGAATGTGGAGATCGAAGTGATCGCGCATTTTTAGAACCGTGCTGAATGGAGCCTGCCGATGAACGGATTTTGTTCACACTCGCCCTCACCCCGGCCCTCTTCTCGAGGAGAGGGCGAAGCTTTGGAACATTTTCGAGAATTCCACTCCGTTACGGCCCAATCCAGCTCATTGGGAGCTGCTTCGAATTCCTAGGATGTCCACCACGACGAATCTGATTATCGGATTTGCGCTGGGTGGTTTTCTCTGCTTGATCGCGGCGTGGCTCTTCGGCCCGCGGCGGCGGCCAACGGCGGCGGCCGACAGCGGGTTGGAGGCCGAGTTGCGGCAGCAGATTGCGCAAAAGGAAACAGAACTGGCGAAGGTGCGTTCGCAGTTGGCGGAAGCCACGAACGCGCGCGCCAGCGCTGAGGCGAAACAAGCCGCCGCGGAGAAATTGCTGGGCGAGCAACGTGAGTTGCACGAAAAGGCGTTGCAGGAGACCAAGGAATTGCAGACCAAGGCGCTGGCGGATTTGCGCGACACATTCAAGGCACTGAGCGCGGATACGCTGAAGCAATCGGCGCCGGAATTTCTGCGCCTGGCGGAACAGACGTTTGGAAAATTCCAGGAGGCGGCCAAGGGCGATCTCGCGCAGCGGCAGGAGGCCATCAAAACATTGGTCGAACCGTTGCGGCAGCAGCTCGATTCCTATCGGAAGCAATTGCAACAGAGCGAAACGGCGCAATCGTCCACGCTGGGCGAGGTGAAAAAGCAGTTGGAATTGCTCTCACAACAGAGCCAGTCACTCGCGAATGAGACGCAGCAATTCCGAATGGTGCTGACGTCCAACCAGGCGCGCGGACGTTGGGGCGAGGAAACGCTGCGGCGCGTGGTGGAAGCGGCCGGAATGAGCGCGCATTGCGATTTCAACGAGCAGGCGGTCGAGGGCGATTCCAAGCCGGACCTGGTGGTGCGGCTGCCCGGCGATCGCGTCATCATCGTGGATGCCAAGGTGCCGGATTTGGATTTTCTGAACGCGCTCGAAAGCGCGGACCCGGTGAAGCGCGCGGAATCGCTCGCAGCGCACGCGAATAAATTGAAGATCACGATTAAGGCGCTGGCGGAGCGGGATTATCCGCGGCTGTTTTCTAATGCGCTGGATTACGTGGTTTTGTTCGTTCCGGCGGAATCGTTATTCAGCGCGGCCCTTGAGGGGGATCATGATTTGATCGTGTGGGCGGCGGAACGGCGCATCCTGCTGGCCACGCCGGCGTCACTGATCGCCCTGCTCCGCTCCGTCTCGGTGAGCTGGCAGCAACATGCGCAGACGGAGAACGCGGCGGCCATTGCCGAGGCGGCCCAGGAATTGTTCATGCGCGTATGCAAATTCACCGAGCATTTCGAGAAGCTGCGCGATGGATTGCTCAGGGCGAACGAGGCTTTCAACGGCGCGGTGGGCAGTTACGAACGCATGGTGCGGCCGGCGGGTGATCGCATCCAGAAACTGCGCGGCGCGGAAACGAGCGGCAAGGAACTGGCGGATGTTCAACCGGTGGAGGCGACGTTGCGGCTGCCGCCTTCATGAACGCGGCTCATGAAAGCGCTGGCCCGATATCTCGCGAATCTCACGACCGGACGAATGATTCTTTGGTGCTACCTGATTTGGTATCTCGTGGTGCTGGCCCGTTATTTTGATCCCAGCCCGCGCCTCTCCCCCGCTTCGCGGCGGAGAGGGAGATGAAATCGCAGATTTGCAGCGCCAACGGAAGCAGTGGCGCGTTAAATTACGCCGGAGCTGCGCCTTGCGCCTGCGAAAGCGTGCCGACGGGGACTTCCTCCACTTTCGCGTTTTGTTGCAGGAGTTCGAGGACTTTGTCATTGGCGAGTTGGTCGTAGATTTCTACGAAGCCATTGCGCTTTTGCAGGTCCTTGATGAATTTCTCGGGCGGAATCTGGTACATCGCCGCCAATGTCTGCACGCGGCGCGCCACTTCCTCCTGCGACACCTTGATGCTTTCCTTCTCCGCAATCTTTTGCAGCAGGAAGGCAACTTTCACGCGCTCTTTCGCGCCCTGGGCGGCGGCGGAATAAATTTTATCCTTCTCCTGCTCGATCAATTCGCGCGAGACGCCGCGCTTCTGATTTTCGCGAACGATGTCGTAAACCACATTGCGCGTCTCCTGCTCAACCGCGCTTTCGGGCAAATCGAAATTCACGCGGCTGAGCAATGAGCCAATGATTTGATTGCGCAGGCTCTTGGTTTGCGAATAGGCAAGCTCGTTTTCCAAATCGCGACGGACGCCATCGCGCAGCGCCTGGACGTTCTCCGCGCCGAAGGATTTGGCAAACGGATCGTCCAGCGTGGGCAGCACTTTCTCCTTCACTTCCACGACTTCGACCTCGTAAACGCCTTTTTTGCCCTGCAATTCCTTGGTGACGAAATCCGCCGGAAAATCGACGTTCACGGTGCGCTTATCGCCGGCTTTTGCGCCGAGGAGCTGATCGGCGAAACCGGGAATGAATGATTTTGACTCCATTTCCACCCAGAAAGCTTTCTGCTCGGTGAGGCCTTTGGCGGTCGGGGCAATGTCCGTGATGGGTTTGCAATCGGTCGTGCCGGTGTAATTGACGACGGCGATATCGCCCGTTTGCGCGGGGCGCTCGACGGTCTTGAAGCTCAATTGCTGCTGACGCAGCGCATCGATGGCGCGTTCCACATCCTCGTCCGTGACCTTGCGCGCCTCTTTTTTGACGGGCAGGCCCTTGTATTCGGGCAATTCGAATTCCGGCGCGGTTTCGATGGTGGCGGCGAATTGGAGGATCTGGCCGCGGCCGAATTGGATTTCCTCGATATCGGGATAACCGACGACGTCGAGTTTCTTTTCATTCACGGCTTTGCGATAGGAATCGGAAATCAGCTTGCGTTTGACCTCGTCGGTAATGTCCTTCTCGTATTTGCGGAGGACCATGTCGCGGGGGGCTTTGCCGGGGCGGAAGCCGGGCAAGGAAGCGTGCTTTTGGAAATCCTTGGTGATGGAATCAAATGTTTGATCCACCTCTTGCGCTTCGAGTTCGACCCGGACGAGTTTTTTGCACGGGGCGAGATTTTCTACCGATACATTCACAAAACAAACCTTTCCATTAATCGCTGAAAACTGTTGGGGCGAGCCATTAATTCCGCCATCCAGCGAGCCGGAGAAATTAGGTTAATTTACCGGGGTCCGTCAAGCGGTGTTCTTGAGCTTTTCGAGGAGATTTTGTTAACGCAAAGACCCAAAGACACAGAGAGAGGCGCCAAGGGTTCGTGGAAGAATTCTTTGGTCATGGTTTGAATGAGCCATCATTTTGTTTGGGATCACGCCTGCGGGGGTGGGGCTATCGATATTGGCTTAATTTACCTTAACATGCTCTAATTTACCTTAATTTGGTTCAAGTCACGATGAGACGAGTTTCGTTTATTTGGGGATGGACGGAACATTTCAACTTTGACTTGCAAGGGAGCCCGACGCGAGAACCGGCGAGTGATTCGGCTTTTTGGCTGATGTGTTGGCTTGCTATGTTCGTTCATCTCTTCCTCTCTCCTTTGCCGGGACTGTTTTAGCATGGCTGTCAAATAGGCGCAGCGTCAAAAACGGCGCCTACCGAATTTCGCCAAAGTCATTGCACTCCGGTTCTTTTCCGCTATAACCCACCGGGCATGTTTAGACATTTCATGGAGCGAATCATCGATTGGTACTCGCACGCGCTTACGAATGGCGGTTACCCGCTGGTCGCGCTGCTCATGGCCGCGGAAAGTTCCGTGTTTCCCCTGCCGAGCGAAGTGGTGATTCCGCCGGCGGCGCACCTGGCGTACACGCATCAAATCCCGCTCAGTATCGCCGGAATCGTGATCGCGGGCACCATCGGTTCGTGGCTCGGTGCGACGCTCATGTATTGGGGGGCGCGATGGGCTGGCCGGCCTTTGTTTCTCCGCTATGGGAAGCTCGTTATGATCACGCCGCAAAAAATTGAAGGCGCCGAGAGTTGGTCGAAACATTACGGCTCGATGGGGATTTTTATTTCACGAATGTTGCCCGTCGTCCGGCATCTCATCGGCATTCCCGCTGGCGTCGTGCGGATGGATTACAAACTGTTCTCGCTGTTCACGATTCTGGGTTCGGCGATTTGGTGCGGAGTGCTTTGCTATGTCGGCATCAAAATGGGCCAGGACGAAAAACTGATGAAAGGCGAACTGCGTCACATCACCATCTGGCTGGGCGGCGCGATGCTGGTGCTGGGTGGGCTCTATTATTTTTTCGTCCATCGCCACATGAAGAAAAAAACCTGACGACATACGATTTGCGATCTCCGATTTACGCACGCGCGAAAGAGCCAATCCGCTCGTCAATCGTATATCGTAAATCGTAAATCATCGTTCCCACTTCCAACGACTGAGGCGTACATCACGCGCCCGGATCGCAATGGCGCCGACAAATCCCGCCACCGGTGAAAAATCCCGCACGCTCCATTCCCCCGCTTTTTTTTCATCGCCGGAAATCGCCAGCAACCGCGCCGGTTCTCCGGGCAAAAACGAGACTTCCACCAGGCTCAATGACCGCGTGATGCCTTCGCCCGTGGCTTTCAACAGCGCTTCCTTGCGGGTCCACAGATTGAAAAATGCCGCCGGCTTTTGCTCTTCCGGAACTTTTTGAAACAACTCATTTTCGCGCTTGGAAAAAAACCGCGCCACCAACTCGTCCACATTTTTGACCGGCCGCACCGCCTCGACGTCCACGCCGATCAAGCCAATGCGCGTCACGGCCACCAAAGCCAAATCTTCTGTGTGCGCGAGATTAAAATGAATTCCACCGAAATCTCCAGTCAAAGCCGGCTTGCCATTTTCGGAATAAGCGAAGCGCAAGTCTGCTGCAGCCGTGTTCAAATATCGCGCGAGAATGGCGCGCAAGGCGCCACGGCCGGCGATAAAGCGATTGCGATGTTTGTCGAACTTGAATTTATTCGCGCGCGCGGTTTCGTCGGGCGAGAGCGTGGCAGCAAATGTTTCCAGCACGGCGGGAGCGACCGCGAGACTGGTAGCCCAAACATGCACGTCCTCGCCCGTGAGCGGCGGGATGTCTGGACAGGAGGGCCATTGGATTTGTTCGGCGAGTGAACTCAAGATCAGCTTAGTTTCGGCCAAACGGCTTGGTAGGCCGTGGCGAAACCTTGCCAATCCGATGCCCTGGTCCGCAACTCCTTTTGCAAAAAGCATTTCACCCGCAAATCGTTCAGCGGCTCCTCCCACAGCAGCAGCGCCAATGAATTCAGCAGTCGTTCGCGCGGGTGGCGCGCCGCTGATGCGCTGAAAATTGCGCCGGGTCCGAGTGCCTTTAAGTTCAGCAACACGTTTCGCCACGCGGGCGATTCCGGCCATTTCGGCGCGCGGTTAATTGCATAATCACGAGCGGAGCCGAACGTTTGGTTCAATCGCCGGCCCTCCAGCCACAGCCAAACCTGCCAAGCCAGCCGTGAAATGATTTCATGCTCCGCCAAAAATTCCTCACGTGTTTTCGCGCCCTGCCATGGGTGCAATTTGAAATCAACGCCCTCGGTGTGGTGCCGTTGCGCCTCGCGCAGGAACGCTGGCGCGTCTGTATCGGCAAGCCTGCTCAAGGCCCGCTGCCGCTCCAGGCAGTTCCAATGATATTGGCCCATCGCGACGAGAATCGCATCGCCAATCGCGAGCTGCGCCTTGGCCAGGTTGCGGCCGATAAAATCGGCGTCGTCCCCCGTCAATTCGCGTTTTTTGAGCAGTTCCTTGGCCAGCAACAGGCCAGTGCAACGGTTGAACAGGAGCCGCGCCCCTTCCGCGAGCGGGATTTGGGCCGCATCGAGGTGATGTTCGCAGCCGCGAAACAGATGGGTGTCGCCGAAAATGGTGCGATGACCCGAAAGCAAATCGTAACTAAACATCGTGACCGGGCTTCGGCGCAAGCGCTCCAGTGAATCCACCTTGAATTCTACGTGCAGCCCGGCTTCGGGTGAAAGCTGGTCACCCAGTTCGTGCAGCCGTTTTGCGTAGGCGCGCTCGTTCAGCAGGCGATTGCCGCGCAGGAACACATAAAATTCCAAATCGTTGTAGGGCGCGTCACCGGATTTGGTTTTCAAAACGCCACCCTGCCCGCGTCCATAACCGCCGCCAAGCACGAGCGCTTCGAGTTTATTTGCGGGCACAATTGTGCGCACGCCGGCCAGCACGGAATCGCAGATACGCGCCAGCCAGTTTTCCAATTCTTCGCTGCCGTCGATCGTAAACCGTGGCAGCGGACGTGAGGAGGCTCCATTCTCTTCGCCGTCAGCCGGCACCCTCACCCCGGCCCTCTCCCATCCAATGGGAGAGGGAGAAGCTGCTCCAGCGTTTGAAGTTGAAATCTCCGGTTGACTGTTCACGTTGCCGCGGTTGTGGATTTCCTCTTGTACCGCAGCATCATTTTGCGCTAAAGGTTTCCTCCACCCATACCTCGCATCCCCATCCCGATAAAACTTCCACCCCTCGCGAAAGCCGGCGAGCCTGGCGCGGCGTTGATGCCAGCGGATGCGCGCGGCGTGCGGCCATTCACTGAGGCGCTTTCGTTGCGAACAAAAGATCAGGTCGCGGCGCGCATCATTCGTCCAGCCGAGGAGCACGGTTTTCGGAAAATTGATCCGCTTTGGGGGTTCATTCCAAACTGCTGCCAGCGCTTTCGCCTCGCCGAAACTGCGCTTGTAGGCCTGCTGCAGCGTGTAATTGTGCGAATGCATGACCACCGATTCCGGCACATAGACGATTCGAAAACCCTGCTCGCGGCACCAGCGGGTGTATTCGTCGTCCTCGGAGTATTGCATTTTTTCCAGAAAGCCGCGCCGGCTCCAGACGTCCTTGCGCAAACCGCTGCTGACCATGCTGAAAAAATGGTCCCATTGGGTGGACTCGCGATTCGGCCCGAAACACCGCTCGTAGTCATGCGCGAAAACCGCCTGGCAATCCGGCCGCGGAACCTGCCGGCCAAACACCGCCGCCACATCTGACTCCTGCAAGGCCTTGACCAACGGGCCCAGCCAATCGCTTCCCTGCGGCGTGGCGTCCGCGTTCAGAAAAATGCCGAACTCCGACCGCGCCAGTTGCATTCCCTGATTCATGACGCGCGCCGGGTTGTAATCTTCCTTGCGAATTTGAACGAAATGCGCGGGTTTGGCCTGGCGGATCAAATCGGTCGAGCCGTCGGTCGAGCCGGAATCGACGACGATCAGCTCCCAATTTTTGTAAGCCTGCGCGCGCAAGGCGGGAAGCGTCTCGCGCAACGCCCAGCCTTCATTGAACGACCGCATGATGATGCTGACGAAGGGTTCATGGATGGTCGGACGAGGTTTTCGCTGCACGGCCGGGAGGCCTTCAGCGAACGAGACTGGGTTGCTCATAGGACTTCAGAGGCGCCGTGGCATTTCGCGCATTAGCCAGTTCCGCGTCGCGAGTCATCAGCCGGAAAATATCCGTGATGCCGATGATGTCCTCCGGAATTTCCGCCTGGTTGCTGCACAGCATCGCGTAGCTGTGTTTGGCGTCGGGATGATAACCGTGCATGCCACGAATCGGGCGTTCGCCCATGTGGCTGGGCACGATGAGCACTCCTTCTTGAACGAGGAAAATCAGCTCGCCGAAATAACCATCGGGAAAATGCGCGCGCATCGCTTTCAGTTCCGATTCGGGAAGAATCCGGCCCTGCGGGACATTCCGCAGCGCCGCCGTGATTTCCTGACGCGCGCGTTCGTTGAAGAACCAGAAGCGCGCCATGGTGGAATCATAAACCACCGCGTAATCCTTCCCCATGCGCAAGGGCAGCGGCTCGATTTTCGATTTCAGATCGAGCAATACGTCGCAATTCGCCATCCCGTGGTCGCTGAAGACATAGAGCCGCACTTCGGCATAATGTTGTTCCGCCACGGCCATCAGCTCGCGAATCCATTTTTCGTAGCCGCGCAATTTTTCGGCGACGAGCGGTGATTGATTGCCGACGCTGTGCAACAGACCATCGAGCGCGGGCCAATACAGAAACGCAAAATCGATGCTCTCGCGCCGGATGTCACTCATCAGCGCGTTCAGGTTTTGCTGCTCGGTTTTTTGCGGGGCACTGACGTGATACGGAATGCTCCGAGATTCGAGGAAATCAAAAATGTTCGGCCCGCGATTCATGCCGCGCGGCTGGAGCGGGCTTTTCTTCTCGGTGAAATCGTAATCCGCGATGTGCTTGAAGGGGATGTTGTACAAATCGAAATAGCCGCGAAAGCTGAGCTGGACTTTGACGAATTTGGAGAGCCAGCGGCGGAAAATTCTTCGGCTCGTGATTTTTGCCGGCAGCCAGCGCAGACAGCGCAAGGACTTGAAGGGGGAATGCGCCGGGTCATGCACGAAGTAACACCAGTTGCGGTGCTCATCGGGCCAGCGACCGGAAAGGATCGAGGGCACGCAGGCCGAACTGTAGCCGAAAACCGAATTGAGGCGTTTACGATAAGGCGCGAAATCGCGGGCGAAGGGGTCGTTTTTGATAATCTCCCACCCGCACGCGTCGACAAAAACAAACAATGGCAAGACCGCTTTCATCAGCGCTGCCATTCCAACATTTTATGAGGCGAGAACTGAATCGGGTATAGTACCCAATCGCGGTTGGGAGTAGGGGGGTTGAGTTCCCGCGCGCTAACGCTATTAAAATGGAAAACCACGAATGCACACGAATAAACACCAATAATTAGTGTCCATTCGTGGTTGCAAAAGAGTACTCCGCGACGGCAAGCAGGCTAGGCCGCGTCTTCAGGAGGCACGAGGCGGCGGATTTCGTTCAGCAATTGCATAGGGCTGAATGGCTTGGTCAGGAAGATGTTTGCGCCGCAGTTTTCCGATTCCTTGCGCGAAATGTGATGCCCATTGGCCGTGATCATGATCACCGGAATGGACTTGGTGACATCGGATTTTTTCAATTCACGCAGGGCCTCCAGGCCGTCGATGTCCGGCATCATGATGTCCATGACAATCAGATGCGGGGGCTGCTTGGCGGCAATATCGAGGGCCTGCTGGCCGTTATGGGCGGAAATCATCTGGTAGCCGGCGCGCTCCAGATGATGCTGAAACAGCCGGTGCATGAGCGGATCATCGTCGACCACCAGAATTTGTTTCGTCATAAAGACTTGCTACCCGGCGATGATTAAAAAAGTCTGGTCGTCATTCAAGCTAGTTTTGGCCTGAAACTGCGCCATTATATTGGCCAGTTCCGTCTGCAGTTCGCTCGCCGTGCGCGGCCGGGTGTCCTTGAACCATTCCATCAGGCGTTCCTGGCCGAAGCGTTCGCCGCTCGCGTCGGCCGCCTCGGTCAAGCCGTCCGTGTACATCAGCACGCGCGCATCCGGCGCCAGGTCCACCGTCTCGCTGGCGAAGATCGCGTCCTGCAAAATGCCCAAGGGCATTCCTTCCGGCGAAAGCACCTTGCGCCCCGAACCGTCCGCAATCAACAATGGGCAATGGCCGGCGCTGCCGGCCACCAATTTCCTGGCGGCGGTATCCACGAACACCAACTGGGCCGTGATGAACATGTCCACGCCGGACAATTCGTCGAACAAAAGCTGGTTCACGCGCGCGAGCAGCGCGGCGGGTTGGCGGTTCAATTCCGGTGTCGCCCGCAGCACCGCGCGCAAGATTGCCGCGAACATCGCCGCCAGCACGCCCTTGCCCATCACGTCCGCAATCACCAGCAGCGCCGTCGTTTCGGTCAGCTTCAAAACGTCGTAAAAATCCCCGCCGACCTGTTCGGCGCTCCGGCAGAACGCGGCAATTTCAAATCCGGGCAGTTGCGGCAGTTCCTTGAGCATCAGCGAGCGCTGGATGCTGCCGGCAATTTCCAGTTCGCGCGCAATCAGCCGGTTCGCCGCCATTTCCTCCTGCAGCCGGCCGTTGACGATTTGGATGGCGAGATACTGGGCGAACGTGTTGATGAGTTTGACGTGCGTGACCGTGAAAACAGTTGCCGGGATCGCCGGCGCCTCGGCGGCAAGCTTCTGCTTTGATGCAACGCCGTTTCCACCTTTTCCGATCGCCAGGCTGCCCACGAATTCTTCTCCGACAAACACCGGGTAAACCAGGCCGCGCGAGCGCGGTTTTAGGCGCAAGGGATCCGTTGCTTCCAGCCGGTGGTTCTCGTTCAACCAGACCGGTTTCCGCGAAATGGCCGCTTGCGATTCCAGGAATCCGGCGTCGCAGTTTTCTCCGCGAAAAATAATCGGGCCGGCATCGAGCGCCGACTCCGACGCGGTCAGCACGTCCATGCGGGATTGGTTCGCAGCGACGCGGAAAACGAACCATTCAGCGCCGACCACCGCCGACAGATCCGACAGCAACCGGTGCGCAAAGGTTTTCAGGTCCTTGGTCCGGTTTTGTTGCTCGGCACTGTAGCGCAGAATCGCGGACAGGCTTTCGTAGCACGAACTCAGCTCTTCCAGCAACCCCGTGATCATCCGCTCGCTTTCCGGAATCTTGCCGTTTTTGGAAGGGTTGGGCGCAACGGCTTTGCGCAGGACCAAAACATTTTCGTTTTTGCCGCGCAGATATTGGGAGCTGTCCATCAGCGACTGGATCAAAAAAAGACCGCGGCCGCTTTCGCTTTCGGGCGGCGGCAATTCCACGCGTTCCGGCCAATGGAAACCCCGCGTGTGATCCGAGACGCGCAATTCCAATTGTTCCGCGCTGCAGGCAATCTCCACGCCCACCGGCTGCGCGCGCGCCGCTTCGGGGGCGTATTGGATGGCGTTGTTGCAGGCTTCGACAAACGCGAGGTCGCAGGCCGACAGCATTTCGTCGCCGCAACCTTGCTCCGCAAGAAATGCGTGCACGGCTTCGGAAGCCTCCCGGACCTTTTTGAGATCGCAGGGAAGTCCGAACCGCAATGTCGCCGGGCGCGATGCGCTGGAAATGTCGCCCATGTTAGTCTTTGATGACCTCAAAGATGCGATGCATTCGCGTTAATTCAAGAATTTGTTGAACGGGGGGAGTCGGGTTGAGCAGCCGCAAAACACCGCCGCGGCCCGACGCCGTCTTGTGCAGCGCCACCAGGGCGCCAAGACCGCAACTGTCCACGGCCGTGGTTTGCGAAAGATCGACTTCGATGTTCTGCTGCTCCTGTCCCAAAGCGTGGCGCGCTTCATCGCGCAATAAATTCGCGTTCGAGGCGCTCAATTCGGTGATCGCCGAAACGCGCAGCGTATTTCCATTATTTTGCAGTCTCATTTGATGCAAACGATTTTGGCGAGTGGTTTAAATTTTCATCGGGCCCAAGCGCAACGCATCCGACTTCTCCCGCAACTCGCGGGCCAGCCGCCGGATGTCGCCGGGGCCAAAATTGTGGCGCAGGACCACGTCCGCCCATTTTTGCTGCGGCTCGACGAAACGCGCGTGCATCGGCTCAACCGTCTTTTGCAATTGTTCCAGCACGGAAGCGCGCGAGCGGCCGCGCGAACGCAAATCGCGCATCAATCGACGCCCCCGCCGCGTGCGCGCCGGGCAATCTATAAAAATCTTCATCGAAAAAAACCGCCGCAACGAGCGCCGATGCAGCAGCCACAATCCGTCCACCAGCACCACGGGTTTGTGCGCCAGCGGACTCTTCTCCCGCGCGCGGCAGTGCGTCTTGAAATCGTACCGCGGCAAATGCGTTGCCCGGCCCGCCTGCAAATCGTTCAATACCTTTTCCATCGTGTCCCAATCAATTGCGCGCGGATGATCAAAGTTGATCTTGGCGCGGCGTTCCGGCCGCACGCGCGAGCAGTCCCGGTAAAAATTGTCGAGCGACAAATGCGCCGCATCGGGTTCCAGCGCCGCGCGCAAGCGCTTCGCCAGCCACGTCTTGCCCGCGCCGCTGCCGCCCACGATGGCCACGAAGAGAGGCGCGGCGGTTGAAATCGATGGCTTAGGCGTGCGCGTGTCCATTGGCAATGTGTTCGCACTCGGCCGGCTCGCGAGTCAACCGCGAAAACATTTCTTCCAGGCCGTCGATGTATTGCTCGAAATTGAATTTGTCGCGCAAAAGCTGGCGCCCGCGTTCGCCGAACTGGCGGGCGAGCGTTTTGTTTTGCAACAGTTCGTCGATGCGTTTGGCAAATTGCGCGCGATCCATCCAGGGCACCAGAAATCCATTTTGGCCATCGAACAGCCATTCCCGGATGCCGCCCGCATCAAACGCGACCACCGGCAGCCCGTGGCGCATCGCTTCCAAGCCCGTGGCGCCGAACGGTTCCGGCCATACGGAACTCACGACCGACAGGCTCGCCTGCTCGTAAAATCTCTCCAGTTCGCGCGGCGGCACGTAGCCTTTGAATTGGACGCGCCCCTCCAATCCCAGCCTCCGGCTGAGCGCCTCGCAACGAGCGCGATGGTTCCCGTCTCCAAAAATCAGACATTCAAATGGCGCGCGAACCTGCGCGAGCGCGTCCAGCAATACGTCCACGCCCTTGCCTCGGATCACCTGGCCCGAATAAATGATAAGGTTGCGGTCGCTGAACGACGCCGTCAGCGCGTTTTCGTTCCCGCGCGGGACGGGCGCGTGGATCTCGATCCGGTTCGCGTTAAAACCGTTGCGCAGCAATTCGCAGCGCATGAATTCGGTCGCCACGATCATCCGCGCAAAACGCTGGTTCAGTGCGATTTCCCGTTTTCGCGCCCGGTAACTGACCCAATTGAAGCCACCTTTGCCGTTACGCGCGAGCATGGCGCCGCAGGGAAAAAGGCAATGCAACCCCGCCGGCCGCGTGCAAATCCGGCGCGTCAACGGCGAGTATTTGTAGCTCCTCATGCAATAAAGGTCGTGATCGTGAACCATGCGAACCACCGGCACGCCCGAGTCGGCGAGCATTTCCAACACGTCCGCGTCCGCCATCTTGTGGATGTACACGGCGTCGGGCTGAAATTTTTTAAAGGCCAACCGGGTCGTGGACAAACCGTTTCCGTTGGTGAGCGCAAAGCGTTGCTCGAATAAATTGCGCCATTCGGATTCTGCCTTGCCGGTTGGGGGCCCATGGAGCAGCGCCGTTTCGTGGCCGCGAATTTTCAGCGCGGCGGCGGTGAGTTGCAGGTTGACTTCCGCGCCGGCCAATGCCCCGAAACGATCATGCACAAAAAGGAGACGCATCGCGCGGCGCCATTGTGCGGCATCAAATGAAGGAAACAATTGGGGTGTGTGACTACCGGCGGACGCTAGTCCCCAAAAATCCCGCTCGCGATGCGCCCCCAACCGCGCCAGCGGCTGGGCTCGCCCGGATTGAGCAAATCCTGTTTGGCATGACCCAAATCGAATTGCATTAGAAAACCGACGCTATGAGCGCCGCGGCCCCCGTCGCGGATCGCATCAATGCCATAAGCGTAGCCAACCATCACCTTGGTCCATTTGGTTTTGTAAAGCACGCCCGCGCCGACGCCGCTGAGCCAGTCACCGGGTTGCCGAAAACCCTCCAGATAAGCCACCTTCGCGGTCGCGGCGGTAAAATTCACGTTCCAATGATCTTTTTTGTCCATTGGAATGATGTAATTCGCGCCAACCAGCAAGAACTGCCGCGCGCTGATTTCCTGGTAATAATAGCCCGGCAGGGACAGCGGGAATTCCGAAACCAAGGGCAGCAACGCGCCGAGCCGATAGGCGCTGAACCGATCCGCATTGATGCTCGTGCCAGCGGTGAGATTGATAAAAAAGCTTTGGCCTGAGTTCGTCATGGTGTACGCCAGCAGCGCCGTCGCCCAAAACAAATGTGAATCAAAATTAATGTGCCGATCACCCGCCGCACTGCCGAAAGGAGCGCTCGTCGCGAATCCATACGTGTCCGGGTTCAGCCGGAATTGGCCTTCATACCAAACCGAAAGCTCCATGGCCAATGACGGAAACAAAATGGGTTCCTTGCCGCCCCAGCGCAGGCCCGTGCGCACGGCAAAGGTGGTTTCGTCGGAGGGAACCTGAAAGTTTCGGGCCGTAGTATCGCTCGGTGAGTACGTGGAATAATGCACGGAGCCTCGAAGAACTCCATTAAGCGGAATCGTTTCGTTCGGATTGAAACAGTGATAGAGGCTCAGCGAAGTTTCGCCGCCATCTCCATCAAAAGACTCCTTCGGAAAATAGGTGCCACCTTTGATTTCAGAATAACTGTCCGCAAACCCGCCGCCGGCGATTCCCACGCCCACGTCGGTGTTCTGGCCCAATAAATGGCTGAAGCCCAGTTCGGAATCGACGTAGGTCGGCGCGATGGCCAGCCGGAGGGTGAGATTGGATTGCTGCAGAAAATTGGGCTGGTTGCGGTAATAAAAAGCATAGCCGGCCAATGGCGCGTGGCCTTCGAAAGATGCGTTGTAGCCGACTTGAATCAACTCTCGCGGATACGGATCGATTTGTGAATGGGCGAGAAACGGGCTCACACAGCCCAGAAGCACCAGTAATAAACGACGTAGTGTCGTGCAAGGCACACAGTTTGGGTAAACTAAAGTATTACGTTCGGCAAGTGGTTTGATTTCCCCAACCGCTCTGGGGGAATGATTGTACCGGGAGGCCTGGTCCGAGAAATCAGCAACAAACAAGGCAAAATTAATTTGAACTCATGGAATAAAGGAAAATCCGGATTCAGAAAATTTATTTCCCCACCTGCTTCCTCATAAATCTGCGTGTTCATCAGTGGCTCTCCAACGCTCGCTCGACACTTTCGCGCGCCGCGCTTATTTTGGCCCCATGAACAAGGTCAAAAAGCTTTTGCACACGCGTTACCGCGTCAATGATTTGGAAAAGACCGTAAAATTTTACAAGGAAGTCCTCGGCCTGGAGGAAATCCGCCGCAACAAATCGCCGCGCGGTTCCGAGCTGGCCTTTCTCAAAATCCCCGGCAGCGAGGAGCAGATCGAAATCACTTACTTCCCTGGCAGCGGTCCCGTCCAGGTCCAACCGGACCTCACGCACCTGGCGTTCGAAGTGGACAACCTCGACGAATTCGGCAAGCACCTCGCGAAACATGGCCTGAAATTTTCCGACGGCCCGACCAAAAGTTCCTCCGGCTCCGTGTTCGCCTTCATCGATGCTCCGGAAGGTTACGAAATTGAATTGATTGAAACGCCGAAGTCCGGTGGCGGATACTAAAAACAAATTCCAAGCACCAAGATCCAAGCTCCAGAGAAGATCAAAACTACAAGCTCCAATCGATCGGGGGCAGCCTTTGGAATCTGGAACTTGGAGCTTCTCTGGAGTTTGGACGCTTGGTGCTTGGAGCTTTTAAATGTTGCTGCGCGCTCGCCAATTTGAATTCGTCTTCCCCCGGCCTGCCCTGGTCATGGGCGTGGTCAACGTGACGCCGGATTCGTTTTCGGACGGCGGGAAATTCTTTGACACGGCCGCGGCAGTGGAGCACGGGCTGAAGCTTGCGACGCAAGGCGCGGAAATTCTCGACATCGGCGGCGAATCCACGCGCCCGCGCGCCACGGCGGTGCCGGAACAGGAAGAATTGCGCCGCGTGATTCCGGTGATTGAGCAACTCGCCGCGCGCGTCAAAATTCCCATTTCCATCGACACCATGAAACCCGGCGTGGCGCGCGCTGCCATTGCCGCCGGCGCGAGCATCGTCAACGACATTGCCGCCAATCGGGAAGATGACGCCATGTGGCGCATGGTGGCCGATTCCGGCGCCGGCTACGTGCTCATGCACATGCAAGGCACGCCGCAAACCATGCAATCACATCCCGTGTACGGCGATGTCGTACAGGAAGTCGGCGAATTTTTTTCTGATCGAATTCAACGATTGAACGATTGCGGAGTCGCACGTGACCAAGTTATAGTGGATGTGGGAATTGGTTTCGGGAAAACACTGGAACATAATTTGCTGTTGCTAGGAGCACTGCGAAGTTTTAAAAAGTTAGAGCAGCCATTATTGCTGGGAGTTTCGCGGAAGTCCTTCATGGGGAAATTGCTCGGAGCGGAGACTCCGGAGCGGCTGCCGGCGGCTTTGGCGTGCGCGGCCCTCGCGGTGGAGGCGGGAGCCCAAATCATTCGCACGCATGATGTTGCGGAAACAGTCCAGGCCGTCCGGATGACGGAAGCAATTCTGGCGCGCAGGAAGTGACGTGGAAATCATTCGACATCTTGAAAATGCCTGGCGGCCGGCGCTGGAAATTCTGATCCTGACGGTCGGAATTTACTACGTTTTCCGGTTCGTGCGCGGCACGCGCGGCGCGCCCGTCGTGACCGGCTTTCTGGTCGTTTTCTTGACATCGCTCATCTTCACCCGGCTGCTCCAGTTGCAGGTTCTTCAATGGATCCTCGGCGCGTTCTCCGCTTTCCTCGCCGTTGCTGTCGTCGTGATTTTCCAACCCGAGCTTCGCCGCATGCTGGCCGAATTGGGCAATCTCCCGCTCTTCGCCACCGCCGGGGAACAGCGCGAGAACATCGAGGTCATCATCCAAACCTGCGAACGCCTTTCCGATGTGAAAATCGGCGCGCTGATCGCCGTCGAACAATCCATTCAACTTCAGGAAGCGGTTGAGTCCGGCATTCGCGTGGATTGCGAGGCCACGCCGGAAATGCTCGAAACGATTTTCTTCCCCAACAACGCCATTCACGACGGCGGCGTCATCATCAAAGGCGACCGCATCGCTTACGCGGCATGCATTTTCCCGCTCACGCAACGGCAGGACTTGAGCAAATCTCTGGGGACACGGCATCGCGCCGCGATCGGTCTCAGCGAAGAAACGGATTCCATCGTCGTGGTCGTCTCGGAGGAAACCGGTTCGATTTCATATGCCTACAAGGGGCAATTCGTCAAAGGCGTCACGCTCGAAACGTTGCGCGCGTTCCTGACCTCCGTGCTGGTCAGCCACGCCAAGCGGAACCTGCTGGGCTGGGTTCGTGCCACGGCCAAAGCGCGGCTGAAAACGATCCGCGAACCCGCCACCAAAACTGAGTCCACGCAGACCACCTCCACCGAACCGGCCAAATGATCGTTTTCGTTCACAATCTCATCACCAAGGATTTCTGGCTGAAATTGCTTTCGCTGGCGCTCGCGATCCTGATCTGGCTGACGGTGAAGGTGAACACCAACGGCGAAACGCCCACTTCGCCCTGGCTGGCACTGCTTGGCCGCGCGGCGGATGAAACCGTCATGACCGTGCCAGTGCGCGTTCCCACCGGAGAAAAGTATTCGTTCAGCATCAGCCCTGACCAGGTCACGGTCACGCTCCACGGCGATCCGAAATTGCTCAAGAGCCTGCGCGAGGACGATGTCGACGCAGAGGTCGATTTGACCGGCATCGAATCCGCCAATGGCCTGGTGAGGCGTGTCGAAATTGTTTTACCTCCCTCGATTTCCTATACTCGTGTGCAGCCGGCCACGGTTGAAGTGACCGTAGCCCCCAAAACTCAATGAATCCCCCCAGGAAAATTTTCGGCACGGATGGTGTCCGTGGCGTTGCCAATATCGAACCCGTGACAGCGGAAACGGCGCTGCGGCTTGGTCGCGCGGCTGGTCACGTTTTCAAAAATCTCGAATCGCAAGCTCGCGGGCGCGGACGCCATAAAATTGTCCTCGGCAAGGACACGCGCCTCTCGGGTTACATGCTCGAAAACGCGATTTCCTCGGGCATTCTTTCCATGGGCGTGGACGTCCTGTTCATCGGGCCGCTGCCCACGCCGGGCGTCGCTTACGTCACGCGCAGCCTGCGCGCGGACGCGGGCATTGTCATCACGGCGTCGCACAATCCTTACGCGGATAACGGCATCAAATTTTTCCGCGCGGACGGCTACAAGCTCGACGACAAGATCGAGGATCAAATCGAACATCTCGTTTTCGGCGGCGAAATCGAAACCATTCGTCCCACGGCCGAAGCGATCGGCAAGGCTGTTCGTATTGATGACGCTCTCGGGCGTTACATCGAATTCGCCAAATCCTCCTTCCCGCGCGGCATGACTCTCGAAGGCATGCGCGTCGTGGTCGATTGCGCGCACGGCGCCGCTTACAAATCCACGCCCTGCGTCCTGCGCGAACTCGGCGCGGAAGTCATCGTCTACGGCAACCAGCCGGACGGCATGAACATCAACCAGGATTGCGGTTCCATGCATCCCGAGCAGATGTGCCAGAAAGTGCGCGAACATCAGGCCTGCATCGGCATCGCCCACGATGGCGACGCCGACCGCGTTTTGCTTTGCGACGAGACCGGCGCGTTGATCGATGGTGACGACATCATGGCCATCGCCGGCCTCGACATGCTGGCCAACGGAACGCTGGGAGAAAAAACCGTCGTCAGCACCGTCATGAGCAACGCCGGGCTGGAAGCCGCGATCAATCAGGCCGGTGGAAAAGTCCTCCGCACCGCGGTTGGCGACAAAAACGTCATCGATGAAATGCTGCGCAACGGCTTCAACCTCGGCGGCGAGCAGAGCGGCCACATGATTTTCCGCGATTACAGCACCACCGGTGACGGCCTCGTCGCCGCCCTGCAGCTCCTGCGCATCATGAAGGCCAAGGACGCGCCGTTATCCAAGCTTGCCAAATGCTGGACCCGTTTCCCGCAACTCGTTTCCAACATTCGCGTGCGCGAGAAAAAACCGTTTGAACAAATGAACGGCCTGACTGGCCTTGTGTCCGAAGCCGAAACCGAATTGAAAGCCCAAGGTGGCCGGCTGCTGCTGCGTTATTCGGGCACCGAACCCAAAGCCCGTCTGCTTCTCGAAGGCCGCGATGAAACCGCTCTGAAAAAATGGAGCGCGAAAATCTCCGAAGCCATCAAGAAACAAGTCGGCGAATAGTGGCACGGGCATCTTGCCCGTGCGAACCAGGAACTCACGGGCGAGACGGCCGTGCCACTACGGTCCCGATAAAATTTCCGGCCTTAGCCTTCCCACATACTGGCTCGGCAAATTCGGATCAATCGATCCCGGCACGTACGACTCCGGCGCCACGTGCGTATCGCAGAAAAGCACGTTTGCTTTTTGCGCGTGTCGAAAATGGCCGTTCGGCGGACGCACGGTATTGTCGACATAATAAAACTCCTCCAACATCGGATTGCTCGGTGATGCCGGCGCTTGAAACGTATTCACCTGCGCCGCATCGGCCAGCAGCGCCAGTTCGCCCGGATTTTTTGCGCTCGTGATCTTCACGGGGGGCTGGCTCAACGGCGCCGACAAATACATATTGTAACCGTAACCGTCCGCCGCGCCGTTCGCTTTCAGTTTAAATTGCGCCAGCGCGTAATTCAGCGACGGGCAAATCTCGATGCCGCGGCCCTGCAGGTAGGGAAACAAGGCCCCCAGTGTGGCATCGAAAGGCCGCTGGCCTTCCACGCCGGGCCCCATCCAGCCGAACCAATAAATCTGCCCGACGTTCGTCACGCCAAACGTGTAACGAAAACAATTCCCGCCGTTATCATCCCAATACATCTGCGCCGCCAGGCCGAACTGATGCAGATTGCCCGCGCAACGCGCCCGCCGCGCGGACTCCTTGCTTCCCGCCAATGCCGGCAACAATATCGCCGCGAGAATGGCGATGATCGCGATCACCACCAGCAACTCCACCAGCGTAAAGGCCGACAAGCCACCCGCTGCGCCCCTGCACCGAAGTGGCGTCCTGATTTGGAGTGCGGCGACATGTCGCCGCTTTCCGACTGGCAGACATGTCTGCCAGTTCCAAAGCGCGGTCATGCCCGCGCAGTCCAAACCATGACACTGCCCGCGCCGAACGTCAATCGACCGTGGACTGCCTGTCCGCCGAAACCTTGGCAAACGTGGATGGACTTTGGGCTGATAACAGTTCATGGCCGTTCCGCCCGCACGCGATAAAACGCGTTCCCGGTCGGCGCATTCGTATCCTGCAAGGTTAACACATTCGGCGCGCCGGCGGTTGCCGGCGAGACATTCGTCCAGGAGACCAAATCCGTGGAGCGTTCCAGCGTGAACAACCAGTTCGTGCGCTCGTTGAATTGCACCTGCCACGTCCCATTGCTGAACGAACCGGCAAGATTTTGCACCGGCGGGGGCGGCAATGTCGCGACGAGATTTCCCACCGTTCCATGCGCGAGCACGGTGTCGCCAAAACCATCATCCTGGTAACTGCTGATCGCAATGGCATCGAGCCGGAAATCCGCCATCGTGCTCGGATACGAGTTCGTGAGCGCCGCATACAACACGCCATTGGTAAAAACCTCGCCGCTCAAATTCGGATCGCCCGCGGCATGCGCAATTCGCACGTGATAGGTCACGCCCGGGTCCAGCGGCGCGGTGTTGAAGGTAAAATAAAAATTGTTGCTCGCGTCAATGAGCGTCGCGTCGATGGACGCCGCAATCTGGCTCGGCGGGAAATAATCAAATTCGGCCACGTTCGGCGAAGTTCCCAGGCTGCGCAGAAAATCGGGACTTGTCGCCGTCGCGATGTTCAGAAAACCAATGCCCAGTTCCGAGCCATAAGCTCCAGCGGTCGCATCCGTCAGGTTCAAATCGAACTCCAGCGCGAAATCGTCATCCCTCGCGAGGATGGTCCCGAGCGAATGATAGAAATAACTGTTCGTCTGCGAAGAATCCCAGGTCACCGCCAGGTTCTGGCCCGCGGCATTCCACCGGAATAAATTGGCATCCCCAAAAGTCTTCCAGTCATTTTGCAAGGGATCGGAACTGAAATTTTCGGTAAAAGTTGCGGCTTGAGGACTCCCGCAATATGACAGAACCAAAATCGCTGCCACGAAAACACGAAACTTCTTCATAGACTGATCTTTCAATTAGCCCCGGGAAAACTCCCGGGAACGGGTTAACGATTGAGAGACCAGAGCGGGAAGAAGTTCTTGTAGCCGCGGTCTGTGACCGTCGGAAATTTTTATGACGCGGTCTGTAACCGTCGCCATAAAAAACAAAAGCCTTCATCCCGGCAAAACGGAGGAATGAAGGCATTCAACGAATCCCGACCGCACACGCGGAGCGGGGCTGGCCTCATCCTTCTCTTGACGGAGAAGTTCCCCGTTCTTTCTAAAGGAACGAACAACACGTCACGGTTTCTGAACCGAGAACTCGCAACGTGCTGTCGTCACCCGCAGAAAGAGCGGGGCTGACGAGCGCATTCAAACCGGTATCCTGACTCCGGGCTTGCCTCGCTCCCGCCTTCCCGCCCCGCTCTTTCCGGAGAAGCCGGTCCTGGCGAACCGACGCTCCAGAAAGAGCGGGGCAGTGGCTGTGGGAGTTTGTAGCCCGTTACAGTGGCGCAACCGTCCCCGAATCTCACGGGGTTCCCTGACATTTGATTGCGTTACAAGGCGAACCATGGTTCGCCATTTCAAAGAACACGCCCTTGATAGACCCGACGGCCAAAAATTCCAAGAGAAATCTGCGCGCGGCGATGTCCGGGCCGATATTAAAAAATGCGCGCTCTTGAACGTAGTCTCATTAAAACCCTGGTTTAGCTGGGTGCCTGCAAACGATGGAGAATTTTCAACCGCTTTAGCGGTTTTCCAAATTGGAAACCGTCAAAACGGTTCTGAACGGGCGAAACTCTCGGCTAACGCCCAGCAACGCATTAAATTCAACTTCCCCGCCCGAGCTTTTTTAATCGGAAGCCAAAAACCGCGCACACAATTGCCGCTGTGATAATGCCGCAAATCAAATCCCCTCGAAAACCGAGAGTCGTTCCGGTCAGCGGCATCCAGAACGGCGCGCACAAACCCATGGCTGAACCGAGAACCATGCCTAATATCAACGTTTTCCTTGCGGTTCGCTGTTCTTTCAGGCGCGCTTCTTCGGGAGCGGCAGGCTGCCTTTGTTTTTCCAGCTTCTGCTGTTTGATGTAATAAAACATGAATCCCATCGGAATAAAGGTTCCGACCATGGGCACCCACTGGAATGCGTCCGTAATATGGAGTGGTTTCGAAAAAACCGTCAGCAAGATCATTGCGCTTGTTGTATAACTCGAAATGTAGAGTTTGGTGCGAATCGTCATAAATGGTCGCGAATCACGCTGCTGAAGCCTGAAAGGGTCCGAACTGATCCGACGGTTTTGCGTGCATACAACTTAACCTTCAGAGCAATACTAGATTTGATACAGAGAGTCGAGAATCGCGAACGATTACGCCTTCGTAAAAAAATTCCGCTGCTTTTCGCTAATGGGCATGGCGAGTTTTTCCATGACTTGCAGCATGTCTTCCCAAACGCGGCGTTTTTCGCTGAGGGCCTGGTTGCGCAGGAGATACGCCGGATGATACGTCGGCATCAAGGGAATGCCGCGGTAGGTCTGCCAGTTGCCGCGCAGGCGGGTGATGCCGACGGTCTTGCCGAGGAGACCTTCGACGGCGGTGGCGCCGAGGGCGACGAGGACTTTGGGCTGAATCAAATCAATCTGCTCGTGCAGGTAGGGAATGCACGTTTGCATTTCCTCGGGCGTGGGCTTGCGATTGCCGGCGCTCTGGCCGGGCGTGTCCGGGCGGCATTTCAAAATGTTCGCGATGTAAACATCGCCGCGCCGCAGGCCCATGGTCTGGATGATTTTGGTGAGCAACTGGCCCGCCTTGCCGACGAACGGCTCGCCCTGCTCGTCTTCATCCGCGCCCGGCGCTTCACCCACGAACATCAATTGCGCATGGATGTTGCCCACGCCGAACACGACGTTTTTTCGCGAGGAGGCGAGGTTCGGGCATTTCATGCAGGCCAAGGCGCGCGCGCGCAACTCGGCGAACGCGGCGGCCTTCGGGTCGATGCTCGCCGGAGCGGCGGGCGTGGGAACCTGCCTGCGGCGCGGCGGCTGGCCAAGCGCCGTCAGCGTTTCGACGGTTACGGGGATAAAACGAACGCCTTGCGTTTTCAGTTCCTGCAATTGGTGAATCGTGGCATCGAGGAGTTCGCTGTAGGCATCGGACATTGGAAATATCGTAGCGCGGTACGATGGAAGCGCACGCAAATTTTGGGAGTCGGTGGATCGCATTTCGGAGCGCGGGTCTGCGACCCGCGGCAACGTGACAAGCGAAAGGTGTGAACCAATTCCGTGCTGCGTGAAAATCAAAGTTGCTGCGGCTCACAGAGCCGCGCTCCGGGAGTTTCGGATCACGCGGTTACCCCGGCTGCGACGCCTATTTGCCTTTTGCCGCCGTGAGAGTTTCCAGCGCGTCTTCCGTGCGGTTGCGAAGGTCTTCCAGGGCGTCGCGGTAGTCACCGGGATTGTTTCTCAGCGCGAGCAGTTGGGTGGTCAAATCGCCGTCGAGCGACTTCAGATTGGCTTTAAAGTTCGTGGCGCCCGCGTCCGCGATGCCCTGAATGACGGATTGAAACCGCACCGGGTCGGCGAAGATATTATTGGTCGTGAAATGGGACCTGACTTCGCCAAGGCCGGCGGGCAGGAGCAATAAATTTTGGACCATGACTTCGGTGCAGTGTGGATACACACCGCCGTTGGTGGTGCTGAACGCGAAGGCCGTGGCGGCAAGCGCCTCCACGAAGGCCGGATCGGGCAGACGGGCCTCGCCGATGGTTTTCGCCAGCAACTCGAGGCCTTCCGGGTCGCCGCGATAATGATTGATGCTGAACGAATCCGCGAGGGCTTTGCGGCCATGCGGGCCGAGCGCCATCAAGGCCTGGGCCGTGGCTTCCAAAATCTCGGGATGATAGTCGTTGATGTTGGTGAAAAATCGGGGATGCGAGGTAACCCGCGTGAGATTCGTAATGCTCGCGGCATCATCCTGGTCGCGCATGGCCATGCCGAGTTCATCGATGAACCGCAGCAGTTTTGCCGGTTCGCGGATATATACCCCCTCGTTGATATTGCCTTCGAGCAAGATGGGCCATTGCGCGGCGTAATGATCGTGAATGGCGTGAAGGTAAAAAATGTCGCGCTCGGATTCGCTGGAGAAGGTGCGGCCCTGGAATACTTCGGCGGGCGTCGGAAAAGAACCGTTCGCGGCGGTGGCGGGCCGGCAAAAGAGAATGGCTGCCAGGAGAAATGTGAACGTAAAAAAGAAAGCGCCACGCAGCGCGGGCGAGGACGAAATCGTATTAAATTGCCGGCGAAACATTTTTCATCATGGCTTCGAGGCAGCCAACCTGCCCAAGCCAGTGATCATTTTGTAGCGCAATTGGAGCGATGAATCAATCCAAGCCCGTAGTTTAATAATCTAAGGTCTTTTTCCCGTGATACCGGGGATGACTGCTGATTGTTAATTTTCCGCCGGAAACGCACAAAGGACGGGAATGATTACGAAAAGGGTCGCCCTCCGTTTTCTGGCCGCCGCGCTCTCCCAGGCGGACCGGATTTTTCGCCGCTGTGAACCCAGCTTTGCGCTGGTTTTCGGTCTGATAATTTTGCTTGGCACGCTGCGCGCCAAGGCGACGGACGCGATTGATCCGACGCTTCAAATCCCAAAAATCGGCGACAACTTTCTGCACATCCTTTCGCCGAACCTCCTCGAATTGGTCCGCATCAACACGAAGCAACCTGATTCGAGCACGGTGGACAGTTGGAATTGGGTGGACACGAACGGGGATTTCACACCGCCCGACATGTCCAGCGTGAAGGTGGTCATCAACGGGCAGACGAACTCGGTCGCTGGCATCGGTTTCAAACGCCGCCCATTGTACGCGCCGCAAGCCGAGCGGGATTTGCGCATCGGGAATTATCTTTATCTGCAATTGAGCCAGAACATTTCCGATGGGCAATCGGTGCGGGTGATCAACGATGGAACCGTGTGGCCGACGAACATGATTTTCGCGGCGACGGCGGACCCGCTGCGTTACACGCCGGCGATTCACGTAAACCAGGAGGGTTATCTGCCGAATTATCCGAAGAAGGCGATGGTCGGTTATTACCTCGGCAATCTCGGCGAATTGCCGGTGCTGACAAATACGTTTTTGCTCGTGGATGCGCAAAGCGGCGCGACGGTTTACCAGGGAACGCTGAGCCGGCGGCCGGATTACGGATACCCGTACACACCGGCGCCGTACCAAATGGTTTACCAGGCGGATTTTGGAAGTTTCACCACGCCCGGCGAGTATCGCGTGATCGTGCCGGGCATGGGCGGGTCGCTGCCGTTCCGGATCGATGAGGGCATCGCGATGGATTTTGCGCGGACGTATGCGTTGGGGATGTACGAGCAGCGCAGCGGCACGAATGTGGCGATGCCGTTCACGCGTTTCACGCATGGCATCGATCACACATCGCCGGCGAGCGTGCCGACGAATGCGTCAGACCCGTATGTGTTCACGTGGCAGACAATTTCGAACTACGCGAGCCAGGTGAATTCGGACAACCCGCCGCAAGAAGCGCCGTTGCTGACGAATACCGCCGCGCAATTGTATCCCTTCGTGAATCCCGGACCGGTGGAAGTTTCGGGCGGGCATTTCGAGGCGGGCGATTACAATCGCGTGACCTACAATTCAGCGCAATTGATTCATGTGCTCGTGTTCTCGCTGGATTCGTTGCCAGGCGTCGCCGGTCTGGATAATTTGGGCATTCCCGAAAGCGGCGACGGCATCAGCGATGTGATGCAGGAAGCCAAATGGGAGGCGGATTTTCTCGCGAAGATGCAGGACACCGACGGAGGATTTTATTATTCCGTGTATCCCCTCAATCGCGAGTACGAATCCAACGTGCTGCCCGAAAATGGCGATCCGCAGGTCGTCTGGCCGAAGAACACTGTGTCCACCGCGGCGGCGGTGGCGGCGCTCGCACAGTGCGCGTCCTCACCGCATTTCAAACAGGCGTATCCGGCGGCGGCGGCGAATTACCTGGCGAAGGCCAAGTTGGGCTGGCAATTCCTGACGAATGCGATCGCGAAGCACGGCTCGGCGGGCGCTTACCAGGATATTCAACATTTCGGCGATGATTTCACGGACAAGGATGAAATCGCGTGGGCGGCGTGCGAGCTGTACCTCGCCACCGGCGACCCGCAGTATCAGCAGAAACTCTTTCAATACTTCCCCGATCCAACCGATCCGGCCACGATGATGTGGGGCTGGTGGCGGATGTACGCGTGCTACGGCAATGCGATTCGCGATTACGCGACGGCCGTGTCGAGCGGGCGGTTGCAGTCGAGCGAGATTGATTCGGATTATCTGGCCAAGTGCATCACGACGATCACGAACTGCGGCAATGATAATTTATATTGGTCGCAGGAAAGCGCGTACGGCAGCAGTTTGCCGGAGAACACGAAACACGCGCTGAGCGCGGGATGGTATTTCTCGCCCGTGCAGGCGTTCGATCTGGTGGTGGCGCAGTTGTTCAATCCCAATCCCGCTTATGTGGACGCGATTCTGATGAATGTGAATTACGAAGGCGGTTGCAATCCGGTGAACACGACCTACATCACCGGCCTTGGCTGGAAACGCCAGCGCGAGGTGGTGGACCAATATTCCGAAAATGACCGGCACACGCTGCCGAAGGACGGCGTGCCCATCAGCAACATGCAGGCGGGATTTGTGTGGACGTTCACGTATGGCTGGGAAATGTCGCCGCTTTGTTTCCCCAGCGATGGCGCGCAGACCGCGCCGTATCCGATGTACGATCGTTGGTGCGATTTTTTCAATGTCACCACCGAAGCGTCCACGACCGATACCGCGCGCAGTTTCGCCACGACCGCGTGGCTGGCGGCGCAGACTTCACTGGCAACACAACCGTGGCGTTCCACGAATGCAACCATCGTGGCGCCGACGAACCTGAAATTGCCGGGACAGCCGTTGACGGTCTCGTTGAACGTGGCGGATACGAATTTGAGCGGGGCGAAAATTGTCTGGGAAGGGCTGGGGCAGGATCCGATGTTTGATGGAACGAGCCACACATTCACGGCGCCGTCCGTGGAAGGGCCGGCATGGGTTGAAGCGGAAGTGCAATGGCCGGATGGACGCCGGGCGTTTGCGACAAATTCCGTGACCATCAGCACGAACGCGCCGCCGTTGCTGACGCTTCCGAGCGTCACGGGGGCGGGAGTTTCCTTCTCATTGATCGGCGCGCCGCTGGGGAATTACGTCATCGAAGCCTCCACCGATTTGGCGCACTGGCAGCCGGTCTGCACAAATGCGCTGCCCATAAGCGGTCTGCTGCAAATTGAAGATTCGGCGGTTGATCCGCAAAGGTATTATCGCGCGGTGAAGGCGCAATGACGAAGGGAACCACGAACTTTGCGCCTGAGATCAGCCGAAGCGCGGAGCATTGCTCCGCCCGTCGCCTTCAATAATCTCACGGAGCGATGCTCCGCGCTCCGCGAACGCCGCACATTTTATTTCTCGTGCAGCAGTTCATTCACCCGTTGCTCGAGATTACCCCGGGAGTCGGTATCGCGAAGGATTCCCTTTTTATCGACAAGCCACTCGGCGGGAATCGCGTTAATGCCAAACCGGAAGCTGATCTCGTTGTTCCAATGTTTGCCGTCGAAGTATTGCGGCCAGGTGATGTGGTTCTCTTTCACAAATGCAAGCAGGCGATCCTTGTTATCATCCAGGCTGATGCCGAGAATCTCGAAACCGGCCGCATGGTATTTATCGTAGACTTGCTTCACTTCCGGCATTTCCGCCACACAGGGGCCGCACCAGGTCGCCCAAAAATCGATCATCACCACTTTGCCTTTCAGATCGGCTAAATCAATTTTTCGGCCATCGATTGCCACGAAGCTGAGGTGCAATGGTTTTCCGACCGCGTAACTTTGTTCTCCGGACAGGATGCCTTTGGCCACCACCTTTACGGCCGCGGACGCGCGCGGATCGTCCAGAACGCGCTGGGCAACGCTTCGCTGGTCTTTGGTCGAAAGGTTCTTGTCCGACCTGTCCTGGAGCAACAGCATTTTGAAGAGCTCGTCCGCGTCAGAGAGAACGTCCGCGGCGGCGAAAAGCGCATCCATGTTGGCCTTCTGTGAATCGGGCGAATTATCGTCCAATGCGTGCTTTCCGTTTTTCCGGGCTCGCTGCGCCAGGTAATTCATGACGAAGCCTTGGAGCTTTAACGAGTCGGGCATTTTGGGGTCCTTGACGATTTCCGCGGCGCGCATTTGCAATTGAGCCGCCGCGTGAGCATCGCCGGAGACGGCGGCCTGGGCGAGCCCCATGTTCCACAGGGCCTGGGCATTATCAGCACCTTTCGATGCCGGAAAATCCTTCAGGAACTGTTTGGCCTTCGCCGCGATTTCCATACCGGCTTCCCGGCGCGTTTTTAAATCGGCTTCACTGGGGCTGTCGCCGCCCTGCCGCGTTTTCGGCAGCAATTGAACGATGGCGTTAAAGGCAGCAGCGTCCGGCGGCGGCGCCGGCGGCGTTTGGTTTTGCGCAAACACGATGGGCGCCAGCAGCAGCGCCATCACCAACGGAACAAATTGTTTAGCCCTCATGACGGCATCGTAACACCCGAACGCCCTCTCGCAATGCCTATTTGGAAGTACTATCAAATGGAGCGCCGAGCACCAGCTCGGCGTGTTTGAAGCCCAACTTGCCGAGCCGGTGCTCGGCGCTCCTCACGCCTTTGGTTTGCCGAGCTGTTTCATGACATCACCATGGGCGATGACGACATCCGGATCGCGCTGCAAAGCTTCGTAATAGTGCCGTCCAAAGCCCTGGCCGGCTTCCGAAGGCGAGAGAAGTCCATTGGCTTCTTTGATTGCGGCTTCCAACGCCTCATCCGGCACAGGCTTTTTGGAATCCAGCGATTCATCCATTGAGACGATCAATTGCGACAGCGGCTGGAGCCAGGCGAACCAGGGGTCATTGGTGAGCAATTGGAGAAAATGATTCGGCGAACGGATCGCGCCGACGGTTTTTTCGTAGGTGACGCGCTCGGAATCCACGAGTGATTTGTGCAGACCCAGCAACGCGTGCCGCACTTCTTCCAAATGTTTTCTGGCTTCAGCCGTCATGATAAAACAAGGTCGTTGGTTTTTGTCGCGAGTCAATGCGGAGCCGCCCGAGAGCGGAGCGCGGTTTCTTCCATCTTTACCCCCCTGCCGCGCGGGTTGGGGCTCACGTCGGCTTCTACATTTTCAACAGCCTGCTAACTCTGACTGTGCTGTTGCCATGATCATTTCGAAGGGCTACGACTAAAGTCATAGGGCCTTCATTTACTTTCGAGCAATTTCACTTATATAATTTGAGGCCAAAATAGAACCATGCTGCAGCCGCTCTCAAATAATGGAACAAGCCCGCATCCCGCGCGGGCGGGCTTGAAGGAAACCCTATTCAGTTAACGCGAGCCGTTCGCATTCAAAGAGACGAAGTTACATGTTCACCCCGCTTTCGATTCACAACCGCCCATCTTTACCTCTATTGCTGGTAATGACATTTCTGTTTTTTGCGGCCAACGCAGCGGTTGCCTCCCCTGCCCTGCCCGCCATCAACACCAACAATATCATCAACGTCTTGAACTACGGCGCGGTTGGCGACGGCATAACGACCAACACGGTCGCCATCCAAAACGCCATCAACGCGGCGGCCGCGGGCGGCACCACGAACGGCGCGGCGGGCGGGACCGTGGAATTTCCCGGGGGAATTTTTCTGTGCGGTCCGATCACGTTGAAAAGCGCCGTCAATATCCAGTTGGACAGCGGCGCGATTCTTCGGATGCTGCCGTTCGGGCAATATCCCGTCACGTGGCACACGAATGGGTCAGCGTATTATTTCACCGCCGCCGATTTCCTTTCCGGCTCGAGCCTGCACGATCTTGAAATCAGCGGCACGGGCTGGATTCAGGGGCAAGGCGAGCCGTGGTGGCCGTGGGCGAACACGAACGGGGCGGTGCGGCCCAGGATGATTACGCTCAGCGGCTGCCATCGCACGTTGATCACGAGCGTCACGTTGTCCAATTCGCCCGAATTTCATATCGCGTGCAGCACGAGTTGCGGGGACACCACTGTGCGAGGCGTAACAATTCACGCCAACTCCTCCTCCGATCCGATTCCCGGCCATAACACGGACGCGTGCGATGCGAGCGGAACCAACACGCTGGTGGTCAACTGCAACATCAGCGTCGGCGATGACAATTACACCTGCGGCGGCCCAAGCTCGAATATTTTGATCACCAACAACACTTACGGCGCAGGGCATGGCACTTCCATCGGCAGTTACACGTCGCCAAGCGTGTCGAACCTGACGATTGTGAATTGCACCTATACCAACACTGACGCGGGCATTCGCATCAAAACCGACCGGGACCGCGGCGGGTATGTGCACGACCTCATGTATTACAATCTCACGATGTCGAGTGTCAGAAATCCTATATTGATCTACACGGAGTATACGAATTCGGTCTCCATGTATCGCGCACTGGACAGTATTTCACCTGCAGTCGCGGCGTCGTATCCCAGCGCGCCCGTCACGTCAACCACGCCGCGCTATCGCAATATCACCATCAGTAATCTGACAGCGACCGCGCAATCCGGCCGCACGGCGGGATTGATCTGGGGGTTGCCGGAATCGTGTGTCAGCAACGTCACGCTCCTGAATGTTCATCTCACCGGCTCGAAGACCTTCGGGATTTACGATGCAAAGAATGTGCGGATCATTGATTGTTCGCACAGCGTGCCGACCGGCGTGAGCCAGTTCTCGTTTTTTAATGCCGACATCACGTTCTCCAATTCCACTCCGGCCACTTCCATCGTGACGCTCGACGGCGCGACCACCAATGCCTTCGCCAATCAGCTTTCGTTTTACAATGCGCGGATGACGCTGAAAAATACGAACGCCATCGCGCTCAACAGTTCCATCACTCTCGGCGCCTCGACCTTCATCATCAGCAACAATCTGGCATTGACGCCGTCGAACTCCGTCAATTTCGTCCTCGGCACGAACGCCGCGACGATGGTTGTGAAGGGAAATCTCGCGCTGGACGGGACGAACAACATTATGGCCGGCGCGGGCTTCACCAACGGCACTTACACGCTGTTCACTTACACGGGAAGCCTGAGTGGCGGCTTGCCAATGCTGGGAACAACACCAGCCGGTTACAATTGCTCGCTGGATATCAGCACGCACGGCCAGGTGAATTTGATTGTCTCGCCGCCCGCGCCGGCAATTCCGGCAAATCTCACGGCTTCAGCCACGAACCTCGCCATCGGACTGCAATGGTCTGCATCGGCCAATGCGACGGGTTACAACGTGAAACGTTCCACCACCAACGGCGGCCCTTACTCGATCATTGCAAATCTGCCGGACACCAATCTCCTGGATGCCGCCGTGAATCCGGGCGTGACGTACTATTATGTGGTCTCGGCCACGAATGCCGCCGGCGAGAGCGGCAATTCCAGCCAGGTTGCCGCGGTGCCGCTGCCGTCACTCATCTCGACAAACATTTCTTTTCAGGCGAACGGCAGCCAACTGCAACTTTCCTGGCCGGCGGATCATTTGGGCTGGCGTTTGCAGGTGCAGACCAATGACACGGATGGCGGTCTGGGCACAAATTGGCTGGACGTGCCGGACACCAGCGCGACGAACCAGTTTTTATTTTCGGTGGGCCCGAACAACACCAGCGTTTTTTGGCGGCTCGTTTATCCCTAAGTTTTTTGGCGGCTCGTTTATCCCTAAAAGAACATGACAAATTACCAGATGCGGAGAGGCGCGGAATGTGCTATATATGTCCGTCGGTGTTTCATGCGATTTGTGAGATTCGACAGAGTTGTGATGAGTTTAGTGCCGCTGCCTTTCCTTCTATTGACCGCCTCGGCTTCGGAACACTATAGCGCTTGGGCCACCAATCGTTTTGCCGATATTCCAACCCAGGCGGGCATTTCGAGCGATCCGGACGGCGATGGCCAGCCGAACCTGGTTGAGTTCGCTTTCGGGACGGATCCGCGCGTGGCCGATGAAACCAATGTCGCCATATATCCGCTCGTCGGCACCAATGGGATTGTTTCCTTGAACATCCTCGAAGCCGCCGGACACCAACCAGGCGCGCAGATTGATTTATATTTATCCTCCAGCCTTTCGCCGACGAATTGGTTTCGTCCCTGGTGGCTGCGGACGACAGTCAACTCGCAACCTTCCGATCCGGCGGGATCAGTCCGGGAAAATTTCGCGACGCAATTGACGCCTACCAACCAATGGTTCGCCCGCGCTTCCGTGCAATTGATTGATGCGGGATCGACGACCGCCGATTATTACGTGGCCACCAACGGCAGCGACACCAATCCCGGCACGTCCACCAACGCGCCATTTGCGACGTTGGGAAAAGCGGCGAGTGTCGCGAACCCGGGAAATCTCATCTACATTCGGGGCGGCGTTTACAATTGGAATTCGCAGGCATCGCTCTCCCGCAGCGGCACCCCGGCGCAACCGATTCGCGTCCGGGCCTTCCCCGGCGAAAGCCCGGTGCTCAATTTCGCGACCGAATCGAGCAGTTCGCCCGGCATCCGCATCAGCGGAAATTGGTGGTGGCTTTACGGATTGGAAGTCGAGAACGCCGGCCACAACGGCATTCTGATCAATGGCAGCAGCAATGTTGTCGAGCGCTGTGTCATCCATGGGAGCGGCGACACGGGCCTGCACATCACGGCGAGTGGCAGCGCGCTGGCCAGTTCCAATCTGGTGCTGAATTGCGATTCGTACCGGAATTATGACCCGCCGGTGGGCGGCAACGCGGATGGATTTACGGCCAAGTTCACCGTGGGCCCGAACAACGTTTTTCGCGGCTGCCGCTCGTGGAATAATTCGGATGACGGCTGGGATTTCTGGGAAGCCACCAACGCCATCATCGTGGACCACTGCATGACCTTCAGCAACGGCTACGATGTTTTTGACGCGGACCCGAGCACGAACACCCTGTTCAACGGCAACGGCAACGGGTTCAAGATGGGCGGCAATTATTTTCCGGGGCCGCATCACTATTTGAACTGCGTTTCGTTCGGCAACAAGGCCAACGGCTTTGACCAGAACAACAACACCGCCGGTTTGACGGTCGACAACTGCACGGCCTGGGAGAATGGCGCGAAGAATTTTAATTTGAACCACGATTCGACCAATGCGCCGATGATTGGCGTTCATGTGGTTCGCAACAATTTGTCGATAGCCGGCGCGAGCGCGGATTCGTTCCGGAGCGGCTCGTTGCTGACGAACAACAGTTGGCAGGTGCTGGCTCCCGCAGCGAGTGGGAATGATGTATTGAGCACGGAAGCATCCCTGGCTCTCGGGCCGCGGCGCGATGACGGCAGCCTGCCCGAAACCCCGTTTCTGCGCCCTGTGCCAGCCGGACGATTAGTGAATGCCGGCGTGAATAACAACACAGCATTTATCGGTACCGCGCCCGACCTCGGCGCTTACGAAACCCCTCAATGGTAATAGATCGTTAAACATTAAAAATTATGCACGCACACCACTCAAATTCTGCACCTTACAATGCGGGAGATATTCGTCGGAAAACAGGCAGATTTTAGTGATTTGGGAGTGAATAGTTTTGACCATCAGTATTGTGATAAATAAAATGAAGACTGTGTCGTTGCCGCTTTCGCCTTCACGTAACATGAAAAAGCCATTGAACTCCCAATGCCGCATGGGCCGGCGCCAGGCGCCGGCGGGCTTCACGCTCATCGAACTGCTGGTGGTCATCGCGATCATCGCCATTCTGGCGGCCATGCTACTTCCGGCGCTGGCCAGCGCCAAGGAACGCGCCAAGCGCGCGCAATGCGTGAACAATTTGAAACAAATTGGCGAGGGCCTGGCCATGTATGCCGGCGACAACAACGCAATGTATCCCCTGCTCAAATGGGACCCGACGGGAAGCGTCTGGTATCCGTATGAAATGGCCCGTTTCACTTCTCCCAGCGCTGCCGGCTTGGACATGGGATGGGAAAACCTAGGGTTGCTTTACGCGAGTGGATTGTTGCAAAACCCTGGCGTTTTTTATTGCCCCAGCAATCCAAAGGATCCCAACAACGTCTACCAAGTAGACTTCTATCAGGATCAAAACTATCAGTGGCCTTACGGAATGTTTGATCGTCCATCCGAACCCAACAAATACGTGAGGTCCGGCTACAGCTACTTCCCGCAGAACCAGAAACGGGATGCGGCCGCCGCGGTGATTCCGGGCGTGCCCACGGCCGGCCAGGTGAATCTCCCGTCCGTGAATGGCAGGGACACCAGCGGCGGCAACGGCGCACAGGGCGCCGCCGAACCCATAAGCAACTGGCACGTTTGCACTCCCTATAAAGAAAACCTGGTGGATAACTCCAAGGCCATTGCCTGTGACAATCTTGCCGACAGTGATAACATTTTTCACCGCGGCCGAGGAAACACGGTTGCCGGACTGAACGCTTTGTTCCCCGACTCTCACGTTCGCTGGCAAGAGGCGAAACAGAACCAAGCCTTGTTCAATAAAAATGGCGTTTGGTCCGCTATCGACAACAGTTCAGCGCCGGCAGGCCAAACGGACATCCGTTTTTTGATGTTTTCCTGGCAGCCCTAGCAGTAGTAGTGTAGTTCAAACCAGTTACGCACATCCTCCATGAAATCAAGTCATTACTATCGAAGTCTACTCCTGAGCACAGTCATCGCGGTCATGCCCTTCGCGGGACAGGCGACTGTTTTCTTCCATGATACCTTTGCCAGCGGCAGCACGCTGACGAACGCCACTCCGGCAGCGCCGACGCCCACTTCAACCAGTTACCAGCTTTCTTCCTCAAAAGGCTGGAGGTCGAGCACAGGATTGACCAGCGGTGATTTGAATTTCGGCATCAACTCATCGAGCAGCGGTGGCGTCGAACTTGAGGCGCTTTTTACCAGCACCCCGGTGGCGCTCGCCTCGCCGGGAGATTTCATCCGGCTGACTGTGACGTTCACCAACACCGGCCTTCTGGACACCAACTGCCTGTTGGGTTTCGGGCTTTATAATGGCAACCAAGTCCAACCGATTGCCGGCGGCCTGAATGGCACAGCCGTCAATGGCCAAACCGATCACGCTACTGGTGGAGTGCAAGACTGGCAAGGCTACTGGGGCCAGCTCTCCTTCCCCAACGCCAGTTCCCGCCTCCTTCTGCGTCTTCCACAGGACGCGGGCACGGATAACCGAAACCAAAACCTGACCAGCACCGGCAGCGGCAGCCAAAGCTACGCCAATCCCAGTGCCGCCACCATCGGAGGCTCCAGCACGGCGCCGTCCGTTGCGTTGATTTCCGGTGAAACCTACACCGTCGTCCTGACCATTCAGCTCACGGACGTGAACACCCTAGCCATCACCAACACTTACTACGATGGTGCGGACACGAACGGCACGATCGTTTCCCAGTTTGGGGATTCCGCGTCGGGCAGCACCTATACTGGCGATGTTTTCGATGGACTCGCAATTGGTTGGCGCGCCACCGCAAACAATACAATTGGCACTGCCATGGATATTTCATCGATCACCGTGGATGGCTCGGTGACGGCTATTACAACGCCGCCGACCATCACTCAAGAACCGGTGGACACGACGGTCGCAACCGGAGGCACCTTGCCGTTCACCATCACCGCGAGTGGAGTCAATGTAACCTACCAATGGTTTCGCAACGGCGTCGCCCTGACCGATGGCGGCAATATTTCCGGCGCAACCAGCTCCATGCTGGTGATCACCAACGCGAGCGCGGCCGATGCGGCGACGGAAGCGAACGGTTATTCTTGCGTCGTGACCGGCGAAGGCAATTTCAGCACCAATTCCACCACCAATGCGTTATTCGTCGTCGCTTCCACCAACCTGTTCTGGAGTGGCGCGGGAACGGATTGGGATGTCACCAACAGCCCGAGCTGGACTGACGGCACCAACCCAGCCCTCGTGTTCACCTATGGCGACCCGGTTACCTTTGATGACACTGGCGCGGGCAATCCGATTGTAAATCTGAACGGCAACTTCCTGAGCGCCTCCAAATGGCTGATCACCGGTTCAACAGCCTACGCGTTCAGCGGTCCCGGCAGTTTCGCCGGGCCGGGCCAGTTGATTTTCAACAGCGGAGCGGCGGGAACCATTCAGATGAATGTCGCGAACACGCATACGGGCGGCACGATCATCAGCAATAGCAATCCCACGCTGGACGTCTACATGCAGCAATATCAAGTCCTGGGCAACGGTCCTCTCACGCTTGCCACCCCGGGCATGTTGGAAGTGGTCCCCACCGGCAGCGCCAGCCGGGGCTTCCCTGGCGATGTCGCGGTGAACGATGACTTCACGATGCAGTTTGACGGCATCGGCTCGTTTGCCGGCGTGTTTCTGGGCAATATTTCCGGCAAGGCGGGCAAAACGTTGACCCTGAATCCGCAAGTCGAAGGCAACGTCAACCGCGTTCGCGCTTACGGCGCCAATACCGTGTGTGACGCGAACATCGCCATCGATCCGAACGGCACCCCGGGAGTTCTGGCGCAGTATAATGGCTTTACCTTCGCGCCTTATCAAAGCTCGCCCGACATCCAGACCTACAATGGCACCATTTCCGGCGCGGGCGGCATCATTCAACGCGCCAGCGGCACGACGATTCTGAACGCCGCCAACACCTACTCCGGCGGCACGACCGTCACCACCGGCTCCATCGGCATTGGAAATGATGCGGCCCTCGGAACCGGCCCCATCAATATTGCGCCGGAAGCCGGCAGCAGCGCGGGCAGCGGAACTCTGCTGGCCATTGGCGGCTCGCGCACCGTGGCCAACCAGTTCGAATGGCCCACGGCCACCCCCAGCGACACGCTCATCGTCGGCGGCTCTAACGACATCACCTTCACCAGTGGATTCGACCTTACCGGCGTGGATGGGACTGGCACCAGCCGCACGTTCAACATCGCAAACACTGCCGCCACCACGTTTTCGGGCGTCATCTCCGACAGCAGCGGCACCGGTCTCGGCATCATCAAGACCGGCACGAACACGCTTTATCTCAACGGCGTGAACACGTATACCGGCCTCACCACCAATGGAGCGGGAACGCTCGCTGGTTCCGGCACCCTCGCCGGCCCGGTCATCATCGCGACCAACAGCGCCATTGGCGGCGGTTCGGCGACCTCGATCGGCACGTTGACCATCAACAATGACCTGACGCTCAATGGCAACGTTTTCGTCCGCGTCAATAAATCCCTCTCGCCGGGCCAATCCAATGACATGGTGTCCGTCAGCGGCAACTTGTCTGGCAACGGCACGGGCACCGTCACGGTGCAGAACCTTGGCCCCACACTCGCGGTCGGCGATACCTTCAAGCTGTTCAGCGGGGCGGTTTCGGGCGCCGGTTCGATGAAAATCACCGGCGGCGGAATGAATTGGAACAACAACCTCGCCGTGGATGGCAGCATCACCGCCAATTCCGTGAATACTGGCGTGGCCACCAATCCGACGAACATCGTGTTCTCGATTTCCGGTGGAAATCTCAATTTCACCTGGCCGGGCGATCATCTCGGCTGGTACCTCCAGGTGCAAACCAACAACCTGAGCAGCAACAACTGGGTGGATGTGCCGAATTCGAGCACGGTGACCAACGTGGCCATCCCGATCAATCCGGCTGTTCCTCACGCGTTCTATCGGTTGAGCCTTCAGCCCTGAGGACGCATTGAATAAGTTCCTCTCGCAGGAAAAGTGTGCGGAGGCCGTTCCCGTTTGGAGTAAATCCAGGCGGGAACGCCTCTTCCTCGGATTGAATCATCGAGCCTGGAAACTGTGAAATTCATTGCTGGATCCCTGACCCTGCTGCTCGGAGCCATCCTCTGCTCCGGCGCCGAGAGTGCCCAGATTTTCAACGTGCGCGCGTTCGGCGCGAAAGGAGATGGCGCCACCCTTGATACCGCCGCGATCCAAAAAGCGCTGGACGCCTGCGCCAATTCCGGCGGCACGGTGGAGTTTCCGGCAGGAACCTATTTGAGCCAGCCACTCAAGGTGCGTTCGCGGACGACGGTCATGCTGGACGCGGGCGCGACCTTGCAGGCCTGCACCAACCAGGCGGCTTTCATGAAAGTGCCCGGCGACTGGTTGAAGGCAAAAAGCAGCGGGGAATTTATGCCGTTCATCGGCGGCGAAAAACTGCACGATGTGACGTTCACCGGCAGCGGCGTGATTGACGGCGGCGGCGCCGCGTGGTGGGGCGAGGCCGAGAAGGCGCGCGAAATCAAACCGGGCTACACCCTGCCCCGGCCGAATCTCATTGGTTTGGAACAATCCACGAACCTGCGCTTTGAAAATATCACGCTCCAAAACTCGCCAAAATTTCATCTCGTGCCGTCGGATTGCGAAAACGTGGTGATTTCCAACGTCACCATCCTCGCGCCCGAACACGCGGCGAACACTGACGCCATCGATCCTAGCGGCCGGCACATGCTGATCACCAAATGCAGGATCGACGTCGGCGATGACGACATCGCGATCAAGGCCGGCAAAAAAGTCGCCGGCCAATTTCAGTCCGAAGACATCACGGTCACGGATTGCACGTTTTTGCACGGACACGGCATGAGCATTGGCAGTGAAACTTCAGGAGGGGTGCGCAACGTGTCCGTGAAAAATTGCACGTTCGAAAACACAGAAAACGGCCTGCGCATCAAATCGGACGGGCGCCGCGGCGGAATCGTGGAAAATATCAGTTACAGCGACATCACGATGTCCAACGTCGCGCCAGCCATCACGTTCACCTGTTTTTACATGAACAATTCCTCGGGCGATGCGAACCGCAACCCAAAGGCGCAAGCGGAAACGCCGTCCTCTTCCGGCCAGAAACTGCCGACGTATCGGGACATTCGCATCACCAACCTGCGCGCCACCTGTCAGAAAAACGCCGGCTCGATTGTGGGCATGCCGAACAACTGCATATCGAACGTCGTGTTCGAAAACGTGCACATTTCAGCTCCGAAAGGAATGACGGTGCGGAACGCGCAAGGAATCGAGTTCAGAAATTCAAAAATTCTGGCCGCCGATGGCGTGCCATTTAGAACCGAAAACGCCCGAATCGAAACCGTCGAAAATTCAGCCCAAAAATGATCCCACGAAAAACCCTTTGCGCCGTCCTCGTTTTGTTGACGGCGGCGGTCGTCGCACGCGCGGAGCAGCCGGCCCCGAACTCGAAAGCCGAATGGAAGCTCGAAGCGCAGATTTTGAGACGGATCCACGCGCCCCAATTTCCCCGCCGCGATTTTGTCATCACCCAATTCGGCGCCGTGCCGGACGGGAAAACGGATTGCACAAAGGCCATCGCGGACGCCATTGACGCCTGCGCGAATGCCGGCGGCGGGCGCGTGGTGGTGCCCGCGGGTGAATTTCTCACCGGCGCCATCCACCTCAAGAGCAACGTCAATCTCCACCTCGAAAAAACGAACTCGGTTCTTCTGTTCACCATCAATCCGGAGGCGTACCTGCCCGTCGTCTTCACGCGATTTGAAGGCACGGAACTTTACAACTATTCGCCGCTCATTTATGCGCTCGGCCAAAAGAATGTGGCAGTGACCGGCGACGGTTTGCTGGACGGCCAGGCCAACGCCACCAATTGGTGGTCCTGGAAAAACACCAGCGCGCGCGGCCGGCTCGTGAAGATGGCCACGGACGGCGTGCCGGTGGAACAACGCCAGTTCGGCGACGGTGACCATTTGCGCCCGAGCTTCGTGGAATTCAATCGCTGCCAGAATGTTTTGATTGAGGGCGTGAGAATCCGCCGCTCGCCCATGTGGGAATTGCATCCCCTGCTTTGCACCAACGTGACCGTTCGCGGAGTAAACATCTTTTCGCACGGGCCAAACAACGACGGTTGCGACCCGGAAAGCTGCAGCGATGTGTTAATCGAGAAATGCCTGTTCGACACGGGCGATGATTGCATCGCGATCAAATCCGGCCGCAACAATGACGGCCGGCGCGTGAACGTTCCGGTGGAGAATATCATCGTTCGGGATTGCACGATGCGCGATGGCCACGCGGGAACGGCGATCGGAAGCGAGATTTCCGGAAGCTGCAGCAATGTTTTTGTGGAGAATTGCGAAATGAGCAGCACAAACCTCGTTTGCGCGCTGCGCCTCAAATCCAATGCCGTGCGCGGCGGCGTGCTGCAAAATATCTTCATGCGCAATTGCAATGTGGGCGTCGTCAAAGATTCGGTGTTGCAGATAGATTTTCTTTACGAGGAAGGAACCAACGGCAATTTCAAGCCGGCCGCTCGAAACGTGGTCATGGAAAACGTGACGGTGGCCCACACGCCACGAGTGCTGAACGTGCGCGGATTCCCGGGCGCGGACATCAGCAACGTGCGGATTTACAATTCCGTCTTCAAGGAAATCAAGAGACCCGACCAGGTCATCGACGCGGATGTAAAGCTGGTGAATTGCAAGCTGGAGCAGGCCACGGTGAGTTCGGCGGATCGCTGAACGAGCGCCCGAATTGCAGCGTTTTTTTTGAGTGCGGCGGCAGAGCGCAGTCCAAAGTTCGAGGCACGCGGCACCGATCATTCGGCTATACGGCGGCCAATGCAAATGGGGCACTGCCAAAAAAGATTGTGCTTCGAACCGGCGCCGGTCAAATTGGAAACACTCTGGAAGTCCATGCATGCCGCCCGCCAGTTCTTTTTGATTGGGATTCTCGGGCTGGCTTTCACTGCGCTGGCGGCAGAGGCCGATACCACTGATCGGCTGCCCGCCTCCGGCCCGGGCGACGCGCAGACTTTCGAAGGCACGGTCACACTCGTCGATACCAACCGCGGGCTGATTGTACTTCAGGACGCCTCCCATTCCGTGGGTCTTAACCTGCGTTCGATTGATGAACCGGTACACGTCGGCGATCGCATTCAAATGGAAGGCCAGGTGTCGCCTTATTTCAGCTCCTTTCCAGATTACCCCGACCGGCCCTCCGGACGCGAAATCGCCGGCAGCTTTGAAGCGCCAACGGATTGGGCGAAGCATTACCTCACTCGAATGCGCGGGTTTCTCCGCCCGCCCGCCGATGGTGATTACACCTTTTGGATTGCCGGCGACGACGAGGCCGAATTGTTCCTGAGCAGCGACCGTGAGGTCACAAACGCCGAAAAAATTGCCTACACCCCGCGCGCCACGTGGCCACGCGAATGGGAGCGTTATCCGACCCAGAAATCCGACCCGATTTTTCTCAAGGCCGGCGAGTTGTATTACATCGAGGCGCTCCAACGGCAATGGCGCGGCCACGATTGCCTCGCCGTCGCGTGGGAGGGTCCCGGCATCCAGCAAAGCGTAATTGACGGACGATATTTGTTGCCGGACGGTTCCAATCTGGCGGGAGCCACCCACGGCATTTTGCGGGAATACTGGACGAACTTTTTCCTGACCACGCTGGCCATGCTGGTGCCGGAGCCACAGGATGAATCCGTCAGCCTCAATGAACCGCGCTTGAAAGTGCTGAAGTCCGGCAATCTCCCCCGCCCCGCGCTAATCCGCATTGGCGAGCCGTGGGGTGAAACCAATAATTTCCAGTGGGCGGAAGTCGAAGGCCGATCCACCTTTGTGGCCAACAACAACGGCATGCTCAGGCTTGAAATCACGAACCTCGATGGCCGCATGACGGCGCACGTCTTCAACTGGGGAACCAATTCCACCGTCCTGCTGGAAAACCGCAAGCTGCGGCTGCGCGGCGTTTGCGAAAGCGTGGCCAACGAAAAAGGCGACGCGGTGGCCGGCACGTTATGGGTGCCCGATGCCCGGCAAATCTCGCTCTTGAATTTCACGGACAAGGATTGGAACGGTTCGGAGCCGGTGGCCATCATTGACCTGGTTCCGTCAAATCCGAACCTCGCATGGGGACGGCGAGTTTCGGTGCGCGGGACGGTGCTAGAGCACAATCCGGAAACGGAAGCGGTGCCCATCCAGGGCGACGACAGCTTTTACGGCTACATCTCGGACGACGGCACCAATTGGAGCCCCGTGGGCGTGCCGGTTTCGCTGGCGATGAGCAACTCCGTGTACGCGGGGCTCGCGGTGTCGTGCATGGCCAATTATTCGCTGCCAAGCGCGGTTTTTGACGGCGGCATTGACCTGCCATTGAAAGATTCCGCTGAAAGTTCGCTGCCGTACAGCAATGCCACGATCACCATCCAGACCGGCAGCGGCGGGATCGATGACACCAAGGAGAAGTGCAATTTTTCCTTCGAGAACAAGCCTGGCGAGATGGAAATTGTGGCGCAAATCAATCAATTCCATGGCGCGCATGTTTCGGACAAGGCGGGGATCATGATCCGCGAGTCGCTGGAGGAAACGTCTCCGTCCGTCTCGCTGATGGTGACGCCCGAATCCAAAATCCGCCTGCAATACCAGATACCGGGAGGCAGTTCGCGCGTGGTATCGCTCGTGTTGAATCGCGCGCCGCGATGGCTGAAGCTCGTGCGGCGGCGGCATCAGCTCATGGTTTTGCCCAGGCAGGACGAGGATTTTCCGCCGAATCAACCAGTTGAAATTGTCGGCAATTTGACGTGGCAAAACAATTTGCCGGTGCTGACGGATGCTTCGATGCGTCCAGTGCCCGCCATAGATTCGCTGGCCGAGAAATTGGCCGATTCGTCCAAAACTGAGGATATCCACATCCGGGACTTGCCCGCCGAAGCGAAAGAAGGCCTGCAGTACGCCAGTCATTCGTTTCGCATTCGGGGCGTGGTGACGTTCAGCGACCGGCTGTTCAACCGGAATCTTCTCTTCGTGCAGGACGATTCCGGCGGCGCGCTCATGCGTGTGCTGCCGGAAATGGCCCAACACAAACCTCTTGAAGCCGGACAATTCATCGAAGCGGAAGGATCCGTCACGTTCACTCGCGGCGCGGCGCCATTTGGAATCATTTCGGCCACGGTGCTCGGCCTGGGAGAAATGCCGTCTCCAATGCCATTTCCCAGCGCGCTGGCCAATGACGCGGAAGGCCAATGGGTCCAGGCGCAGGGAATTGTGCGCGCGGCTGACCGCGACGGCACCTTGTTGCTGATGGAAAAAGATGGCGGCATTCAGGTGTGGCTTAAGGGCGCCGACACCAATTCCCTCGACCGATATGTTGACGCGCTCGTGCAGGTGCGCGGCGTTTACACCAAACGCGTCCAATCGCATCCGATGCTGCTCGTGCCGTCGCTGGATTATTTGCAGGTCAAGGAGGCGCCGCCGGCAAATCCCTTCATCATTCCGGCATTCACCATCGGCCAGGCAGGCGCGCTGGATGCGGACCCGCAGACGTTGCACCGGCTGAAAATCACGGGAGTGGTGACTTATCGCGACGACAATCTTCTGTTCGTGCAGGACGCCACCAGCAGCGTCTCCATCCTGACCAGCGCGCCCAATGATGTCCAAGTGGGCGATCACGTCGAAGCAATCGGTTTTCCGGAAAAACGTTCCGGCTCGCTCGGGCTTACCGAAGCGATGGTCCGCAAAACCGGCAAAGGCACGCCGCCTCAGCCCGCGATGTTGTCGCCGGCGGATGTGGCTGAGGGGCGTTTTAATGGCTCGGTGGTTCGCCTCGACGGCACGCTTTTGGAGGAGAAGAACCGGGAGGGAGAACAAACGCTGGAATTGCAGACGGGCCAATTGGTTTTTCAGGCGCTCCTCGCCCGAAGCGCGGGCCGGATGCCACATTATCCCCTCGGAAGCCGCGTGCAAATCACGGGCGTGAATCGCGTGCAATTTGCCAATCACGTGAACGCCAAGACGAGCCAGCAGGACAACCCCATGCCGGCGACAGTGGATGTGCTGCTGCGCGCGCCGGCGGATGTGGTGCTGCTGCAACGGCCGCCGTGGTGGAACTGGAAATACACCGCGGGCGTGAGCGCGCTGTGCCTCGTGGCCTTCGCCATCTCCGTGATTTGGATTCGCACATTGCGCCGGCGGGTGGAAGAACGCACGCACGAGTTGAAGGACGCCATGGCGCGATTGCAAAGGGAAACCGAAACATCCGCCACGTTGGTCGAGCGCGACCGGCTCGCCGGCGAAATTCACGACAGCCTGGAACAGGGTTTGAATGGCATCATGATGCAATTGGACGGGGTGGATTCCAAATTGAACGAAGATGCGAACGGCGCGCGGCATTACCTGGAAATGGCCCGCAACATGGTGCGGTTCAGCCGCGCCGAAGTGCGGCACAGCTTGTGGAATCTCGAATCCGAACTGCTTTCCAACGGCAACCTGGGAGCCGCCTTGACGGAGATTGCCCGGCAAATGAGTTCCGGCAACCGGTTCGAGATAGCGATTCAGGTTCTGGGTTCGGCTGTCCAGTTGCCTCCGGCCACCGAGCACCATTTGTTGCGCATTTGCCAGGAGGCATTAAACAATGCCTTGAAACATGCCAACGCCCGGACCATCCAGATCACGTTGAAGTATTCCGAAAAATTTGTCCAGTTGACCGTGGCCGATGACGGCTGCGGCTTCGCGCCGGACCAGGTGATGACCGGCAGGGGAATGCATCTCGGCTTGCGCAACCTGCGCAGCCGCGCGCGCAAAATTAAGGGGCGTTTGGAGGTCGTCAGCCAACCATCCCAAGGCACGTCCATCGACGTCACCGTTCCCATCGGCGCTCCGATGGATGGGTTGACAGCGCATAATTGAAGCATCTTACATGAGCACCAAGGCGAAGAAAAAAATCCGGATCATGCTGGTCGAGGACCATATTTTGATTCGAATGGGATTGGTCACGGCCTCTCAACTGGAGCCGGACATTGAATTGGTCGCCGATGTCGAGGTGGGCGAAGACGCGGTGGAGTGTTATCGCACGCATCGGCCGGATGTCGTGATCATGGATTTGCGACTGCCGGGCATGGATGGCATCCAGACCATCACCGCGCTGCGCCAGGAATATGGGCCGGTGGTGGTGCTGGTGATGAGCACGTATGCGGCGGATGATGACGTTTACCGCGCGATTCAAGCCGGCGCTTCCGGCTATATTTTGAAGGACATGCCGCTCAAAAGCCTCGTCGAAGCGATTCGCGCGGTGCACGCGGGGCAGAGTTACTTTCCGCCGGGCATCTCCGATCGCCTGGCCGAACGCTTGCGCCAGGCGGTGCCGACCGACCGCGAATTGCTCGTGCTGCAAAAAATCGCAAAAGGAATGAGCAACAAGGAAATCGGCAACGAACTGGGCATCACCGAGGGCACCGTCAAGGCGCACGTGACCAATATCCTGAGCAAATTGCACGCCGCGGACCGCACACAGGCGGTAACGACCGCCATCAAACGAGGAATGATCCATATTGACTGAAACCAAATGAGGGCTTTTTTCGCGCGGCCAGAAAATTCCCTGCGCCAATTCGGGAAGTACATCTTAAGTCATAGTCGATGGGCAGACTATCGGCCTATTGTTTTGGGGGGTTGCAAGACGATATGGTGGTCCAAATGATTCCCGTGAAGAGTCGCCTGCCGGTTCCTTCTCCCAGGTTCAACATCATTTCGTTTACTCCGAAGCCGCGCGATTTCACGCCGCATCATTTTAGCTGCGAGCGCCGCAGTCCGGCGCCGCCGGAAGATCCCAATCGTTACAATGAGATCGAATTGCATCTCATCAAAAGCGGTTCGCTGATTTACCTGTTTGGCGGGGAGGAAGTCCGGTTTGAACCGGGCCGGCTGGCCCTGTTCTGGGGAGCTTCGCCGCATCAACTCATAAAATCCGCCAGCCAGGTGGCCTATGACGTGATTAAGATTCCGCTGACGTGGTTTTTGCAGTGTCGGTTCCCAGGCGAATTCGTGCGGCCCGTACTCCACGGCCAGGCAATTGTGGACCCCGCTCCGGATTCGCAGGGCGACATCAAGCAATTCGACCGTTGGATTCGCAATATCCAATCGAAACAGGAGGCGAACCATCGCGTGGCGCAATTGGAAATGGAAGCGCGGCTGTTGCGCATGGCACTCTCGATGCCGGAGCGGCCGGAAGTCCGCCGCGGCAAATCCATTTCCACGTCGCTCGGCAGCAACCAGGTGCGCCGGGTGGGCCAGATGGTCGCCTACATTGCGCAGAATTACACCAAACAGGTGACGGTGGAACTGGTCAGCAAATCCGCCGGGTTGCATCCGCATTACGCCATGAGCCTGTTTCGCCGGACGCTGGGCACGACCTTGATCAATTGCGTGACGCAGCACCGGATTTCGCACGCGCAACGGCTCCTGATTACAACGGACAAGAAGATTGTGGATGTCGCCCTCACGGTGGGTTTCAATTCGGTGAGCCGGTTCAATGCGGCCTTTAAGAAAGCCACGGATTGTTCGCCGCGCGAATACCGGGAAATCCACAAGAACGCCAATCACGAATTTACCTTTTCGGGTCGCATCGCGAATTGATTCCCTCGGGTCAGAAACAATCTAATCAACTCAATGAAAACACTCCCAGTTCGTCTCACGTCCTTGGGTGCGGGCATAGCTTGCCTCGCCCTGGCTTTGTTCACGGCTCAAATCTCAGCCGGTGCGGTCATTTGGACCGGAGCCAGCGGCACGGACACAAATTGGTCCGACGGCGGCAACTGGTCCGGCGGCACGGGGACTGCGGGCACACCCGGCGGCAGCGACGACGTCATTTTTAATATGACCGGAGCGGGTACCACGTTTGGCAGCATCAGCAATGTTGTGGATGACACCAGCGGGAATTTTGGCGGCTACGTTTCCTCCCTGTCCTATACCAACAACACAGGGGGTTCGATCCAGAACACGTTGATTGCTCCGGGCGTGACACTGAATTTGACGAACAATACGGGGCCTTTTGGCACCGCATTATTCGTCGGCACGCCAACCGCGGCCGCGGCGAACGCCGCCATCGTCGCCAGCATCATCGGACCGGGAGCCACGCTGAACGTCAATAACACCAACGCAAACATCTCGATCACTCAATCAGGGGGAAACTCGTCACTAGGCACGCTGAACATGACCAACCTGGATACGTTCAACGCGAACGTTTACAAAATCGGCATTGGTGATTATTTCCTTGGCATCGGCTCCATTGCCGCCCAAGGCTCGTTGATGCTGGCCAAAACGAATTTGATCATGACGTCGTGGGTTGGCAATTACTCAACGCCCTACTCGGTGACACTCACCAATGCCATTCAACTCGGCGAAGGCAGTTCCTCCACGCTGGGCGGAATTAACGCCATGTTCCTGGGGCTGACGAACGCCATTTTCACGGACAGTATCGGGGTCGGCGGAATCAAATCGGGCGGTTCAGCCGGTTCGCCGGCGACGATCGCTTTTGCGCCTGTTTTCACCAACAGCAGCCCGGCGCTTTATGTTCGCGGCATTAGTGGCCCAAACAGCCGCGTCACCGAGTGGGGCGTGGGCGACACGGCGGTCAGCGGGAATTCCAGCGCGCAATGCTACGGCAAAGTCGATCTGAGCGGAGGCACCGTGGATATCATGGTGGACACGATGATTCTCGGGCGGGATCGCAACTTCACCTCAGCCACGGCCCAGGCCAATGGCGTCTTCACCTTCACTTCGGGCAATGTGAACGTGAATTCGTTGACGATCTCATTTCAGGGAACCAGCGGCACCACCTCTGGCGTCGCGGTCGGCGTCATGAACGTCAAAGGCACGAATGCGAACCTGGCCGTGAACGGGAATTTGGAACTTGGCCATACTACCTTGACGGCTTCCCCCGCCACGCTGGCCAACGGCACACTGAACATCCAGAACGGCTCGGTGGCCGCCAGCAACATTATCGTGGGCGCGGTCAGCATCACGAATAACATCAACATGAACAACGCGAGACTCACAGTGGCGAATGCGATCGCCACCAATGCGAACGGGTTGTTTCTCATGACGATCACGAACTCCGTTCTCGGCTTGACGATTACGGATGATTCGCTCAAAGCATCCATCGAAAACCTCAACACAGGGGGCACTTCGAATCTGATTCAACTGGCTTCCGTACCTGTATTTGAGAATTACCCGATGCAATTCCCGTTGATCAAATACACGAATTTTACCGGGGTTGGGTTTAACTTTGGCCTGACCAATGTGCCGGACAGTGCGCCGGGCGCATTCCTCTCCAACAACGTGGCGAACGATAGCATTGATTTGTATCTTCCCGTCAGTCCCGCGCCAGTCATCACGGATGAACCGCAGCCGTTCAGCGGCGCGCCAGGAAGTGCGGTTACCTTGGGCGTGACCAACACCGGCAATTTGCCGCAAACATACCAGTGGTACTACACCGATAGCAGCACCTTCACCAACGCCCTTTCCGATGCCAATCCCGGCCCGAGCGGCACCTCGACAATCACCGGAAGCGCGAGCGATGTATTGACCATTGGGAACGCACAAACGGGCGACGGCGGAGGTTATTTCGTGGTTATTACAAACAGCTATGGCGCGACCACCAGTTCCATCGCGTCGGTCATTATTTCGGCAGGCGCGATTCCGCCGAGCATCTCGGGATTGAAGGACCAAACGGTCATCGCGGGAGCGATTGGAACGATCAGCGCGTCGGTTTCCGGAGCGCCGGTGCCGACCAAGCAATGGCAATTGAACGGCACAAATCTGACGGACGGGTTGCAAGCGGATGGTTCGATCGTCGCGGGCAGCACCACCACCACGTTGAACATCACTAACGTCCAGTATCCTTCGAGCCAGGGAACTTATTCGTTGATTGCAAGCAACAGCGCCCTGGCGGTAACCAACAACATGTTCCTTACTGTGATCGTCACGCCGGCCATCACGAATCAACCCGCGAGCCTCGTGGTCACGAACGGGAATAGCGCCACCTTCACCGTCGTCGCGGGCGGAGTTCCGGCGCCCGGTTATCAATGGTATAAGAACAGCCTGGCGAATCCGATTCCGACGGCAACTGGACCCAGCTTCACCATCGCCAGCACATCGCCCAGTGACACGGCAAGTTATTTCGTGGTGGTGACGAACGCGGCTGGTTCCGTCACGGGCAGCAATGTGACGCTGACGGTAAACTCAAGCATGAGCGCGGTTTCCTTCGGACCTGCGGACAATGCCACCGGCGTTTGCTACGACACGCCGTTGACGATTGGATTTGACCAACCGCCCACGTTGAACGCTCTGGGCACAATCAAGATTTACGACGTGACGAATTCTTCCACGCCGGTGGATACGCTGAATTTGGCGCTGGGCAGCCCGCAGTCGCGGAACATTGGCGGGACGCCGTTCAACTCCTTCCCGGTGATCATCACGGGCAATACCGCGGTGATTTATCCGCACTCGGGCGTGCTCACGTCCAACCAGACTTATTATGTGACGATTGATGATGGCGTGTTCACCGACAGCACCGGCGCGTATTTTGCCGGAATCAACGATTCGACGACGTGGAAGTTTACGACGAAGCCCACCGGTCCGGTTGATCCCGTAAATCCAGTCGTGGCGGCGGATGGCAGCGGAGACTTTGTCACCGTGCAAGGCGCGGTGGACAGCTTGCCGACGGCCGGCCCGACGCGCCGCGTCATCCATATCCAGAATGGCAACTACGTCGAAATCGTAAACGTCACGAAGACGAATGTCACCTTCCGCGGCCAGAGCCGCACCGGCACGGTTGTCGGTTATGCGAACAACAACAACATGAATCCCAGCACGAGCACGCGCATGGCCTTCCAGGTGAATGCGTTTGAAGTGGCCGTGGAAAACATGACGATCATCAACACGACGCCGCAGGGTGGTTCGCAAGCGGAAGCGCTGATGATCAACGGCAATGGCAGTCACTTCATCCTGAACAATGCCGAAGTGGACAGCCGGCAAGATACGATTCTCGACAATTCAGCGACTTCGTCGGCTTATTTCAACAACAGCCTCATTCAGGGCAACTTCGATTACGTCTGGGGTGGCGGCGTTTTGTTCGCTACGAATTGCGAAATTCGCACGATTGGCGGCACGGGCACGCCAAACCTGGCCGCGCCGCGCACCGCCAACGGCGCCAGCGGCAATTGGCAGGGTTACGGCGGATTGATGGTGAGCAATGGATTCTCGTTTGTGAATTGCCAGCTAACACGCGCGGCAGGAGTGACCAACTGCCTGATGTCCGACCACAACGGCCAGACCAACGGTCTCGCCGCCTGGATCAATTGCAGCATCGATCTGCAGGCCTACACCAACGCGGACGGCACGGCGCAAGGCAGTCAATTGTTGTGGGAATACGGCTGCAGCAACGCCGATAACACTGTCCTGCTCGATAACACAGCGAGTCCATTCCTAAGTTTCGTGCAATTGACCAGCGCCGACCCGCGGCTGCTCGCGGCGGAGAACGCGACGACCTGGCTCAATGGCTGGACGCCGCAATTGGCGCCGAACATCCTGACAAATCCGGCGAGCCAGAGCATCGCCGGGGGCCAGACGGCAACGTTCACGGTGGGCGCCACGGGCATTTCGGACCCGACTTATCAATGGCAGAAAAACGGGACGAATATTGACGGCGCGACCAATGTGACGTTGAACATCATTAACGCGAACGTGAATGACGCAGCGAGTTATTCTGTGATTGTATCGAACGCGGCGGGCACTGTCACCAGCAGCGCTGCCGTGCTGACAGTCGGCAACACTGCTCCGGAGCTCAGGCCAATTCCGACCCAGATCGTGAACGTGGGTGTTCCGTTCAGCATCACGAATGTGGCCGCGGATCCGGATGAACCGATCCAATCGCTGACGTTCAGCTTGCTGGCCGGGCCCGGCAGCCTGGATTCAGGCACCGGCATCCTGAACTGGCGTCCGCCGGTGGCCAGCGCCGGCTCTACAAACAATGTCGTCATAGTGGCAACGGACAATGGTTCGCCGAATCTGAGCGCTACCAACAATTTCACGATCGTCGTGAATCCTGTCGCGGCCCCGACATCGAGCACGGCCAGCTTTGCCAATGGCCAATTCTCGATGACGGTCAGCGGCGACGCCGGGCCGGATTATATCATCCAGGTTTCAACCGACCTGACGGATTGGCAGAGCATCTTAACGAACAACGCGCCGACTCTGCCATTCACGTTCACGGACACGAATTCGGTCAACTCGGCCCAGTTCTATCGAATCCTGCTCGCGCCCTGAGCAGAAGAATATTCTCTCATTGCGCGGGGCAGTTCCCTGCCCCGCGCAGCAATCTCTCGACAATATCCTCCCCTTGGCGCATCCCTGCTCCGTCGGATTCGGTGAATGAGTCGTTGCATTTACACGATGTTTTTCCCAATCATTTCCGAGATATGAATCCAGTTTTTCGAACCCGCACCGCCATTTGCGCCATGGCGTTATTGGCCGCGTCGTCCGGCTTTTCAGCGGAAACAAATTTCAATGGCGCCACTCCGCTGCAATGGTCCGTGCGAATGGCAAACTCAGAAATAGTCCGGCTTGATGGCCGGCTTGCCTGGAAACCGTCGGGCGGCGGCGGCAAATGGGATTACGCCGCGGGCCTGTTCGTGCTGTCGTTGCTGAAGCTGAACGAGCAAGCCACTAACCCGGCCTATGTCATGTTCGCCACCAATGCCATTGATTCGTTCATCTCCACCAACGGCGCCATCGCGGGTTACCATCCGGCGGAATATCAGCTCGACGCGTTAAATCCCGGCAAGGCGGTGATTGCGTTGTATCAGATGACCAAGGATGAACGTTACGCGAAGGCGGCGGCGCTGCTGGAAAAACAATTGGCCACCCAGCCGCGCACGCCCGAAGGCGGCTTCTGGCACAAGGAACGTTACACGAACCAAATGTGGCTCGACGGCCTCTACATGGGCGCGCCTTTTTACGCGGAATACACCAAAGTGTTCCACGGTCCGGCGTCGAATTATGACGACGTGGCCCGGCAATTTGCGCTGGTGAAACAGCATTTATACGACCCGAAAACCGGGCTTTATTATCACGGCTGGGATGCAAAAAAAGTGCAGGCGTGGGCCAATCCCGTCACCGGCGCCTCGTCGAATTTCTGGGGTCGCGCGGTGGGGTGGTACGCGATGGCGCTGGTGGACACGCTCGATTATTTGCCGGCGAATCATCCCGCGCGGCAAGCGCTCATTGGGCAAATCCACGACCTCGCCAAAGGCATCGCGAAATTCCAGGACCCGGATACCGGCGTGTGGTGGCAGGTGATGGACAAGGGAAATACCGACGGCAATTATCTCGAAGCCACGGCTTCGACCATGTTCGTCTATGCGCTGGCGAAGGCGCTGAATAATCACGAAATTCCAGATCAGTATGTCTCCGTGGTTCTCAACGGCTACCGCGGCGTGCTCAAGGAATTCGTGCGGGAGCAAGATTCCAAGACGCTGACGCTGACACACTGCTGCCAGGTCGCCGGGCTCGGCTTCAAATCCACCCGCGGCGGCCCGCGCGATGGCTCATTTGCGTATTACGTCAGTGAGCCAATTGTCGAAAACGATTTGAAGGGCGTCGGACCGTTCATCCTCGCGGGCATTGAAGTCCAGAAGCTCGTCACGCGACACTGAGATTTTATTTCACTGCCAATTTTTCATCGAGCCACGCGATCAATTTCATCTGCCACCCAGGAACAAATTGCTTCCAATCGGCGATCCTGTGTTGTCCCTGAGGAATGAGGATCAATTGGCAATCATCGCCGGCTGCCTCAAGTTTTTTCTGGAAAGCCTCCGATTGCACGGCAGGAACAGTTTTATCCGCGCTGCCTTGCAGAATGAGAAATGGCGGCAAACCGGGTTTCACGTAGGTGAGCGGCGAATTTTTCTTCAACACTGCACGCACCCTGCGGGTGATATTTGTGGAATTAAAATCGAACAATGATCTCATCGAAATAGTCAATCCGCCGCGCCGCTCGTTGTCGGAAACCAAATCAGTCGGCGGCGCCATCGCGGCCACGGCCTCGACTCGCGTGTCGCCTTTGCCGCGTGTTCCCGCCAGCGTCACCAAATGTCCGCCGGCTGAATAACCCAGCAGCGCCATACGATTTGGGTCGCCCTTGAATTCTTCCGCATGTTTTTTGACCCAGCGAATCGCGGTCAGCACATCGTCGTAACAGGCGGGCCAACGATTGGTCGGCGCGAGCCGGTAAGAAATGGTGAACCAGGCGAAATTCGTCGCGTACGGCGCGAACACCGGCACAATATCCGTCTCGCGATCCCCGCTCATCCAGCCTCCACCGTGAACTATCAGGACCACCGGAAATTTGCCCGTACCATTGGGAACGTGCGCATCGAGCCACAGCTTTTGCCCGCCAGCTTCGCCGTATTCAATATTAAAACGATTCGCGCTATAGGAATGCGTCAGATCGGGATTCCAATCGTCCGCGCCGCCCAGAACATTTTCAATGGTGATCTTTTTCGCCTCGGCTTTGGTCAATTGTTTCGTCCAGGCCGGCCGGCTCGTCGGATTGGCGCCGGGTCCAGTGCTGTTGTATTCCGCATAGCGCGCAGTGGTGTGCGCCTCCGGTTTTCTCCAATCGTTCCACCCTTCCGGCCGGACGACTTCGGACATGTCGCAATTCAAAAAAATCGTGCTCGCATAAAGCCGCCATGGACGGCCCAGGAACGTTTTCACGCCCGGTTCGCCCGTGATTTTGCAATGGGAAAAGACAAAACCATAAGGCTGGTCCACCGGTGTCGAGGCGGCGGTGAGATAACCGTCGCGCAAGCTATGGATCTCGCATTTTTCGAACCAGGCGGTGGCGGCGCCGAAAATGAAATCCACGTGCCCGCAGATATAGCAATCCTCAAAATATTGCCGGCCGCGATTCAGCAGAATCGTGTCCTGCCAGCCGAGAAAACGGCAGTTGCGGAAGGCGGCGCGGTCGCCATCCACACGGATCGCCAGCGCCTGGCCAATCGGCCCAGCGGAATTTGCAAAGGTCAAGTTTTCGGCGGTGAAATCATCCGCATCAATAGTCGTGGACGGCGTTTTGAAGGTGCCGATGGGTTTGCCTTCGGCATTGGTGATGCCGGCGTAAAGATTGAAGGAGAGAATCGTATTGGTCGGATTTTCGCCGATGAGCCGGAAAAAGGATTTTTCGCGCTGAACGTAAATAAGTTCCTTATAGGTCCCAGGCGCGATGTGGATGATCACCGGATTTTCGCGGCTGCCGGAGGGAACGGCCATAATGGCCGATTGGACCGTCTTGAAACGCGCGCTGCCGTCCTGCGCGACGTAGAGGTTTGTCTGCGCGGCGGCTTTCAGCGCGAGAAAAGAGAGTGCAAGCGTGGTGGCAATTTGTTTCAGAAGAAGAATTCGTTTGGTGCTCATTTGGTCTGACGCGCCGCGCCTTGCGAAAACATGTCCAGGTGCCCGAAGGAAGCTGTCGCGCGCGATGGAGCAATGAAATCCTGTTTGACACATGAAATCGAGTTTTTTGTCGCGAGTTGGCGCGCGCTGCAACGCGGTTGGCATTTTTCAAAAGTCTTTTGGCGTTTTTCAGATGACTGGCTGGCCGCAAATTCGGCAAAATCACAAGAACCTGATGAGCCGAGCCAGAGTTCCAGTTTTTCCTGCCCTTCTCGCAACCATCGCGGCCCTTTCCTGCGCATCGGCGACCGGGCAAACGACCAGCACCTCTCCCGGATCCGTCCGCCGGACGAACAGCTTGGGAATGATTTTTGTGCCGGTGCCGAAGACGAGCGTGTCGTTTTCGATTTACGAAACGCGCGTGAGGAATTTCGCGGCGTTCGCGGCGACACACCCGAAGCTCGACGGCACGAATTGGAACCACGCCGCGTATCATGACGTGACGCCGGTGTCGACCGGGCCGGAATTTCCGGTGGTCAACGTGAGTTGGAATGATGCGCGCGCGTTTTGTGTGTGGCTGACGGACACCGAACGTGCGGCGCGGAACATTGCGACCAACCAACTTTATCGCCTGCCCACGGATGCGGAATGGAGCTGCGCTGTCGGCATCGGTGATCGCGAAACCAACGGAGCGCCCGCGAAAAAAAATTCCAAGCTGGAGAATATCTATCCCTGGGGCGCGCAATTTCCGCCGCCGCCGCGCGCGGGAAATTTTGCGGATATGGCAGCGTTCCATTATTTTACCAACTGGCCGCATATCGAGGGCTACAACGACGGATTCGTGACCACGGCGCCGGTGGGAAGTTTTGCGCCGAACGCGCTCGGGATTTATGATCTCGCGGGCAATGCGCTCGAGTGGTGCGAGGATTTTTACGATGGCTCGCACCGGCAACGCGTGTTGCGCGGCGGCGCGTGGAATAATTGCGGGCCGAAAAGCCTGCTGTCGTCCTTTCGCGAGCATGCCGCGCCGAATCGGTTCAGCGTGGTGACCGGTTTTCGTTGTGTCCTGCAAACAAATCCGTGACCCTTTCCAAAATGGAACGCTTTTTCGCCACTTACCGCATCGAAACGCCGCTGGCCGTGGAAAAAGCGGCGGCGGTGCTCGCGGGCGAACAATCGTCCGGAACATTTGTGGCGGTGCCTGGCGAAACGGAGGAACTGAAGCAGCGGTTCGCCGCGCGCGTGGAAAAAATCACTCCACTCAAAAACGTGAGCGAGCCCAGCCTGCCGGGTTGCCGCGGCAAAACCGGAACATATCAGCGTGCGGAGATTGTTGTCTCGTGGCCGGTGGAAAATGTTGGTTCGAATCTGCCGACGCTGATTTCGACGGTTCAAGGAAACCTTTACGAGTTGTCGCAATTCTCCGGTTTGAAGCTGATGGATTTGGAATTGCCAGCCTCGTTCACGCAGCCTTTTCGCGGGCCGAAATTCGGAGTCACGGGCTGCCGGGAACTGACCGGTGTCCAGAATCGTCCGCTTATCGGCACGATCATCAAACCGAGCATCGGATTAACGCCGCAGCAAGCGGCGGAATTGGTGAAAACGCTCGTTGAGGCGGGAATCGATTTCATCAAGGATGATGAATTGATGGCGAACCCGCCGCACTCGCCTTTTGACGCGCGCGTGGATGCCGTGATGCGCGTGATCAACGCGCATGCGGATCGCACCGGCAAAAAAGTGATGTATGCGTTCAATATCAGTGACGAAATGGACGCGATGCGGCGGCATTATGAAAAAATCGTTATCAGTGGCGGCACGTGCGCGATGATTTCGCTGAACAGCGTGGGGCTTGCGGGCGGGAAAATGATTTGCGACATCGGTTCGCTCGCGATTCATGGACACCGCAATGGCTGGGGCGCGCTGAACCGGCATCCGTGGCTGGGCATTGAATTTCCGGCTTATCAAAAACTCTGGCGGCTGGCGGGCGTAGACCAGATTCACGTCAACGGCATCGCAAACAAGTTTTGGGAAAGTGATGATTCGGTGACGCGTTCGATCGAAGCGTGCCTGAAACCATTGGCCGGCGGCATGACGATCATGCCCGTGGTTTCATCGGGCCAATGGGGCGGGCAGGCGCCGGAAACATATCGCCGCACGCGGACCGTTGACCTGCTTTATCTCGCGGGCGGCGGCATCCTGGCGCATCCCGAAGGACCGGCGGCGGGAGTGCGTTCGTTACAAAAATGGTGGGAAGCCGCGGTGGAAGGGTTGAGCACCGAACAGGCGGCGGCGAAATATCCCGAACTGAAAATTTCGGTGGAAAAATTCGGGAGGAAAAGCGATTGAGTAAACTTCTCCTGGCTTTTTACGGCGATGATTTCACCGGCTCGACCGATGCGCTGGAGCAATTGACGCTGGCGGGAATCCGGACGGCGTTATTTATCAAACCGCCCTCGCGAGCGCAGTTGAAACGATTTCCCCGCCTGCAAGCGATGGGCGTGGCTGGGACGACGCGCGCGTTGGCACCAGCGGCAATGAAGCGCGAACTCGCACCAGCGCTCAAAACGTTGAAGGCCCTTGGCGCACGGCATGTGCATTACAAAGTTTGTTCCACGTTCGATTCCTCGCCGAAGGTGGGAAACATCGGTTGCGTGCTCGATGTGGCGGCGGGAATTTTTCGCGCGCGATTCGTGCCGCTGCTAGTCGCGGCGCCGTCACTCGGACGCCATTGCGTATTTGGCAATCTGTTTGCGCGATTCGGGATCGGCACTAACGGCGAGATTCATCGGCTGGACCGGCATCCGTCCATCAGCAAACATCCGGTAACGCCAATGATGGAAGCCGACTTGCGCTTGCACCTTGCAAAGCAAACAAAGAGGAAAATCGCGCTGTTCGATATTTTGCAGGTCGCGTCACCCGAGGAAAAAGCGTGCGCGATGCTGGACAACATTCTGCGGGACAAACCGGACGTGGTATTGTTTGACGCGTTGTACCCCGAACAATTGGCACGCATCGGCGGATTGATTGATCGTAACGCGAGCGTTCAGACACCGCTCTTTTCCATCGGCTCCTCGGGAATCGAAGCGGCGCTGGCGGCGCATTGGGCTTCGACACCGTGCGTGAAGCCTCCACCAAATGCGCCGGCGGTGAAACAAATCCTGGCCGGCTCCGGCAGTTGTTCGCCGGTGACGCAAAAACAAATTGCGCACGCAGTAAAAAACGATTTTGCGGAAGTCGCGCTGAACGCGACCGCTTTGGCATCGGCAGCAAAGCGAAGCCTCGAGATTGAACGCGCCACAGCAGCCACGGCAAAACTGTTGCGAGCCGGACGGAGTGTCATCGTGCATACCACGCGCGGCGGCGCACAGAAGCACGTCGCGGCGAAGCTCAAGGCGACCACGGGGCATGTTCTGGGCACAGCATTGGGCAAGGTTTTGCGCGCGGCCTTGGGGCAAACGTGCGCGCTCCGATTGTGCATCGCGGGCGGAGACACATCGAGTTTTGCTGCACGGGCATTGGGCATTGAAGCTTTGGAAATGATTGCGCCGCTCACACCGGGCGCGCCGCTGTGCCGCGCGTTCGCGCCGGCTTCGCCCGTGGATGATCTGGAAATTGTTTTCAAGGGCGGACAAGTGGGTCCGGAAAATTATTTTGATATCGTGAAACGCGGAAGGATTTAGTTATGAAACAAAAAACTCTCGGACTGGTTCACACCTCGGCCACGCTGGTGCCGGTGTTTGCGCAATTGTGCAAAGAAAAACTGCCGGATGTGAAGGTCTTCAACATCGTGGACGACAGCCTCGTGAAAGGCATCATGACGGCGGGCAGCTTGACGGCCGCAATTTCACGGCGCGTCGCGGGCTACCTGGAATCCGCCGAACTCGCGGGCGCGGATTACGTCCTGGTGACGTGTTCTTCCATCGGGCCGGCGGTGGACGCGGGCGCGAAACTCACTGGTGTGCCGGTGCTGCGCGTGGACCAGCCAATGGCGGATAAGGCCGTGGCCACCGGAAAGAAGGTCGGTGTCGTTGCCACGCTGAGAACGACGCTGGAACCGACGGCGGATTTGATCGCGCGGCGCGCGGCAGCGGCTGGCAAAAAGATTGAACTGACGTCGAAGCTCTGCGAAGGCGCTTTTGACGCATTGATGAGCGGCGATGCGGCGATGCATGATGCGAAAGTGGCGGCAGTGTTGAAGGAATTATCGCGCGAAATGGATGTGATCGTGCTGGCGCAGGCTTCCATGGCGCGGGTGGTGGAAACACTTGCGCCGGCTGACAAACGCGTGCCCATCCTGGCGAGCCCGGGCATCGCGGTGGATTATCTCGCGACGGTTTTGAAATGAGCAGCCCGCCTCCCTGGCAACTCGCAATTGTCTGCCTGCTCATCGCGCTGGCAGTCGGCTTGCGTTTTTCGAAGGCGCTGCGCGGTTATCAATTCACCGTATGGATTCTCGCCGCCGTGGCGGCGGCGATGGTTTACCCCGATCACATCCTGCACATCGGCGGCGTGGACATGCGGAACAAATGGCTGCTGCTCATCATCGTGCAGCTCGTGATGTTCGGCATGGGCACGCAGATGAGCCTGAAGGATTTTTCCGGCGTGGTGAAATCGCCGCGCGGCGTGCTGGTGGGAATCGTCTGCCATTTTTCCGTGATGCCCCTGGTCGGCCTGGCGCTAACCAAGATGTTTCATTTCCCGCCGGAAATCGCGGCCGGAATCATTCTCATCGGATCGTGCTCGAGCGGATTGGCGTCGAACGTGATGGCCTACATCGCGAAGTCAAACCTGGCGCTGTCCGTAACAGTAACCGCGATCACAACCATGCTCGCGCCGTTGATGACGCCGTTGTGGATGAAATTGCTCGCCGGACAATTCATCGAGGTGAAGTTCTTCAGCATGATGATGGAGATCATCAAAATTGTGCTCGTGCCGATTGGCGCGGCGTTGCTGCATGATTACTTGAAGCATGCCTCGCCGCGCGGGTGCAAGACCGTGCGTGGCATCGCAGTATTCGGCGCGGCATGGCTCGTCTTCATCGCGGGCGGCGGATGGCGGCTCATTTTGGCAACCGCGCCGCAGACCTTGGCTGCTGCCATCGGCGTTTTTGGATTTCTGCTGGCGGCGGTGGTTGCGGGTGTGGTGTTTCATTGGCTGACGCAACGATTCGATCAAATCGAAAAATGGATGCCGAAATTTTCCATGTTCGGCATTGTGTATTTCACCCTGGTGACGACGGCGGCGGGACGCGATAGCTTGCTGAAAATCGGCGGGCTGTTGTTTCTGGCGGCGATGCTGCATAACGCTGCCGGTTATGTGTTCGGTTACTGGCTGAGCCGCGCGAGCGGGCTCGATAAACATTCGGCGCGCTCGGTGGCGTTTGAGGTTGGCTTGCAGAACGGCAGCATGGCGTCGGGTGTGGCCAGCGCCATGAACATGCTCGGCACAATGGGCCTCGCGGCGGCGATTTTTAGTCCGTGGATGAATGTCAGCGGTTCGGTGCTGGCGAATTATTGGTGCAAGCGGCCAGTCAAAACTAAAGAGGAAGGAGCAACGGAGCGGGAAAAGGTAGCGGTCTGATTGGAGCTATTCCCGGTCCGAACCCATTTTGTCGATGGCTGCCGCGGCAATAATGACCAGGCCTTTGACCACCAATTGCCAGAACGGCGAGATGTCGAGCAGGAACATGCCGTTGTTCAACACGCCAATGATGAGGCAGCCGAGGACGGTGCCGAGAATTGAACCACGCCCCCCCAGGAGCGACGTACCGCCGATAACAACGGCGGCGATGGAATCCAATTCGTACCCGAGGCCGGCTTTAGGGTCGGCGGCGTCCAGGCGAGCGGTCAAAGTCAATCCGGCCACCGCGGCGAGCGCCCCGCCCAAGGCATAAACCCAAAGCTTCACACGATCCACGTTCAAGCCGGAAAACCCCGCCGCCTTTTCACTGCCGCCCACGGCGTAAATGTAACGCCCGAGCAGCGTGCAGCGGGAAATGAAATGGAAAATGACAACCAGCGCGGCAGTAATCCAGACCGGCATCGGAATCCCCAGCCAGGAGCCGACACCGATAAAATCAAAACTGGGCCCGAGGTCGGTGATGGGAAAGCCGCCAGTCCAGAGCATCGTAAGTCCGCGCGCGATGCTCAACATGCCCAGCGTGACAATGAACGGTTGCAGCCGCAGGCGCGTGATGACAACGCCGTTGAATAATCCGAGCGCAAAGCCAACGAGAATGCCTCCAACCACCGCGCCTAACGGCGTGAATTGCAGAACCACGCCCAAGGGTTTCAGTGCCAGGCCGTTTTTCAACAAGCCGGCAGCCACGGCTCCGCCCATGGCGAAGATGGAGCCGACGGACAGGTCAATTCCCCCCGTAAGCATCACGAGCGTCATGCCGATGGAGAGGCAAAGGTTGACGGAAATTTGCAGCAGAATATTTCGCTGGTTTGATAAGGTCAGGAAATTGCTTGAGAGCAGCGAGAGCGCGAACACCATCACCGCGAGCGCAATGAGCGGCTGGAGCTTTTTAATCCACTCTTTGGTGTTGGCGCTCATTCGGCTTTCGTCTGGATGGGAATGACGTTCAGCGGTTTCAGATCCGTGGATTCATCGTCCACCTCCGCGCAGCCGGCGAAGAAAATTTTTGCGCCCGGTTTGGCCTGCTGCCGAAGGCCGGGCAAAACGCGGGTTTCCACGAGATGATCCAATGCGGCGGAAATATCGTTGAAATCCTGGGAGTTTGGATAATCGCTGGCGTTCAGCAAACCGGTGCCGTCGCGAATCGCATCGCCAAAGATCAGGCCGGTTTGGAGCGAGATTTCGGCATTCGTCGTGCCGTCCGTAACAGCCAGTGAAATGGCGTCATCGGAAACGGAAACGACGCGACCGGTTCCGGACAGAAAATAAAAATACGCATCACTTAGCCCGACGCTTCGCGCGTATTTCTTTTTAGCCGCCGCAGGGTCTGCCTGAATCGCGGGCAGTAGAACGCCGGCCTTCACAGCCTTATTCAATGAGGGCAGCAGCTGGTTCGTCCAAAAATTCTCCGCGAATCGCGTGGCATTGAACGCCGTTGCCGCTTGTTCCGCTTTTACCTTTTTTAGCGGCACGACGTGGAACAGCGGGAAAAGCCAGCACACGACCGCGATGATCGCGATGGCGATGATCCAGCGAACGGCGCGCATGGATTATTTTTTTCCGTAATCGCCGTATTTGGCAACGTTCTCCGGCGTGACGAGTTCGACCGCGACGGGAACTTTCTGCGGGAAATCGCGCTTGCCCTTGATGTATTCATCGGCGAATTCGGCGGATTTGCGGGCCATGGTTTTGGGAAACTGCATGCCAGTCGCGGCGATTTTGCCTTCGGCAATCATCCTCACGACTTCGTCGGCGCCATCGAAGCCGAAGACTTTCACCTGCTTGTCCTTGCCCGCGCTGACCAGCGCCTGATACGCGCCCATGGCCATGGCGTCGTTGCCGCAGAAAACAGCCTTGATGTTTGGATGCGCCTGCAAGATGGACTGCATGACTTCGAGACCCTTGGCGCGGTCGAAGTCGCCGCTTTGTTGCGCGACCATTTTCAGGCCGGGATAACGGTTCACGACGCTGTGGAAACCTTTGGAGCGGTTCCAGGTGTTGTTGTCGCCGACGATGCCGAGCAATTCGGCATACTCGCCCTCCTTGCCAACGGTCTTGACGAAATACTGGCCGAGCTTCACGCAGCCGGAATAACTGTCCGAAAGGATTTGCGAGACGGCGGCGTTGGTGGAATTGATTTCGCGGTCGATGCAGAACACCGGGATGCCCGCGGCCTTGGCCTTCTCCACGTTGGCGACGGAGCCGTTGGCGTCGGTCGGGTTGAACAGAATGGCCTTGTAACCGCTGGCGATGATGTTATCGAAATGAGCGGCTTCTTTCGCGGTGTCGTTTTCCGAATTGAAAATCGTGGCGTCATAGCCGAGTTCGGTGGCGCGCGCCTTGGCCGTGTCGGCGAGCACGACGAACCAGGGGTTGTTCAGCGTCGAAATAACGACGGCGATTTTCCCCTTCGATGCCGCCTGCGCGGATGAGGTTTGCGTGAATGCGACTGCAGTTACCGCCGCCAAAACGGCCAGCGCCAGTTTGAACCAGTTGATTTTCATTTTTCGATCGTTGATTATTACAAAACTCGTTTCACCGCCGCCAGCCAGCCGTCGTGAATTTTTTTGACGTCGGCCGCTTTCATGCGGGGACGGAACATCACGGACTTGCGCGACAGCTTCGTGAATTGTTCAGGAGACGAATAAACACCAAGCCCGAGCAAGCCACTCATGGCCGCGCCCCACGCGGAACTTTCGGCGACTTCCGAAACCCTGAGATTCACGCCGGTAATGTCGGCAGTAAATTGCATCAAAAAATGGTCGCGGGTTGGACCGCCGTCGGCGTGAAGCTGGCGCAATTGGATTTTGGCGTCGGTCCGCATCATGTCGAGCACGTCGCGGATTTGATAGGCGATGGATTCTTCGGCCGCGCGGACGAGATGTGCGCGAGTGGTGAAAGCGGTCATGCCGGTCACAGCGGCGCGCGCTTCGGGCGACCAGTAAGGAGCGCTCAGGCCGGCGAAGGCGGGCACGAGATAAACGCCACCGCTGTCTTTCACACTCGCGGCCAGTTTCTCGGCTTCACGCGAATCCCGGATCAGGCCGAGTTGATTGCGCAGCCAGGAAATAGTTGCGGCGGAAAAATTGATGATGCCTTCCGAGGCGTAGGTCGGCCGGCCGTTGATCATCCAGGCGAGCGCCGTGACGGCGTTATTTTTAGGCGGAGGAAATTTGCCACCGATATTGAGCAATACCGAAGTGCCGGTGCCGAAGGTGGCCTTGGCCGAGCCGGGTTGAAAACAACATTGCGCGAAGAGCGAGGCTTGCGAATCGCCCATGACGCCGACAATCGGCACGCGTTTGGGCAAAATGCCACCGGCGTCGGTCTCGCCAAAACGCGCGGAGCTTTCGCGAACTTCAGGCAGCGCGCGCAGCGGCACGTTGAAGAGCTTGCAGAGCTTTTCGTCCCAGCAAAGTTTGCCGATGTCGAACAGGAGAGTGCGGCTGGCATTGGTGAAATCGGTGGCGAAAACGGCGCCGCCCGTGAGCCGATATATCAAATAGGTGTCAATCGTGCCGATGAGGGCATCACCGCGCGCGAGTTTGGGGGCGAGGGCGGGTTTTTCGGCAATGAGCCATTTGATTTTTGAGGCTGAGAAATAGGTATCGATTTTGAGGCCGGTTTTTTGCCGGAGGAAAGACTCGTGGCCTTGCGCTTGAAGCTTTTGGCAAATGGCATCGCCGCGCCGATCCTGCCAGACGATGGCGTTGTGCAGCGGACGACCGGTTTTGCGATCGAAAATCAGGATAGTTTCGCGTTGATTGGCGATGCTCAGGGCGACGAGCGAGGAAAGCTTTTTTGAATTCCCCCGGGCGATGTCGCGGATGACGGTGAGGACATTTTGCCAGATTTCCTCGGCGTCGTGCTCGACCCAGCCGGGACGCGGGTAGATCTGGCGATGTTCGCACGAGGATTTGGCCACGACTTTTCCCGCGCCATCAAAAAGCACCGCTTTGGTGGCGGAAGTGCTTTGGTCGATGGCGAGAATCAAGGGCATGGAAAATGGAAACTATTTAGGGCGACTGGCACTCACCAGTTTTTGACCGAGCGCCGACAATCCTTCCATGGAAATTCCATAATGCCGAAAGATGTCCGCTTGCGCGCCGGTGACGG
>DATNEA010000072.1:0-123807 GCA_035606845.1 Candidatus Angelobacter sp. | reverse complement strand
TCTTTGCGAAATTGTTCCGACTCAATTTTTTCAAGTAATGCCTGGTTCATAAAATCTATTCTCTGTAGCGGCCGCTCTATGAGCGCCGCTGGATTCGTCCGGCGGTCATAGACCGCCGCTACAACAAATCCGGTCTTCTTTCTTTCGTTCGCAGCTTCGCCTGCTCGGCGCGCCACTTCGCAATCTGCGCATGGTTGCCGCTCAGCAACACCTCGGGAACTTTCTTCCCGCGAAATTCCGCCGGCCGCGTGTATTGCGGATACTCGAGCCCCGGCCCGTCCGCGCTGAAGGATTCCTCCTTCGAACTCTCGTCATCGCCAAGCACGCCCGGCAACAACCGCGCCACCGCGTCGATCATCACCATCGCCGGCAACGCGCCATTCGTCAGCACATAATCCCCGATCGACAGCTCGTCATCCGCCAGGTCCTCGCGAATCCGCTCATCGAACCCCTCGTAATGCCCCGTCACCAGCAGCAAATCATCCTGCTGCGACAGTTCGCGAGCAATCGCCTGGCTGAACGGCCGGCCGGAAGGCGACAACAGGATCACCCGCGTCGACTCCCGCGCAATCGCTTCCACCGCTTCAAAGATCGGTTCGGGCTTCAACAACATGCCCGGTCCACCGCCAAAAGGACGGTCATCAACCGTCTTATGTCTGTCGTGGGTGTAATCCCGCAACTGGTGGATCTTCAAATCCAGCAACCCCGCTTCCCTCGCCCGCTTGATGATGCTCTCATCCAGCGGCCCGGCGAACATCGCCGGAAACAAAGTCAGCACGTCAATCTTCATTTGTAGCAGCGCTCTGTGAGCGCCGGTGATTCCTCCGGCGAGGCCGGTTGTTCGTCCGGCGGTCACAGACCGCCGCTACATCATCTCTCACGATCTTCCGTCTTCCACAATCTCCACCGTGCAACGCATTCCCTTCTTCGCGCTGCCCGCCAGCAGCAACGACCGGATCGCATTGATCGTCATGCCCTGCCGGCCGATCACCTTCCCGACGTCCTGCGGGTCCACCCGCAACTCATAAACCGTCGTGCCCTCGCGCTCGACCGGCGTGATGGTGACCGCGTCGGGCTTTTGCACCAGCCCTTTGACGACATACTCGAGAAAGGCCTGCATACAATAGAAGTAAAATAATTAGGCTGCGGCCGCGGCCTTGTTGGCTTTCTTCAAAAAGCTCGCCACCGTCTCGCTCGGCTGCGCGCCCTTGCTGATCCAATATTGCGCGCGGTCCATTTTCAGGGTGAAATTATCGCCCTTCTTCAGCGGCTGATAGGTGCCAATTTCCTCGATGAACTTGCCATCGCGGGGGCTGCGGCTGTCGGCCACAACAATGCGGAACGCCGGCAGATTCTTCGTGCCGACCCGCTTCATGCGAATTTTAACTGACATAAATTAAGATTTCAGCTCGTGGCAATGTGCCACATTCTCAGGGTTTTTCCCAAAAAGAGCGCAAAGCGTAGTCCCGCCCCCTCCACTTTGCAAGCGTTGTTTTTCACTATTTTGACCAAGTTTTTCGAGCGGTTCAACGAATTCCTGGGACCCATGGACCGCGGTGGCAAAGCGCAGGGTCGACACCGCTTTGCGCGCCCGAAAGCGCCGTCGACAATCCGCTTCGTTACCTCGGCGGCTACTACCGCCGATCGCCGATCGGCACTTCTTCATTCTTCATTCTTCATTCCCCACCATCTCCCTCGCCTCCTTAAGATATTCCGAATCAATCTCAAACCCAATAAACCTCTCCGCCCCGCAATTCCTCGCCGCCAGCGCCGAATGCCCAATCCCCAAAAACGGATCCATCACCACCAAGCCCGGCTCGGCGCCGTGCAACTTGATGCATTGCTCGGCGAGTTCGACTGGAAAGGTTGCCGGATGCGGCCGTTGCTCCTCGCGACTGCGAATCGTTCGATACGGCACGAACCAGTTGTTGCCGCGACACCGCTTGTCATGCCCGTTCGTGTGGCCCCAACGTTTGATGTTTGACTTGTCCGCATACGGCACGCCGATCGCGAGCCGGTCCACCGGCGTGTTGCCCGTCTTCGTCAGATGAAACACATATTCGTGGCAATCGGTCACGTAACGATGCGAACTGATCGGCTTGAAATGCCCCACCGAAATCTGCTCGCCCGCCCGCGTCTCCACCGTGATGGATTTGATCCAATGAAACGTGTTCTGCAACGTGAACATCCGGCACATCTCCAAAATCAACTGATGCGGCAGCAGCGGATTCGATGGCGCGCCGCCCACGTTCAGAAAAAACGATCCTGTGTCCTTCAGCACCCGCTGCACCTGCGCCGCCCACTCACGCGACCACATCAAATACGCATCGCGCACCTGGTGATCATCGTATTTGCCGTACTTGATCCCGAGATTATACGGCGGCGATGTGACCACCACGTCCACGACTTCCGCCGGCAACCGCGCCATGCCGCGCACGCAATCGCCGTGGACGAGTTTGAAATCCGTGCCCTGAATTTTGCGCGGCGAAGGCGTGAGTAATTGAATCATGTACGACGCGTACCAAGATTTGCGGGATCGTACAAGAGAAATGTTTTGGGGTAATCCCGTAGGAGACGACGTAAAGAGTCTCTGATTTCCATGTCGCCTGATCCGTGACGCAAAAATGGAAAAGCTTTTTGCCGCCCGACGAAACAGTTGACCACCGCAAGCTCTTAAAACATCCTCGCCCTCACATGCCGCTCGCACCAAAAATCATTTCCGACCTCAGCCAAATCCTCGGCGCGGAAAACGTCCTCACCGCGCCAGAAGACCTCATCCCCTACTCGTTCGATGGCACCGCGGCGTTGAAACAATTGCCGGGCTGCGTCGCCTTCGCACGCAACACGGAACACGTAACACGCGTCTTGAAACTCGCGAATGTAACCAAGACGCCGGTCGTCACGCGCGGCTCCGGCACAGGTTTAAGCGGCGGGAGTTTGCCGGTGGCGGATGGCATCGTGCTGTGCCTGGTGAAGATGGACAAGATTCTCGAACTGGACCGCGCGAATCTCACGATGCTGGTCGAGACGGGCGTGACGACGCTGGCGGTGGCCGAGGCGGCGAATGCGGCGGGGCTTTTTTATCCGCCTGATCCGGGGTCGATGAAGATTTCGACCATCGGCGGAAACGTGGCGGAAAATTCGGGCGGATTGCGCGGCTTGAAATATGGCGTGACGCGCAATTATGTGATGGGACTCGAAATCGTTTTGCCGGATGGCGAAATTTTGTGGACCGGCAACAAATGCGTGAAGGATGTGGCCGGGTATTCGGTCAAGGATTTGTTCATCGGCTCGGAGGGGACGCTGGGCGTGATCACGAAGGTGTTGCTGAAATTGATTCCGAAGCCGGCGGCGAAAAAAACGCTGGTGGCGACCTTCGCGCACATGGATCAGGCGGCGCAGGCGGTGTCGGACATCATCGCGGCGCAGATCATTCCGTGCACGCTCGAGTTTTTGGATCGGACGACGATTCATTGCGTGGAGGATTACGCGAAGATCGGGTTGCCGCTCGATTGCGCGGCGTTGCTGTTGATGGAAACAGACGGGCACGCGGCGGCGGTGGCGGATGAGGCGGCGAAGATGGAGGAGTTCGCGCGGAAAAACGGCGCGCTGGAAATTCGCGTGGCGAAGGATGACGCGGAAGCGACAAAACTGGCGTTGGCGCGTCGCAGCGCTTTTTCCGCATTGGCGCGCGTGGCGCCGACGACGATTCTGGAAGATGCGACCGTGCCGCGGAGCGAGCTGGCGCGCATGGTGCGGTTTGTGGCGAGCGTGGCGGAGAAATATAAATTGCGCGTCGGGACGTTCGGCCACATGGGCGATGGCAATTTGCATCCGACGTTTTTGACGGATGAACGCAATGCGGACGAGATGCATCGCGTGGAGGAGGCGTTCAAGGAAATTTTCAACGAAACGATCCGGTTGGGCGGAACGATCACGGGCGAGCACGGCGTGGGCGTGGCGAAGAAGTCGTTTCTGCCGAAATTCGCGGGCGACGCGCAGATGCGCGTGATGCGCGAGTTCAAGCGGACGCTGGATCCGAATGGGATTTTGAATCCGGGAAAAATGTTTGATTAGGAACCACGAATGGACACAAATAAACACGAATTATCTGTAGTGGCGGTCTATAACCGCCGCGCTTTCGCTGGGAGCGCCGGAGTCTCGCCGGCGCTCCCAGGTGGGGGGGGATTGCCCGCCCTCTTATGAGGTGAATTAGCGGGGACAAAATCACCCGGCGGTTTTTTGAAACCACCCGGGTCGGTGATAAACTGAATCATGCTATGAAAACGACGCCCATGCCGGCGGAGGAATCGAAGGAAAGCAAGCTCTTCGAAAAACTCGTAATGTGGGTTTCCAGTTTGAGCATCGCCGCGATGGCGGGGTTTCTCGCCTCGCTCAAGCAGGTGAATCCGGTGATCCGAATTCAATTTTCGGTGTTGACCGTGGTGGCATTTGTTCTGGGTGGGGTGATCATGGCGCTTTTTCTCCGGATTGTTTTGCACGGCAACAAGCGGCATCGCGCGTTCATCGTGGTGGCCGCGGCGGTGCTGGCGATGCTGGGTTATTTTTTGCTTGGGCTGAGAAGCGCGTCGCCGCAGAACCGTGACGACATGATCATCGGCACGGTGGCGGCTGTGATCGTTTTGTCGTGCGTGGCGTTCGTGCTGTGGCGCGTGGGGCGATATTTTGAATCGGATAAACCAACACCAACGGACCGGGACAATCCTTAACAGGGAAGAAAGGGAATATGGGGAAACTATTCAAAGCTCCAAGCTCTCAAGCTCACAGAGCCGCGCTCCGTGCGTTTGGGCAACATGCCCTCACATCGGCGGCCAAGCGTCAAATCATTTTGCCGGATTGCATGGCGGCGTAGCGGGCGGCGCCGATGAGGGCGGTTTTGTCGTTCATGATGACGCGGACAGGCATGGCGGCGAGGAGAGCTTTCATGCGGCCGGCGCCAATGAAGGCTTTCATGAACCGGCCATCGGTCAGTTTGGCAATGATCTTCGGGGCGATACCGCCGCCAATGTAAATGCCGCCGGTGGAGAGGATTTTAAGGGCGAGGTTCGCGGCTTCGGCGCCGTAATAATCCACGAACAAATCCAGCGCCTGGACGCAGAGGTCGTTTTTGTTTTCGAGCGCGGCGCGGGTGATGACTTTGGGCGGTTCTTCGCTGCGCAATTCGGTGGCGAGCCACGCGGGTTCGGTGCCGTTCCTTTGCCGGAGAAATTCGTAAATGTGATACAGCCCGGGGCCGGAAAGGACGGTTTCCCAATCCGGTTGATCGAACCGGGTGCGGAGATACTGGAGCAATTCGATGTCGAGATCAGTGCGGGGCGCGAAATCAGCGTGACCGCCTTCGGAGGCGCTGGGCAGATGGCGGTTGCCATCCCAGAACAGGCCGGCTTCGCCCAAGCCCGTGCCGGCGGAGATGATGGCGGCGTCACCAACAGCGACTTCCTCGCCTTTGTTGAGCGTAATAAAATCCTTGGGCGTGAGGCCGTAAATGCCGTGGGCGTTGGCTTCGAGATCGTTGATGAGCCAGACGGCTTTGAGCTTGAGCGCTGCTTTCAGTTCCTTGTCGATGATGATCCACGGGAGATTGGTCACGGCCACGCGACCGTGTTTCACCGGGCCGGCAATGCCGAAGCAGGCATATTGGGCTTTCAAGCTGCGTTCGGACAGAAACTTGAAAACGATGTCTTCAAGGCTGGCGTAGTCGCGGCTGGGAAACGATTCGAGATTATCCGCGGTGAGACGGAGGCTTTCCGTAAAAAATGCCAGATTGACTTTGGTCCCGCCGATATCACCTGCAAGAATCATGCGGGGCAGAATGGCAAGACCGGTTTTTTGGGGCAATAAGAAAGCCGACAAGCTACAAAAACTCCGCGATGGATTGGAGCTTGATGTTTGGATATTCTCTGAAGCTTGAGAGCTTGGACGCTTGGAGATTCTTCCGCGGAGCCTGGACGCTTGGAGCTGTTGTAGGGATTCCTTTTACTTTTGCCGGACAAAGAACGAAAACTGGCGTGAATCTTGCTAATATATCGGACGAAAGAGCCTAATTGACAGGAATTTGTCCTTTTTCGGGACAAATCAGACAGGTGACTGTCTCATTTTGGGAGCTGGTTGTAACTGGGTTATGAGAACCGTCGAAAAAACGACGCCCCTACGCGTCGCTCATTTGGAAGACAATTCGTTGGATGCGCAGCTAATCCTCTACGAATTGAAAAACGCAGGCATCGACTGTGCCGTGACGCAGGTGTGTTCGCGGCTGGAGTTTGAAGCGATGCTGGAAAAGGGCGAGATAGACCTCATTCTTTCGGATTCGCAGATTCCGGGTTATGACACTTTGAAGGCACTGACGCGGACTCGCGAAATGCGTCCGGAGGTGCCGTTTGTTTTCGTTTCGGGTTCGACCTCGCCCGCAGCCAAGACCAACGCGTTTTTCCGAGGCGCGACGGGATTTGTTTCAAAGAACGAGCTACCCAAGCTGGTTTCACTCGTAAAACGGATTATAGCCGCGAAAAAGGGAAAGCCGGTGAATGCGCCGTTGCCCGAGATCGGCGTGCCGGTGATGGTGCGTTGCCCGGAATTCACATGCCTTGGTTATCTGGACAAAAAGGGAATATGGCGGGACTTCAAGGGTTCAGAGGAACTTCGGAACGTGATTGATTGGGCGGAGCTTTAACGAGGTTCCAAATTCAGAATTCCAATTCCAAGCGCCAAATCAAAACCAGGTTTGGATACTTCACATCCGCCGCAGGCAAAGCGCCTGTGTTGCTTCCCCATGTGAGGGCGAGGCGGGTTACTTGTAATAGTTCCAGCCGACTCCCTGATTCTCTTCGCTGACCGGTTTATCCACGACCGTGTGGCCGTCAGCGCGGGAACCGGAGCCGCCCTGGCGGCGCATGATCATGTAGAATATAGCGACGCCGGCGACGATCATCGCCAGCACCGGGATGAGCCAGAATTCCATTCCCATAACGTTTCCTCCGAATTTCGTTTGTGGTTTTTGCTGTGCTACGTCAGGTTACTTCGAAACGAGAAAAGATGCGAGGAATTTTTGGCCATTTTTGACGGAGGACGCCGGCTCTGAATAAGTAAAGCGAATGACTTTGCGCTCGCGCTTGCCTGCCCTTTCCCAGGCACCGATTGTTTGGTGAAGTTGAAGCGTATGGTTTTGTCATCCGCCCGCCTTGGCCGGATACGGCGCACCAATTTTTGCACGAAGATTTTAAAAATGGTGCCAGAGGAGGGAATCGAACCCCCGACCAAAGGCTTATGAGTCCTCTGCTCTACCCCTGAGCTACTCTGGCAACCGCCGAAATATTTCGCGGACAACGGGGTGGATGTCAAACGCTGATTTGGCCAAATTGAAGATTAGCGATTGAACACGAATTTCCTAACCGCGGATAAACACGGATGGAAGCAGATGCGGAATATTTAACAAAAGGCAACGAAGGGAACGAAGATTTGAACATGAGAAAGCAGAGGAAGCGGAGATTTTGCGGCTTCGTTCTCTTCGTTGCTTCTGTTCAATTCGGACCATTCATTTGGCGGCGCTCTGCCGGCGCGCCGCCACCCCGGGGCGATACGCGGCAGACCACGGTTGGCACAATTTGTTCCATCCACGATTCCTGTGCTACTGCGGCTCTTTCGTAAACCTTCGAAAACACGGGGTTTTGAGGGCGTTACCCTGGTGGCACGGTTCGTGCCAATGGGCTTGCAGATGATTACGTGAAAGTGGCGGCGCATTCGTCCAGAGCCACGCTTCGATTTGTCGATGAAGTTCCGATTTTTTTTCGGCCTCCTGCCGTTTCGAAATAAGTAATCCGTTTTTGGCGGATCTCACACCTCGGCTACTTCGAAGCGTCCGCTCCGCCGCCATGCATCACGTCCCCTACACTCATGAAAGTCAAAAGCCCCTATATCATCGCGGCAATCGCTGCCGCGCTCACAACGCCAATCTCTCCTGGCGCGCCTATTATCTGGAGCGGCGCCAGCGGCACGGACCTGTTGTGGTCCACGCCGGGAAATTGGACTCCGCCCGGTCCGCCCTCCGCCACGGATGACGCGCAATTTTTCGACCAGGGTGCGGCACTTGATCTCACCGCCCCTAACAATATTGTCGGCGAAAACCGGACGGTCCAGTCGTTGTGGTTTGGGCAGACCAACGGGATCCAATACTCATTGATCGATCCCGGCGTGACGCTCACGTTGTCCAGCACGAATGCGGGAAATATATTCATCGCCGGCACGGAGACGGACAATGGATCGGCCCAGGGCGAGACCAATGTCATCTTCGGTCCGAATGCGACGTTGCTCATCGATGATACGAACGCGAGTTTCGTCGTCCGGCAGGAGACCGGCGGGAGCAGCGGAACGTGGCTTCGGTCGACGCTGGATCTTTCCGGGTTGGATAATCTGAATGCGACGATGGGCCGCATGCTCGTGGGAGTGGAAGGATCGCTTCCGCGTCCGGCGGGCACATTGTATCTGGCCAAGACGAATGTGATTACCGTGGTGGGCAGCGCACCCGCGATCGCCATTGGCGGCAACGGCGGAGGCAATCACAACAGCGGCAATTCCAGCTATGTATTGCTTGGCCAGATGAACACGATCAATGCCGACAGCATCACGGTGGGACGGGTGAAGCAGACGGGGAACAGTTCCATTACTTTCAATACGAATGTTTTCAGCAATCCGAAGGCGGTTTTTCGCGGGGCGGATGGTGTGAGCCGCGTGGCGGATTGGCGTTTGGCCGATGCGGAGAGCGGCAGCGGGAGCGGCAATACGGTGGGCATTTGCGATTTTAGCGGCGGCACGGTTGACGCATTGGTGGATTCAATGACGCTGGGTCGGCAGGTCAAACAGCACAGCCCGGTCGGCACGCTGACGTTCGACCAAGGCGTGATCGATGTGAATACGCTGACGCTCGGAGTACAGACGCAGGTCACCAACTACTACGCTTTGGGAAACGTGAATGTGAACGGCACGGGCACCTTGATCGTGAACAGCAACCTGGTTTTTGGCCAGGTGACCGGCGGTGATGGAGCAGCGCTGACGGGCGGCACGCTGAATATTGGCGGCGGCACGGTGGACGTGCGCGGGGCATTGACCATCGGCGGATTGGCCAATGTAAATGTGACGAACGGATTCCTGAATTTGCCGACGAATTCGGATCTCGTGACGAGCACGCTGGTGGTGGATGGCGGAACGATTTCGAACGCCACTACGATCGCCGCGACGAACCAGTCGGGGGTGGCGTTGACGATTCTGGATGGCGGGAAAATTCCCAATGCGCAATCGTTCGACCTCGGGACAGGCGGCAACGCGCAATGGTATCCGGGCGATAGCCTGGTGTTCAGCAATTCGCTCCAGGGCAGCGGCTTTATTTATGCCGATGTGACCGGCGGACCGGGCGCGACGCTGTCGCCGGGCGCGCTGGGTGTGCCGGGAACGCTCTATATTTTTCCGAATGTCAATCCTGGGAACTTGACCCTGAATGGCAGCACGTTGAATTTCGACCTTGCCGGCACGGCCGGCGGCGTGAGCGATAATATTCAGGTGGCCGGGACTTTCACGTTGAACGGATCAAACAACGTGGTGATTAACAGCCTTGAAGGAGGCCTGGATACGACGACGCCGTATACGTTGATGAATTACGCCGCGTTGGCGGGAAATGTTTCGGACCTGCACATGGCGGGGCCGCTTTCGCAGAGCCGTTACACCTTCACCTTCAGCACGGCGAATCCGGGGGCGCTGCAACTTTCTGTGGGGGGAGCCGGAGCGGCCAACCTGCTCTGGAAGGGGGATGGCGTGGCGAACACGTGGGACGTGAAGGGCGCGAAAAATTGGCTCAACGGCGCCACCGCCGACCAGTTCTTTACTTTGGACAACGTCGTTTTTGACGATTCCGGTTCGGCGACGCCGTCGATCAATCTCGTGGGCCCGTTGATTCCGGGCGGCATTACGATGAGCAACGCGGTCACTCCTTACACGTTCACGGGCACCGGAAATTTTGCGGGCGGCAATTTCACGAACTTCAGTTCCACGAGGGTGCAGATCAGCAACGACAACACGAATACGTTGAATTATGTGGACTTGGAAACAGGCTCGCTGCTGCTTGGTGGAAACAGCGCCAACGCGTTCGGCACGGTGTTCCTCAATACGGCGGCGACGCTGGTCATTGCGAATACGAATGTGAACGATTTCGGGAGCGGCGGAATTAACCTGAATGGCGGCTCGCTGATATTGAATCAGCCGGTGGACGCCACGTTGAACGCGGTGCTTTCAAATTTCGGCACGGTGACGAAGGAAAACACCAATACGCTGACGTTGACGGGCGACAACTCGACGCTGGCATCTCCCATTATCGTGGATGGGGGCACAATCGATTCCGGCAATGGCGCGGCGGCGTTTGGAACGGTCGGCCTGATCATCAACAGCGGCGGCGCGCTGGAAATCAACGGCCAGAATCTCGGCGGGGCCAATGTCACGGCGATTGGCAGCGGACCCGACGGCGGAGGCGCGATTGTGAATCACGGGCCGCAACAAACCTCGGCGCTGCGCATAGTAGCACTGGCGGGCGACACGACGTTCGGCGGCACGGGGCGTTGGGACATCCGCAATAGCGGCGGCTCCGCTTCGCTGAGCACCGGCGGGGTCGGACTAAATATTACAAAGGTCGGCACCAACCAGGTGGCGCTCGTGGGCGTGCAAGTCGATCCGGCGTTGGCGAACGTGGACATTCAGCAGGGCATGTTTGCGATTCAGACATCCACGGTGTCAACCTCGGGCGGTTTCGGCGACCCGACGAAAACCATTACGGTGCATCCCGGTGCGATGTTGGAAACGTATAATCTCGGCGCGTCGACGCCGTTGCCGAAGGAAATTGTCGTTCAGGACGGTGGAACGGTCCAGAATGACAACGGCACCACGGTCATCAGCGGCGATGTGAGCATCACGGGAACTGCCATGCTAAATAACGGTGGGAGTTCGCTGACGTTCACCGGCCCGGTGAGCGGCGCGGGAAATGTCGTCGCTGGCGGGTCGCACACTCTCGTATTGGCGGGAGCGAACACTTACACGGGATCGACGACGGTGACGAACGGGACTTTGGAAGTGGACGGTTCAATTGCCGGCTCGGGCGTGACGGTGTCAGGCGCGACGCTCGCGGGTATCGGCACGATCAACGCTCCGGTCACGGTGAATGCGGACGCGACTTTGTCGCCGGGTGCGAATGGCATCGGCACGTTGAGCGTGGCCGGCAATCTGAGTCTCGCGGGGACGACAGTGATGGATTTGGACAGCACGGCGGGCGTGCTGACGAGCGATCTGGTGACCAATGTGGCGTCGCTGACGCTCGGCGGGACGCTGCAAGTGAATCTCACGGGTGACCCGCTAGTGGCGGGAGATTCGTTCGCGTTGTTCTCGGCGAATTCGATTACCGGTTCGTTCACATCGATCACCCCCGCTCCCGGTGCGGGATTGCAGTGGGACACGTCGCAATTGAGCAGCGGCATTTTGAGAGTGACGACCGCCGGCGCGACGGGACCGACGATCGGGAACATTAGCGTTTCGAACGGCCAGGTGGTGATCAGCGGGGCGGGTGGGACATCGGGCAATAATTTCTATGTGCTGTCGAGCACGAATTTGAGCCTGCCGTTCTCGCAATGGACGCCGGTCGGCACCAATTCATTTGGGCAGGACGGCAGTTTCAATTTCACGAACGCGGCGGGGACGGCTCCGCAGCAGTTCTACATTATCCAAGCGCCCTAGCGTTTGGTTACGCGGCAAACAGCGGGAGTCCGCCGGGCAGAAATGTTCGGCGGACTCTTGCCGTCTCAAAAGCTCCAAGCGTCCAAGATTCCAAGCTCCGGAGAAATTCCCAGCACCAAATTCCACTGTGCTGGAGTTTGCACGTTTGCGTTTGCGGAGCGCGCGGAACGGCATGGCCTGCCGAGATTTCCAATGACCAATGACGAGGACGAAAGGACGAGGACGACGAAGGATTCGAGGGCTCGACGGAGTCTCGACCCACCATGTGTTATTGGTGGAGGTCTTGGGGGTCGCCGAGGGTGTGGCGGATGACGTTGAGCATTTCTTCCTGGTCGATGGGTTTGTGGAAGAAGGCCACGGCGCCGGCGGAAACGGCTTTTTCCAAGAGGTTCGAGGATTGGCCGCTGGTGATGAAGATGATGGGTGTGTCGCGGGATTCTTCGAGCCGACGGAGCCAGTCGAGGATCAGGAAGCCATCCCATTGAATGCCGCCGGTATGGGTCGCTTCCGGCGGGAAATTGATGTCGAGAATGATGAGGTCCGGGCGCTCGCGCCGGACGCAACTGATGGCGGTGGTGCCATCCATGGCGGTGCGGACTTCGTAGCCGGCGGATTTGAGGGTGATCGCAACCGCTTTGAGGATAACAACATTGTCGTCCGCGACGAGGATCTTGGGGATGTGCGGGCCAGCCGGCTTGCTGGCGGCAGGCTCAGGTGTCAGGGACAACAGTGCTCCGGGCGCAATAGGAGTGAGGGTGCGTGGAGTCGTAAAATTCACACAAGCTGTTGTAGACGCAGGAATGGGGCAGCGCAATTACGGGTTGACCCGATTTTCGTAGGATTTAATACGGTATTCGGACGAGTGGCGAGGGACGGATGTAGCGTGACGGGGGTGGGTTTCGGGTTTGAGTTGCGTGTTCCGAGTTGCGTGAGAGAGGCTAGGTGAGGCGAGGAGGATGTTTTGGATTGTTAATAACTTGACCTTGTTTGGTAAAGGCTCTTAATCTCAGGCTCGTTAGGCAACATTTCATGTTTGCACAAGTTAAAAGCCTGTTTTCCAATGACATTGGGATAGACCTTGGGACAGCCAATTCCCTCGTGTATGTACGAGACCGCGGAATTGTGCTACGCGAACCATCCGTGGTCGCGATTCAGGCGGGCACCACAAACGTCCTGGCCGTTGGCGATGAAGCCAAACGGATGCTGGGACGCACGCCGGGAAATATCGTGGCCATTCGGCCCATGAAAGACGGCGTGATCGCGGACTTCGAAATCACCGAAGCCATGCTCCGCCATTTCATCCAAAAGGTCCATCACCGCAAGCTCATTGCTCCGCGAGTCGTCGTCGCGGTGCCTTCGGGAATCACCGAAGTGGAAAAGCGGGCGGTAAAAGATTCCGCGACTCATGCGGGAGCGAGGGAAGTGTATTTGATTGAGCAGCCGATGGCATCGGCCATCGGGGTTGGGCTGCCCGTACATGAGCCGGCGGGTAACATGATTGTGGACATCGGCGGCGGGACTTGCGAAATCGCAATCATCTCGCTGGCCGGGATCGTTTTCAGCCGCAGCCTGAGGGTGGGCGGTGATGAATTTGACGAGACGATCGTTGCGCACATGAAACGCGCCTATAACCTGATGATCGGTGAACGCACGGCGGAAGAAATCAAAATAAGAATAGGCTCAGCCTTTCCGCTGGAGCAGGAATTAACCATGGAAGTGAAGGGCCGCGATTTGAGCGCAGGATTACCGAAAACCCTGAACATTCGCTCGGAAGAAATCCGCGAAGCCCTGCAAGAGCCCCTCTCTCAGATATTGGAGTCCATTCGCATTACACTGGAACGATGTCCCCCTGAATTGTCCGCCGATTTGGTGGACCGGGGCATTGTGATGGCCGGAGGTGGCGCGCTGTTGCGCGGCATCGACCGGCTGGTCGCGGAGGAAACCGGCTTGCCGGTGCACATTGCCGACGACCCACTAAGTGCCGTTGCCGAGGGCACCGGCAGAGTTTTGCAGGAGCTTCAGTTTCTCAAGCGAGTCTCGTCCAATTCCAAATAATTCCCGGTTCGCGATCATCAGATGCGACGCGGTTTGTCCGCGCTCGGTTTGATGAGCATTAAAGTCCGAAATCCGAAATCCGAAATCCGAAGGAAGGCCGAAGGAGGGAACTCCGAAATCCGAAGGCCGAAATCCGAGCGGAGAACTACGCCCGGTTGGGCCTTTTTCGGGCTCAGGAACACCAGTTCGGGGCTTACGAGAAATTGTGTGCCCCCCAGCCCTGACCACCTCACCCCGCCCCTCTCCCCCACTCCGCGGCGGAGAGGGAGAAGTTGCTCCAGCGTCTCTCGTCGAATACAGCCATTGGCGTATCGCGATTCAGGGGTTCAAGGCGCGAGCTGTTTTCAGAGAATTCCCCCGGTGAAGCCTGTAGCAGCCGACGTCAGGAGGCTCACACATTTTCTGCGCGGAAAAGATCAGAGCCTTCTGACGTCGGCTGCTACGGTTCATGGGAGAAGACTCCCCCGAGGGTTTTTTGCGCGGCGCTCACGGTTCACATCTTTGATAACGAACAGGTTTCTTTCGGATTTCGGATTTCGGATTTCGGATTTCCACCCTTGTGCTCTTTTCCCGCCATGTTGAAGAGGAGCCATTACATAGCCGTTGGCGTGGTGATCCTGCTGTCACTGATCCTGCTGAATTTGCCGAGCCATACCACCGCGCGCCTGAAACTGGCGTTTGGGAGCCTTTTCCTGCCGCTTTTCGGCCTGACCAATTCGGCCGACCGGCTGGCCAACAAGACCGGGGATGTCATCACGACGCGCGGCGAGTTATTGAAGGAGAACGCGAGTTTGCAGCGGGAAAACGACCAGCTTCGGATGCAACTGTTGCAGGCGCAAGACACGGCCCGGGAAAACGCGCGGCTGCGCCAGCTCGTGGGTTGGGAGCAAACCAAGCCGTGGAAGCTCAAGCTGGGCAAGGTCGTTTCGCGCGACCCGGCCAATTGGTGGCGAACGGTGCAGATTGACTTGGGCTCGCGCGACGGATTGAAGGAGAACCTCCCGGTGCTGACGATGGACGGATTGGTGGGACGCGTGTCAGCGGTGGGGCTGACGCGCTCGACGGTGGTGTTGATCGGAGACAGGAATTGCAAGGTCGCGGCGGAAGTGGTCGAAACGCGCGACACGGGTGTGATCGGGGCGACGGATCCGTGGGATAATACGCTGGTGGCGTTTGGATTCTTGAACAAAAACGCAAAGCTGGTGCCCGGACAAACGGTGGTCACGAGTGGTACGGGAGGATTTTTTCCGTCGGGAATTCCGATTGGCAGAATCGCGGATTCGCGGCAGGTGGATTACGGGCTGTCCATCGAGGCGCGCGTGAAACTGGCGGCGAATTTGAGTTCGCTGGATGAGGTGTGGGTGCTGTTTCCGTCAAACAATTTATGAAATTCCAAGTTGAGAGAAATGCCGATTGCCGATTGGCAATTGCCGATTGGGGCAGGCTCCGCAGGGCGTTGGACTTTGGACTTTGGACTTTGGACTCGGGAAAGAGGCGATGAGTACTCTCAATTCCATTTTGATATTGCTGGTGGCGTTTCTCGCGGTGTTTTGCGAATCGGCGTTCAGCGGGATTCGGAACCTGCTGGGCGCACAAATTGATTTGCTGCCGGCGATTGTGGTTTATGCGGCGTTGACGGCGGGGTTGCCAACCATCACGGCGGTTTCGGTGATGGGCGGACTGATGTTTGATTCGCTTTCGGCCAATCCGCTGGGGATTTCGGTGCTGCCGTTGTTCGCGGTGGGATTTGCGATTCACACGCAGCGGGAGCTGATTTTGCGCGATGAACTGTTTGCGCAGTCGGTGTTGGGGCTGAGCGCGAGCGCGTTTGTGCCGGTGGCAGTGGTGCTGTTGCTGCTGACGGGCGGGCACGCGCCGGCGTTGAGCTGGTTTTCGCTGTGGCAATGGATAGTGATGGCGGTCGGTGGCGCAATCGCAACGCCCGCGTTGTTTTTATTGTTCGGTTGGTTTGACCGCGCGTTCACCTACCGAAGCGCGACGGAAATGAGTTTCCGGCCGGACCGGGAAATACGCAGAGGCAGAAAATGAAAAGTCTAAAGTTTAAAGTCCAAGGTCCAAAGTCGCGGAAGAACGCCGTGGCGCGTGTTTGGCACTTTGGACTTTGGACTTTGGGCCTTGGACTTTGGACTTTGGAGTCATGTTAGTTTTCGACCAACTGAAGAAGAATGATCCGCAACTGCGGCTGCTGACGGCGGCGGTGTTGTTGGGCCTTTTTGTCCTGCTGGTGGGGCTTTGGTGGGTGCAGATCGTTTCGGGGCAGGATTTCCACGAGCATCTGAAGACGCAGGCGTTTCGCACCGTGCGCATCCCGGCGGTGCGGGGGAAAATCCTGGATCGCAACGGCCAGACGCTCGCGGAGAACGCGCCGACGTACAGCGTGAGCCTTTACCTGGATGATTTGCGGGATGATTTCCAAAAGGAGTATGCGTATCTGCGTCCCGAGAAACTGGTGACGAATTCGCCGCCGTTTTGGAAATTCTGGAACCGCAAGCGGACGGTGCAGAAGGTGCGGGCGAAGCTGACCAAGGACCAGATTTCCGACCTGACGTGGCGGGCGCGGTATGACGTGGCGAGCAATGTGGTGGCGGACGTGGCGCGCCGTTTGCAAAAACCGATTTCGCTGGATTTCAACAATTTCGTGAAGCATTACCAGACGCGCCTCGCCCTGCCCTACCCAGTGCTGTCCGATATTGACCCGAACCTGGTGGCGCGGTTCGAGGAACAATCCACCACTTCGGACGGCGCGGACCTGGAAGTGCAGTCTTCGCGGTATTATCCGCTGCAAACGACGGCGTCGCATTTGCTCGGACATTTGCAGCGCGACGACAGTTCATCGGAGGGCGAGGAAAGCTACTTCACTTACCGGCTGCCGGATTATCGGGGCATCGTGGGAATTGAATACTCGTGCGATTCCTACCTGCACGGCCATGCAGGAGGCAAATCGGTGCTGGTGAACAACCAGGGCTATCGCCAGAGCGAAACTGTTTGGGAGCCAGCCGAGCAGGGAAGCAACGTGGTGCTGACGATCGATTTGCGGATTCAGCAAGCCGCCGAAGAAGCGCTGTCGAACGCCCCCGTGACCTACGCGAAGCCGGTGCGAGGGGCGGCGGTGGTGATGGACGTGAATACAGGCGACATTCTCGCGCTGGCTTCCTCGCCGCCGTACGATCCCAATTTTTACCTGGATCGCCACAATTTTCCGCCCGACTACTATGCGCGCGTGATCCAAGGCGAAGGGGCGGAGAAAAATCGCGCGACGCAGGAAAATTACGCGCCGGGATCCATCTTCAAAACGATCGTCGGACTGGCGTGTCTCGAGGCGGGAATGAATCCGAACGCGACGATTGATAATCCGGGATATATTTATATTGGACCGCATAATAAAATCGGGGATTTGGCGCATCCGGGTTTATACGATTTCAAGCGCGCGATGTCGGAATCGAGCAACACCTATTTCATCACGAACGGCCTCCGCTACGCGAAGATTGAAGGCATCGTGAGACTGGGCGAGCGGCTGCACCTGGGCGAACGCATCGGATTAGGCAACAACCAGGAAACGCCCGGTTATTTTCCCTCGTGGAAACAGATTCATTCGCATTGGTGGGTCGGCGACACGGCCAACATTTGCATCGGCCAGGGATACATCGCGGTGACACCGTTGCAGATGACGGTCATGGACGCCGCGTTGGCCAATGGCGGCAAGGTGCTTTACCCGCGTCTGATTGATCGGATTGAGCCGGCGGATCCGACGGAAGGGCAGCCGCTCGTGATGCCCAAGGGCGTGGTTCGGGACAACTTGGGCGTCAGCCGGCGCAGCATCGCCATTCTGCACGACGCGATGCGCTCCGAAGTGGAAGAAGGAACCGGCAAGAACGCGGCGATTCCCGGTTTTCCGATTTGCGGCAAAACGGGCACGGCGGAAATCAAGGACGAACACGGCCGCGCGACGGGAAGGACGACCTGGTTTCTTTCCTTCGCGCCGATGGACAAGCCGCGTTGGGCGGTGGTCGTGATGGTGGAAAACGGGAGCTTCGGCGGGCCCACGTGCGCGCCGGCGGCGAAGAAAATTTATGAAGCGCTTTTGAGTACGCAGACGGACAGCCCGGCGACGGCGAATCGGTCGCTGGCCAGAAATTAAATGAAGGTTTCGAGTTTTGAGTTTCGAGTTTCGAGTCGAGAACGATTGAAGAATGTTTGATGTTATAAACAATGCGCAGCAGTCGCGGGTGGACAAGCTCCAACTGGCGGCGCTGGCTTGCCTGATGGCCATCGGCGTGGCGTTTATTTACAGCGCCACGATGGTGGGCGACGCGGCGAGCACGGTGAAGCTGGTGGACCAGCTTTGGTTCCGGCAAATCGTGTGGTATGTGCTGGGGATCGGCGCGGCAGCGGCGCTGTGCATCGTGGATTACCGGTCGCTGACGCGGTGGTCGTTCGTGATTTATTGGGTGATGATTGTGCTGCTGCTGCTCGTGCTGGTGCATGGGATCGGGACGGTGCGGTTCGGGGCGCGGCGGTGGTTTGATTTGAAGGTGTTTCAACTGCAACCGAGCGAATTTGCGAAACTGGCGTTCATTCTGGCACAGGCGAATTTCCTGAGCCGTCCGCCGGATGAATTGCGGTTGCCCGGCAATTTCTGGAAATCGATCGGGCTGATGATGCTGCCGTTTGTATTGATTTTGAAGGAGCCGGACCTGGGTTCGGCGCTGGTGCTGATCCCGACGGGCCTCGCGATGATGTTCGTGGCGGGGACGCCAAGGCGATTTTTGGTGCAACTGGTGGGCGGGGTGGGATTGCTGGGGGTGTTGCTGATCGGCGACGTGTTGTTTGCGCCGCCGCATTTCCGGATTCCGATCCAGGAATATCAGCGGCAACGGTTGCTGGTTTATTTTGGGGCGAGTTTCGCGGATTCGGATGCTTCGGCGGAACAAAAGGCGGCGGCGCGGCTCACGGAATTGGAAAAGTCCTACCAGGTGCGGCAGGCGTTGATCGCGGTGGGTGATGGTGGATTTTGGGGACGCGGCTGGCATGAGGGAAAGCAGACCGCATTGCAGTTTTTGCCGCCGGGTGCGGCGCATAATGATTTCATTTTCTCCGTCATTGCCGAGGAGAAAGGATTCGTCGGCTCCGTTGTGGTGCTGGCGTTGTATGCGGTGGTCCTGTTCACTGGAATCAGGATCGCCGGCCAGGCGCGCGACCGCCTGGGCAAGATGATAGCCGTAGGCGTTGTGACGCTAATCTTCAGCCACGTTTTCATCAATATCGGCATGAACATTCGCATTGTCCCTGTGACGGGCATACCACTGCCGCTGTTATCATACGGCGGGTCTTCGGTGCTCGGCTCGTTGATCGCCCTGGGCTTGCTGCAAAACGTGTATATGTATCGAAAGGTCTATTAATATGAGCGATAGAAATTTCTCCAGACGCCGACGGGGTGGAATGAGATTCCGCCCGAGCGGCGGTCTGGGTCATGCTTCGCAAAAACCCGACCGTGAGGCGACGGAAGCACGGGCGGAAGTGGTTGGCGGCACGGCCGTACCGGAAAAGGTGTACGATCGCCGTCACGCGCAGGAAATTGAGCGCGCGGAAAACATCGCCGCCGGCTTGCCGCCGGAAGGCGCGCCGGCGGAGCAAACGCCCGCCGCGGAGCAAAATGCCGCGCCAGCGCAACCAGAGCAACCGACTCCCCTGCCCGTCGAGAAGGAAAAACCGTTTCAACCGGTTCCCGTGGTCGAGAAACCCAAGGGCCTCGTGGATTCCATCCGCGTGGCCGCGACGAATCTCGTCAAAAAAGTGCAACGGCTGATCAAGCCGGAAAAGAAGCTGCACAAGGAGGTCATCATCAACGCCGAAACGCTCGAAACCCGCGTGGCGGTGTCGGAGGACGGCAAGCTCGAGGAATTCAACATTGAGCGGACGACCGAAGAACGCCTAGTGGGCAGTATTTTCAAAGGCAAAGTGCGCAACCTGCAGGATGATCTGAAGGCGGCGTTTGTGGACATCGGTTTTGAGAAGAACGCGTTCCTGCATTATTGGGACATCGTGCCGAGCAACTTCGATAGCGGCGTGGAAATCGTCGAGCGCGAGGGGCGGCGGCGCGACAAGCCGAAAATCACGCAGAAGGACATCCCGCGTGTTTATCCGCCGGGCAGCGAAATCATCGTGCAGGTGACGAAGGGGCCGATTGGAACCAAGGGGCCGCGCGTGACGACGAACCTCGTCTTGCCGGGGCGCTATCTCGTGCTGCTGCCGAATTCCGACCAGAGCGGCATCTCGCGCAAGATTGAGAACCAGCAGGAACGGCAGCGGCTGAAAAAAATTCTGCGCGAATTGCCCATTCCGGATGGCATGGGAGTCATCATGCGCACGGTCGGCGAAGGCCAGCAGAAGCGTTACTTCATTCGCGACTTGTTTTTATTGCTGGAGGAATGGAACCAAGTCCAGAGCCGCATCAAGGGTCAGCCGCCGGCCACGTGCGTGTTCCAGGAGCCGGATTTGATCGAGCGCACGGTGCGCGATTTCCTCACCGAGGACGTCGAGCGCATCGTGGTGGACAACCCGAAGGCGCACGACCGGATGCGGGACATGATTTCGAAGATTTCGAAACGTTCGGCGAACAAGATCAAGTTGTACGCCGATCCGCAGCCGATTTTTGACCGGTTCAACATCAGCAAGCAACTGGAGAACGCGTTTTCGCGCCAGGTGCATTTGAAGAGCGGCGGTTACATCGTGATCGATGAAACCGAGGCGCTGGTGGCCATTGACGTGAATACCGGCCGGCATAAAGGCGGCCGGGACCAGGAATCGACGATCCTCAAAGTGAACCTGGAGGCGGCGGATGAAATTTGCCGGCAATTGCGCCTGCGCAATATGGGCGGGTTGATCGTGCTGGATTTCATCGATATGAAGCATCCGCGCGACCGGCAGAATGTTTATCAGCGGATGAAGGAAGGGTTGCGGCGCGACAAGGCGAAGACGCATATCCTGCCGATTTCGCAGTTGGGCCTGATGGAAATGACGCGGCAGCGCCACAGCGAAAGCGTGCGCGCGGCGGTGTACGACGATTGCCCGTATTGCAAGGGCCGCGGCAAGGTGAAGAGTGCGCTGACGATGAGCGTGGAAATCCAGCGCAAGCTGAGCGAAATCCTGAAGAAACGTTCGCGCGATGAATCGGATTTTCAGTTGCGCATCGTGGTGAATCCGACGGTGCTCGATCGATTGCGGACGGAAGACGAGAAGCATCTCATCGAGATGGAGAAGCGTTATTTCGGCAAGCTGTCGTTCCGCGCCGACCCGGGCATGCACGCGGAGCAGTTCAAGATTGTGAACGTGGCGAATAATGAGGAATTGGTCAGCGTGGGAAGCTGATGACGATATGAACCGGGGACTGGAAAGTCCCCGGAACCCGCAGACTGGAAAGTCTGCGCTACGCAACGCGACGCCCCGCATGAGAATGCGGGGCGTTTTTTAACCCCAGATGAACACGGATGCGGAAATATGGCGGCGCGCGCAGAGCGGCGCGCCCCACCAATGCGGCTAGGATCCACGGCTCGCGAGGACGCTCGTGCCACAACGATTCGAGGGCTCGACGGAATCTCGCCCCACCAATTCGTTCGTTATTTCTCGACCTGGCGGAGGACGACGAACCAGGCGGTGGAGTTTTCGGCGTTGCCGCCGATGATGAGGAGTTGCCCTTTGGGGAGCGCTTGCTGGACGGTATTGGCGAGGACACCTTTGCCGAAGAGGCGAAGCTGGACTTGCTGATCCTTGAGATTGGTCACCGAGATGACGCAGTTGCGGCTCATGGAGACGGTTTTTTCCTGGTTCAGCTTCAGGGGGATTTGCTCGCGATGCATTTCAAAATAGTGATCCCATTTGAACGGCGATTGTCTCAATTTTCTGACCAGTTCGGGGTCTGCGGGCTTGAGTTTGGCGTCGGTTTTGGTGTCGTTCGTGCCCCAAATGAGCTGGGCGTCGAGGTTCATGTCGCCAGCGCCGGCGCGCGCCAGACCTGTTGAAGACAGGAGGGCGAAGAGCATGCAAACGCAAATCAGGCCGTGTCTCATTTCGCTGGAAGCGTATCGGCGGACGGGCTTTGCGCCAGCTTTTTTTCCGCCGGGTACGACAGCCAAACCACGGTCATGCTCTGCGCGTCGTCGCGATAGGTATAGGCGGCGCCGGCATCGGCCAGGACGGCATTGACCTGCACGGGGTGGACGTTGCCGCTGCCGAGCTGGCGGACGGTGAAGATGCCGATAATCGCCAGCGCGGCGACCGCGCCGATCGGCACCAGGATGCGGCGCAACACTCGGAAGGGAGAAACTTTAGCCGGCGCAGGAGCCGGGGCCGAGCGCTCGATCTCGCGCTTGATTTTGGACCAATAAAATTCGCGCGATTCGGGAACGAGCCGCGCGGGTTCGAAGCCCTTGAGCGCCTGGCGTGTGTGGCGCAATTCGCCGAGCAGCGCGGTGGCTTCGCGATCGCGCGCCGTCCAGGCGGCGATTTCGCGCGCATCGCTTTCGGGCAGCTCGCCGTCGACGAAGGCCTGCAGTTTGAGTTGTTGCTCTTGGGTCATCGCGGTTGGTTAAATGAGTTAAATGGGTTAAATGGCTTGCGTGAGATCATCGCTCCGGGACTCCATTTAACTATTTAACTCATTTAACAAATTTAACTGTTCTCATTCATTTTTCAGATCCGCCAGGAGCGCGGCCATTTTGCGGCGCGCGTAAAACAGCCGGGACATTACCGTGCCGATCGAACATCCCATGGTTTTGGCGATTTCCTTATATTCCATTTCTTCAAATTCATGCAACACGAGGACGGTCCGGTGCTCGTGCGACATTTGCTCGAGCGCGCGGTCAATTCTCTGGCGCAACTCGCCGCGTTCCAATCGCTCGGTCGGATTGGTAGTGATGGGCGGCATCTGGCGCTCGACGCCGCCGGAGTCTTCGTCCATCTCCTCAATCGACTCGGTGCGATGGCGTTTTTGCTTTCGCAATTCATCGAGGCAAAGATTGATGACGATCCGGGTAATCCAGGTGGCGAAACTGGATTCGCCATGAAACTGCGCCAGCCGCTGCCAGCCTTTCACCCATGCTTCCTGAGAAAGATCAATGGCTTCCTCTTCATTCCGCATCATGCTGAAGGCGCGCGCATAAATCTTGTCCCGGTGCCGCGCGACCAATTCCTCGAAGGCGTCGGTATCGCCTTTTTGCGCGGCCCGGACCAGCGCTGCATCTTCGGCGGAGGAATATGCGAATTCAGCCATTAGTTTGACGGCCTACGGGAGGGCATTATTCGATGGGAGCGCAATTTTTCTCAGTTGCGTGAGGCGAGGTTGGCGCTGAAAATAGAGGCATTCCGGCGCCCTCTTCAGGGCGCTGTCGTTTTTATTGCGCAATACCCGAGGTTTCTCCCGCGGTGGCGGGATCAACCCCGGGCTAATTTCCGCCAGCCCTTCAGTCTGAAAAAGTTGTGTTTTCACAGTTTTCCTTTGGTGCTGGGCAATTGGCCGGCGATGCGGGGGTCGTGCTGGCAGGCGATGTCCACCGCTTTGGCAAATGCCTTGAAGAGCGCTTCCACAATGTGGTGAGGCTCATCGCCGTAGAGCAGTTCGAGATGCAGATTGCAACGGGCTTCGTTGGCGAAGCCTTGAAAAAATTCGCGGGCGAGGCCGAAGCGGAATTGGCTGGAGGCGTCCTGCGTTTTTTGCGAACGGCTGAGTTTTTGATACGCAAAATCGGTCAGTCCGCGCCACACGAGGTACGGACGTCCGCTGAAATCCACGACGCAGCGCGCGAGGCATTCGTCCATCGGAACGTAGGCCTCGCCGGTAAACGGATTTTTCGGATGAAAACCGGCGCCGTAACGGCGGATGCCGCGTTTATCACCCAAAGCCTGCACAAAGGCCTGGCCGAGCGCGATGCCGCAATCCTCCACCGTATGGTGGGCATCGACTTCGAGGTCGCCATCGCAGCGGAGCGTCAAATCCATCACCGCGTGTTTAGCGAACAAGGTGAGCATGTGGTCGAAAAACGGAATGCCGGTTTTAATGGAGGATTTGCCGCGTCCATCCAGATTGAGCTTCAATTGGATGCGGGTTTCTTTGGTGACGCGTTTGAGCGCGGCATTCCGTGATTTCATTGGCAGGAATTAAGCAGAACGACCGCGTAAAACAAAGCGCAAAGGTTGAAAGCACCAAGCCGAGAAGCTCCGGCTAAAAAGCTCCAAGCGTCCCAAGATCCAAGCTCCAGAGAAATTCCAAGGACCAAGCTCCAAAAATTCGTCTTGCGCGAATTGACGCTTGAATGTTGGTGCTTCTCTGGTGCTTGAATGCTTGGGATTTGGAGATTCTCCCTCCAGGAGCGTTATCGTCTTTTCTGAATTTGCAGTTTCAATTTGTCGATGCGCTTTTGGACGTCTTGCGGGACGGGCGAAATCCGCTTGAGTTGTTCGAGGTATTCAATGGCTTTGTCCAAATGCCCGGCGGCTTGTTCGGTGCGGTCGAGTCCGCCGTAGATGCGTTCGAGCAGGAGGTAATCCTTGGCGTCCTGGCTGGGGTGATTGGGATCCGGTTCGGGTTTGGAATCGTCGCGCTCGTGCCAGCATTTGCGGGCCGCGAGAAAAAGATTTTCGGCATAGGGATAATCCTTGCGGTCCTCCAAATAAATCTGGGCGAGCGCGTAAAGCAGGTCCGGAGAGTGGGGATTGTATTTGATGCCTTCACGAATGAAATCCTCGGCTTCGGCGGATTTCTGCATTCTGCGAAGCCAATAGTCCGAGACGAGATACGTCTGAATATGGTGCGGGTCGAGGTCGGCGGAAAGTTTGAGCCAGGGCAGCATTTCGCCGATGGCTTCGCCATGCAGATGGGTGTGCCGCGAGGGCATGAAATGCCGGCCGAAGGCATCGATCCAATCCAGCGGCGGACCCATGTAGCCTTTCTCCTCCTGCGCGCTGCTGCCCTCTTCCGGATGGGAGACGTCGCTGTCGGCTTCCTCCTGTCGGCGGGCCTGGTCGAAAACAGAGGGATAATAGCCGCTGTGGAAATAGACGTCCGCCTCGGTATAAAAATAATCGGCGACCATTTGCCGGCCGTCGCCGAGGAGACTGGCGAGGGTGCTATTGCCAGCCGGTTCGAGCGCATTGATCCGGGCATCGCGGCGCGGCTGCATCCAGGCAACAAGCCCGAAGCACAACACGAGCAGCAAAACGATGGTCAGCAGCGCTCGGCGCATATCAATTCAAGGCTTTCCGGCGAAACACCAGGCAGCCGGCCACGAGAAAAACCGCCATGTAGGCCAGGCCGTAAACCGTGGCGATGAGAACATCGGGCCACGGCACAGGCGGCCAGTTGTGAATGATGAGTTCGTTCACGTTAAACAATTCGAGGTGCGGGATGATGAAATAAATGGCGGTGACGATGGAGGCGGACGGTTCGGACATGCCCTGGGCGACTTTGTGCAGAAAACCGCCCACGAACAAAATGCCGAGGGTGATGACGAAGATGATGGTCATGTTCGCCGACGGCGTGCTCAAGGCGACGGAGCCGAGCAAGGTCATGCCGATGACGATGCCCAGAAATTGCCAATGCAGCCAAAGCGCCTGGAAGTAGGAATCGAACGGCAAAGTATGTTCCCGCGAAGCACTGACGAGGGCGAAGAAGATGTAAAACACAACGAGGGCCAGGCCGCTGGCGATCCAGCAGCCGATGAATTTGCCCACCACGACCTGCCAGCGCGAGATGGGTTTGGCGAGCAGCGGAAAAATCGTGCGGGTTTCGCGTTCAGCCGGAATCTGGCGGGCGGCGGTGGTGACGGCGATGACGAGCGCGGAAATCCAGATCAACAGCAGGCAAATTTCCTTGATGAACCGGATGATTTGTTCGTCGTGGAAGAAATTCACGATCCAGGACAAGCCGGTGATGATGACGGTGAGGATGAAGAGGACGTAAAAATCCTTGCGGCGATAGAGTTCGCGGATGACGACGCCGGCGACTGCAAAAATCTTGTTCATATCCAAAGTTTTTTAGACACGAATTTCACGAATTTGCACGAATCGTTCTCGTCTGGCACTCGTCCTCGTTCTCGTCCATCGATGACGAGGACGAGAATGAGGGACGAGGACGATATCGAAAGATGAATGGCGCCCGGGGTTTCGCGAAAATTTGTGGAACTTATTCCGTTCATGCGGGCTGGGGTTGGTAGCCGACGACCTTGAGGAAGATTTGCTCGAGGTTGCATTGATATTGAGTGAGGAGGTCGGAAACCCGGCCTTGAACCTGCAATTCGCCTTGATGCAGGATGCCGACGCGATCACAGACGGTTTCGACTTCGCCGAGTTCGTGGGAGGAGAAGAAGACGGTTTTGCCTTCGTTCTTCAGGCGCTGGATGATTTCGCGGACTTTCATGCGGCCGAGGGGATCAAGGCCGCTGGTCGGTTCGTCAAGGAGGAGCAAGTCCGGATTATTGATGAGCGCCTGGGCGAGGCCGGCGCGTTGCTGCATGCCTTTGGAATAGGTGCGGATGGGGCGTTTGCGAGCGTGCTCCAATTCCACCAGTTTCAGCAGCCGATCGATGCGTTGCTCGGTTTCGGAATTGGGAATTTCAAAAATGCGCGCGTAGAAACGCAGCAATTCTTCGACGGTCAAAAATTTGTAGTAATAGGTCAGTTCGGGCAGATAACCAATACGCTGGCGGGCGATCGGCTCGCGAACATTGACGTCAAAAAGATAGGCAGCGCCACTGGTGGCGTTCACGTACCCGAGCAGCACGTTCATGGTGGTGGTTTTGCCGGCGCCGTTGGGCCCAAGAAAACCAAAGACCTCGCCGTTTTGGACGGTGAGATTGAGGCCTTTCAACGCCGTTTTCGTCTGCTGTTTGATTTCGCGGGAACGGTATTCCACACGCAGATTCTCGGTCCGGAGAACAGAGTTCATCGGTTATAAAAAATTTTTACGCGACCAGCCAGTGACTGTCAATGCATCAGAGGAATGCATGGAGCGTGCCGGGAAAGGCGAGGAAGCCAATTTGAAGTTTTTCTTAAGAGAATCTCTTAAAATCAGCGGAGGTCACGAATGACCGCCGCATATTGAAAAATAAAAAGCCCGAAGCCTCCCGGCTTCGGGCTTGAAGTCAGACAACAGGCCGATTACGGGAGAGTATGGCCGAGCGTCGCCGATTTGCTGCACGTCGGCTTGGCGTTCACCGTGCTAACGGTGTAAGCGCCGCCCGAGGGGCAGAACGTGCCGGTTTTCGCGCCACCAGTGGTGTCGATCGAACCCGTGCCGCCGCGGCCCAAATAGACGGTCAGCGAAGTTGCATTCACGGTGTCCGTGCTGTTCTTGCTGTTTTCCAGCGCGTACTGTTGGATCGCGCCGTCGATCAGGCGGAGGTTATTGATGCAGGTGTTCTTCCGAGCGGTTTCACGAGCTTTGATGAAGTTCGGGATGGCGATGGCGGCCAGGAGACCGATAATCGCGACCACGATCATGATTTCAACGAGCGTGAAGCCCGCCTTGCGTGAGGTCTGAATTTTCATACTACTTTGTCTTTACCTTTCGTTTCGGCGGCGTGAACCCGGAGACAGGCGGGTTTATATAACTACGTTTTTGTTCACTGAATTGCCTGTCACCAACCGCACTGGCAGTTAAGCAATCGGGATGCCAGCCGGTTAGTATAACGTTCGCGTTCCCCTTCTCAACCGGCAGGCATGCCAAAACCGGCAAAAAGTGGTGTGTTTGTAGGACAATGGCGGACTTTTCAAGACAGTTGTGTCTTGTTTGAAGGCGCTGAAGGGGTGAAGGTCGGGGACGCCAAAAAGGTTCGTTCCTCGTCCTCGTCCTCGTCCCTCGTCCTCGAAATTCATCAGAAAATCGAGGGACGAGAACGAGGACGAGGGGGAGGACGGGACTCTCAACAAAAACCCGGAGCCTTGCGAGGCTCCGGGTTTCAAAGTTCAAGCGAACGATTACGGGAGAATATGCTTGAGCGTGGGGCCTTTGTCGCAGGTCGGCTTGTCGCTGATGGTAGCGCCGGCAGAATAGGTGCCGCCCGAGGGGCATTTGGTCGCACCCGCGGCCGTGCCGTTGATGACGCCCTCGCCGCCGCGCCCGAGATAGACCGTCAGTGAGCTTAGGTCCACCGGGTCGGTGCTGTTTTTGTTGTTTTCCAAAGCCCATTGCTGGATCGCGCCATCGATGAGGCGGAGATTATTGATGCAGGCATTTCTGCGGGCCGTTTCGCGGGCTTTGATGAAGTTGGGGATGGCGATTGAGGCCAGCAGGCCGATAATCGCGACCACAATCATGATTTCGACGAGCGTGAAGCCCGACTTGCGTGAGGTTTGGATTTTCATAGTAATCTTGTAATCTTGTTTGCGGCGCGACGCGGGGATGCCCCCGGGTTCCATCGAAACAGGACTCTTGTCCGTCATTCACCGCGGCTGACCAATTTTGCAACAGTTCGCCAGCCCAAGCATTATAGGTGTTAAACACCTCCTATCAAGTGAAGTTGCGGGATTATTTGGGAAAAAAATTACGGACGGCTCGGCGGGTGAATTGCGGGCATGGTGTCCTCAATGGACGGGGTTTGACGTGATTCCGGGCTGCATGCCTCCGAGAATCCTCCTCGTCGTCGTTCTCATGCTCGTCCTCGAAAAATCCAAAATCGAGGGGCGAGGACGAGAACGAGGAGGAAGCCCGAACGGCGTTTTTAGAGGGTTCGTACGCCGGGCCGCCGCGGTTCAAGGATGAAACATTTGCGTGTAAGCCGAATAATTGCGCAGCAGATTTTTCTGGAAACTATCGAACGTTGAAATGGAGGGCGCGTCGAGCGCGGGTAATTGCAGCGGCGCGAATGAGGTGTGGGAGCCGTCATTGCCGATGTCAAAAACTTCGCGTCCGGAGGCGCTGCCGTCTTTTTCAGAATCCCGACCGCCTTGAACGAAGCGCGCACCCTGGATTTCGCCATACTGCCGGAAGGAGTTCATGTAAATCGTGCGGTTGGTATTCAGATCGGGCGAATATAACGAGGCGCCTTGATACAACTGGCCCTGCGGAATGGCGATGCCGAGCGAATCGAGGATCGTGGGCAGGAGATCCACCTGCGAGCCGATGGTGTCGTTGACGTGATAGCCAGGGTGGCCCGGGTCCATGATGATCAAGGGAATGTTGGCGAGTTCGGGCGTGATGGCCCAGCCATGGCCGACCGGCCCGCCATTCTCGCCCAGCATTTCGCCGTGGTCGGCGGTGATGATAACCAAGGTTTTGTCGAGCAGGCCGGATTCCTTCAATTGATCCACGATGGAAGCTTTGACCCAATCCATGTAAAGGAGTTCGTTGTAATAGAACGGCGTGAGGTCACCGAACATTTTCATTTTGTACTTTTGAAACTCGCGCGGTGTGCCGTCGAAGGGATTGTGAGGCGCGGCGGGCACGTAGGTGAGGAAAAATTTCTGATGGTTGGTGGCGTAGGTTTTGATTTGTGCACGGATGGCGCCGAGCGTTTCCGACTCGTGCAAGCCCCATGAGACGCCCGCATCCTTGCGCGGGCCGGGCATGGTGTCCGCGTCATACATAGCATCGAAACCGCGGTTGCGGAGGAAATCCCGAAAATCAGTATAATCAAAATACGAGGAATAAAACATCGAGCAGGTGTAGCCGTTATCGTGGAGCGTTTCGAAAATGCTTTTCACCGGGACGCGCTCGGCGGTGAAGGCGTGGTAATCGGCGACCGGATACAACCCGGTGAAGGTGGCGAAACGCGCGTTCATGGATCCGGCGAAGACAGAAAAGAAATTCGGGAACAGTTCCATGCGATTCCTGTATTGCGAGAGCAGCGGCTGGGTGTCTTCCTTACCGTCAAACATGGATAGATGCTTGTTGTAAGTCGATTCCTGGAAAATCAGGACCACATTCAAATCGCGGCGCGGGTGCGCGGGCGCGGTCGGGGGCGGCGCGCACATATCACCGAGGCCGAGGGCAGTCGCCGTTTTCAAGAAAGTATCGCGGTCCATCAGGGGCGTTGCGCCGCGCTTGAACAACGGAGTGGTTTCCGCAAAGCGAACCAGCGTCTGGCCTTCGGCTTTGTCGCCGGGCGCGAGGGCGATGCCGGCAATGGCGAGCAGGAGACAGGCGACGACGGCGAAAGCGAAGCTGCGGCCAGACCGAGACGGAGTAGTGGCACGGGCGTCTCGCCCGTGCGAATTCGGACTCACGGGCGAGACGCCCGTGCCACTATTGATGCGGCGCATTGCCCAGAGAGCCAATGCATATAACGCCGTCATTACAACAAGCGCGAGCGCGAGAGATGGGAGATACGGCCGGGCCATGCGCCACATCATTTTGGTGGTTTCGCCCATGGCCAGCGAGAGAGCGTCCCAATCGAGCCGCGCATCCATGATTTGCGTGAGACGCAGGTCCGCCAGCGCGATGGTGATGAGGAGGAGGTTGACGATGTCGAGCCAGAGCAACGTTCCTCGCGGGCGAAGTTTTCGATAAACAACGGCAAGGCCAAGGAGAGCCAGCATGACTCCGAATTCGCCGAGGAAATAGCGCGGGAGCATGAAGCCCATGCATAAAAGATTTTCGTAGTTGGCGTACTGGGGATAGTAGGTGTTGACAAGCAACAGCGACGCGATGGCAAATGGAAGGATGCGCCACCAACCGGCAAGAAAGCCGCGTCGCCACGCCATCAGCGTGACGCCGGCGAGCAACAGCAGGCAGCCCCACAGCAGCACGGTGAATTCGCTATTCATGTGAGTCAAGCCAAGATCGTAGTGAAACGGGCGGAACAAGAAGAACAGTGAACTGGCGCCGATGACCGGCAACGCCATCCAGAACGGATTGAGCGATCCGCCGCCGTTCAACACGAGGCAGGCGATGCCCAGGCAATCGATGACGATGAGCGCGTTGCGGAATTCCTTCAGATCACCCAAACAAAGAACGATGTAGGCAGTGGCGAAAACAGCAGTGACGCGAAGCATCCAATGTTCGCGCCCTTTGCGCCAGAAACCGTAATAGGTGAAGGCGTAGGCAAGGACCCACACCGCGAGATACGGCATGCGGAAACAGAAACTATTGATCAAATACCAGAGGATCTCTTTCCCGCCGAGAATGCCGTTCATCATGGCATAGAGATAATTTTTGTCGCCCTCGTGAAACGTCAGGAAGAGGAACACCCCGGCGAGGAAGAGAACGCAGGCGTTGGCGGCGCGGACGACTTTCGCGCCCGCAGGCAGGCAGCGCGCGCTGAGTTTCCAGAGATTCAAGCCGGCGAGAACGGCGAATAAGTAAAAGGCGATAAAATTAAGCCAGGTCACTGGTTCGTCGTTGACACGGTAATGGATTTCAAAGAGTCCTTCGCGCAGGCTGACGAGCATGATCATCTTGACGAGGCAAAGCGCGGCAAAGCCGACGGCGATGCGGCTCCAGACAGCCGGGGATCTCCAGGCGGCGAGCCAGCCGCGCTCGGTGGGGCGATGGCTGACGGAAGGGATTTCCGTGCGGCTTTCGCGAACTGGATCGGTGGCGGTCATCGTCTCAATACCAATTCACGAATAACCGGTGAAGATTGAAGCCAGGCATGCGCGCAATTTCATCGAGGTGCGGGCCGACCCAGACGACCGCCGGTTTTTCGTTGGCACCGCATTCCAAGCGATGCGTGCCGACGGACAATTCGACCGGTTTGCCATTCAGCGGGACGCCATCGATGGTGCCGGTCAACGGCGGCACTTCCTTGGGCTGGGCCACGGCATCCTGCGCGTTTCGCGGCGCCTTGTAGGTGCCGATGATGTTCGAGCCTTCGGCAGAACTGATGCGATAACGGCCGGCGTGATAGATTTCAAACGTGCCGCCGCCGGAAGGCAAGATGCTGCCGAGCACCATGAAATCATCGGCGATGGGAACGTAGCGCTGATCAATAAAATCCTTGTCCTCGTCAGGAAGGTATCCGGTGCGATAACTCAAGATGACAACCGAGGGCGGATGGGCGGCGAGCAGGTCGCGCATGCGCGGGCCGGAGCCGATGTAGAGAGATTCCAAGCCTTGCCCGTGGATGAAGGCCCGCTGATCGCATTCCTTGCGCGTCGGCACCATCCCAATGCCGTCGAAGTAGCAATCCTTGGCCGGGTCGGTCAAATCCTCGGTGAGATTCATCAATTGCTCCTGGTGGTAATTCGTCATGGACCAATGCCGGTGCGTGACGACGCCGAACGGCGCAAGATGCGTGAACGCAATGGCGCTCACGACGACGGGCGCGAAAACGGCGCGTTGCGGAAGCAGTTTTAATTGTTCCCAAAGCAGTGAGCCGTAGCGGAACGCGAGCAGGAACGCATACGGAACAAAGTGCAGGAGATTGTAGGGATACGGATTCGGATTCACGAACAGCGCGAGGAGCGCGGCGGCGACCAACAAGGTTTCCGGCAGAATTCCATTCCAATTCAGCGCGGCGCGCCCTCGGCGCGTGAGGGTGGTGACGCACGCGATGAACGCGGCGATGACGACCGCGACCAGCAACGGCGTCTCGGTGAGCAGGCGCGAGAGCGTGTCCGGTATTGGCGAGAAACGCAAAGCGGCTGAGGGCACATTCGAAACGCTCTGCACGGTGGCGAGATAATTTTGGCCGAGCCCGGCGGCTTTGAAAATCAGCCGCAAGACGACAAACGACACGAGCGCGCCCACGCACCACGCGGCGAATAATTGCCAGCGCGGCTTGCGTTCGCCCGGCGGCGGAAAGACGAGGATGCCCAGCGAGATCGGGAAGGTGTACATGACGGCTTTGACGGAAACGAATTCCAAACCGATAAAACAGGCGCCGATGAAAAAGAATATTCCGAGTTTGGGCGGTTGAAAGCGCACCATGCCCCACATCAGAAGAATGCCGGTAAGGAGAAGATTGTCGTGGCGGACTTCGAATCCGTAATCCCAGAGCGGCGCGAGCGTGGCGGCTCCGGCGAGGGCCACGAGCCAGCGGCGGGAGAGAATGCGTTCACCGGTGGCGAGCGCGAGCAGGACGAGGTTCAGCCAGAAAATAATGAACGTCAGCAGGCGAGCGCTGGTGAACAGGTCGGCGGCGCTGGCGCCGAGCGACATGAAGCGCGAGAGGATCAACTGGAACAATTCCATTCCCGGCGCGGATTGGCCGGCGGCGATATCGCGCGCGACGAGAACGTTGGTGCATTCGTCCACCTGGTAAATGCGTATGGCGGCCAACTGGAATGAGAACCAGCACAGGGCGGCGATGCCGGCGGCCAGGAGGGCCATCCAGAGCCAGTTGAGGGCGGAGGATCGAGATATCCCCTGAGCCCTGAGAGCCACCTCACCCCGGCCCTCTCCCCCGCTTCGTGGCGGAGAGGGAGATGAAGCGGCGGGTTTATTTGAGCTGTCGGATTCCATGAGCGCATACGACGTCGGGGAGTTGTCTCCCGACGGCAAGGCATTGGCATTTTGGTTGAGATTGGCGCTCATAATTGGCAATCGGCCCCATTCGCCCGCAAAGACCGTGCCCAAAGCACATACTTAACGTATTCCGAGCCATTGTCATCCGGGCGAGCGCCGAAACGTCCATTTTTTAGACGGACGGCACTTTACTTTGTCGTGTTCTCGGCGAAATTGCCGCGATGAGTTTCCCAACTGAAATTGGCTCTAATTGTTCTCTTGCACTCTACCAAGGGAGTGCGGGGTCGCAAGTTCGAAAGCAATCGAGGGCTGGGTTCGGCTGCATTTTGACACTATCCTTAATCGGCGGTGGCTTTTGTGCCATTGAAACGGACGACCGGAAAGTCGCCCGAACTCGCAGACAAGAATGTCTGCGCTACCGCTATGTAGCGCAGGCTTTCCCGCCTGCGGGTTCAGGGAACTTTCCAGTTCCCTGTCGAGGACAGCGTCAAGTGGCACTCGTCGAGATCGGCCCAAGCTGTCCCGAACTGCCGGACGTGTTGACGCACGGCCGAATGCAATTCGGCGATACGGCAGAGTGAAACTCCGCGCTACAGGAGCCCATGTCCATTTCCAAAGTTTCTGCATTGCTCATTATTCTGCTGGCTGCGGCAAGCGCGAATGGTGCTGATATCGATACCATCGGCGCAACGCTGCTGCGGCAGGTTTCGCCGGGTTTGACCGGAAACGGGATTTCGGTGGGACAAGTCGAAGCGCCCATCAGTGCCGGAACACCGCCGCCTTTTGAGGTGAATCCCGGCGCGGCTGGTGTAAACCAGCCGACGAATTTGTTCACCTGGATTTCGAGCAGCGGCACCGCTATAACCTTCACAAATACGGTCGGAACCGAATCCGGTCATGCGGATGCGGTGGCCGGGAATTTTTATGGGAACACGACGAACGGCGTCGCGCCGGGAGTGGCGCACGTGGATAATTACGAGGCCAATTTTTTCTCGGACAATTACATCGCTTCGCCGCAGGCAATTCCGGATCGCGTGGTGAACCAGAGCTTCGTTTACGACGCCGACGTAAACGGGACACATTATCCGAGCAATGTCGAGGCGACGATTGATTCGGAGTATGACGATGCGGCAACACAATACGGAGTGCTGTTTGTCTCGGGGGCGGGCAATGCCGGGACAGTGTATCCGGCAGCGACATGTTACAATGGCATTGGGGTGGGCGTCTATCCCGGGAATTCGAGCACCGCGCCGACGTACAATGGGCGCAGCAAGCCGGACCTCGTTGCGCCCGGTGGTGGAGTTACCAGTTTTTCCACGCCGCTCGTGGCCGGTTCAGCGGCCTTGTTGATACAGGCGGCGTTGCGTGGAGACGGAGGTTCCGACACCGCATCGGCAAGTGACAATCGCACGATCAAGGCATTGATCTTGAATGGCGCCATCAAGCCCGCCGGCTGGACGAATGGCGTCACGACGCCGCTCGACGCGCGTTACGGCGCGGGGGTATTGAACGTGTTCAATTCGTGGAGCCAACTCACCGGCGGCAAGCGCGCATTTATTGAAAGCACCTCGGTATTGGATGGCCAGCCGCATCCGCCCGGCTCGAATCCGGGCAATGTGCCGGTGTTGACCGGCTGGGATTTGAATTCGATCACGAGCCCCGATCCGCTGCATGACAAAATCAATCATTATTATTTCAATCTGACCGGCAGCCATGTTTACACGTTGACGGCCACGCTCACCTGGCAGCGTCCGCATACCGTTGTCCCGGCCCAGCCGATGAGCATCAATGATTTGAACCTGTTTCTCTACAACACGGCAAACGGCAACCTGGTCCTGTGCAGCACGAGCATGGTGGATAACGTGGAGCATCTCACCCTGCCCTCGCTGCCGCCGGGCCGGTATGATTTGCAGGTGCAGAAAAATCCCAACGGCGAAGTGTCGCCGAGCGAAACGTATGCGCTGGCGTTTGAATTCTTCAATATAGCTTTGACTGTCCGCCAGACGAACAACAATAACCTCGTGATTAGCTGGCCGCTGGCGCCGCAAGGGTTTAAACTGGCGTCGAGCAGCAGCATCAATCCGTCGGCGACGTGGGCGCCGGTGACGAGTCCCGTGACTGCGGATACGAGCGCGAATAGGGATGTGGTGACGGTGCCTATGACAGGAGCGGTGCAGTTTTTCAGGCTGCAAAGACCCTGAAATTTACGATTGCGATATACGAGCGGCGATTGGCTCGAGCCGCTCGAATTTTCAAGACACGGCGCGCGCGGAGCGACGCGCCCCACCGCCTCGGTTGAATCATTTCCCTTCGGGCGGGTTTTCGCTATATTGTGCCTGATGCAACATTGTTTTCGAGGATGGCTGTGCCTGGCGAATTGCGCGCTTATGCTGTTGTTCTCCAATACTCGCGCTTCGGCGGCGGACACGCTGAACTGGAACACGAATAATAACATCGTCAGCGCCGATATCCAATCGGTGCCGGTATCGCGGCTCCTCGCGGGAATTGCCAAGCATACCGGCTGGGAGATTTTTCTTGAGCCGCACGTGACGCACACGGTTTCGACGAAGTTTGCCGACCTTTCAGCGGGCGAGGCGTTGCGGATGTTGCTCGGCGATTTGAATTTCGCCATGGTCCCGCAAACGAATGGCCCGCTGCATCTTTACGTGTTTCGCACTTCGAGGCGCAGCGCGACGCAATTGATTCGGCCCGAAGACCTGGTTTCGAAAACGGCGAAGTCAGGCAAAATCCCGAACGAGCTAGTCGTGACTTTGAAGCCGGGCACGAGCATCGATGGGTTGCCTTGCATCAAGGATGCGACCGTGACCGGACGCCTCAACGCGCTCAATACGTATCGCGTGCAGTTCAAGGACGAAGCGGCGGCGAATGCGGGACGTGATTGCCTCACGGCCAATCCAAACGTGCTGGCGGTGGAAAATAATTATTCCATGGAACCACCGAATGTGCCGCTGGGTGTGGCGAACGCGTCGCCGCAATTCAATTTGACGCCGAAGTCACCGAACGACAGCAGTTGCCAGGTGGTGATTGGATTGATTGATACTTCGGTTGGAACGCTGGGAAATAATCTTGACCAATTGATGCTGCCTTCGATTTCGGTGGCAGGCAAGGCGACGAGTGGCTCGCAACTCACTCATGGAACCGCGATGGCGGACACGATCTGGCGCGCAGTGCAGGCGAATACGAGCGGCCAGACATCCGCCAAGATGATGTCGGTGGATGTGTATGGGCCGAACGAGACGACGAGTACGTATGATGTGGCAACGGGCATTTATGACGCCGTGCAGGCGGGGGCGAACGTGATCAATTTGAGCCTCGGCGGCCAGGGTGACAGCACGTTTTTACATACGTTGATCCAAAATGCGAGCAAGCAAGGCGTGGTGTTTTTCGCCGCGGCGGGCAATCAGCCGGTGACCACGCCGGAATATCCGGCGGCCTATCCGGAAGTGGAATCGGTCACGGCCGGGAGCGGGCCGGGGCAAGTGGCGGATTACGCGAACCGCGGCAGTTTCGTGGACCTGTTGTTGCCGGGAACGAGCATCGTGCCATATGACGGGCAATCGTGGGCGGTGACGGGGACTTCGACGTCGACGGCGTATGCGACGGGCATCGCGGCGGGGCTGGCGGATGCGGGCGGGAAATGTCCGACGCAAGTGATTCCGACGATGCAGGGTAAATTTCCGGCGGATTTGAGTGGGGGGCAGCCCTAATTCCGAAACTCGAAATCCGAAATCCGAAAGAAATCCGAAGTCCGAAAACCGAAAGAGATCGGCCAGAGAGCGTTGAAGGCAGATTAATCGGATTTCGGATTCGGTATTCGGATTTCAGCCCTAATTCCAGCTTGCCTGAAATCAGGGGTAAATTAACCTGTCACTGTGTGGTTCACCAACCAAGACCCCCATCTTGACCGGCATTTTTTCCTGCTGGCCGTCATTATTTACGGCATCAGCACGATTTATTCGGTTTTCCTTTGGCGCAAAGGGTTTCGCCAGGATAACTGGATCAATTATTTCCTCCTGCTCGTGGCCTTCGGGCTGCATACGGCGGCAATCATGTTGCGCGGGTTCGATTTGAAACATTGCCCGGTGAACAATCTGTACGAGGCCACGACCTTCATCGCGTGGACGATTGTGGCGGCGTATTTGGCCTTTGGATTGTGGGCGCGGCTGCGATTTTTGGGGGCGTTTGCGTCGCCGGTGCTGTTTGCGATGGGAGTGTTCGCGCTGATGCCGGAACTGGACAGGCACGCGGCGACACCACAATTCAGCGGCGCGCCGACGAGTTTGCACGCGGCGCTCGCGCTGCTGGCGTTTGGAGCGTTTGGCCTGGCGGCGGTGGCGGGGGTGATGTTTTTGACGCAGGAACACAATTTGAAATTTCACAAAATGCGCGCGATGCTTTCGCTGCTGCCGCCGATTCAAAAACTGGAAGTGATCACGGGGCGGCTGGTGCTGGCCGGGTTTGCTTTGCTGACGGTGAGCCTGGCGCTGGGCGGAGATATCGCCGAGAAGGAGAACAAGCCGCTGTTCAACGATCCGAAGGTCCCGTGGGCGATCCTGTTATGGGCGATTTACCTGGGGCTGCTGGTTTCGCGCTGGCGTTTTGCGCAATCGGGCCGGCGGTTCGCGGTGGGAGTGATCGCGGTGTTTGCGTTCCTGGCGCTGACATTTTGGGGCACCACCCTGCTCTCTCCGTTGCATCATCCGTAAAACTATGTTTCGAGTTTCGAGTTTCGAGTTTCGAGAACCGGCGAGGATTCGCACGGGCGGGACGCCCGTGCCACTATTCTCATGATCGTCGTCCTCGGCCTAAGCCATCATACGTCACCCGTGGAATTGCGGGAGCGGTTTGCTTTTGGCGAGGCGCGCGTGCCGGCCGTGCTCCAGTTGCTGCGCGACGAAGGGATTGCGGACGAGGCGGTGATTCTTTCGACCTGCAACCGCGTGGAGCTTTACGTTTCGACGCCGCTCGAATCGGCCAAAGCCTTCGAGGAATTGAAACAATTTCTGGTGAAGTGCCACAACTATCGCGATCCGCTCACGGATGAGATTTACACGCTGAACGAACCGCAGAGCGTTTACCATCTGTTCAAGGTGGCCTGCGGGCTGGATTCGATGGTGCTGGGCGAGACGGAGATTTTGGGGCAGTTGAAAAAGGCTTACGACCTCGCGCTGCAACATCGGCATACCGGACCGCGATTGAACAAGGCGTTTCAGCGCGCGTTCAACGTGGCCAAGCATGTCCGCACCGAGACGAGCATTCAGCGCGGAAGTATTTCGGTGGGTTCGGTGGCGGTGGAGCTGGCAGAGAAGATTTTTTCGTCGCTGGAAAATCGGCACGTGATGGTGATCGGGGCCGGTGACACGAGCGAGAAGACCGCGCGCGCCCTGCTTTCGCGCGGGGCGAGGAGCATCGTGGTGGCCAACCGCTCATTTGATCGCGCACAGGCGCTGGCCGCGGAATTCGGCGGACGCGCGGTGAACTTTGACGATTGGTCGAATGAATTCGGGCAGGTCGATATCGTCATCAGCAGCACGGCGGCGCCCCATCATATTTTGACGCGGGCGAAATTGGAGCCATTGATGAAGCTTCGCAAAAATCGGCCGTTGCTGCTGGTGGATATCGCGGTGCCGCGCGACATTGATCCGGAAGTGAACATCATGCCGAATGTTTACCTCTACAATATCGATGATCTCCAAGCCATTGCCGAGGACTATTTGCAGCAGCGAAAAGAGGAAATCGCCCGCTGCGAGAAGATCATCATCGAAAAAGCGAAGCCGTTGGTTGGGAATATTGGAGCGAATTTACCGGGGACGACGGTGAGTGTTCCGTGTCCCGTGTTTCGTGATTCCAAATCGAAAGGGTCGGCATGAAGGCCGTTCAATATGGTATGGACCTCCGCCCTCACCCCTGCCCTCTCCCATCCGATGGGAGAGGGAGAACTTGCTCCAGCGCCTCTCGTCGACTATGGCGATCGATATGTCATGGTTCGGGGTTCAAAGCGCGAATTTCATTTCGGAGAATTCCCCCTCACAGGAGAGGGTGAAACTTTGGAACGGTTTTGAAATCCATTCATCGTCGACTCATTCCAGCGGCGGGTAAACTTTTGAATGCTGACCTAGATCATGCCGGAAAAACCCATCATCATTTGCACACGGGGAAGCGCGCTGGCGTTGGCCCAGTCCAATTTGATTGCTGCCGAGTGCCGGCGGATTTTTCCGAGGCTGCGGTTTGAGCTGAAGATCATCAAGACCACGGGCGACAAGTTGCAAAAGGCTTCAATGAAGGTGGACGGCGGGTTGCCGAAGGGTTTGTTCACGAAGGAACTGGAAGTGGCGCTGGTGAAGGGACACGCGGACATCGCGGTGCACAGCTTGAAGGATTTGCCGACGGAATTGCCGGCGGGACTGGCGCTGGTGGCCACGTCAAAACGCGCGGATGTGCGCGATGTGCTGATTTACCGCGACGCGGAATATTTCGCGAACCCGGCGAATCATCAGAAGGAGGAATGGACGCCGGGACAGGCGGCGTTGAAGGGATTGAAGGCGAACAGCACGCTGAAGGATTTTCCGAAGGGCGCAACCATCGCGACAAGCAGCACGCGGCGCAAGGCGCAATTGCTGACGGCGCGGCCGGATTTGAACGTGGTGGAAATTCGCGGGAACGTCCCCACGCGAATGCAGAAAGTGGCCGATCGCGCCGAACTGGATGGCACGGTGTTGGCGCTGGCGGGGCTTTTGCGGCTGAATTTTACGATTTCGGCTGATGGCAAATTGCATGGCGATGCGGTGCCGGACGGGATTTTGGCGTCGGTGCTGGATTTGGAGGTGATGCTGCCGGCAGTCGGCCAGGGGGCGATTGGAGTTGAGATTCGCGCGAACGATGAGCGCATTTCAAAAATTTGCGAGCGGTTGAATCATTTTAATACGTTTCAGTGCGTGACGGCGGAACGGGCGTTCCTGGCCGGCATGGGCGGCGGTTGCCAGAGTCCCGTGGCGGCGTATGCGGAGGTGGTGGGTGAACAACTGCGGATGCAGGCAATTTCGTTTGCAAGCGGCCCGATGCGGCGTGCGGAGGCGAAGCGGGCGATTAAGGAAGCGGCGGAATTGGGACAGCAGTTGGCGGGGGAGTTGAAGTAAAAATGCGCTACCAAATTGAATTTGTTCCATCCGCGATCGAGCAGCTTCGCGCATTGCCCACGGATGTCTTGGAGCAATGTCAAAAAGGAGTTGGAGTTGGATTGAGACGACGTGCCGCCTGAAGATCTCTTACTGATGGTTCCCGAGATATTTTTCGCTGCCGCCAACGTTCAATCGTCAGATCGACCGTTCGACGAATGGCTCGCCGTGATTTTCATGGGACTGAGCCGTATATGCTTTCCGCGTGATTCGAGCCTTGCGCAAAGGACTGGCCCCAGCCGTTCAGAAGGGGAGAAGCACAACCATATACGCCAGGGACAAGCAATCTGTTCGGTATTGGTTCAGCCTGGCTCACTACATTTTCATCACGACATTCGCTCTTTGCCTCGCAGTTCTTTCCATATCCGCGGCAATGTCCCACGGTTCCCGCCCGTGATTTGTTGCGTGAGGCACTCAAGGCCGCTCCGTTTCTACCGATAACATAGTGGGTTCAGGACCATTGTCGGGTGAAATACAGCCGGAAGGTGCCGGAAACCACGGTGAAGCCAGATTTTACTTCACTTTTACATAAAGTTTTCTATTCTAAGATACGTGACTGTTGAGACGTTTAAAGACGAGATGGCGTTGGCAATGAAGGCGTATGATGCGTACGTCATCAATATCGACAAAATCCCTGAAGAGTTCGAGGCCTCCCTGAAATCCCTCATGGCAAAGGCGATTCGCGCGTACGAGACCCGCGGCCCGCAATTGCGCCACGGCATCGCGCTCGATAAACACGTCACGGTCATCCTCAGCCAGAGCGATTCCGAGCGGCCGTTGTGCGGAATCTATTTCAATCTCCATTCGCCGTATCAGCGGCAGTCGCTTCCCAAGACCGTCAAGGCCATCGAGGAAACGATTGGAGAGCGCAAGGCGACGTCGGAGGATTGAGCGCGGGAGATCACCTCTCCTTCAAAAAAGAGGCTCCTCCCGAACCCAAACCCTCACCCCGGCCCTCTCCCATCCGATGGGAGAGGGAGAAGTTGCTCCAGCGCCTCTCGCCGAACACAGCCGCTGATATGTCGCGGTTCAAGGGTTTAGAAGAATTCTCACGTCGGCTCCTACAGATACAGAATTTTACTTCGCCCGCACTTCGTCGCCTTTTTGCGCTTCACCAAATATAATATCGGCGACGGTGTTGTCTTCACGCGCGGGGCCGGTAATGCTGATTTCGCCGACGATGGCGCTGTTGCGAAAGACGTTCATGCGCGAGCCGACGGGCGGAATCTGCCCGAGCGGAAACGTGAGCACGACAAACCGCAGGTTCGGATTCACCAAGGTGACGCGGCCCGTGATGCTTTGGTCGGGCGTGATTGTGAAAGTGTTCGCAGTGGGCGCGTTGGTGGCGGTGAGATTGACAACTGTTGGCGGCCGCGGTTGCTTATGTCTGCCAAAAATGCAACCGGTCACGGCCAGCGCGGCCAGCAGGGCGAAACATCGAACGGCGGTTTTCATGCCGGGAGTTAAGTCGCGCGTCGGCGGGACGTCAACGAAACAAATTAGATGTTACGGTTGGCGTGAGGGCAATTCGAGCCTCACGAACGCGTTGCCGAAAGCGAAAGGAGCGCGGGTCTGCGACCCGCAGCAAGGTGTGGGAGGCAATGCCCGTGAACAAATTCGGCAACCAGTGAAAATGGAATGCTGCTGCGGCTCACAGAGCCGCGCTCCGAACGCTTGACTAACGCGTCCTTACGGTGGCTGCTGCCGCCCAAAAACATGGCGGCGCTCTTCCGAGGCGCCGTTACGGGATTTGTCGAGTGCGCATTTTTCGGCTCGTGAAATCGTCGAATCTCCGTACTCTGCGGACGGATTTATGAAGTCAGATAATTTGCTGCGGCACCTTTGGATACCATTCGGGATTGCGATCATCGTGTACATCATTGCTTACACGTGGATTGAGCATCGCCGTGAACGGAAAGGGCCGTGGGTGGTTCACTTCACGAATTCAGCGGCTGGAGCGCCGGCTTTGGTGGTCACCGAGACCAACTTGGGCATTGCGAATCTGCAGATCACGTTTTCCGGAGAAACGAATGCGAGCGAAACGAATGCTTTGATGGTGTTTGCCCAGCCGAAAGAGTGGCCTTATGACGTGCCGTTCGGCAAATGCGTGTTCATGGATACGACGTTCCTGCCGGGGACGATTGTCTTCGATTTGTTCGGGCACGAGGTTCAATTGATCCCGCGAGTGCTGACCATTGATAAGAAGGAAATACCTTGGCGTTCCGGCGAGATGATTGGGGTGAAGGGGACGAATATCGACGTGAGGCCGTGAGCAACTTCAAGAATTAAGCACCAAACGTCCAACATCCAAGCTCCAAAGGCCAAATTCCAATCCGCCACGTACGGTTTTTGGAGCTTGGACGCTTGGATCTTAACTTCCGCCTTACGTCGGCTGCTACGGTCAGGAGAACGAATTCCAGGTCGTCGGACGGACCGAAGAATAGGAGCGGTGGACGCGCTTGAGGTTTTGGCGGGCGCGGCTGAGTTGATCGAGATGGTTGCGGGCGGATTGCTTGGCGCTGGCCAAAAAGGAATTGTTCTGCAATTCGAGCTCGATGAGGCCTGAAACAATGGCGTGGAGCTTTCGCTCTTTGACGCTCAGGCCGGCGCCGGCGCGCTGCCATTCCTGGCGGGTTTCGTTCGTCAGGCGCGTGATGCGCGGTTGCAGCACGGAGATGCGTTTGTGGCAATCCGACGCGACTGACCAGTTGCCCGCGCGGATGGCTGCGCCGGCCGCTTCGATAATCTGGCGCCATTCCTCGTAGGCTTCGAACAAGGCCGGCTCGGCGGTGACGGTGGGAGCCGAGTTCATGCGGCAGCCAGGACGGCGCGGGTGTCCGGAGCGGAACCCTGGTTGGCGAGCATGGTGGCCCAGGCGTCGCGGAGGACGGTGATGTGGCGGATGACTTCGCCAACGCCTTCGGGATTTTTCTTGAGGTTGCTTTCCCAGATGCGTTTTTCGAAATAGTTGTAGAGGCGGCGGAGGTTGGCGGCGAATTCCCCGCCCTGCTCCATGTTCAACGAATGATTAAGTTCGCGAACGATTTGCTGGGCGCGCTGAAGATTATTATGAATGGTCATATTCGACTCGGCCGGGTCGGTGTTGGTGAAGCCGGGCAAGGAACGTTCGAGCGAACGGATGGCGCCTTCGAAAAGCATCAGCACAACTTGGCCGGGCGGCGCGGTCAGGGTGGCGGTTTCGCGGTACGACTTCCAGGGATTTGCAGCGCGCATGTTTTAGCGTGGCGGAGTGATTTGTTTATTGTTTGACGCGTATGGCCAGAAGAACAGCGATCCGGTCGAGCACGTCTGAGGGCGGATATTTTGGGTCGGAAACGAATGCCTGGGCTTGAGCGATCTTGTCCGGGCGAACGGCGGGGAGGTTTTTCAATTGATCCTGCAGCGCCGAGGTGAGCCGGAAAGAAGTATCGTCCGCCGCGGCCGCGTCATCGCGACGGGCAACGGCCTGGCTGGGTTCCACTGGCGGAACACGATTGAGGTTTACGTCAATCTCCATAACACTACATTTCCTATCTGGCACATCGGTAACTGCGGGGAAAACTTTAGGAGTTTTTGGATGGTTTCCGGCCTCGCGCAGAGTCCGGATCGAGCGATAACGTTCGAGCCAGTTCAATGCTCTTCGCCCGTGGTTTCCATCCGCACGGGCGAGACGCCTGTGTCACTGTGGTTGGCGGGGCGGCAGGGTGGCGAGGAGGCGGGCGGCGGTGTATTCGCCGAATTTGTCCGGGGAATTCCGGATGAACCATTCGTCCGGGGCGCCGCTGGGGACACGTTCCTCGGTCAATTGATGGCGCCGCGCGCCGTTGTCCACGGAAATTTCGCCGCCATTGAAAATCTCGTCCGCGGCCCAGAGGGTGTGGCCGGTGCGGACGTCGACCAGGCGCATCCGCCAGCCAACTTCCAGCGGCGGATACGCCCGGAAAACCGTGAGACGCGAAAACATCACGGCGTCGCAGCCGGATTGCTGCTGCAGCAATGCCAAAAGGTCCGGAGGCAACGGCTCTTCGCTGCTCCAATCCGCGCGGGTCAGGCGGGTTTTCAGAGCGTCCGAGTTGGCCGAGACCACTTCGAATTTTTTGGTCTTGATCAATTGCTCCATCAATATCGGCTGGAGCTCATTGCGGCCATCAACGAGGACGGAATCGCTTTCATCGCAGGAAGTCGGGAGCATGGCGACACGGCGCAGATCGCTTGGCAGACCGTTCGTGGCGACAAAAACGTTTTGGGGTTGATAGCCTTTGCCGCGAACGAGGTCGCGAGGTGTGCCGATGGCACAGCCGGCGAGCAGGATGCAGAGGACCGTGGCAGTGAGGCAATGGAAGATAACGGTGATGCGATTCATGGTTTGAAATAAAAATTTGAAGATAAAATGAGCTTCGCCCGCAGAACCCTAAGCATCACCTCACCCTCGCCCTCTCCCCCGCTCCGCGGCGGAGAGGGAGAGGAAATCTCGGGTCGGTTTGAATTCGGGATTTTCATGGGCATGCTGGAGTTTAAATCGGTTTAAAGACCACCGGCGTTGATTTGCTGGTTGAGATAGGTGAGTTCCTGGTTGGTCTGGGCTTCGGCTTGTTCCATCGCTTGGAATTCACTGGTCCAATGGGCGGAATCGGAGGTGATTTTCGTTTCCATGTTGGCGATTTGGGTGCTCAGGTTGTTGACCTGCTGGTTCAGGCTGGCCAGGTGGTTGGGGATGGTGCCGTTGTCGCCGATGGTATTGTTCAGGTAATTGGTCACCTGTTTGGTCCAGCCGTTCGTTGGATCCGTGAAAAAGGTTTTGACCCCGGTCAGGTTGTTGGTGAGGGCGTTGGTCAAAGCGGTGGAATCGGTGAGCTTGAGCGTGTTGTCCTGGCCGTTGGTTTGGATGCCGAGATCCGAGAGCATGTTGACAGCGCCGGACAATCCGGGCAGCGCGGAAAACACGGCCGAACGAAGGCCGGAGGCGATGTTGCTGGCGGTCAGATCGCCGGTCAATGTGCCGGGCGTGACTTTGCCGGAGGAATCGGTCGAGACGATTTGCTGCGCGCTGATGTCGGTTTGGGCGTTGTTGTAATCGGTGATGAATTGCTGGATGGCCGAGCTGATTTTGCTCGTGTCGCTGGAGACGTTGACCGTGACGGAACCGGTTTTGAGCGCGGTCACGGAGAGGCCGCTGATGCTGGAGCTCGTCGAAGTGATGGAATTCGAGGAGCTGACCAATTGCGGGCCACCGTTCACGGTGTAAAGCAGATCCTGGCCGCGTTGGAGCGTGCCGGTGGCCAGGCCGGTGGCGGCGGCGAAATTGCCTTTGCCAGCCACATCCTGGATGGAAATGCCGACATCGCCAGTGGCTTTGTCGGTCAGAACGAAACGATTGTTCAGCGAATCGTAGCTCGCCGTGACACCGGCGGCGGAGTTCGTGATGCGGTCGAGGATGTTTTGGACGTTGTCCGTGCTGGCGTTGTAATTGATGGTCACGCCGTTGACGGTGAACGCGCCGTTCCCGGTTCCGTCGTCCTGAATGGCGGTCGCCAAATTGGCGTTCGCCAGGCTGGCCGTGACTTGCACGTGGCCAAGAGCCAGGCTGCTGGTGATGGTATGGGTAGTGGTGCCAGTTTCATTGCTGTTAAACAGGAGCGAGGATTGCAGAAAGTTGCTGGTGTCCGTGGCGCTGCCGAGGACGATGCTGCTGCTGCTCGAAAGCGAAATCGTGTCGCTGGTCGAATTGTAACTGGCGGTCACGGTGTTGTTGGTGGCAGCGGCAATTTTATCGAAGACATCCTGCAACGTGTCAGTAGTGGCCACGGTGACTTGTGCGCCGTTGATGGTAAATGTTCCGGCGGTGACGGGCGTGGCGAAGGGAGCGGCGCCGATCACGGCATTCGCCGCGCCAGTGGGCGCGAGCACTTTGCCGACGTTGGCCGCGCCATTGATTTGCGCGGCGGTGGCCATTTGGGAAATATTGAACGTGAAACTGCCGAGCGTCGCGCCCGGGTCCGCGCTGGCGCTGGCCAGGGTGGAATCGGAAGTATTTGCCAGCGTGCTTTGATAAAAGGTCGGATCCTGCAGGGTCTGAATGTCCGTCTGAAGCGTGGTGAACGCGCTGTTGATGGTGTTGTACGAGGAAATTTGGGAGTTGATGGTGGTCTGCTGGGTTTTCCACGGGGTCTCGGAATTGCGCTCGGCGTTGGCCAATTCCGTAACGACGGATTGCCAATCAAAACCGGAGGCGAGACCGGACAGGGCGAGCGAGGAATTGCCGGTGATGGTGGATGCACCGCCGACGGACGTCAGGCCGGTGGAGCTCAGGAATGAGCCCAGGCTCGAACTGCTGGTTGAAGAAACACTCGACATAATTTTTTCTTTGTTTCGTTCACCTTCGCGGGGTGATTTTCAATTTTACTCAGACCGTCCGTTCAAGCCGAAAGGTCGGACGGCGCTCGCGCGCCGTCCGACGATTTTACCGAACCATCAAACGAGCTGATTAAGCCAGAAGCTTCAGCGCGATTTGAGGAAGGGCATTTGCCTGGGCCAACATCGCCGTGCCGGTTTGGACGAGGATGTTTTCCTTGGCATAGTTGGTACTCTCCTGGGCGATATCCACATCCATGATCTGGCTGTTCGCCGCCGAGAGGTTGTTGTTCAACGTCGAGAGCTGATTGTTGTAATCCGTCAGCGTTTCGATGTTGGCGCCCAGGTTCGCGCGGTCAGACGCGAGCTGGGTGATGGCCGCCTTGACGTCAGACAAAGCGGTGGTGGCGCCAGTGGTCGTGCCAATGGAGTCACTCGCCAATTTGCTGTACGTGGTCGCGGTCAAATCAACGCCGGTGTTGTTGAACGTATTGCCGTCGCTGTCGATCGTCACCGAGAGGTTGCCGCCCGCGAACAAGCTAACGCCGTTGAAGTCCTTGGTGGACACGTTGTTCACGTAATTGGCCAACGTGTTGAACTCCTGCTGATACAGCGAGCGGTCGGCATCCGACTTCGTGACGTCCATCGCTTGCACCGACAGTTCGCTCATACGGCCAAGCGCGTTGTTTACCTGTTGGAGGTAACCATCCTGCGTTTGGTTGAACGAAATGGCGTTGCCGATGTTGTCCGAAGCCGCGGTGTTGCGGCCCATTTCCGCCGTGATGCGCATCGAGACAGCCAAACCGGCGCTGTCGTCCGACGGCGAAATCACTTTCGAACCGGAGGACAGACGTGCCAGTGAAGCGCTCAAGTTGGCGCTGGTGCCAGCCAGCAATGAGGCGGTTGTTTGTGCCGATGTGTTTGTATTAATGACCATACTGACTCCTTCCATGAGTCACCCCTTGCGGGGTTTTATTTGCGTGACATCCCTGCCACGAGGCGCCTCTTTTCCCGGGCGTGCGCCTGTTGTTCCCTGCTGGCCGTTTAAGGCCGCCAGCCGCCGGTATTCCACAGCTTCGTATCGGCAGTTTTTGCCGGGACTTGAGTGGTGGAAATCATTTGGACGAGCCTGGTTAGTAAGACCTTCTGGTTTCTCCGATAGAAATGCGGAGCGCCATTGATGAAAACGGATGGACGCTCGCCCTCACCCCTGCCCTTTTCCCCGGGAAGAAGGAGAAACTTTTTAATGCGCCGGCAACGATCGTCCGCCGGGGACTCCATCCGGCGGTTGGATTTCGCTGCATAACGCACGGGCAAGATGCCCGTGCTACTATGGAGCGGTCCCGCGAAGGAGGTCGCCGATCCTTCGCGGGAGTTGCAACGAAATCGGTCGCTGCGGGTTTCTTTGGGATGGATGCGATTTTTCATTGAATCGCGGGTACTTCCTCTGGGCTTTTAAACCGGTCTTGCGCTTGTTCTGCTCGCTCAGTTGGCAGGTTCTTTTACCTTTTTCCCGGACGGCCCGAAGGCCGTCCGGGTTTGCCCACCTGCCTTTGACTAAGCTTTTATTGGAGCAGCTTGAGCGCGATCTGCGGCAGCGAGTTGGCCTGGGCCAACATGGCGGTGCCGGTCTGGACCAGGATGTTGTATTTCGCGTAGTTGGTGCTTTCCTGCGCGACGTCCACATCCATGATCTGGCTGTTGGCCGCCGAGAGGTTGTTATTCAACGTCGAGAGCTGGTTGCTATAGTTGTTCAGCGCCTCGATGTTGGCGCCGATGTTCGCGCGGTCGGCCGCCAAGGTTGAGATCGCTGCCTTGACATCCGTGAGCGCGGCAATGGCGCCGGTGGTGGTCCCGATGGAATCGGATTGGAGGTTCGTGAAGGTCGCGCTTGTCATGTCCACGCCGGTCATGGTGAAGGTATTGGCATCGCTATCGACGGTGACGTTGAGGTTGGCGCCATCGAAGAGGCTCACGCCGTTGAATTCCTTGGTCGCCACGTTATTCACGTAGTTGGCCAGGGTGGTGAATTCCTGTTGATACAGGCTGCGGTCGCTGTCCGATTTGGTCACGTCCTGCGATTGAATGGACAGTTCGCTCATTCGATCGAGGGCGTTGGTGACCTGCTGGAGATAGCCATCCTGCGTCTGGTTGAACGCAACGGCATCGCCGATGTTGTTTTGAGCCGCGGTGTCGCGGCCAATTTGCGCCTCCAAATTCATGGAGACGGCCAGGCCGGCGCTGTCATCCGAAGGCGAAGTGACTTTCGAGCCGGAAGACAAACGGGCCAGGGATTTGCTGAGTGAAGTGGAGGATTGCATGAGCAGGTTAGCACTGCTCTGCGCCGACAGGTTGGTATTAATGACCATAACTCTATTCCGTGAGTTCGCCCCTTATTTAAGGGGGCATTGATTTGCGCAGCGTCCATGCCGCGGGCACGCCTTTAAGGATGGCGCGCCGTTTTTACCGCCGGCTGTTTCAGGCTGCCGGCTGCCTTCATCCCACTTTCGCGAGATGCCCTTTCATCGGAAGATGGCGCGAGGACTTGAGAGGGAACGGACGGAACTGAGAACATTTATTTCGGGGAAAATTGAAAAAATCGCTAAAGCCGTTTGTATGCAACAGAAATTAACGCAAAGGCGCAAAGGAACAAAGACGCAAAGTTAAACCGAAGAAACCGCGACCTGAAGGCCCGCCTCCTCAAATAATGACGACCTGCCACATAAAATTTCCGCCCTTTGCGCCTTCACATCTTTGCGCCTTTGCGTTAATTCCTTTCTGTAGATGACTATCAGCTACCGTTCGCAAATGATCGAAGCTCGGCGTAGTTGCATTCATGGCGTCGGCATTTTCGCCGCGCACGATATCGCGCGAGGCGAGGTGCTCATTGAATGGGCTACCTGCACGGAAGTTTTAACGGCAGAGAAGGTCGAAAAACTTTCGTCGGATGAACGGAAGCGCGTCTCTTTTATTGAGGGGCAATATATTTTATTCAAGCCGCCGGCCTGCTGGGTCAATCATTCCTGCGATGCCAATGCATGCGGAGGCGACGGGCGCGACGTGGCTATTCGCGCGATCAAAAAGGGCGAGGAAATTACGGTGGATTACGTCGTGGAGAAAGTCCCGGGCCTAAGCATCCAATGCAACTGCGGTTCCTCTAAATGCCGCGGATTCCTGGCTGTGCCGGCTCAGGGTTGAAGCAATTTTCCGAAGCCCGCGAACTAATCCCAAAGCTTTTTCGGATAATCGCCGCGCGCAATCAATTTGCGGATCCCTTCGACGACGAACGGGCGATCTTCGCGATAAGTCACGCCGAACCAGGAATCGGTGGTGCGGAGAACCTTACAGCGCTCTTTTTTTGCGCTCACCAGTTGGTTTACAGCCAACGGAATATAGAATTCGGATTTTTCCTCCTGGCTCTGACGTTTCAGGAATTCCACAAATTGCTCGTGCAGGCGGGCAAATAAAGTTGGAGTAAAACCCCACATGTTCATTGAGACGGGCTCGTCACCGGTGAGTCGCTGAACGGTTCCGGAGGCATCGGTGTATTTCGCGCCGGTGCCCTCTTTTTCGATTTTGGTCAATTCCGTCACGCCGCGCAAATATCCGTCCGGGCCGACCTCGCACGCGCCGCGGGCGACGCTGCCGAATTCGGACAGCGTGTTGCGCAACACAAAACCGACCATGGCGTAATCGGGCGAGCCGGAGCGCAGGTGCTCGGCCAGAACGCGGAAGGAAGCGGCGCCGTAAAAATCGTCGGCGTTGATGGCGGCGAAGGGTTCGCGAATCACGTCGGCGGCCATGAGGATGGCCTGGCCGGTGCCCCAGGGTTTTTTGCGGTTCGGCGGCACGGAAAAGCTGGGCGGCAATTTATCCAATTCCTGGAAGACGTATTCGACGGGCAGACGTTTTTCGAAACGCGCGCCGATGGCTTCGCGAAAGGCGGCTTCGATATCGTGGCGGATGACGAAGACCAGTTTGCCGAACCCGGCGCGGATGGCGTCGAAAATGGAATAATCGATGATGGTTTCGCCGGCGGGGCCGACGGGATCGATTTGTTTGAGGCCGCCATAGCGGCTGCCCATGCCGGCGGCGAGAACGAGCAAAGTTGGTTTGGTCATCGGCGTTGTTGATAAGGGTTTTTGGCTGCTGTAGAAAGTTTTTTGCGAAGGAAACGAATCAAATCCGAAGGCCGAAGCCCGAAATCCGAAAGAAATTCGAAACCCGAAATGAATTGGCGCGTTTGCTCCGCTAGGACGTGATTTGAAATCAGCCGCCACCGCCAATCCTGCTTCGAGTTCGGAGTTCGGAATTCGGATTTTTTTCGGATTTCGGGCTTCGGCCTTCGGATTTACGTTTGACCTGCCATTCACTTGGCGTGCGGGTTGAAAAGCAATGTGACCATTCCCGAAGACCCCGTCCCGACGACGTTGGCGCGCAGGGTGTATTTCGCGCCGGGTTTTCGCGAGGCGAGATTCAGGACGTAAGCGGGCTTAGTCGGGTGGCGCGCGGCAAAGCCCTCGTGGGAATCGGTGGCGACAGGCGTTCCGTTTTCCAACAGGGAAACAGATTTGATCAGAAGACCGGGGCCGTGCGTGTATTTGAACAACACGCGATATTGGCCAGCCGATTTAATTTGCGATGTGACGTCCCATTCGAGGTTGGCGCCTTCGGCGTTCGTGGAAAGTTGCACGGGCGTCCATTCGCCGATTTTCACCGAAAGGTCGCGGCGGAAATTCACGCCCAGGATTTCCAGCCTTTGTTCATGCACTTGCAGGCGGCGGCTGAAGTCGTCCCAGTTGCGCTCGGCTTTCGGCGACCAAACGACTTCGGCAAGCGCGCTCAGGCGCGGGAAGGCCATGTATTCGACGTGCGCGAACGAGGGGATGTATTCGGTCCAGAGATTGCCTTGCGCGCCGAGAATGCGGGAGCGAAATTTCGGCGCGAGACCGGCGGGGACCGGTTCGAAAGAATAGACTTTTTCGAGCGGCACATATCCGCCAGTGCCGGGCGGCTCGGCGGCGGTATCGATGGACTGGTAGTAATCGAAGTAACAAAATCTCGTCGGGCTCATGACGACATCGTGGCCGTTCGTGGCGGCGGCGAGCGCCCCACCCTGCCAATCCATCACGATCGCGTTCGGCGGGAGCGGGCTTTCGGCGATTTCGGTCCAGCCGATCATGATCTTGCCGTGATCGGCGATGAATTGTCCGATTTTGCCGGTGAACCAACCTTGCAATTCGTCGAGCGTTTTTAGTCCGTGCGCCTTCATGAGCGCCAGGCATTCGGGCGATTTGCCCCAGGTGTCTTTTTTGATGGCGGCATTCACTTCGTCGCCGCCAACGTGAACATATTTGCCGGGAAACAACTGGAACACTTCCAGCAACACATTTTGCAGGAACGTGAAGACGCCATCCTTGCCAACGCAAAAAACGCCTTTGTTCACGCCGGCCTGGACGTTGACGCTGTAGCTGCCGCCATCACAACTTAACTCGGGATAGGCGGCCAGTGCCGCGATGGCGTGGCCGGGCATTTCGATTTCCGGCACGACCGTGATGTGGCGCGCGGCGGCGTAGGCGACGACTTCGCGAATATCGTCCTGGGTATAAAAGCCGCCGTAACGGCCAGCCGAATTATAGTCCGTTTTCGGCGCGACGTCCCACGCAGGATGGATGTGGTCCGCCTGGCGATGGCCATCATCGCCGTTCGGCGGAGTAATGAGGCTTTGGTCGCGCCATGCGCCGATTTGAGTAAGCTTGGGATATTTTTTGATTTCAATGCGCCAGCCCTGGTCGTCGGTCAGATGCCAATGGAACATGTTCAGCTTGTGCAGGGCCATTAAATCGAGGACGCGCTCGACTTCGGATTTGCTGAAAAAATGGCGGCTGACATCGAGCATGAATCCGCGCCAGGGAAACCGCGGCTGATCTTCGATGTGAACGGCGAATGGGATTTGCCAGTGCACATTCGTGGCCGGAGCGGAGGCAAAAATCTGCGGCGGGAACAATTGCAACAAAGTTTGGACGCCGTAAAACAAACCAGCCTGTGCGGGCGCCTTGATGGTGACGGCGTCCGGAGTGACATTCAATTCATAGCCTTCCGCGCCGAGAGAGGCGTTGGCGTTTTTGGTCGTGAGCTGGATGGCGCCTTTATCGGACGCATTGTTGGTGTAGAGCGGAATTCGATAGCCGGTGGCGGCGCGCAATTTGGCGGCGAGAAATTCGCCGGTGGCAGCCGAGGGTGCGTCGATGTCAATCTGCGCGGCCGATGAAAGCGTGAATTGGCCGTTGCTGACCTCCATTTTTTGTGGCGCAGGAATAACGGACGGCGCGCTTGGCTCCGCGCCGAATGCCGTTGCGGCGACAAGACTAACGCAAATGGCTGACAGGTAAGCTCTCATTGAAGATCAATGTGCCTTCGAAATCTCCAAGCGTCCAATCTCCAAGCTCCAGAGAAAACTCAAGCTCCAAGAACCAATGACGCCCGGCGATGAGTTGGAGCTTGGCTTTTGGAGCTTCTCTGGTGCTTGGACGCTTGGTCCTTGGAGCTTTTTCGCGTTCCTTTCGCAAGCTCTTGACCGGCTCACGCGAGCCGCTACACTTCGGTCAATTGATGAGATTCCTTTGTGCGATTCTGGCGGGAGCAATGTTGACCGGCTTCGGATTCAGGGCCGGGGCTGAATTGGCGGATGGCATTGACTCCATCGTTCACGATTCGGTGATCACTTTTCAGGATGTGGATGACGCCAGCGCGCGCGTGGTGCAGCAACTGCGCGAGGAGTACGCCGGACAGCCGGATGTCTTGCGCCAGAAGCTCGCCGATGCTTACAAGGAAACGCTCGAGGAATTGCAGGAACGGCAATTGATCCTGCACGACTTCGAAACCGCCGGCTACAATCTCCCCGAGAGCATCATCGACGAGGAATTCGAGAATTATATCAAGGACAAATACCACGGGGATCGCGTGGCGTTTATCAAAACGTTGCAGGAGGAAGGAATCACTTACGAGCGGGCGCGGCAGGATTACCGGGATACGTTCATTGTCGAGCAAATGCGCATCAAGAACGTGTCCAGCGCGATCATCATTTCGCCGCACAAAATCGAAACTTATTACCTCGACCACAAGGATGACTTCAAAGAAGAGGACCGGGTGAAGCTGCGGATGATTGTGCTCACGAATGCGCCCGAGACGGATACCACGCAGACCAAGCGGCTGGCCGAGGAAATCCTGGGCAAGCTCAAAGGCGGCGCATCGTTCGCGGACATGGCCACGATTTATTCGCAAGGTTCGCAAGCCAGGCAAGGCGGCGAATGGGATTGGGTCGAGAAATCGGTGCTGCGCAAGGAGCTGGCGGACGTGGCGTTCACGCTCAAGCCGGGCCAAATGAGCGGCGTGATTGAAACGCCGGGCGCCTATTACATCATGCTGGTGGAAGACCGGCAGGACGCCCGAGTGAGGCCACTGGCCGACGTCCGCGACCAGATCGAGAAGCTGCTGCTGGCGAAGGAACGCACGCGCCTGCAGCAGGCATGGATTGAGAAGCTTAGGAAAAAGACGTTCGTCCGCGAATTCCCCTATTGATGAGGCCGCAAACTCTTCGGCGATGATTCGACATGTGGATTGGCATTACACTCGGTGACGTCACGGGAGTTGGTCCCGAGGTGACGCTGAAGGCGCTGGCAAAGGAAGCGCAGGCCGGCGACGCGCGTTACCTGATCATCGGCGACGCCGGATGCGCGCGGCGGATCAACGAGCAGCTTCAACTCAACCTGGCACTGGAGGATTATCGCGGGAAAGATTCCGGGCGCATTTGCATTTTTAATCCGCTCTCTGATTCCTTATCGGCCGACCTGGTCGCGGGTTCTCCGGCTGCCGCACGAGCGGCCGTGGCGTGGCTGAAAGAGGCCGCTGAACGATGCCTGCGGCAAGAGTTGAACGCGATGGTCACCGCCCCCGTGAACAAGGCGAACATCATCCGCGCGGGCCAGGCGTTTGTCGGGCAAACGGAGTTTCTCTCGCAAATTGCCGGGACGGACAAAACCGTGATGATGCTCCTGGGTCATGACGAGCGCGGGCGCTGGCTGCGGGTGGCGCTGGCGACGACACATGTGCCGCTGAAAATGGTCGCGGCGCAATTGACGCGCGCGAAAATCGAGTTGGCCATTGAACTGGCAGCAAACGCCTGTCGCGATTTGCGCCTGCCGCGCGCGCGCGTGGCGGTATGCGGCCTGAACCCGCACGCGGGCGAAGGCGGCGAACTTGGCGCCGAGGAAAAAACGACCGTCGGCCCCGCCGTGCTCGCGATGCAACGCCGGAACATTGACGCGGCCGGACCATTGAGCGCCGACACGCTTTTTTATCATGCTTACCGAGGCGATTACGATGCAGTGGTGGCGATGTACCACGATCAAGGGCTCTGCCCGCTGAAGCTGATCGGCTTTGAAACGGGCGTGAACTGGACGCTCGGTTTGCCATTTATCCGCACCTCGCCGGACCATGGCACGGCCTATGATATTGCCGGTGAAGGTATTGCGGATCCTTCCTCGATGATTTCGGCGATTCGATTGGCAAAGCAGTTGGCCGCCAGCCGGGCTTGACCGATTTAGCCTGTCCTAAGGCATTTTGGCAGGTTGTTTGCTTCAAAAGAGTTACTGGACAATCGGTAGTGAATCAGAAAGCGAACTTATGAAGACGTTTCTAGGTGTGGCCGTTTTATGTACCCTGGCGGCCTTCGCATTTAACATCCAAGCGGTTACGACAGTCACGGTGACGCCCGTCGCCGTGAGCAACACTTACGCCGGCACGATCACCTTGCAAGTGTCGGGTCTGGCCAATGGTGAGACAGTGTTCGTGCAAAAATTCGTCGATGCGAATGCCAATGGCGTCGTGGACGCCGGGGACGTCCTCTTCCAGGCCTTCAGTCTGACTGACGGCCAAGCGAATGTTTTTCATGACGGGACAACCTCGGTGACGAATACGCTCGTTCCCGGCGACCTGGATTCGGTTTCGGGACAGATTACCGCGGCTCTGAATTTGCGCGTGAGCGGTTTTGAGCAGACCATGAGCGGTCATTACCTGTTTGTGGTGTCGAGCACCACCGGAAGTTTTTCGCCGCAAACAAACTCATTCATGATCACGAATTTTCCGTTTGCGCAATCCTTGAGCGGCAGCGTGATTGCGAGCGGGACAAATGTGCCTGGCGCGGCGGTTCTGTTGTTCCAGCCGGTGGGCCAGAATTTGAACCCGCAAGGCGGAGCAATCGCGGACAATTCGGGCAATTATCTGATTACCGCGCCGCCGGGAAGTTACGTGCTGGTGGCGTTCAAAAGCAATTTTGTGGCGAATGCGGGAGCGGCCTCGGTGAGTCTCGGCAGCGGAGTGAACCTGAGCACGAATTTGTTTTTGTTGCCGTCGGACCGGACGATTTCCGGCAGCATTCTCGACGCAAGCAATGCGGCGGTTGGGTTGCCGGGCGCGCTGATTCCCGTGGAATCGCAGGGCGGTTTGCTAACAGTCGCGTTCACGGACACGAATGGAAATTTCCGCGCGGGTGTGACGGCGGACCAATGGCAAATTCAAGTTTCCGACCAGGCCGCAACGTTCCACGGCTATTTGCGGGAACAGAACAACAAGATGCAGGTGGACACGACCGGCGGGAGCGTATCCGGCGCGACCGTTTCCCTGGTAAAAGCCAACGCGATTTTTTACGGCACCGTGAAGGATGGCTCGAATCAGCCGGTGCCAAGCGTCAGCCTGTTCAGCCAGGATAATAATAACTCTTTGGAACAGGATACGACGGGTGATGTGAATGGAAATTATTTTGTGGGTGCCGTCGGCATGCCGGGTGTTCAATGGCAACTCGAGGTGAGCAATGACGGCAATCCGACCAATTACGTTTTTTCCCAGCCTGCGTTTGATGGGTTTCCGGACAACGGCACCAATCTGACGGCCGGCCAGGCGGTGCGCTATGATTTCATTGCGTTGCTCGCGACGAACCAAATCACGGGACACGTGCAGGACAGCACCAATCAACCCGTCATCGGCGCGCAAGTGGTGGCGACGGCGACGATCAACGGCGCGAATTTTCAGACCCAGGCCGACACGGATGACAACGGGAATTACGCGCTCAACGTCCCCAACGGCCTATGGACCGTGAGTGTCACTTGCCAGGGTGGCAACGATAGTCTCGACGCCATTTTCGGCAACGGCAATTACCTTTGCCCTGGTGGCACGAATGTGACCGCTTCCGGAAACAACCCGGTCGCTAATTTCACCATCATGCCGTGCGGCGGGATCCAGGTGTTGACCCCTTCGACGCTGCCGAACGGCCAGGCGGGGAATTTTTATTCCATGCAACTCGAGGCGAGCAGTTGCAACGATACATTTACCTGGAGTCTTCAGTCCGGCAGCTTGCCGCCAGGGCTGACGTTCCTTTCCGGTGGCGGGTTGAATGGCACACCGACCACCAGCGGCACGTTCAATTTCACGGCGCATGTCCAGGACGGCAGCGGCGCGTCCACGAACCAGAATTATTCGATCACCATCGAAGCGCCGCAAACGACAGTCCTTCTCGGCCAGCCCTCGAAGTCCGGCAGCCAATTTCAATTTCAGATGTCCGTCTCAACGCCGGGCGTCAATTACACGGTGCAGGCCACGACGAATCTGAAATCGACGAATTGGAGCACGTTGCTGATAACGAATCCTTCGCAGCGCACATTTTTCATTCAGGACCCGAGCGCGACGAATCCGGCACGGTATTACCGGGTGCTTGGACCTTAAATAATAGTTGCCCCTGTACCCAAGCCGCCTCAACTCCAGTTAGGTGCGTTGGGCGATTTGGCCGCGGGTGACGCCCAGTTGGTTCATGAGACGCAATTCGCGCCAGAGATTCGTGCCGGAAATTTCGCCGCGCAAAAGCTGGCGATATTTGGCGATGGTTTGAGTCACCTGCTCCGGGGTTTCGTTCAGGAACTCGATGCGAAAATTTCCCACGCCCAACGATAGCATTCGTTCGACGTATTCCGCGCCGGTTTGAGCGAGCGCATTGAAGACCGTGTTGCGGCAACCCACGTCGGCTTTCAAAGGGTGCTCCATCCCGACGCGGTCGCGCAATTTCACGTCGTGCTTGTCGCAGGGACGGCCGCAGTTCGTGTAATCAGTGCCGCTCGAAAGGAAGGCGCAAAACACGCAGTGCTCCATGTGAAACATCGGCATGTGCTGATGAATCGTGACCTCGAACCATTCGGGCGGCGCGCCCTGGAACAACGCTTCGAGTTGCTGGAAATTCAAATCATACGAGGCCGTGACGCGTTCGAGGCCGAATTTGTTTTTGAAATAATCGGCGGACAAGTGGTTGGCGATGTTCAACGAAAAATCGCAGACGCGCCGGTCGTCGGCGAAAAAGTTCAGATGATCGTAGTTGCGGATCAAATAGCCGTCGGCCTCGCAGGAGCGGACTTGTTGGAGCGTCCATTCCTCGCCGGTTTTGAAAATGCGCGGAGGGGCGACGAAAATTTCGTGTTTCGTGTTCCGTGTTTCGTGTTTCGCGGCGGCTACGGCGTCTCGATATTTCTTCGGGTTTTCGAAGTCGCAGTAGATGGTTTCCACTCCGGCGTTCAGGACGGCGTCGAGTTGCACCAGATGGCGTACGAGGACGATGAGACGCGGTGCGGTAGTGGCACGGGCGTCTCGCCTGTGAGTCCCTGTTCGCACGGGCGAGACGCCCGTGCCACTATCAAGAAGCGTCCACCGCTTTGGCTGGGCGCGCTGGCGTTCCAGGTCCGCGACGATTTCGCGGCGCAGACGGTTCAATTCGCTGATGGGCAGAAGGACTTCGCCGGTGAGGATATTTTTCAATTCGCCGAGTTTGAACGGCGTGCCACCCAACCGGCCTAGTTGCTCGCGCAATCGCTTGTCGTCCAATGGGCGTTTTTCGGCTTTGGCGAGCGGCATGGCCGAATCTGCACGGGCGATGTGGCCCTGTTCGTCACGGGCAATCAGCGTAAGCGGCCTGCCGGCGAGGCCGTGGACGTCCATTTCGATGGGCTGCTGAAATTTCGGTTCGTCGCCTTCGAACGTTTGCCGCAGATGACGGTCGAGTTCCGGGTCGCTGGTTTTCCAGAGTTTGTCGCCAGTGTGGATGCGGGAAAAATCGATGTCGCCGTGGCCGAAGCGGAGTTCGACGTGCGCTTCGTGTTCCGTGTTCCGTGTTCCGTGATTCTTAGTAGTGCCGCTTCTGTGTACTTTCCTGATTTCGTAGACGCGGCCACCCTGCTCTTTTTCTTCGGGTTTGCCGGCGTCGAAGACGACGCCATCGCCGGGTTTCAGAGGGGCTGCAAGTTCGAGGACTACTCCGTCGCGCAAGACCGATTCAATTTCGCCGAGGAAAACGCCGCGCTTTTTTCCGAAGCGCGCGTGGACGAGTTTTTGATTGTTGATGCCGCCGAACCAGCCGGTGTAGAGGCCGCGGGAAAAGGCCATCTCCAAATTGTAGTTTCGGGTTTCGGGTTTCGGGTTTCGAGTTTGGGCTGCTTCGGAATTTTTCGCGAGTTCGTCAATGGCTTCGCGGTAGACGCGGGTGATGTTGGCGACGTATTCGGGAGTTTTGAGGCGGCCTTCGATTTTCAGCGAGGCGACGCCGCTGCGGATCAATTCGGGCAACACTTCCAGGCCGGCGAGGTCCTGCGGGCTCAAGAGATATTTTTTGTCGCCCAGCGGAACCGGTTTGTTGTCCGAAATCAATTCATAGGGCATTCGGCAGGCTTGCGCGCATTCGCCGCGATTGGCCGAGCGGCCACCGAGAGCTTCGCTCGTGAGGCATTGGCCGGAATAGGCCACGCAGAGGGCGCCGTGGACGAAGACTTCCAAGGGGAATGACGAATGACGAATGACGAATGGAGCATCTGCGCTCGTCTCTTTGCCATTCGTCATTCGGCGTTTGTCATTCAACGTTTGCTGCATCCTCTCGATCTCTTTGATGGAGCATTCCCGGGCAAGGACGACCAGATTGCAGCCGAGTTCGCGGGCGAATTCGATGCCGGCGGCGCTCGTGACGGTCATTTGCGTCGAGGCGTGGATGGGAAAATCCGGCGAGAGCTGGCGAATGAGCCGGGCAATGCCGACGTCCTGAACGATTGCGGCATCCACGCCGGCGGTGATGATGCTGCGCAAATAATTTCCGGCGTCCGCGAGCTCGTTTTCGAAGATGAGCGTGTTGAAGGTGACGTAGCCGCGGACGCCGCGGCGATGCAGGAATTCCATCAGGCGCGGCAAGTCGGCCTCGGTGAAATTATGCGCGCGCATTCGGGCGTTGAATTTGTCGAGACCGAAATAGATCGCGTCAGCGCCGTTTTCGACGGCGGCTTTGGCGCATTCCCAATCGCCGGCGGGCGCAAGGAGCTCGGGCAGCGTTCGCGGGGTATCGAACGCGGCTTCGCCGGCGGTGGGTTGAGGTGATGCAACACTGCTCATTTTGGAATTAAAAGCTTAACACAGGTTGGAGCGGGGACAAAGAATCTTCGGGCCTTCTTTAACCGTGGCAGCCGACGTGAGGAGACTCCAACGTTTTCCGCGCAGAAAATTCGAGAGTCTTCTCACGTTGGCTCCTACGGGAACTTTGCGGCTTTGCCTCTTGGAGGCCTTTGCGTTTAACTCTGGTCATGCGCGTATTGATTATTGACGCGGGTTATGTGGGGCTGCCGCTGGGCGCGGAATTGGCGCGTCACAGGCATGAGGTGTTTGGCTTGCGGCGGAACAAGGCGGCGGCGGGCGCGTTGGAGGCGGCAGGCATCACGCCGTTGTTTGCTGATATTACGCGTTCGGCAGAATTGAAACAGTTGCCGAGTGACTTCGATTGGGTCGTGAATTGCGCGGCATCGGGCGGAGGTGGCGTGGAGGATTATCGACGGATTTATCTCGAGGGGATGCGGAATGTGGTGGAATGGCTCGCGCCGGTTGGGACTGGTCGGCAAGACGCGCCGGCGCTCCCAGGTTCGTACATACGAGCAGCACAAGTGTTTACGCACAAAAATGACGGGTCGGCGGTGGATGAGAGCAGCACGTCCGAGCTAGTAACAGAAACGGGCCGTGTGCTGGTGGAAGCAGAGCGGGAGCTGTTGGCGGCGGGACAACAGAGAAATTTTGCGGCGATGATTTTGCGCGTAGCCGGCATTTACGGGCCGGGACGCGGCTATTGGTTCAAGCAATTCGTGAACGTCGAGGCGCGATTGGATGGGGACGGCGCGCGGTTTCTGAATATGATTCATCGTGATGATGTGACCGGGTGCATCATCGCGGCGCTGGAATGTGGGCGGGCGGGTGAAATTTATAATGCGGTGGAGATGATGTGGTGAGTCAGTTTAAGCAGTAACAATTTTAGTCCTGCGACAAAAGGGTCACCCATTAGGGCACGTGGTCAATAGATAAAGCGTTCCCGTTTTTCTTCGGGCCTTCCAGAGCGAACGCGATTTGCAGTAACTGACTCGATCCCGTCTTTTCTTTTCTGATTGCGGATACGCTCAAGCGATCCGTTCAGTCACCCATCTGGTTCTAGCGCCTGGTGTCGGAAGCCTTTTCATTAAAAGCTTCCCCTTTGGCGCCCATCCCGCGTCAGCGGGACCAGAAAACATTCAGTGCCGGGCCGTGTTCATTCAGTTTCAAAGAACGGTGGCTCGCCATTTCTGGCGTCCAACCCTTTGGTGACTCACGGCGCGGTCGAATCGCCTGCAAATCCTGTTCTCACTCCGTTCCAAATTCAAGCAGAGCCGCCGCCTCCAATCAGTCGCCAGGGTTTTTAGCCAACCCTTTCTCTGGCCGACGGCGGCTCTGCCACACTCTTGCGGAAAAATTCGTTTCTGATCGTAGTCCGCCTTTTCCGCCATCAAATGCCACGCCGCCTTGGCCAGCTTGCAGGCCAGAGCTTTGGTGGCTATCACGGTGTTGGTCCGCGCGGCTTTGCGATCAAACCAGCGCCGGCACCGTTCATCGTAGCGTTTGGCAAAATTAGCCGCCTCGACAAAGGCCCAGGCCGGGTATTTGTTGCCACACTTGCGGTTGTTCCGCCCTTTGTTCTTCTGGTTGCTGGTCCGTTTGGAATCGACCGCCCGGCAATAGCTGACGAAATCTCCCGGTGTTTTGAACCGCTCGATCTCCCCCACTTCCATGGTGATGGTCATCCCCAAAATCTTTCCCACTCCGGCAACGTGTTGAGCTTCCCGTAATAGGGCAGTTCCCGAGCTGATTGCAGCACCGCTTTCTCGATCCGCGCAATGCTCTTATCCAATTGCTCAATGTGTTCTTTCTGCACCTTAGCAATCAATTGATTGGCCGGATGCTCATACAGAGCCACCGCCGCTTCTGGTTCCATGCTTTAGGTTTACCCAGGTTCATCGCCGCTCCAGTCGTGCGCGTGTAAAGGCTTTTGAAACTGACCAAGAGCGAGCTGCGCTGGTGCACCAGGCTCAAGCGCCGCCGCAACAAATCCCGCACCGGCCGCAACTTCGCATCGTAAATGTAGCCTGCGGGCAAAATGTTCAGCCGTTGCAACTCCGCCAGAAAGAAGGCGTCGTTCTTGTCGTCGGCGCATTTGATCCCGCTGTATTGCTCGATTCCCGCCGGATTGGCCAGCACTACGGGATAGGCCTGCGCACGCAATCCGTCCACCAGCCAATATCAGTTGTAGGTTGACTCCACCGCCACGCTTTTGAGCCGCGCCTTGTAAGGTTCCAGCACGGCCGTTACCTGCTTGAGATCGTAGTCCACTTTCTGGTGCTTCAACCGTTTGCCGTCCTGGTCCACGATCCCAATCATCAGGTTGTTGCTATGCAGATCGATGCCTGCCATTACTTGCCTCGTCATATGGTTTCCTTTCGGTTCGTTGTTTGTTTTTGATCGGACAACAACGTTCTACCGGAAGGAAACCTTCCTACGCCAGCCAACCCTTAATGTTTATCAGAGCTGACTATTATGACATTTTAATTCTGGATCGCATGGGTCAGGAGATCGCCGCGAAGCGCAGGATGGTCCCGCCGCGGCGCATACGCGTCAAGTTAGTGGGAGGAGTCTTTCGGAGAGCAGTTCATAAAAATTAGAGCGGTCTTTTCGCCTTTCATAGAAGAGATGGTGCTTAGAGGTGCCATTGGAGCCACTGAGTCACGGAGAGGTCCAGCAACTGGGCTGCGAACCAGCAGGCGCATTGGCCCAGAATGCGCGCCAGGCGCAGCAGGCTGACGTGATGGGAGGCTGATCCGGTCCATTGGAGCGCATCGCACAAGCGATAAACGGCGATGCAAAACAAGAGTTTGGTCAGGACTGAAAGGCTCAGCAGAGAGGCGGAGCGGCAATTGAGTTGACGCAATCCCAAATGACTTTTCCAAGCCTTGAAAATAATCTCGATGCGCCAGCGCAGGCGATAAATGGGCTGCAAGGCACCGGCCGGCCAGACGGTGCGGGACACGTTGGTGACAAAGATATTCCAGCCTAGCAGATAGAGTTTGCGTTTGCTGGGGTTGAGGCGCCGGTCGCGATTGGATTTGGCTTTGCGGCGGCGTTCATCGGCCAGGGCTTGGGCCACCGGTTGAGCCACCAGGCGGACTCGGACTTTTTCTTTTCCCAACAAGATCTCCTGGTCAAAGGACTGGCCTGAACGCAATAAGCCGGCCAAATCGATGGGTTGGCCGCTTTGGGGATCGAAGAGGCAGACGTCATGACGATAGCGGCTCAGGAAGAAAGCTCCCAGCAAGCCGATCTGTTGGAAAACTTTTAGCACGAAATAACCCAAATCGCGGATGAGGAGATCCCCCGGTCGAAGCAGAGAGAGACTATCGGTGGAAGCGGCCTGATCATTACGGGTGAAGCCAGAGAGCCCCAAGAGGAGGACCTGGCTGTGAAGCAAGTCGCAAACAAACTGCAGTTTGAGGGAAGGCGCAGCGCCTTTTGCGGCCGTTGGCCGGGCCGGGAAAGCGGGTTTGTTGCAGTTGGGAGCGCAGATGTTGGAGTTGGGATTGCAGAGTGGAGCAGAGAGGAATTGACATGCGGCGCATGATATAGTATTTATACTATTTATTACCAGAATGGTTTTTCCACCCTCAAATCGGCCACTCTGAAACCAAAGACACCGCTATGGGTTACTTGATTAAAGTCCAAAAGGTGGAGCGCCCCACCAACCGCTCCTATTATTTGAATCTCCCTGTGGCCTTGGCCGAAGCCATCGGCTTGTCCAAAGGCGAAGAATGGGAATGGTCCATCGAAGACAAAAATACTTTGGTTCTGACCCGCAAAATCAAGAAAACAGCCCGAAAATTACGCTCAGCTTAACTTGACGCGTATGCGCCATGGCGGGACTGTATCGCCGAATGGCATTCGGCAGACGGTTCGGACCCATCGGCTTTGAAGTTTTCTAACGGATCAATTCTGCAACGGAATGTTTGATGCCTGCGACGCCGCCAGTTTGAAGCCGTGTTTCTCGGCCAGGTCCGCCAGATACGAATCAGTCAGTTGAGAGGAAGTCTTCGAAGATGAGTCCAGCGCTTCCAGGTCGTCAGCGATCCGTTGCGCTTTTCTTTCGCGTTTGAACGTTTGCAATGCCTCACGCGCTTTATCCATCGTAGCGCCGAAAGTCGATTTTGGATTCGTACTGATTCGCAGAAAACCCAGTTCGGCAATGGGACAAAGTGCGATGGATTTTTCCTCCAGCCAGGCAAGAGTTTTTCCATTGTCCGCGTGAGTGGCCCAAATCGCCGCCAGAAGCACGTTGACGTCCAGCAAATGCTTCATGGAAACTCAGCCAGAGCCTGTTTCAGGGCCTCCATGTCGAACGGCCGATCCGTGACAGCCACGGTATATTTGCCGCGCTTTTCGAAGTGGACTTTGGCCGGCTTGGGCGCAACCGGCGTCAGGATAATCCGCCCGTCCGGTCCCTTTTCGTGGGCGAAGACCTGGCGCGGCTTCACGTCGGGCAACCGGACGCGCTGGTAATCATGAACGGTCAAGGTCTTCATGCCGGTAAATTACCGCAAGGATGCCCGCAAACAAGCTCCGAAGTCCGAAGAGATCACGAAGGAGCGCATCCTGACACTGCCCCGAAGTTGCGCGGCGTTTGGAGCGCCGATCTCCGATCTGGCGCGTTTTTCAGGGGTTTCCTTTTCTTCATGCCGGGTCGAAGACCGGCGCTCCGGGGGAGTATCAGGATGCGCCCATCACGAAGTGGTCGACATGCTATTTGAAAGCCTCGCGGATCTCACGCCTCTTTGAATGTGTGAGCCCTGCCCCACCATTTGTGCGGGGCGGTGGACAATAGGGTGTTTCCCCCTTTAGAATCCTGAAATGGTTGGCCCGAACTTTATCAAAGGAGACGATATGAACGAAACATTGCAAAAACCGAATGTCCTGGGCGCCAATTGGCTGAACGTGATTCTGGGAGGCTGGGTAATCATCTCGCCGTTCATCCTGGGATTTTCGAATCAAACGGCGGTTATGTGGAATTGCGTAGCCACCGGCGGAGCCATTTTCCTGCTGGCACTGATCCGTTCCCGAAAATTCGCGCCATCGATGCTGAACATGTTCCTGGGCATTTGGCTGATTTTCTCGCCATTTGCGCTCCGTGTTCTCCGGCCGGCCGTGCGGTGGAATTGTATTATTCTTGGAATTATCATTACCATCGCCGCATTGGCCGCCAGGAACAGAAGAGTGCAGTTCATCGTCACGTCGCATTCGCCAAACCGATAAACAGCAATGTGATTACCTGAACCCATTTCAGTCTCGAGATCGCTTCTCCATCGACAACTTGGGCGCGTCGTTTACCACCTTGGCAAAAAAACCCATTTTTCGGCGTATGGAGCGCCGATCTCCCGATCGGCGCTTTGCACCATTCGAAACTCAACTGCCGCGCCGAATCCCCAAAGCCGGAGAAGGCGGGAAATCAAAACCTCGAACGCCAAATCTGCCCCAGCCCAATCAAATTGACCCAGAGTTTGAGAATCGTCATCTCGTTTCCTACGATCCAAGATCAGTATTTCACCGCGCAGCCGTAGGGCTTCGTTTGCGAGACGGTGACTTTTTGGCCGGCGAAGACCTGGGTCAGGGCGTCGCGGACGTAATTGTCGGCTTTGTGCGGGTCGTGCTCAGGATCGGGTTCGTTGTCGATGGCGCCGTCGTAGACCAGCGTGCCGGTCTTATCGATCACGAACATGTGCGGCGTGGTTTTCATGCCGTAAAGATGGCCGATGTCGCCGGAGCTGTCGTCGAGCCAATCGGTGGCGCCGATTTTGTATTTGGCCCATTCGGCGCGCGCCTGTTCCGGCGTGCGATGGCTCGAGTTGTGCGGGTTGACGGAGTTGACGAGGAGCCAGATGACGCCTTTGCCGGTCATCTCCTTCTCCAACTCCTGCATCGCGCCGGTCTTGAATTGGTTGTGGCAAAAAGGACAGTCCTGATTGTAGGACTCCAATACCACGATTTTGCCTTTGTAATCGGAGAGATGAACAGTTTTGCCGTAAATGTCCGTCGCGGTGAAATCCGGGGCGGGCTTGCCAACTTCAACCTCGGTGAACGCCGTGCCCGTCAGCGCGATCAATGCGAGCAGTGCAATAACTTGTTTCATAAATTCTCTTTAAGTCAGAGACTTCTTACGTCATCTCTACATTCTCGATGCTATTAAACTAGGACGGTGGAGCGGCCAATTGGTTTCAATTATTTCGCGGCCTGATCGAGGGCAGTTAACACCGCGCCAGCATAATGCGACGGAAGTTCGAGCGGACCAGGCTCCTGCAAAACAATCGCCGGTTTGGAGGGATCCTTTGGGTAAACCAGCACCAATGGCACGCCGGCCCGGCCATAGCGCGCAAGTTCATCGGTAATTTCGGGAGGTGTGAGTGAATAGTCGGCAACAAAAACACGCGCATTGATCTCTTTGAGTTTAGCCTGCACTGTTGGTTTCTGAAGCGCGGGAGCGACAACTGAATTGCAGGTCACACACCATTTTGCAGTGAAATCCACCAGCACCGGATGGTTCTCCGCGCGAGCCAGCGCGACGGTTTCGGCACTCCACGGTTCAGCGCTCAATTCCGGGAAATTTATTTTTGGTGAATTTCCGCCGGCTTCTGCCTCGAGCGGCTCGTTCCATCGGAGTTGGGATTTTAACGGCCAGAAATAGCCGGCGATTAACACGAGGATGACGACGCAACGAGCGAAACCCCGGCGGGTTCGGCCCCGCTGCACAAACTCGCCGTACACCCATGCGGCAATGGCAACAAAAACAAGAAATACCGCCAGCCACCAGCTTCTATCGCCGTAATGAATTGAGGCAATGCTGAAGAGCCAGATGGCCGCGATGAGCATGGGAAAACCCATCGCGATTTTGAATTTCTCCATCCAAGCGCCCGGTTTCGGCAAAAATTTAAGCCAGGCGGGTTGAAAACTTAGCAACAGATAGGGGAAAGCCAGTCCGATGCCCATGGTCGAGAACATCAGGACAATCACGGCTGGTCCGTGTGCAAATGCAAATCCAAGAGCGGTACCCAATATCGCCGCGGTGCATGGCGTCGCGAGGATCGTTGTCAAAACTCCATTGAAAAACGCGCCACTGACACCCTGCCGCCCGGCCAGCGTGCTCGCGGCACTCATCGTGCCCGAGCCAAGGTTGACCTCAAAAACGCCGAACAAATTCAAAGCCACTAACGTGATCAGCACAGTTAGCGCAATTAGAAAATAGGGATTGCTGAATTGCATTCCCCACCCCGCTCGATGTCCAGCCGATTGGATACCGATCACCAAAGCCGCCATCACCCAGAATGACGCCAGCACACCCAGCGAATAAACGATTCCCAGCATTCTGACCCGTTTGGGATCGTTATGCGCCTCGCTGACAAACCCTAGAATTTTCAGCGCAATCACCGGCAACACGCACGGCATGATGTTCAGGATCAATCCGCCGATGAAGGCGTAAAACAGCATCAGGGCCAGCGATCGATTCGGTGTGCTGGCCGGCGGCGACGTCGAGAGCGATGGCGATCTAGCCGGAGTTGCAGTTCCGATGGCCATGATGGGCACGTTCATTTCAAAACCATTGGTCTGTCCGCCGCCCTCAACAATCACCAGGCCGCCGATGCTCGAAGGCCAATCGCCGGAGAATTTCTTCACCGTTTTGCGCAGGGCAAAGCCGATTTGGGAATCCACCTTCTCCGTCGCGCCCTGGACCTCAAAGTTATCGCTGGCACCCGGAAAGAAATCGACTTTTTCGATGGGCAGAACATTTGCTCCCGTCGGCGTGCCCTGAATGATCATCGTGCGCGTGGTGTCATCCACCGACTTTTCCCAACGCGCGGCGAAGGAAAATAGCTGTTCGGAGCGCGGCGCTCTGTTTTTCCACAAATTGATGGCCGGCGCGTTCGTGGACGGTTTGGTTTCGCTGCCGATGTTCAACGTCGCCTCGACGGTTGCGCCAGCGGGAATGCATTGTTCCTTGCACTCGAGCCAGGAAACCTTTGCCTTCAAATCAAGCGGGCCGGGTTTCAGATCACTCGCCAGCTTCAGCGGGACAATCAGCATCGTTTCGTCTTCGTAGCCGTAAGTGATGACTTCCGCGGGCGGCAATTTTTTCGGCAGCGGCCATAGGATGTCTCCCGCTGTCACGCCCCGGGGCAATTGCCATTGAACCTTGGTTGCCATGCCCGCCGAGCCGGGGTTTTTCCAATACGTGTGCCAGCCGGGCGCCATCTTCAAATCAACCCCCACCAGCACGGTGTCGCCGCGGCGCGCCATGTCATTGGCCAAAAGCAACTGCGCCTGCGTATGCGCCGCGTGGGCCGCCGGGATGAATATGCCCAGGCACAACGCGGCAAAGATGGCTCGAAGGAGTTTCACGTAGATATAGATGCTTTAAATCTGCAAAGGTTAGAACATTTTTCCATTTATTTTTGGCCTGTCCAGCGGACCTTCTCGCTGGAAGCAACTTGCCGGAACGTCCGAGCGGGATAAATCCCGCGCTCCGGCGGCCAATGGATCGACCGTTCAGGGCAGCTTCGGATCTCGGATCTCTTTCGGATTTCGAGCTTCGGATTTGTTCAGAACGGAAATCCCAGCGAGAACTGCAGCGTCCCGACCGGGTCGCGCTTGCGCGGGTTCAAATTGTAACCGTATTCCAACCGCACCGGGCCGATAATCGTCCGCCAGCGCAAGCCGCCGCCGACGGAAAAAAGCGCTTCGTCGCCCGGATAGTCATTCATGTGCTCGGCGAATTCCACGCCGTCCACGAATGCGACCACCGACCAATGCGGCGTGACGCCTTGCTCGAATTCCACGTTGCCGCTCGTGTAGGTTTCCGCGCCCACGATTTTTCCCTGCGCATTGCGCGGCGCGGCTTCGCCTTCCTGATAACCGCGCACGGAATCCTGGCCGCCGGGAAAAAATCGCCGCGTGAACGGCAGGTTGTTGCTCGTACTGCCGCTGGTGAACACCAACCCGTGACGCAAACCAAGATGGATCCATTGGCTGTCGCTCAACGGAATATGATAGGAAGCCCCAAGTTCGGTGCGCTGAAAATTGGCGCTGCCTCCCAGCGAACTGTTCGCGATTTCCACGTTCGCGAGCAACTGGTAACCGCGCCTGGGATACAGCGGGTTGTCACGGCGATCGTGCCGCAGGTCCACAATGAACTCGCCCACGGTGGGATTCTGCGCGCCTTCCACGAGGAAATTCGCGCTTTGCTCGGTGGCCTGCAGAATGCCGTAATTGTAACGCGCGCTCGCGTCCACGGCCACGTCGCGGAAAAGCCGCCGCACGCCCACGCCGCCGCCATATTCCACGCGCAGGAACGAAATTTCCTGGCGGCGCAGGCCGTTGGCGGTGGCAAACACGTCCACATCCTCGCCGAGCAATTCCGGTATGTTGTAGGTGTAATCGCCGCTGGATGATTTGAATGATTGCACGAGCTTGAGTTGCGAGTTGTGCGCCAGGCCCCAAAGATTGTATTGGTCCACTTCCACGCCCACGCGCAGCAAATCGTAGCTGCCGAAGCCGAACAACGGGCTGATTTCGAGCCGTTTGCCCTCCTTCACGTCATAGCGCACGTCCCATAAATTGCTGCTCACGATTTCGTAATTCAGTTCCGCCAGGTCGAAGATTCCCAGGCGGGCCAGCCGATATTGCCCGCGCTCGGCCTGCAGGCGATCGAGCCAATCGCCAGTTTGCACCGGCACCCGGCCATACAACATCGACTCCTTAGTGCGCTTGGCGCCCTTGATGGTCACATCGCCGACGCGCACCCGCGATCCCGTTCTGACCACCGCCGCCAAATCCAGCAATACATTGGTCGTCCCCGGCTCGCTCCGCTCCGTTTTCATTTCAACCGATGTCTCGGGGTAGCCCTGGCTGAAGTAATTGGTTTTGATGCCGTGCGTAAAATCCTGCTCCCACCATTTCGAATAGGTTTTCAGCAATGTGTTCGTCCGCAAATCGATCGGCGCGTTGGTTCCCGGGTAATAAACTTCCTGCCGCACCGTGCGCACGAAGAACTTCGGCCCCTGCACCACGTCAATCCTCACCGAAACGCTGCCGGTCTTGTCGTCCTGCCGGATTTCGCCGACGGTCACGGTGGCGTTTTGATATCCCATTCGATTCAACACCTCGGTGAGGTTCGCCACGCTTTGCTTCAGCCGTTGCGGCGAATACACCCGGTTCTTTTTCAAGGGCACCAACCCGCTCGTCTCGAGGAAATAACCGCGCGCCTTTTTTTCCGGCACGGCTGCCAATCCGTTGAACTTCAGCTTCTCGTAGTGGAACAAAACGCCTTTCTTGATCCTGAATCGCACCTCCGTCGCGCGCAGCGGCCTCGGCAACGGCTCGTTTTCGTTCCAGCGGAAACGGGCCGACGTGCCATCGTCCTTCTTGACGGTGATCACGATCCGGGGGTTTAGGAAACCATCCTCCCGGATTTTTGATTTCAGGATCAGCGCGGTGTCCTCCATGAAATTCGCGTCGAAAAATTGCGGTCTCTTCTTTTCAATTTCCAGCAGCTTGATCATGCGCCTGAGCCGCAAATCACCAAGAAAACCGTATCCGGAAATTTTGAACCTGGCCTTGGGCACGTTGTTGTTCGTGGTGGCCCAGGGCGCGTTCCGTGGCGCGTTGGTGGCGGCGGATGGAGCGTTGGTGGGCACTGACGGCGCGTTTGTGTTGACCAGTGACGTCTCATTCTGTGCGCGGGCCGGCCATACCAACGCGATCACCGCTAAAACGGACAAAATTGCAACCGGTCTCCTTCGTGGGAATCGGAAAACGAATCGCTTTCCTCGCGTGAAAACGAGGCGATGCTGTCGAGGCGCAGTACGTCGGTTTGCCGAAACGTGATCCATAGTTACGAGTTCCCACCGAGAATCGCCGTTGCGGAACGCAGACGACACTTCTTCCGCAGCCCGGCACGCATGACCTTCCCGAATACGCCGGATTCGCGCAATGGAGAACTTACCGCAGATAACCAATTGACCCGCCCGGGCGGAATTTTATTCGAGCTTTATTTTCCCAAGCAAAATGCGAACTGAATGGTTGTCATCGTAGCGTCCATTCCTCTCAGTTTCTGGCGATTTGTTCCCCAACCGCGAATAAGCCCAATTTTAAGGTTTTTCCGAGATTTCAGGCGACCGACATTGGCCAGGCCATCCGCCCTCATTAGCCAGCAACATCCTTATAATGAATAACTTGCAAACCACCCTTCGCGCTGTCGGTCCTTTTCCCAGTTGACGCTGGCCGGGAACGCCCCCAAACTTTCCCCCTGACCGCGCTCTCGCATGAAGCGTCAGCGCGGAAAAATTTTATGCCTGAAGGATATTGCGTCAAATGCAAGGCCAAGAAGGAAATCGTGGATGCGGTGGAAGAAACGATGAAGAATGGGCGCAAGGCCATCAAGGGCAAATGCCCCACGTGCGGCACGGTCATGTTTAAAATTTTAGGCGGTAAATCCACGACGCCGGCAACGGCAGCCCCGGAACCGACCAGTCCCAAGCCGTCTTAACCGCCTGGGTCCAACGGGGAATGAAATTGAACTCCATCACTATTGACGCCGGGAAAGCCGGCATCGGATATTTGCCACTGAATTAAAATATGTCTCAACAGCTCGCATACGTCATCATCACTCCGTATTCGCTCTTCAAATCGCGCACGGGCGGCATCCTGAGCCGCCTCATCACGCGCACCGGCCTCGAACTCGCGGCCGCGCGCATGTTCGCGCCAAGCGCCGAACTCGTGAAGCAATACTCCCAGGCGATTATTTCACAAAACGATCCCCAGGATCGCCGTGTGCAGGAGCTGATTCACAATTACATCATTCAGAATCTTTCTCCCGACCCCAAAACCGGCCGCCGCCGCCGCGCAATGGTGCTGCTCTTCCGCGGCGAAGACGCCGTCCGCAAGACGCGCTCGGTCATCGGCCACATCAGCCCGGACCGCCGCGGTGGCGAAACCATCCGCGACACCTACGGCGACCTCATCATTGATGAGAACAACCAGGTCCGTTATTTTGAGCCCGCCGTGCTGGCGCCGCCCACGGCAGACGAAGCGGAAACCAAGCTCAAGCTTTGGGCCAAACACTCGGATTCCGACGGCGGCATCCTCGATAATGTCATCACTTATCAACCCGGCGAGCAACCGCAGCGCACGCTGGTGCTCATCAAGCCGGAAAATTTCCGGTTCCCCTCCGGCCGCCCGGGCAACGTGATCGATTTCTTCTCGCGCACCGGCCTTTACATCGTCGGCATCAAGCTGCATCGCATGAGCGTGGCGCAGGCGCTGGAATTTTACGGGCCGGTCCGCGACGTGTTGCGCACCAAGTTGAAAGACATGGTCGGCAGCAAGGCCAAGGCGCTGCTGGAAAAAGACTGGGGCTTCACGCTCCCGCCGGAAAAACAGCAGCAGCTCGGCGATATCCTCGGGCCCGCCTTTGGCGACAATCAATTCGACAACATCGTCCGCTTCATGTCCGGCTACGCGCCCTCGGACATTCCCGAAAGCGACTGGAGCAAGCCCGGCACCGAACGCTGCATCGCACTGTGCTACGAAGGCGTGGAAGCCGTGCGCAAGATTCGCGACGTGCTCGGGCCAACGGACCCGTCCAAGGCGCCGCCGGGATCCATCCGCCGCGAATTCGGCCAAACCATCATGGTCAACGCCGCGCACGCCAGCGATTCCGAAGAAAGCGCGAAGCGGGAGTTCGGCATCGTGAACGTCGGCGAGAACAATTTCAAACAGGTGGTGGAAGAGTTTTACGGAAAGGTCTGAGCGGAATTGAAGCGTGAAGCGTGGAACGTGAATGCGTTTCACGCTTTTTTTGTTTTATAGACTTCTCCGGTAGCTACTCAAATCGGAAAAATGATCAAGTAGAACTCGATTCAGGTCAGGCAAACGAATCGCGTACTGCGGCCTCCAAAGAACTAAACCAACTGTAATCCGCCCCCATATTCAAATGCTCAGATAGCCAAAGTAGCCCCCACGGACATTTGGGGCCGAAACCCTTTTCACAATATCCGATACCCGTCCTCGAGGCCGGATGCTCTGCCACGATCCAACACGGATATTTCTCGCCGGGCTCGTCATAATCCCAAGGACGATCTTCGCAGCGCGGCGGCACAAGTAAACTTCGAATGAGGGCCGCAGCTTCCGAACTGGAAACGCGAGCGATCTCCTTTTCCACAAGCGCTGATACCGTTGAAGCAGAGAGCCCCATGCGTCAAGCCGACGTTATTTCGGTCCCTCGTTGTTGTCGAGACCAATTTGGGTCGCGGACAAACGGACGCGTCAAGATCTGAGAACCGCCGGACGTCCGGTTCCGAAGGAACCACTGAGAATAGCCCGGCAGTTTACTGCCGGGACCAGCACCAACCGACTCGAGTCCCGAAGGGACGACTGAACCAGGAGTTCTCAGCCGTCCCTCCGGGACTCGAACGCTACGAGGCAGATCCCGGCGTTGAAACGCCTGGCTATTGTCAAAAGTCCCTCCGGGACTCGAACATTTGGAATGCCGATGGACTTAAACTGCGATGCGCCCGATAAATTCGCTTCTGACGCTCGCTACATCCACAACCCCGGCGAACTCCGTAGCATCTCTAGTAACCGCGCATCCGCCGCCGGAAATTCATAATTCCTCAACTCGCCGACACTCACCCATCTCAAATCCAAACAATCAATCGCGCGCGGCTCGCCTTGCTTCAATCGGCAGCGAAAGAATTTCAGCGTAACGGTCTTTTCCGGGTAAGCATGAGTGAGACTCTCCACCAACTCGCCCACTTCCACTTCAATGCCCAATTCCTCGCGCAATTCGCGGACGAGGCATTGCTCGAAGGTTTCGTTGGGTTCGCGTTTGCCGCCGGGAAATTCCCACAAGCCGCCGAGGTGCGCGTCCTGGTGACGTTGGGTGATGAGCAGTTTGCCGCTGCGAAAGACTAATCCCGCGCTGACCTCGACGGATTTCACAGCTTTGCGTGAAACGTAAAACGTGAAACGTGATTATTGGTTATGCGTTTTGCGTTTTGCCATGTTCACGTTTCACGCGGTCACGGTTCACGTATCACATTTCACGAATCCTTCACGGCTTCTTCACAGTATTGATCATCGGCACCCTGGACACCGGAGGATTGGTCGGTTGCAATTCGGGATGCGCGGCGTTCAAGGCCTGCAAACGAATACCAGCTTCGGAGCCGATCGTGCCGGGAACCTGGGCGGCCAATTCCTCGTACTTGTCGCGGGCGTCCTTGAATTTACCCTGCGTCTCCAGCAAATGCGCCAGCGCCAGGTTCGCTTGCGACGCGACGGCAATTTCGGCCGGATACCGATCGATCACGGCCTGGTAACTGGAAACCGCGTCGTTGGTCTTGCCCATGGCATCGTAGCTCGCCGCCACGCCGAGCGCGGCTTGCGCGGTGAAGGGCGAGTTGGCGTATTGTTGCAGAAATTTTTGAAATTGGGCCTGCGCTTCGTCGTATTTGCCGGAGGCGAACAAATCGCTCGCGCCGATCAGCATCGCACGCTGCCCCGCATCCGTGTTGGGAAAATCCGTGGCGATCTTCAGAAAATCGCCGGGTGCCGGCTCCGGGGCATTGGGGCCAAGCTGCTGGCTGGTCAATCTCGATAATGCCATGTTCGCATCATTTTGCCTGGCAGTTTGATGCGTCAGCCAAAAAGCGATCACGATTCCCGCGATGGCCAGAACAATCAGGGCCGCAAGGAGCTGTTTTTTGTACCGGTCGCCCCAGGCCCACAATTTATAAAGTAACTCTGATTCCGTAATGTCAGATTCCATACAGGGGGTGCAATCTTCCGTTCATGCATCGAAAACGCAAGCTCGAAATCCGGATTTTAACGTGTGCATCCAGATAACTTTGCCCGGAGCGCCGGTCTCCAGACCCGGCGCGCAAGAAAAAACACGCCGAAACGCGCCGGATCGGAGATCGGCGCTCCTCAGGACTGGCGAACTCTCGGGAAGGCTCAAGAATTAAAGTTGACACATTCACCACCTGCCATCAATCTATCCGTATCCGTTGATACAACGGTCTCATGCAGAGTGGTTGAGGGACTGGCCCTGAGACGCCACGGCAACCGGTTGGACGCAAGTTCAATGCTGGTGCCAAATCCAGCCCGGCATTCGTGCGCCGGGGAAAATGAGAAGAACGATTTGCCAGCCTCTTCTCCCATGAGAAGGGGTTTTTTATTTGTAACGGCGGTCTATGACCGCCGTTATTTGAACATCGGTAGGGCAGATCTGCCGCTCTGCCGTGATTCGGCGGTCACAGACCGCCGCTACAGCGTTGATTTTATGGAAAAACACGAAGGTTTCATGAGGGCACTGAAGTGCCGCGAATGCGGACGTGAGTATCCGCTCACGGCCTCGCACGTCTGTGAATTCGATTTCGGCCCGCTCGAAGTCGTTTACGATTACGACCAGATCAAAAAGGCGCTCACGCGCGAAGCCGTGGCGTCCCGTTCCAAAAGCATGTGGCGCTATCGTGAACTGCTCCCGGTGCAACACGAGCCTACCGTCGGCATGCAAGTCGGTTTCACGCCGCTCGTGAAGGCCGATCGGCTCGCCAAAAAACTCGGCATTCGTGAATTGTGGATCAAGAATGACACGGTCAACTACCCCACCCTTTCGTTCAAGGACCGCGTGGTCAGCGTGGCCTTAAGCCGGTCGCGAGAACTGGGCTTCGATACGGTGGCCTGCGCTTCGACGGGCAACCTGGCCAATTCGGTGGCGGCCAATGCGGCGTCGGCGGGCTTGAAAGCGTACGTGTTCATTCCCTCAGACCTCGAGCAGGGAAAAATTTTGAACTCACTGGTTTATGGCGCGAACGTGATTGCGATCAAAGGCCATTACGACGAAGTGAACCGGTTGTGCGCGGAAATCGCGGGCAAATTCGGCTGGGCATTTGTGAACGTGAACATGCGCCCCTACTACGCCGAGGGTTCCAAGAGCATGGCGTTTGAAATCGCCGAACAGCTTGGCTGGCGCCTGCCGCAACACACCGTGGTGCCGATGGCTTCCGGTTCGTTGTTGACCAAGATTCACAAGGGCTACCAGGAATTGACCAAGCTCGGATTGGTTTCCGCCGCGGACACACATATTCACGGCGCGCAGCCGACGGGTTGTTCGCCGATTTCCTCGGCGCAAAAAGCGTCGCTCGATTTTTTCAAGCCGGTCAAGCCGAACACAATTGCAAAATCGCTGGCCATCGGCACGCCGGCGGATGGTTTTTACGCGCTCAAAGTCATGAAGGAAACCGGCGGCGCCGCCGAAGACGTGACCGACGACGAAATTCGCGAAGCCATCAAGTTGCTGGCGGAAACGGAAGGCATTTTTGCCGAGACCGCCGGCGGCGTCACGCTGGGCGTGGCCAAGAAACTGATTGCGAGCGGAAAAATCCCGCGCGAAGATTCCGCCGTGCTCTGCATCACCGGCAACGGCCTGAAAACCCTCGACGCCGTGGACGGTTACGTCGGCAAACCGCGCGAAATCAAGCCGAGCTTGCGGGAGTTTGAATCGATGCTGGCGCAGGAACAGAAGGTGAGCGCGTAAACTGTACCGGCTACTGTGGCAATTCAACACCATCGCGTCGAATATACTCGAACCGCCTTGGAAGATTTGCGCTCGCTTCCGAAGCGTGAAGCGGAGCAGATTCTTCGGAAAATTGCGCGGCTCGAGCAGGGGCTGCACGGTAATATCAAGAGGCTGCAAAAGGCCGACTTCGGTTTTCGATTGCGGATGGGCGATTATCGCGTTTTATTTGATGTGGTTGGTGATATGATTTTGATCCAAAAAATTGGCAATCGAAAAGACATTTATGATTAGCAGCATCTCGAAAAAACCTGCGTTTAACCGGCGGCAACAAACCGTGCTCAAGCAAATCAGTTCTTTGCGCGAGCAAATGGAAGATTTGAATGACTATCTTGACCTGCTTGAAGCGCGCGCCCGCAACAAAGGCAAACGAACGTTGACGGCGGATGAAGTCCGCAAGCAGCTTGGCCTCGTCTGAACACCGACGAGATCAAGCCGAGTTTGCCGAATCGAACCGATTTCCAAATAATAGTTTCTTAAATTTATGGCAACCAAAGTCCGCATCCCCACCCCGCTCCGCAAATTGACGAACAACGAGGAAGTTGTCGAAGTGACGGCTTCCACGATTGGCGGAGCCATCACGGAACTGCAATCGCGCTATCCAGGAATCCAGGAACGCCTCGTCGATGAAAAAGGCGAAGTGCGCCGTTTCGTCAATGTGTATGTAAACGAGGAGGACATCCGCTTCCTCGAAAATCAAAAGACGCCTCTCAAAGACGGCGACGAGGTCAGCATCATCCCGGCAATTGCCGGGGGCTAGGAATATGGCTGGGCAATCCGCTGCTCAGTTTGGAGTGCGCGGGCACGACCGCGCTTTCAAACGGGCAGACATGTCTGCCCGGCAAAAAGTGGCGACATGCCGCCGCGCTCCAAATTGAGATGCATCCCGAAGCCGCCGTTATCAATTTTAATTCTCAACACCGTGCCTAAATCTCCAAAGAAATCCACGTCCACGAAAGCGACCACACCGACTCAGCAGCGCTTGTGGCTGATGTATCCGCCGCGGCTGATCCGCGAACCGCTGCTGTGGCAGTTGGGAAATAAATTCAAAGTCGTGACGAACATACGCCAGGTGAGCGTGACCGACGAGATCGGCATTGTCTGCCTCGAACTGGATGGCAAACGCGAAGAAGTCAAAGCCGCGATCAAATGGCTGGAAAAAATCGGTGTGAAAGTCGAGCCAGTCGAGATCAACGTGATCGAGAGTTAAACTTATTTTTGAACAGAAGGAAACAGAGGGAGCAGAGATTCCGCGGGTTGCGCTTTATTTGTCTCGTTTGCCTCTGCTGGAATTTTCTGTTCGGGGATCTCTCCGTTACGTCTGTTTGCTCCTGTAAAATTTGCTTCGCGCCGGGTCGGCAGCCCGGGCTCCGAAAAAAGAAAAGCCGCCGGGATTCGGCGGCTTTTGCATTGTGGGATTTAAAATGAATTAGTGTTGCCGGCGCTTGACCTTGAGTTGGGCGGTGGAGTGCGTCAATGAAGCCTGCACCCGGGCGGTTTCTTCATCGTCCAGCTGTTCGGCCAGCCGGGCTTCGGCGCGGCGGCGCGCCTCTTCAGCCTTCGCTTCATCGATGTTCTCGGCGCGGATGGCCATATCGGCAAGGATCGAGACCTGGTTGCCAGTGATTTCGACAAAGCCTTCGCCGATGGCCAGGAAAAAATCCTGCCCGCCTTTGCGAGCGGTGATTTCGCCCGGGACAATTTGCGTCAGCAACGGGACGTGGTTGGGGAAAATGCCCATCTCGCCCTCGACACCCGGCAGCGTGACCATGTCCACGTCTTCCGAGAACACCTTCGCGTCCGGCGTGACGATTTCGAGTTTTAAAGTTCCAGCCATTTTAATTCACGTTTCACGTTTTACGTTTCACGCAACACGTTCACGCCTGAAACGTGAAACGTGAAACGTGAACTCGCACGTTACGATTCCTTAATCTCGTCAATGCCGCCCTTCATGTAGAAATTCACTTCGGGCACGTCGTCGTGCTTGCCTTCGAGAATTTCTTTGAAGCCGCGGACAGTTTCGGCCACCGGCACCTGCTTGCCTTCGCGCCCGGTGAACACCTGCGCCACCGAGAACGGCTGGCTCAGGAAACGTTGAATCTTGCGCGCGCGGAACACGGTCAGCTTGTCGTCCGGCGACAATTCATCCATGCCCAGAATCGCGATGATGTCCTGCAAATCCTTGTAGCGCTGCAGCACTTTTTGGACGCCGCGCGCGACATCGTAATGTTCCTGGCCGACGATGTCCGCCGAGAGCGCGCGGGAGTTGGACGCCAGCGGATCCACGGCCGGATAGATGCCGAGTTCCGCGATGGACCGTTCCAACACGATGGTGGCATCCAGGTGCGCGAACGTGGTGGCCGGCGCGGGGTCGGTCAAGTCGTCCGCAGGCACGTAAACGGCCTGGAAGCTCGTGATCGAGCCTTTCTTGGTCGAGGTGATGCGTTCCTGCAAGTCACCCATTTCCGCGGCGAGCGTGGGCTGATAACCCACGGCGCTCGGAGTGCGGCCCAGCAACGCGGACACTTCGGAACCGGCCTGCGAGAAACGGAAAACGTTGTCGACGAACAGGAGCACGTCCTGGTTCTTTTCGTCGCGGAAATATTCGGTCACCGCGAGCGCCGAAAGAGCCACGCGCAAACGGGCGCCGGGTGGTTCGTTCATCTGGCCGTACACGAGGCCGATTTTCGAGCCGGGCTTCACGATGGGCATGCCGTTGGCGCCCTTTTTCGGATGGCCCTTTTCGTCCTTCTCCACCTTGATGACGTCGGCTTCGATCATTTCGTTGTAAAGATCGTTGCCTTCGCGCGTGCGTTCACCGACACCCGCAAACATCGAGACACCGCCGTGCAGCTTCGCGATGTTATTGATCAATTCCATGATGACGACGGTCTTGCCGACGCCTGCGCCACCGAACGCGCCGACTTTGCCACCCTTCAAGAACGGGCAAATCAGGTCAATGACTTTGATGCCGGTGGTCAAAATCTGCGGGCTGGTGGACTGGTCCACGAGCGCCGGGGCGGCGCGGTGAATGGGAAGATATTTGTCCGGCTTCACGGGCCCCTGTTCGTCCACGGGCTGGCCGGTGACATCGAACACGCGGCCCATGACGGCTTCGCCAACGGGCATCGAGATGGGCGCGCCGGCATCGGTCACTTCCATGCCGCGTTTGAGGCCCTCGGTCGTGCTCATCGCGACCGCGCGCACCCAATTGTCGCCGAGATGCTGCTGCACTTCGAGCGTCAGCTTCGTGCCGCCGCCGCCGGGCATATCGTATTCGATCGTGAGGGCGTTGTAGATCGCCGGGAGTTTGTCCGCGAACTCAATGTCCACGACCGGGCCGATGATTTGAACGATTTTACCTTTATTCATTTGTCAAAAATTCTCTAAGCGTCTGAGCCTAATTCAGCAATTTCGTCATGTCGCAAATTTAATTCAAATCAACGCGAACGTAAACGTCATCCCAGCGCCATCTGGGCGGTGGTGATTTCCAAAAGCTCTTTCGTGATGTTTGCCTGGCGCAATTTGTTGTATTCGAGCGTCAGGTCCTTGATGAGCTGCTTCGCGTTGTCGGTCGCGTTCTTCATGGCGACCATTCGCGCGCTGTGCTCGGACGCCTTGGCTTCCAGGAGGATTTGATAAACTATGAAATTGACGAAGTGCGGGAGAATCGCGCCCAATACCTGCTCGGCGCTCGGCTCAAATAAATGTTCGAGTTGCTGGGCGTCACCGGTTTGGGCGTTCTCGTCCGGACCGCCGGGCAAATTCAGGATGTTCTCCAATTTGCCAATCGGCAGCAACTGCCGGACTTCCACCTTCTGAGTCAGCGTGTTGACGAACCGCGTAAAGACAACGTCCACGGAGTCCACTTCACCTTTCAGGAACATTTCCTGGACGGTTTTGGACATCGCGCGCGCTTCGGCGAACAGCGGCGCGTCCTTGTAGGTGAATTCCGCGTTCAGATTCCGCTTGGTGCGCGCAAAGAGTTGCGCGGCTTTGCGGCCGGCGGCGACATAGACCGTTGTTTCCTTCTCGTATTTCAACGCTTCACGGCCGAGGTTGGCATTGAGCGCGCCGCACAATCCCTTGTCCGTGCTGACGGCCAATACAGCGCGCTTCCTGATCGGCCGAGTTTCCATCAATGGTTGCGTGAAGTTCTGACCAGCGTCCTTCGCGGCGTTGAGAATCACCTGGTTCATCAGGATGGCATAAGGCCGCCCCGCGAGGGCCGCGAGCTGGGCCTTGCGCATCTTCGACGAAGCCACCATCTGCATGGCCTTGGTGATCTGCGCGGTGTTCTTGACCGACCGGATGCGCCGGCGTATGTCGCGTGTGCTGGGCATGACTTAAAATCGTTTGCGCGTTTTGACCCGATAGGGAGGCGCTGTTTCTCGAATGTGAAAACCGATTTCGCGTTGGGGCTTCTCGGCGGGTTCCAACAACTGCCGGATGGCTTCAAATAAATTGGCGATGGCGCCGTCGTGTTCACCGACGCGGCTCTCCAGCTCATTCAACTTCGCCGCCAGCGCTTTGTTGGCAGCGAGCTGTTCGCGCATCCAAACAAAAGCCCGCACCACTCGGATGCTGGCCTCGATTGCGATTTTGCTGTTGAGTATGTTGCCGAGCATTAGAGCGCCGTGCTCGGTAAAAGCGATGGGCAAATAGCGTGCGCCGCCGTGCGAACTTGAGGTCGCAATTTGCGACCTCAAGATTGTAAGTTCCTGATTTGTAAGCTGAAACGCAAAGTCGCCTGGAAACCTTTCCGCGTTTCGGCGAAACTGTTCTTTCAACCGTTTCGTCGTGACCCCGTAAATCCTGGCCAAATCAGCATCCAGCATGACCCGCTGGCCGCGAATGAGGAAAATCATCTCCTCAATCTGCCGCGCGGACTCAGTTGCTGTTTTGCAGTTGGCCATGACGTTCCAAAATTACCGATACGTCGGTTTGAACTCACCGAGCGCATTCTTCAAATCACCGGCAATCGCGTCGCTGATCGCTTTCTCGTTGCGGATTTTCGCCAGCAACTCCGCTTTGCGCGTGCTGAGGAAGTCCGTCAGCTTGTTCTGGAAGTCCTTCACTTTTTCCACCGGCACATCATCGAAATAATTGTTCTGCACCGCCCACAATATGGCGGCCTGCACTTCGACGGACACCGGGTTGAACTGCGGTTGCTTGAATACTTCCACGACGCGCTTGCCGCGTTCGAGAATTCCCAATGTCTTGGCGTCGAGGTCGGAACCGAACTGCGCAAACGCAGCCAGTTCGCGGTACTGCGCCAAATCGCCCTTGATGCGCCCGGCCACCTGCTTCATCGCCTTGATTTGCGCCGCTGAACCGACACGGCTCACGGAGAGACCGACCGAAACCGCGGGACGCACGCCTTGATAGAACAAATCCGTTCCCAGATAAATCTGGCCGTCCGTGATCGAAATCACGTTCGTCGGAATGTAGGCCGAAACGTCGCCGGCCTGCGTTTCAATGATCGGCAGCGCCGTCAGTGAACCGTTGCCGTATTTTTCGGAAACGCGCGCGCTGCGTTCGAGCAGGCGGCTGTGCAAATAGAACACATCACCTGGATACGCTTCGCGGCCGGACGGGCGCTTGAGCACGAGCGACACCTGGCGATACGCCACGGCTTGCTTCGAAAGATCGTCGTAGATGATCAGCGCGTCCATGCCGTTATCCATGAACCACTCGCCCATTGATGCGCCGGCAAACGGCGCGAGGTATTGATTGGCAGCCGAGTCGGATGCGGAAGCGACAACGATAATCGTGTCTTCCAACGCGCCGGCCTTTTCCAATTCCGCAATAACCCGCGCGATGTTCGACTGCTTCTGGCCGATGGCGACGTAAATGTTATAAACGGGACGGAAATCCTTGTCGCCGGAGGCGCGGCCAACCTTGTTGATGCGCGCCTGGTTGATCATCGTGTCCACGCCGATGGTCGTCTTGCCGGTCGAACGATCGCCGATGATCAATTCGCGCTGGCCGCGGCCGATCGGGATCATCGCGTCAATGGCCATGATGCCGGTCTGCACCGGCTGGCTGACGGATTTGCGTTTCACGATGCCGGGCGCGATTTTTTCGACGGGATAAAACGCGGTTTCCTTGATGGCGCCCTTGCCGTCCACCGGGCGGCCGAGCGAATCCACCACGCGGCCGAGCAGACCCTTGCCCACCGGAACCGAGAGCAGCTTGCCAGTCGTCTTGACCTCGGAGCCTTCATGGACCTGGAGGTAATCGCCGAGGATGATGGCGCCGACCTCGGTTTCCTCGAGGTTCAACGCGAGGCCGACGACGCCGTTGCCGAAGTCGAGCATTTCGTTGAGCATCGCATCGGTGAGGCCTTCGATTTTGGCCACGCCGTCCGAGATTTCGCGGACGACGCCGACGTTCTGCTTGGCGGTAGCCGTCTTGACGCCCGCGATTTGCGCTTCAATTTCTTGCAATAAGTTGCTCATATATTCTCGTGATTCGTGAAACGTGAAACGTGAAAAGACCGGGCGCACCGGCCCTCATTCACGTTTTACGTTTTACGTTTCAATCCGTTTCATTCCTAAAAGCTTTCCACCAACCGCTCCAACCGCGCCTGCACGCTGCCGTCATAAACATCGCTGCCCACCTTGATGCGCAAGCCGCCGAGCAAAGCCGGGTTTTGGGCGAACGAAATATTCAGACCCTGCCCGTAGATATTCGCCAGCTTATTTTTCACCTGCGCCTGAAGTTCCGGAGGCAAGGCGACCGCGCTTTCCACGCGAGCCGTGCGGCGCTCGATCTCCAACTTCACCAGCCGCTGAAAATGCGACAGGATTTCCACATAACCACGCGGCTTGGCCTGCGCCACTTTGCTGACGGCCATGCGCACGCGGTTGTCGTCGAGCACACCGTCAATCAGCGTGCTGCGAAACAGCTCCTTCGCTTCACGCCGGGCTTGTTTGGATATTTTCATTTCTTAGTGGCGCGGGCCGTCTCGCCCGCGCGTTAATCGGCTTTCCAGAATCGCACGGGCGAGACGCCCGTGCCACTATTGGAGCCAGCTTCGACGCTAAAATTCATCACGCGAGTTGTTTGGCCGTTTCTTCCGCCAGCCGCTTTTGATCTTCCGGCGTCAACACCTTGCCGGTAACTGTGGCGGTGGTCTGCACCACGAGGCGGCCGACTTCGCGTTTCAGGTCGGCGAGCATCCGCGCGTGGTCCGCGGCGGCGGCTTCGCGGGCTTTGGTGATGATCTGTTCGGCGGCGGCGATGGCTTTCTGCGTTTCATCTTCGCGCACGCGATTGGCGGCGGCGCGGGCTTCTTCAATCAATTTGTTGGCTTGCGTGTTCGCCTGGTTCAACACTTCCAATCGCGCGGCTTCCGTGCGTTGCAATTCCGCCTTGATCTTGTCCGCGTTGGCCAGGCCGTCGGCAATGCGCTGACGGCGCTCTTCGAGCATCGCCAGCACGCGTTTATAAGCGAAAAAGTAAAGCAGCGCCGCCGTGATGCAGAAGCTGATGACCTGCGCGATGAAATGCGGCCAATCGACACCGAACGTATGGGCGGTACTCGTCCCAATGTCCGACAGGTCACTGCCGATGCTGCCAAATAAAACCATGTGATTCATAAAAATTCCATGAAAGGTCGGGCGCGGAGGATCGCTCCGCGCCCAACACGCTTAGTGCACGAGGAAGATGGCGTAGAACACAATGGCTTCCGCGAATGCGATTGCCAGAATGGCCTGCACCAGAATGGGCGTGGCCGCGCCGGGATTGCGTCCCACCGCTTCCGAAGCCTTCATTCCGATGAAACCCACGCCGAGGGCCGCGCCGAGCGCCGCCAGACCGACCGTGAGGTTGCCGCTGACGACTTTCGCCGCCGCCGGACTCGCCGCCACGTTCGCTACCGCGTTCGTCGCCGCTTCCGCCGCTTGCGCCAACATAGGCGTAAACATAATACTTTCCTTTCTTTCTCTTCTCAGCAGCCCCCGCGATTGAACACGGTCAGACTGCCGAAATTCCAAAATTAATGATGTGCTTTGCCGTGCGAGTCGTCGTGCGGGGTCATCAACATGGTGAACACCGCCGTCAGCAGCATGAACACCAGCGCCTGGACGAAGCCCACGAGCAATTCCATGAAATAAAACGGCACCGGCAACAGCCAGCCGAAGTGTGGAACCAGCTTGCTCATGGCTTCGAGCATGTTTTCACCCGCGAAGATGTTTCCGTAAAGACGAAAGCTGAGCGATACCGGGCGGAACAGAATCGAAAGAATTTCCAGCCAGCCGACCGCAAAGAAAACGATGATCATCAATATCCGAAGCCAGCCCTTGGTATCCCCCTTCGGCGCGAACAAATGTTTCAGGAACCCAACCACCCCGTTCATCTGGAGCGACCAGATGATCCAGCACGCGAAGAACACCATCGCCATGCCGAGGGTCATGTTGAGGTCCGCATTGCCGCCGCGGAAAAGCGGTCGCACCAGGTCAAAATGCCCGGCGCTGTCCTTGACGCCCCAGCCAATCGTTCCCAACCCAGGGATCAAGCCCGCCCAATTACAAAACACGATGAAAATGAAAATCGTCGCAAAGAACCAGAACGTCTTCTTGACCAGATCGTGGCCGATGATGCCTTCGAGGAAGCCGTAGAGGCTTTCGACCATCCATTCCCAGAAATTCTGCAAGCCCGATGGGACTTCCTTCATGTTGCGCGTGGCAACCTGCGAAAAAATGATCAGGGCCAAAGCCACAATCCACGTGACCAGCATGGAATTGGTGATGGGAAGCGGTCCAATATGGCCGATGCCGACGGCGCTGGCCGGAATTCCTTCCTCATGCGCGGCGGGAGCCGCGGGAGAGCCCGCCTCAGCGCAAATTCCAGCGAACGGCAAGCCCGCCAAAACCGAACACAATAAAATGATGATACGAATTCGTCGCATTCAGCAAAGCCCCGCGCGAAGGGACACCATCCCCCCGGTCCATGCCAACCAGTTTTGCTCGGAGCGCGTGAGACATTGCCTCATCGTGAAAAATTTCACAAGCAGTTTTTTTGGATTTTTTTAAGCCAGATTCATACCTCTTCTAATACCGGTAAACTGCGATAATGAACCGTTTTTCGGCGCTCAACCGGCTGCGCGCGAGCCTTTTTGACAGTATGGGTTCTGAAAGCCCATATCAAAATGAGGAACGGGCGCGTTGCCAGAGATTTGGCGGTGCTGCAAGGCGCGAGGAGGGATCCCGCCATGGCGGGGACTTTATGGATCTTCGACCGACGAGCAACGCCGCGGCAGCGACAAAGATCTGGCAACCCGGAGGGCTGTTTTCTGGCGGGCGGCTGGCAGCGTTGCTCCTCAGTCAGAGAGCACTGCGGCTATCTTCCTTCGTCGCGCCCTGCCAGCCGCCCGCCAGAAAACAGCGCGCCCATTCCTCATTTTGCTATGGGCTCTTAATACGTTTGTCCAATTGCGAGGAGATTTTATCTGGCGCAAATTTAGCATGCTGAACATCGGAAGTGGCTCAGGCCAATGAGGGGTCCCGGAGGCGTCACCGGGATGCGAGAAGGTACCGCGTGCGATGGACGCACAGTTTCAAAAACCGGCGCCTGAGCAAAATAATCGAATGTGTCAGTGTTAATTGAGTCAATGGTATGAAAAGCAGTACCCCTACATCCAAATCCATAACCACGTCGCGAGCGTTTACGCTCATCGAACTCCTTGTTGTTATCGCCATCATCGCGATATTGGCCGCCATGCTCCTGCCAGCGCTTGCCCGGGCGAAGTTGAAAGCAACCCAGGCAAGCTGCCTGAACAACGAACGCCAGCTCGCGATTTCGTTTAACATGTACGTCACCGATAACGACGATCGGCTGTTGTGGCTCAAGCCTCCGAGCGGGTTCAAGAGCGGGGGCGGGTATTGGAACCTCGACAGCGCCGCACCCGGTTCATGGAATCGAAATATAGACCGGGCCATGCAGGACATCAAAAATTGCATGAGGACGAACAGCCTGTTATCTCCCTATATCGGGAATTCAGACGCCAATCACTGTCCGGGCGATGTCCGTTTCAAAAACCCGATCGGCAGCGGTGACTCCGTGTCCTGGGCCTGGGACAGCTATGCGGTAACGGACAACGTGACCACCAACAAACATACTTTTTATACGAAGCTCACTCAGATCAAGCGCACCGCCGATTGTTTCATCTTCGCGGAGCAGGCGGATTCTCGTGGCTACAATAACGGCGCCTTTGACGTTGGCGGCAATGTCACGCCAACTTCCTTTCCTTACGAGGATCTTTTCGCCACGTACCACGGCAATGTAGGCACCTTCGCTTTTGCGGATGGCCATGCTGAATCCCACAAATGGCTGGATAAAGACGTTATCGGCGTAGGAAAGCTCGCCAATATGCCCAATACCGTGTGTTACGCGTACGGTGGAGACAATGCAATTAACGGTTCTCCGGCTCGCTCCGGAACCGCCGATGTCGGCTACCTCATCCAGCATTGGGTTTGCCCAAGCAATCCTTAAACGGAGCGCCGATCTCCTGATTCGGCCGGAACAATTCTTCGATTACTTGCAAATCGGAATGCCGCAATCGCGTCAATCCGGATTTTGCTTTTGAGTTCGGGCAGCGAGCCGGTGGCGCGAATTTGTAATTGCTCTGTAGAATCGTTTGTCGCGAAGCGACTCAGGAAATTAGCCAGCCACGAAGTGGCTGGAATTCCAGCATTACGGCCACGTCCTGAAAGGACGCTGGAATCGACGGCTTTTCCGCTGTCCTTTCAGGACAAGCTCTGCGTAAACACAGTTACCAGCCACTTTGTGGCTGGCTAATATCCTCGTGTCGCTCCGCGACTTCTGAAAGGTTCTGCGGAGCGGTTTGATTCTACTCCGGCTTGGGCCGTTTCACCAATTCCTCCAGCTTCTCGTGATCAATCGTGTCGTCCGGACGCGGCTCCGGCGGCGGCGGAGTTTCTCCTCCCGGTTTTTTCGACGATGCCGATGTTCCGGCGGGCTGCGCTGCGGCCGCAACGTCGTTCGAGAGAATTTCCGCGCGAAGAACTTTCAGCACGCGCTCATTCATATCCGGCGGCAAAATGGCCGGCAAAAAGCGGATTGCTTCGCCGGACGAAAGCAGTTCGGTGAGCGTTCCAATCGCCTGCACCCGCCCTTCGTGCAATATCGCGATGCGCTGGCACAAATCCTTTACTTCGAGAAGCGCATCGCTGCTGAGAATCACTGTTTTTCCGCGCCCCGCCAGGTCGCGAATGAGCGCCTTGGCTTCGGCCAATTCCGCAGCATCCAAATCAGCAAATGGATCATCAAGAATCAACAAATCCCGATTGCCCAAAATCGCCTGGGTAAGCCGGGCCACGCCGCGGGCCGCCGTTGGCGATTCGGGTTTCCCGCCAAAGAGACGGCCGAAAAATCCGACGCGCCTCACCGCATCCATTTTCCCGGGGAGATAACCGATGCGGGCCTTGGCAGCGCCACGCCGTGCGGGCCGCCCAAAAACTTTCACCGTCCCCTCCGTCGGACGCAGCCGTCCCGCGAGAAGGCGGAGCGCCGTGGATTTGCCGGAACCTTTTACTCCCAGAACCCCGGTGATTTCTCCGCCGCGAAATCCAAGGTTCACCTTTGCCAACGCGCGCGTCAGATAACCATCGTACGTCAACGTCACCTCGCGCATGGTTGCGACGAAGTCCGCGGCGCCGGGTTGTGAGTTGGATGTCATCAGCTTTACTCAGCTTGGCCATAGTTGCGGCGAGAATCAAGGCAAGGTGTCGCAGTGCGCGGGAGGCTTGACCGAGATTATAGCGGCTCAAAACCGGCGCGGCCCTGCGGGCGCCAAACAACGCGCTCGGCAGTGGTTATCTTTCTTGTCGCTCTTGCACAAAAGCGCCAGCCCTCCGCCGCTTTGGACGAGCGCAAATACAACTACTCGCCAAATATCCATTGCGGGAGCCGTCAAACTTCGCGAGTCCTCCAGCAGAGCCGGAGGGTTTCCTTTTGGACTAAATGTAGCGCAGCCGTCCCGGCTGCGAGTGTCGGCGGCGTCTCGCCGCCAGACAGTGAAACGGATGCAATCAAAGGACAATTGTCCTGGCGCCGGGACGGTGTCGGAACTCGTAGGCGAGACGCCTGCGCTACAGAGACGCCGCGGCGCGGCGTCTCCGGCTATCTCCCGCAACAAACCTTGTATTTCTTGCCGCTGCCGCAGGGGCACGGGTCGTTGCGTCCGACTTTGGGGCCGCTTCGCTTCGGCTTCGGCTTTTCTTTCGAAAGCTCGTCCGCGGCTTCGCTGACCATGTCGCTCCCCTTCCCCTTCGTGTCCTCGTTCGTCGTGCTGCCGCCAAACGCGCTCGTGGATTGATGCGACGTCTGCTTGGGCATGCTGCGCAGGAAATTTTCGAAGGCCATCAGGCTCGAGGCGCTGCGGAAGATGTTGTGGCAAATCTCCGTTTTGATGTTGACCATCAATTCGTCGAAAATCTTGTAACCTTCCGCCTTGTATTCCACGAGCGGATCGAGCTGGCCATAACCGCGCAGGCCGATGCTGTAGCGCAGGCTGTCCATCTCGTACAAATGCTCCTGCCAAAGCCGGTCAATGGCGCTGAGGATCGTGTAACGCTCCACTTCCTTCAACGCATCCGGATTTTCAAAACTGATCTTAAGATCGTAAGCCTTGCGAACGGCGTCCGAAATGAAATTGCACACCGCGAACTGCGACGCGCTCAAGCCGTCGTACAACGAGCCGGACACCGGCTCTTCCGTGCCGGATTCCGCGGCCTTGACAATTTCGCCTTCGGGGATGCCCAGCGGAAAATTCAGGTTCACCCAGTCGGCCAGCGCGCGCACCGTCCATTGCTCCGGGTTGTAATCGCCAGCCTTGGTCGTTTCCTCCACCTTGGTGATGACCACTTCCTCCATGATGTCCATCAGGCGATCGCGCACGTCGGCGGCACGGATAATCTCGTTGCGGAAGCCGTAAATGACCTCGCGCTGCTTGTTCATCACGTCGTCGTATTCGAGCGTGCGCTTGCGGATTTCGAAATTGTGCTGCTCGACTTTCTTTTGCGCGCTCTGGACCGAATGATTCAGCAACGGATGCTGCAGTTCCTGGTCCTCCTCCAGGCCCATCCGCTCCATCATTTTCACGATGCGATCCGCGCCGAAGAGGCGCATCAAATCGTCTTCGAGCGAAATGAAAAAGTGCGAGGAACCGGGATCGCCCTGGCGCGAGCAACGGCCGCGCAACTGCCGGTCAATGCGCCGCGATTCATGCCGCTCCGTGGCGAGCACGTGCAAACCGCCCAGATCCGCGACCCCCTCGCCCAGCTTGATGTCCGTGCCGCGGCCCGCCATGTTCGTGGCGATGGTCACCGCGCCGCGCTGTCCCGCGCGGGCCACGATTTCCGCTTCCTGCTCATGATATTTCGCGTTCAGCACGGAATGGATGATCCCTTCCCGCTTCAACATCCGCGAAAGCAATTCGCTGACCTCGACCGAGATCGTGCCCACGAGAATGGGCCGGCCTTTGCCGTGGACTTCCTTGATTTCCTTGACGACCGCGTTGTATTTCTCGCGTTTGGTTTTGTAAACGGAATCGTTCGCGTCCTTGCGCGCGACCGGCCGGTTGGTCGGGATCACCAGCACGCCCAATTTGTAAATATCAAAGAACTCCGACGCCTCCGTTTCGGCCGTGCCGGTCATGCCGGCCAGCTTGTGATACAGCCGGAAATAATTTTGAATCGTAATCGTCGCGAGCGTTTGGGTCTCGCGTTCGATGGCCACGCCTTCCTTCGCTTCGACCGCCTGATGCAAACCATCGCTCCACCGGCGCCCGGTCATCAAACGGCCCGTGTTTTCGTCCACGATGATGACTTTGTTTTCTTGAACGACATATTGGACGTCCTTTTGGTAAAGCGAGTAGGCCTTGACCAATTGCGAAATGGCGTGGATGCGCTGGGCCTTGGCTTCAAACTCACCCTGCAGTTTGGTCTTGGCCTCCATGCGTTGACGCCCGTCGAGGTCCGGCTGGGTATCGATTTCGTGCAACGCCGTCGTCAAATCCGGCAGCATGAACGCGTCCGGATCCTTGGGGCTCATGAAACTGCGGCCCTTCTCCGTCAAATCCGCTTCGTTGCTCTTTTCGTCGATCGCGAACAGCAGTTGTTCCTTCTCGGCGTAAAGCTCGGTTTTTTTCTGGTCGCTGTGAAGAAAAAGTTCCGCCTGGTTCATGAGCCGGAGATTTTCCGGGTCCTCCAGCATCTTCATCAACGCCTCGGACTTCGGCGTGCCGGTTTTGGCGCGGAACAGCAGCAGGCCGATTTCCCTTTCCAAAGCTTCGCCATCCTTCACGTTCGAGCCGTCTTCCGGATGCAGTTTCTTGATCAACTGTTCGGCCTCGCTGAGAAACCGGTTGCTCAAGCGCTCCTGGGCATGAAACAACCCTTCCACCTGCGGTTTGAAATTGGCGTATTGCTCGTCGTAAGTGACCACGGCCGGCCCGCTGATGATCAACGGCGTGCGCGCTTCATCGATGAGAATCGAGTCCACTTCGTCCACGATCGCGAAGTAATGGCCGCGCTGGACCTGGTCTTCCTTGCGCGTGGCCATGCCGTTGTCGCGCAAATAATCGAAGCCGAATTCGGCGTTGGTGCCGTAGGTGATGTCGCAGGCGTATTGCGCGCGGCGCACCATTGGCGGCTGGTCGTGCAGAATGCAACCGACCGAGAGCCCCAAAAATTTGTAGACCGCGCCCATCCATTCGCTGTCGCGCGCGGCCAGGTAATCGTTCACCGTCACCACGTGCACGCCCCGCCCCGTCAGCGCGTTCAGATACACCGGCAAGGTGCCCACAAGTGTTTTGCCTTCGCCGGTCGCCATTTCCGCGATTTTGCCCATGTGCAAGCCAATGCCGCCGATCAACTGCACGTCGAAATGGACCATTTCCCATTTCAACGGATGGCCGCGCACGATGACATCCTGGCCGCACAACCGGCGCGCGGTATTTTTCACGACCGCAAATGCCTCGGGCAAAATTTCCGTCAACCGCGCCGCGAGCTGGTCCGTGTCCTCGATCTTGGAAAGCTCCTCCTTCCACGCGGCGGTTTTCTGGCGCAGCGCCTCATCGGGAAGACTCTGCAGGCCCTTTTCGATTTCATTGATCTTGCCGATGAATGGGCGGATTTTCTTCACTTCGCGCTCGTTTTTCGAGCCGATGAATTTTTTGACGATAAAATCAAACATGGATCCTTAAAAATGGTGTCAAACGCTACGAGAACCGTCGCAAGGCGTCAAAGACTTTAGAATTGTAAACTGAACGGGGGAAAACTCAAGCAAACGGCTAATGAATCGCGGCGGCGCTCCCCGCGCGCCGTTGGGAAATCCGGCGCCACGACGCGGCATCCGGCAAACCCGTCGTTCACTTCAACAACGCCTCCGCATGTTTCCGCGCGGCGTCCGTTTGGCCGCCCAGCATGCGCGTCAATTCCGTCACCCGCTCCTTCTTGTTCAACAAGGAAATGTCCGAAATGGTCCGGCCGTCCTTCACCTGTTTGCTTACGACATAATGCGCCGTGCCCGCCGCGGCGACCTGCGGAAGATGCGTGATGCACAGGACCTGTCGCTTGTCGGCAATCTGGCGCATTTTTTCGCCGACCGCATTCGCCGTTTCGCCGCCCACGTTCGCATCCACTTCGTCAAACACGAGCACGGGGATTTCATCCTCCGCCGCGAGCACCGTTTTCAACGCCAGCATCACCCGCGCCAGTTCGCCGGACGAAGCAATCGCGCGCAACGGCTTGGCCGGTTCGCCCGGGTTGGGCGCAAATTGGAATTCAACGGCATCGAACCCGCTCGCTTTTAGTGTAGGAGCCGACGTGAGGAGGCTCTGACTTTTGTGCGGTTTGAGACTCGTCATCTCGTCTCCTACAGAATCGGTCGTGATCGCCACCTCAAACTTGCTCTGCTTGAATCCCAGGTCCGCCAACTGTTTGCTGACCGCTTTGCCAAGTTGCGGAACAATTTTTTTCCGTTTGGTCGACAACTCCTTTCCGGCGCGCAAAATTTCCGCACCCAATTTCGCCAGCGCCGCGTTCAATCGCGCCAATTCTTCATCGCGCTGCTCCAGGTTTTGCAATTTCTGCTTCGCCTCGTCGCCAAACGCAATCACCTCCGCGAGCGTCGCGCCATATTTGCGCTTGAGGGAATGCAGAAGATTCAATCGCTCCTCCAATTCCTGATGCCGTTCCGGATTCACATCCACTTTGTCCACGTAATGCGAAAGGCTGGCCTGCAAATCGCGCAGCGCGCTCACCGCCTGCTCGTGTTGCGAAACAATCTCCGCCGCGCTGGGATCGATGCGCTGCAATTCCTGCAACGTGCGCCCCACGATGCCCGCCTGCGTCAGAAGCGCGCTTTCGTTTTCCGAAATCAAATCCAGCGCCGCCTGGCTCAATTGCAGCAATTTCGCCGCGTTGCTGGCGCGTTGATGCTCCTGCTCGATGCGCTCGTCCTCGCCGGGCTGCAGGCGCGCCGAAGCGATTTCGTTCGTTTGAAACCGAAGCAAATCCAACTGCTGCGCATAGGTTTTTTCATCCACAATGAGCGCGGCTTTCTCCGCCTCCAACGCAGTCCGCCGCCGAACCAATTCCGCAAACGCCTCGCGTTCCGGTTGCAATCCGCCAAAAGCGTCCAAAATCGCCAGTTGCTTCGACGCGTTCAGCAGCGACTGATGCTCATGCGGCCCATGAATGTCCACCAGCCACTCGCCGATGGACGCCAGCGCCGCCAGCGTGGTGGGCGAGCCATTGACGAATTGCCGGTTCGCACCCGCGCTGGTGAACACGCGCTTGAGCACCAACTGATTTTCCTCGCACGGCTCCAGGCCGTTTTCTTCCAGGAATATTTCCAGCGGAGATTCTCCAATCGAACCGCGAAAAATGGCCGAGGGCGATTTTTCTCCCTCTCCTCCCCTAAAAGGAGGAGAGGGTTGGGGTGAGGAGGCTTTTATCAGCCGACCCTCTCCCCGCTCCTTCGTCACGGGGCGAGGGAGACTGTTTTTCCCGCATAAGGCCGAAACATCAAACACCGCCTCGACCGAACAACTCTCACTGCCGCTGCGAATGAGCGTCCGATCCGCGCGCTCGCCCAACACCAAATTCAGCGCCCCGATGAGAATCGATTTGCCCGCGCCGGTTTCGCCGGTAATGACATTGCAACCGGGCTGGAGTTCCAGCGTCAGGTCAGCAACCAGGGCGAGATTTTTGATGCGCAGCGTCGTCAGCATTCTAAACGCGCACAGATAAACACAGAAGGCCGCGGATGCAAAAAGGAAAGTGGACACGAATTTCACTAATTCGCACGAATTACTCACTGTTCCTGTCAATTCGTAAAAATTCGTGAAATTCGTGTCGTTTCCGTTAACTTGGCTGGACGCATGGCATTTGAATTTATTTTTCTCGGCACCGGCACTTCGCAGGGCGTCCCTATTATTGGCAAGGATTATCCGCCCGAATTTCTCGCCAACCCCAAAAATTGGCGCACCCGTCCCTCCATTTACATTGCCACTGAAAAACTCAAGCTCGTCATCGACACCACGCCGGAATTTCGCCTGCAATGCCTGCGCGAGAAACTCAACTGGCTCGATGCGGTCGTTTTCACGCACTCGCACGCGGACCACGTGATGGGCCTGGACGATTGCCGGCGTTTTTGCGATTTGCGCGGCGGCACCGCCCTGCCCATTTACGCGAACGAACGCACCATGGAAGCACTCAAGCGCATTTACCCTTACGCATTCCACAGCGGGCCGTGGCCGAAAGGGTATTTCATTCCCGAACCGCACATCGTCGAAGGCCCGTTCACGCTCGGCGATTTGGAAATCATTCCGCTGCCACTGCCGCACGGCTCCATGAACACCAACGGCTATCTCTTTGTCCAAAATGGAAAGAAACGCCTGGCTTACCTGAGCGATTGCAAAGAAGTGCCGATGGAGGTCGTGGAAAAAGTCCGCGGCGTGGAAGTCGCCGTGCTGGACGCGCTGCGGAAAGCGCCGCATCCGACGCACATGAGCCTGGACGAAGCGCTCACCACCGCGCGCCGCATTGGGGCGCAACGCACTTATTTCACGCATTTGACCCACGACTACGATCACGACCTCTCCCAGGCAGAATTGCCGCCCGGCGTGATGTTCGCCTACGACGGCCTCAAAGTGGATTGCGCAGGCCAACACTTGTGAGGAAGGCCGCTTCGGGGTAATTTCTTGTCTCATTCAATGTGGAAATTTTTGGCAATCATTGGGCTCTTCGGCTTCACCGGCATTCTCAGTGCCGCCGAGACGGGCGACGAAGTCGTCATCATCTACAACAGCCGCATGCCGGGTTCGAAGGACGTGGCGGAACATTACGCCGCCTGCAGGCGCGTGCCGAAAAACCAGATTTTCGGTTTCGCCCTCACCACCAATGAAGACATTTCGCGGGCGGAATATCACGATTCGCTGGAAAAGCCTTTAGCCAAGGAATTGGAAAGCAAAAAACTGTGGCGCATCGGCTCGGAAAGCATTCCCGCCACCAACCATCAGCCGGCAAAAACCGTGCGCAAAGTGACCAGCTCCAAAATCCGCTACGCCGTTCTTTGCTACGGCGTGCCGCTGCGAATTGAAGCAGACCCCAGTTTGAAAGAGGAGGTTCCGGACAGTCTCCGGCCGGAATTGCGGCGCAATGACGCGGCCGTGGACAACGAACTCGCGTTGCTGCCGCTGGCCGGGCGAGGCTATCAGCGGACGGGCCTTTTCGAGAACAACGTCTACACGCACACGAACTCCGCCGACTTCAATCCCACCAACGGCATCCTCATGGTCGCGCGACTCGACGGACCGAGCGCTTCCATCGCGCGCGCGCTCGTCGACAAGGCCATGGAAGCCGAAACCAACGGGCTCGGCGGCCGCGCGTACTTCGATTTGCGCGACGTCCCCACCAATTCAGCGCTGGCCATGGGCGACGCTTGGATCATGGGCGCGGCGAAAATCTGCCAGATTTTTGGCGGCTATGATACGGTCATCGACGAAAACCCACGCACGTTTCCAGCCGATTTTCCCATGAGTCAGATTGCGATTTATTGCGGCTGGTATGATGAAAACGTGTCGGGGCCATTCGCCCAGAAAAACGTTGAGTTCATGCCGGGCGCGTTCGCCTATCACCTTCATTCCTTCAACGCGGCAACGATTCGCAGCGCGACACAGCGCTGGGTCGGGCCTTTGCTCGCCAAAGGCGCCACTTGCAGCATGGGCTCCGTGAACGAGCCTTACATCAGCGGCACGCCGGATGTCTCCATCTTTTGCGCGCGCTGGATCTTGTCTCATTTCACCTTTGGCGAAGCCGCCTATGCCTGCCAGTCGACTCTTTCGTGGCAAACGACCGTCGTGGGCGATCCGCTGTATCGGCCATTCGCCATGACGCTCCAACAACGATTGAACGAACAGCAAGGCACGAAAAACAAGGGCCTGGAATGGACCTATGCGCGCGCCATCAATGTGGATCTGTTGCACGGCAAAAGCCTCGCTCAAATGGCGGCCGTCCTGCAAAACCTCCCCGCAACCGGCCGCAGCGCCGTCCTGACGGAAAAGCTCGGCGATATTTATGCCGCGGAAGGCATGCCGGCTTCGGCCATCGAAACCTATCAAAGATCGCTGGACCTTTCCCCTAGCCCGCTGCAACGCGTGCGCATCCGGCTTAAACTCGCGGACAAATTCATCGCCGCCGGAAAAACCAACAACGCATCCGCCGATCTCAAAGCCCTGGCTGATGAAGTGCCGGATTATCCGGGCCGGCCCGCCATCGAACAACGAGCCACCGAGCTGAGCCAATCCGCCAAGCCCGCCGCCGCCGAGGCAAATCCTTGATTTAAAAACATGCCGGTTTTTTACGACACCCACGCGCACCTCGACTATCCCGAGTTCGCGCCGGATTTCAACCAGGTCATCGAACGCGCGCAGGCGGCGGGAATCATAAAAATAAATTCCATCGGCACCGACCTGGAGAGCAGCCGGCGCGCGATTCAACTGGCCGAAAAATTCCCGTGCATTTACGCCGTCATCGGCTGGCATCCGTCGGAAGCGCTCCGCACGCCGGACGATATCCGCGCCGAACTGCGCGAACTGGGCCGCCATCCGAAAGTCGTCGCCCTCGGCGAGACCGGCCTGGATTACCACCGCTTGCCGAGCCAAAAACCGGAATTCACCGCCGCTGATGACGAACACTACAAAACCAAACAAGCCTCCCTGTTCCGCCAGCATCTCGAAGCCGCCGCCGAACTGAAGTTGAATTGCGTCATCCACCAGCGCGACGCCCTGGAAGACACGCTGGCGCAACTGCAACCCTTCGCCGATCGCGTCCGCGGCGTGTTCCATTGCTTTGCGAACGACGCCGCCACGATGAAACGCATCGTCGCGATGAACTCAATCGTCAGTTTCACCGGCATTGCCACCTTCAAGAACGGAGAAAACGTCCGCCAGACCATCGCCGCCACGCCGCTCGGCCAATTCATGCTGGAAACCGATTGCCCGTACCTCGCGCCCGTCCCCTATCGCGGCAAACGTTGCGAACCCGCCTACGTAAAGGAACTTTCCGAAGTCGTCGCCCAAACCAAAAACTGCTCCCTCGAAGAACTCAGCGCCGCCACCTGCGAAACGGCGCATCAGTTTTTTCCTAAATTGTCTTCGTAGCTGAAATTGCCGGGCCGATCCTTAGTTTGCCTAAATGGATTTGCAGCAGCTATCGTTGCCACCACCGCTTGCATTTGATAAACGCCTTTGCTTTGCTTGAGTAATGGTGTTCCTTGCCCACGCTCCTTGTGCTCCCCTATCGGATTATGTGGAGACGTTATGGTTTCACCGGGGCCGCCCTTCGCACATGCGCGAGCGCGTCCTCCCCTCGGCTAACGTTCAGATCATTTTCAATCTGCACCAAAATTCGCTAAATGTTTCCGTGCCGCAAGGTATCGACCGCTTTGAGCGTTTCCGGGGTGCATTGATTGCCGGTCCACGTTCGGATTTTTCCATTGTTGATACCACCGATATGGAGTCCCTTATGGGTGTGCATTTCAAACCCGGTGGCATTTGGCCATTCCTCGGTTCGCCGACGGATTTGTTGCATAACGCACATGTTTCCCTTGACGCCTTATGGGCTGATCAGGCCTGGGAATTGCGAGACAGGCTGGTGGCCGAGCCGGACGCAAAATCCCGGTTCCACCTGCTCGAAAATATGCTGCTGAGGCGATTGAATCAGGGAACTGCGCGGCATCCGGCGGTCGCATTTGCCCTTCGCGAATTCCAAACCAGAGAAAATGTAGGTCCCATTTCCCGTGTCGTCGGGAAAGTCGGGTTGAGTTCGAGGCGGTTTATCACGGTTTTCACCAAAGAAGTCGGTTTGACGCCGAAACTATTTTGCCGCCTGCATCGCTTCCAAAATACACTTAGCCACATCCCGCAAGCTGGCATTGTGGATTGGGCCGATCTTGCAATTCAATGTGGCTATTTTGATCAGGCTCATCTAAACCACGAATTTCGGGCTTTTTCGGGCCTCAATCCGGGCTCGTATCTAACCCACCGCACTGACCATCAGAACCACGCTCGATTGTAAACGAAACCAATTCAAATTTCTACAATACAGCCCACGCCAGAGCCTGTAAGATGCGCACAACATGAAAACAAGCTCGCAACATAAGCCGCACGGTTATTCCACCGTTTCACCTTACCTCGTCGTCAACGGCGCGGATGCCACAGTGGATTTCTTGGCGCGTGTCTTCGACGCTACCAAATTACGCCGCTTTGCCACCGGCGACGGCAAAGTAATCCACTCTGAAGTTCGCATTGAGGACACCGTAATTATGATCGCTGACGCCGCGCCGATGTGGCCTGCGCTTCCCTCCCACGTCCATATCTACGTTGCGGACGCGGACGCTACCTACCGCAAAGCGCTCAACGCGGGAGCTATTTCCGTCCAAATGCCAACTAAGCGACAGGACGAAAACAAGCGTGGCGCGGTCAAAGATAGCAGCGGCACAACTTGGTGGATCGCCACCAAAGTCGAGTGACGCACCCTTTTCAGCCTTCCGTAAACTGTAGATGTCGCGATACGCGAGGCCAACACCATATATGACCAATGACTGACTTTGCCTTTAGAGGACAAGCGGTCATTGCAAAAACCAGCAGATGCTAGGGAAAGGGTGAGGGCGAGCGTCGAACAAGCTCCCATTCGTTGGCAGATGGATCATTTCCGTGCGAAAAATTCGAGAGCCTCCTCACGTCGGCTCCTACAAGCGACCAACTACAACAACGCATCCGCCAGCACCTCCGCCAAATGCCGCGATTTCACCGTGGCCAGATGCGCCACCTGGTTCCGGCAACTCGCCCCGGACGTGATCAACGTCGTCCCGAACGGCTGATGCTTCACCGCTTGCACCAGCGGCTCGGCGATTTTCACCGACAAATCATATTTCGATTCGAGCATCCCGAAGCTCCCGGCCATGCCGCAACAACCGGTGTCGAGAAATTCCACCGTCCGCTCCGGCAGCCGCTGCGCCAGCCGTTGCAGCGAATGTCCCCCGCCCAGCGCCTTCGCATGGCAATGGATGTGCACGATCATTTTCTCCGCGCGCGAATTGAATTTCACCGCCACCGGCTCGCGCTCCAGCAAGTCCTCCATGAAATCCTGGAACAGGAAACACCGTTTCGTGATGCCCTCCGCGTTCGGCAAACCCAGCTCGCGATAATCCTCGATGAACATGGAATAACACGACGGCTCGAGAAAAATAATCGGCGCCGCATCCACATCCCGGTGAAGCAGGGCGATGTTGTGGCTGCCGAGCCGCGCGGCCTCCTCGAGGTTCCCCTGGCTGAACGCCGGGCGCCCGCAGCATTTCCGTCCGCGCGGCAATTCCACCTGGAAACCCGCCGCTTCCAAGACCGCCACCGCCGAAGCGCCAATCTTCGGCTCGTAATAGCGCACAAACGTGTCATCCCACAACACCACCCGCCCGCGCGTGCCGGGATTTGTGTTTCCCCGCCGCGCAAACCATTTGTCAAATCGTTGCCACGCGAAATGCGGCAGCTTCCGGCGCGACGTGATGCCCAGAACTCTCGACGCAAAAAACCGCATGATGGATGAATCCAGCACCTGGTTCGCGACCGGCGGCAACAGACACCCCAGTTTCCCAATCCGGTCCACGGAGCTAAACATCCGCTCGGCCCAAGTCATTCCGCGGCGCTTGATCCGCGCGTGCTGCAGCTCCGCTTTGAGCAGCGACATATTGACATTGGAAGGGCATTCGAGCGTGCAGGCGCGGCACGCCAGACAATTGCTCAACGCCGCTTCAAGCTCTGAAGACTTCAGCAATTCACCGCTTTCCAACCCGCGCCGCTCCAAGACCGCGCGAATCGCATTGGCGCGCCCGCGCGTGGACATGATTTCCTCGCCCGTCGCCATGTAAGTGGGGCACATCGTCGGCACGTTCTTCAGGCACACGCCGCAGCCGTTGCATTGTTCCAGATTGCCGAGAAACGATTCATCCCGCGCGCTGAACGCGAGCGCCGGTTCGAACGGCAATTCCGGTTCGATGCGCGCGCGTAAATCGGAATCCACTTCGAACCGCCCGTCCGCAATGATTTTTCCGGGATTAAAAAGATTATGCGGATCGAACGACGCCTTGATTTGCGTCATCAAGCTCATGAGATCCGATCCGAGTTGATCCGGCATGAACTGGGTGCGAGCGATGCCCACGCCATGTTCCGCGGCGAGCGAGCCGCGAAATTGCTGCACCAACGCCGAAACTTCCGCCGCCACGTGCCGGAATTTCCTCACATCCTCATGCGAATGCAGGTCCAGCACCGGCCGCACGTGCAGCAACCCCGCGCCCGCATGGCCATAAAACGACGCCTCCAGCCCGATGCGCTCCATCACCGATTGCATCGCCGCCACGTATTCCGGCAATTGCTCCGGCCGCACCGCCGTGTCCTCGATGCCTGTGGCCGGCTTGGCCCTGCCCTTGCGGCTGGTGAGCAGCGACAACCCCGCCTTGCGCAGCGCCCAGACCAGGTCCGCCCCCGATTGCGTCTGCAAAATCTTTTTGCGATAACCAATCCGCCGCCGGCTCAAATCCAAAAGCTTGTCGTGCGCGCCGTCAAAAAATTCCACGGCCAGCACGGCCTCGCACGGGAAACGGTCCAACTCCATCAAATCGCGCGCCGCCTGAAACGTCGGATGCCCCTTCGTCTGGTCCAACAACATTCGGTCCATGTGCTCAATGGCCGCGGGTTTTAGATCGAGCAACTCCACCGTCGCCTGCATGGCTTCGGCAATGGACTTGAAAAATAGCAATCCCAAACCCGTTTCCTGCGGCAACGGCACGATCTTGATTTCCGCGCCAATGATCGCCGCCAATGTGCCTTCGCTGCCGCACAGGAGATTGATCAGGTTCCCCGGCTCGCGCAGGCAACGATCCAGCGCATAGCCCGGCCACCGTTTTACCAACCCCGCGGGAAATTTCTCCTCAATCAACAGCGAATTGAACTGCACCAAATCCTGGACCAGTTCCCGCTGCTGCGGCAGCGAATCGCGATCCGCGGAAATCTTCGCGAATTTCCCGCCGGCCAGCACCACGTCCAATCCCTTCACATGGTCCGCCGTCGTCCCATAAACCAGCGCGTGCGCGCCGCTGGAATTGTTCGCGATCATGCCGCCAATCGTCGCGCGCGAACTCGTCGCCACATCCGGCCCAAAGCAAAATCCGTAGGGACGCAAAAATTGGTTCAAATGATCCAGCACCACGCCGGCGCCCACGCGCACCGTGCGCGTTTGCAAATCGATGTCCGCGATTTGTTTGTTGTAACGCGCAAAATCGATGACCAATCCCTCGCCAATCGCCCCGCCGGCCAACCCCGTGCCCGCGCCGCGCGGAATGATGGGAATCCCCGCCTGGCTCGCCGCCTGGATGATGGCAACCGTCTGCTTGGGGCTTCGCGGAAACGCGACCGCCAGCGGTTCGACCTGGTAAATCGACGCGTCGGTCGCGTAGAGTTGTCGCGTCAGATTATCGAAGGCGACCTCGCAATTGACCGCCGCGAGCGCCGAGATTTGTTGAGCCGAAGCCATCGCGTCGATACCAAGCTACTTGCGGTGCGCCCGATTGACAATTCCGAACCCGAACCCGCGCGATTTTCTTGATAGAGCAACGAATTCAAGCGAAAGATAAGCATGCCGGAACAGCTTCAATTGCGCATCCAGGGCGACGCCTCGCAGCCGACACTGATTTACCTGCCGGGCTTGCACGGCGATTGGACCCTCATCGGCAGTTTCAAACGCGCCCTCGGCAATCGCGTGCGCTTCGTCGAAACCACCTACCCGCGCACGTTGGAATGGTCCCTCGACGATTACGCCGCGAATGTTGAAACCGCGCTGGCCGAACGCGAAATCACCCGCGGCTGGCTCCTCGGCGAATCCTTCAGTTCGCAGGTTGTGTGGGCGATGCTCGCGCGCAGGCGATTTGAGATCGAGGGCATCATCTTCGCCGGCGGATTTGTAAATCATCCCATTCGCGCCGCCGTGCGCTTCGCGCAGAAAATCGCCGGCGGCATCTCGCTGTCCCTGCTCACGCGCATCATGTTCGGCTACGCCAAAATTGCGCGGTACCGTTACCGCCATTCACCGGAAACGATGAAAAACATTCAGGAATTCGTCGTGCGACGCACCGAACTCGATCGCCAGGCCGCCGTGCACCGATTGCGCCTGGTAGCCGCCGCCGATTTTTGCGAAGTCGCCCGCGCCGCCAGAATTCCCATCTTCGCCATCACCGGCGTCCTCGACCCCATTGTGCCCTGGTTTCCCGTGCGCCGCTGGTTTCGCCGCAACTGCCCGGCCCTCCGCGAATACAAAATCATCTGGCGCGCCGACCACAACGTCTTGAGCACCGCTGCCGATGCCTCCGCGGAACAAGTCATCCAATGGATGAAGTCGAAATCCGAAATGCGAAATCCGAAATCCGATCCGAAACTTGAAACTCCAAACCCGCTTGCCGCGCCGAATCCCGCCAAGGCGGAAGAAGGCGGGCAACTCTAACCCGAAACGCGCGCAGCGCCTTCTCGGTTGTGACCGCGCCAAAACCGGCTATAGTTTCGCAAACGAATTTAGCTATGACCCGACAGCAAGTGCTCGATCTTTATTTCATGGACGCCCGCAGCAAATTGATTGATTTGGCCGCGTTCATCGACCGCGTTGAACGCGCCGCCGGCGAAGAAGATTTTCGAATGAAATCCTTTCGCGAAGCATTGAACCATTTGAGCAACGGCCACCGCGAAAAAGCCAAGCAAGTCCTCCTGACTTTCAGCGACCCAACCACCGGCCCAATCCCCGCCGCCACCACCAAAGCCGCGTGCGGAGCATATCCCGGAGCGCCAAACTGAATTCACGTTTCACGCATCACGTTTCACGATGAAATACATCGAACCCCACGCCCACATGGTCAGCCGCGTCACCGATGATTACGCGAAAATGGCCCTCGCCGGCTGCGCTGCGGTGTGCGAACCGGCTTTCTGGGCGGGCTTTGACCGCGGCTCCGCGGATGGTTTTCACGATTATTTCTGCCAGCTTACCGAGCACGAGCCCAAACGCGCCGCGAAGTTCGGCCTGCCCCATTTTTCCTGGCTTTGCATCAATCCGAAGGAATCCGAGGACGTCAAACTCGCCCAGGAAGTCATCGCGTTGATTCCGAAATTTCTCGATCGCCCCAACGTCCTCGGCATCGGCGAAATCGGCTTGAACAAAAATTCCCGGAACGAAATGCGCGTGCTGGAGATGCACGTCGACCTCGCCGCGCGCCACAATCAACTCATCCTCGTCCACACGCCACACCTCGAAGACAAGCTCAAAGGCACCCGGCTGATTCTCGACGTGCTCAAAGCCGACCAGCGCATCCAGCCCGCGCGCATCATCATCGACCATGTCGAGGAACACACCATAAAACTCGTGCTCGACGCCGGCATGTGGGCCGGCATGACCTTGTATCCCGAATCCAAATGCTCACCGCCTCGCGCCATTGACATGGTAGAAGTTTACGGCAACGAACGCATCTGGATGAACTGCGCCTGCGATTGGGGCATCAGCGATCCGCTGGCCGTGCCGAAAACCGCGCTCGAAATGAGAAAACGCGGCCACACCGAAGCCGCGATTGAGAAATTGGTTTTCCAGAACCCGGCGAACTTCTTGGGGCAATGCCCGAAGTTTAAGTTGGCGAACTGATAAGCCCGAAACCCGAAATCCGAATACCGAAAGAAAGCCGAATCTCGAAATCCGAATCACCAGTCGGTGGTTTTATAACGAGGTTAGCGGCGATCGTTATGGGCACGAAACCGATAAATTCCGAAACTTCTTCGGATTTCGGATTTCTTTCGGACTTCGGTTTTCGGATTTAACTCCCCTTTTCGCTTTCCTTCCTCCTTCCTCCTTCTGCATTCTTCCTTCACCTGATGCTGCCCGCCTTTTTAGCCACCATTCTTTTCTCATTTTCCGCAATCACCGGCCGGCGGCTCTCCGGATTCATCAGCGGCACGCAGAGCAATCTCGCGCGCCTGATTTTTGCCGCACTTGTGCTGGGCACATTTTCCCACCTGGTCGGCCTGGGCATCAGCGGGCCGGCCTTTCCGTTCCTGTTCCTCAGCGGCTGCGTGGGCTTCGGCATCGGCGACCTCTCGATGTTCCAGGCCTATCCGCGCATCGGCGCGCGGCGCACCATCGTCCTGATTCAATGCCTCGCCGCGCCCTTCGGCGGAATCATCGAATGGCTTTGGCTGCATCACGCGCCCACACCCGCCCAGGCCGCGTTCGGCGCCATCATCCTCGCGGGAGTCGGCATCGCCATGATGCCTTCAAAGAAAGAAGCGCAGCCCGCGCACGGGCTGACCGCCGGAATTCTGTTTGGAACCTTTTCCGCCTTTTGCCAGGGCAGCGGCGCGGTCATCAGCCGAAAAGCGTATGAAGTCGCCGCCGCCGCCGGTCATCCGTTTCACACGGTCACCAATGGCATCAATGCCGCCTTCCAACGCATCCTTGGCGGGATTCTCATCTCCACGCTGTTTTTGGGCTACCTCCGCCTCGCGCACAAACCGGCCTCGAACCGCCAAAACGATTGGCGACGCGGCTCGAAATGGGTGATTGCCAACTCCATGGCCGGCCCGGCGCTCGGCGTCAGTTGCTATCAATGGGCCTTGATGAGCAAACAAACGTCCGTCGTGCTCCCCATCGTCGCCACCACGCCGCTGGTCGTGATGCCGCTCGCCCATTATCTCGAAGGCGACCGCATCACCTGGCGCACTGTCCTGGGCGGCATCCTGGCCGTGGCGGGAGTCATCGGACTCACACTGGCGCGGTAGCCCAATCGGCTGTTTCAATCACTGCTTAATCACCAGAACATTAAACGACATGTTCGAGATGGACGCCCCGTCATCGTTGTAAATAGCCCAATGCGGATTATCATAATACACACTGTAGGGATGCGTTTCATAATTTCCCAACACGCCCACGGGATTCCAGTTGTGCGTCACGAACAGCAAAGCGTTGGGATCATTATCGCATAATGGATTGTAGATGACGGTAATGTAACCAACCGAAATGTTCGTGCTGTTCGCCACATGCACAAATGCCGCCGTCGGTGTCAGCAATCCCGCGCCGGAAACGGCAATGCCGCCGCTGGAAATTCGTAATGCCATGTTCGTGCCGCTGGCGTCTCCCGCCACCTGCAAGGCCGCGGCGGGATTGTTCGTCCCAATACCCACGCCGCCTGCGGCGCGAATGAGAAACTGATTGCTGCTGGTCGAATTGAAAACGCCTCCGGAGGTATCCGCCCACACAAACGTGCCGTCATTGGTGGCCTGCGCAAACGTGCCCGCCGCGAAACTGCCATTGCGGCCCGCCACATTCGCGTTTCCACCCGCAATCGTCGCAAAGCTGGAGTTCGATTGCACGGTGTTCCCATTGCCGCCGCCGATGAATGCATAAGCCGAATTGGTTTGAATAGTGTTGTTGGCCCCGCCGCCAACAAAACCATAAACCGGGCCAGCAGACCCGTTGATAACGTTGCCAAAGCCGCCGCCAATGATGGAATGATCGGCACTCGATCCGATCAGGTTTTGCTGCCCGCCGCCGATGAACGAGTCATACTCATAGAGCCGGTTGAAATAGCCGCCGCCGATCACCGAGTACGTGCCGCCATTGCCGCTGCCGTCCGGGCCGATGATGTTATTATACCCGCCTCCCACCATCGACGCGAACGCATTAGGACCAACGACATTGAAAAATCCGCCGCCGATCGTAGCATAGCTGCTGTTGGATTGGATCGTGTTCTCCCAACCGCCGCCAATGAAACCGTTCTGCGAATAAACGGAATGATGCGTGCCGCCTGCGATGGTGGACCACGGCGCTTTGGCAAGGATTGTGTTGCCAAACCCGCCGCCAATCGTCGATTGGATGTTGCTGGCTTGAATCGTATTGATCGCGCCGCCCGCGATTGTCGAAAACGTGGCGCCGGCCTGGATCTGGTTCAGGAAACCGCCGCCGATCGTGGAGTAAGAAGCGCCAATGTCATACGCGCCAATGTCCCCATATGGATTGTTGGAATTCAAGAGCACGATCGGCCCGATGGTGTTCCACGACCCGCCCGCAATCGTGTTTCCCACCAAACCCGGCGACACGCCGTTGGAGATGGAGCCCCCAACCACCTCCGGGGCGCCGTTCGTGCTGTTGTCGGGCAGCAACTGCAACGCCCGCTGGTTGTTCACGCGCACTTCCAGCGGTTGATTGTCGCTCGTGCCCAGAAAATTCACGCCCGGCGTGGTGCCCGCATTGCCTGCCAGATTCCAGAAGTTCGAGGCGGCCAGGCCGTTCAAAGTCGCCGCATTCACGTTCGTGACATTCGCGCCATTGCCGCTGAACGCCCCGCCGAAGCTATTCGCGCCGTTATTGAAGACGACCGGGCTGCCATACGTGCCGGAAAGGCTCAACGACGGAATCGGCCCGACCAGGCTGCTCGCTGAATTGGCAAACGTGGCGTACGGCGTGGGTAGAACGGGTTGCAGAGGATTGAGATCTTGATAAACACCGCCATTGGTGCGCACGCCGATCTGGAGCCAGTAATTCGAACCATTGAACACGCCCGGACCAAAATCCACCGTGGCCATAAACAATCCGTTCGTCACCGAAACGCCGTTCGCGAGAAAGGCCGATCCAACCTGGTTGTTGCCGTCGGGATCTTCGAACAATTTGAAGCGAAAATCGTAGCTGCCGCGCGCCGGGTTGCCGTCGCTATTCAGCCGGCCTTGATAGGTAAAGGCGGTGCCTTGTCCTCGTGCCGCGATCGCCGCGGCGAACGAGCAAACAATGAATGCATATTTCCAGTTCATAGGTTTCCTTCTTGTTGAGATCTGCGCGCAAGCCTTTGGTTTTCGTGAATGACGCAAATGCGGATAGTTCACCCGGAAAGCGCGCGCAGAACGGCGAGTGCTGAGCGCATGGATTTCTACGGGATCGAAAAAACCAAACCATTTTTGGCCTGAATTTTCAACAAAAATCCGCTATGAAAATGCATCGGGACAATTGCCCCGGAGCGCCGGCCTCCGACCCGGCGAGGAAGCGGAATCATGTAGCCAACGCGCCGGATCGGAGATCGGCGCTCCGCCGACTCTGCCCCGCTGAGGTTATTGCCCCGGCTGCTTCGACCCAGGCGCGGTCTTCTCCAATAATTGCTCGATTTTTTCCAACCGCATTTTCAATTCGCCATTTTCCACGTCGCGGCGCTTCAATTCCCCTTGCAGCTCATCCACTCTTTGATTCAGCCCCAGGATGGCCGCCAGCGCCACGCCGCCTTCGTCTATGGTCGCGATGTGCTTGTCGTCCGCGCCATTCAAGCCCAACGCCGCATGAAAATCCTGCGCCATCGGACCGATATGTTCGATCCCGTCGGCGTCGGTCTTGTATTTCCATTCCGTGATCGGCATCGCCGACACCTTGTCCAGCACTGCCTCAGGGTTCACCTTCGCGAAGTCTTTCCTTGGCACTGGAAGTCGACAGGGAATTATGAAGCGGTAAGACCGCCGCGTCCGGTGGGTGCGTCTACCCGCGCAAAATTTTCTCCGCCGCCTGCCGGATGGCGTCCGCCAGTTCACGAGGCTTCAGCACCTTCGCATCGCCGCCCCAGCTCAACACCCACCGCTCAATTTCCACCAGGCTCGAAAGCTTCAATTGCAGCTCCACTCCGCCGCTCTTCAATGGGCGCAACTTCTGCGATTCGTGCCATTTCTTTTCGCGAACCAAATCCGCCACCCGCGCATTGAACTGGATCACCACGTCGTAATCTCCCTGCCCCGAGTGCACGCCGAAGCTGTCCCGCAGCCGTTTCTCCAGCGAAAATTTTTCCGGCCGCGCAAACACCTTCCCGGTTTGCTTCACCGATTGGATCCGCACCGGAACAAACGTCCGAATGTCCTTGCGACCATGATCATAGGCGAACAGATACCATTCGCCATTGATGTTCGCCAGATGGTAAGGATCAACGACCCGCGCCTCCGTCTCGCGCCGGCCCGGCTTGCGATACGTCATCTCGATCTGCCGCCGATGCGCCGTAGCCTTGGCCAGCGCGTCGAATATTTCCAGGTTCAAGATCTGCTCCGCGCTCGTGCGGAAGGAAATCGTCTGCTCGACGTCCGAGAGATTCAGCGAAATGGTGTCCGGCAGCGATTGCTCCATCTTCTTGATGGCGCTCAGCAGCGGCTTCTCGAAGCTCGTCCCGCGATATTGTTGCAACGCCTTTTCCGCGACAATCAGCGCGAAAATTTCACCCTCGGTGATTTGCACCGTGGGAAACGCATTCACTTCCTCGGTGTAATGATACCCAAAACGCGAGCCGTCGTATGCGATCGGCAGTTCCAGCCGGTCGCGCATGAACTCGATGTCGCGATGGATGGATTTGGTGCTGACCTCCAGCTCGCGCGCGAGCGTGGAGGCATTCGGAAATTTGCCCGATTGAATTGCTTGATGGATGCGCAGCATCCGCTCGAGCGGAGGCCGCGAGTACGGCAGTCCTTCAGCTCCGGGGTGCGGAGCTTTCGATGGAACCAACGTGTAAGGTTGAGTCGTCAACGATGACCGAGCCGTCCAGTTTGGCGGGATCCCATTGGGCGCGCAGGACCACCACGCGCTGGAATCCGCATCCGCCAAGAATGTTTTTCCAATCCGAAACCAGGTGTTCCAACTGGGGACCGTTATAAGTCCAGCCCACCACGACCACCGCCGTGCCGCGCTGGACATTCATCTGGTTCAGCACCTTTCCGAGATTGCCCCGGTTCACCTGTTCGAGATAACCGTGATCCAGGTACTTCGGCCGGATCAGGAAAGTATAGTCCCAACTCGAGAACTGCAATACCGCATTCACCGAACCATCATCGTGGAAATGCGGAACGTTGTCCGCAATCGTGGACGTGGTTGGGGTTGAACAACTGGAGAACGATAAAACCAAAGCGAGACCTAAGACCGCCTTGCCAACGACATACAACTTCTTCATACAACTTTTACTGCTGACTGCCACGGCAAACCATTTGCCAAAGACTCTTTAGCGTTTGCCGTGCCACAAAACTATCAGATGATGTCAAGAGCCCCCCAACCAGTCGTAGCAGCCGGCATGACCGATCAACTCGCCATATCCCACGAGAGATGCTGGAGCAGCTTCTCCCTCTCCCATCGGATGGGAGAGGGCTGGGGTGAGGGCTCGCGTTCATGGAGGAGATTCTGAATTTTCTCTCAGAAAAAACAAAAAGGACGGCTCCCAACGGGAACCGTCCTTTTATTGGATTATTGTACCGAAACTGGCTGCGCGCTCAGGCGCCTTTATCCAGCTTTGCGAGCAACTCGTCGTTGGTCTTGTGCTTCTTCAACGCCGCCGTGAGCGTCTCCATGGCTTCGATCGGATTCAAATCCACCATGGTCCGGCGCAGCTTGCGAATCGCTTCAATCTGTTTCGGCGGGAAAAGTTTTTCCTCTTTGCGCGTGCCGCTCTTCGGAATATCAATCGCCGGGAACAAACGGCGATCCGAAAGCTTCCGGTCGAGGATCAACTCCATGTTGCCGGTGCCTTTGAATTCCTGGAAGATCAATTCATCCATGCGCGAACCGGTGTCCACCAGCGCCGTCGCCAAAATCGTCAGCGAGCCGCCGTTTTCAATCTTGCGCGCCGAGGCGAACATCTTGCGCGGAATTTCCAGCGCGCGGGCGTCCACGCCGCCGGTCATCGTGCGGCCGCTGCCGCCGTGCACGCTGTTGTAAGCGCGCGCCACGCGGGTCAGCGAATCGAGCAGCACGAAAACATCCTTGCCCGCCTCAACCATGCGGCGGCAGCGCTCAATCATAAAGCGCGACAAGCGCACGTGCGTTTCCAAATCCTGGTCGTTCGACGACGCCACCACCTCGGCCTTCACCGAGCGTTGGAAATCCGTCACTTCCTCGGGCCGCTCGTCGATGAGCAGCACCAGCACATGCACGTCCGGATGGTTTTCCGTCACGGCATTGGCAATCTGCTTCAGAATGGTCGTCTTGCCCGTGCGCGGAGGCGCGACGATCAGGCCGCGCGTGCCCTTGCCGACGGGCGTGACCATGTCAATCACGCGCGTCTCGATCAGGTCCGGCGAGGTTTCGAGCCGGAATTTTTCAATCGGATCAATCGTGGTCAGGTTTTCGAACCGGACGGATTTCGTGTAATCCTCAAAACGCATCCCATTAACCTGGTCCACGGATTTCAACTGCGGGCTGGTGCCGCGATGCGGCGGCTGCGTCGGGCCCGTCACGAGGGCGCCCTCGCGCAGGAAATTGCGTTTGATCGTGTCCGGCGTGACAAAAATATCGGTCGGCTTCGGGTGGAAATGGTTTTGGGATGTGCGGAGGAAACCGAAACCTTTTTCTGAGATTTCAAGGTAGCCGGAGCCGGAATCCTGTCCGTTCTTTTCAGTGTTTTCTTTGCTCATACAACTTAGTTTAGCGTCGAAGATTTCGAGAATACCCGAAACTTTGAACATTTGAATTTTGGGGAAGATACTGCGCGAGCCATTTTTTCAGGAACTAACCTCGCCCACGCGGCTATCAGACCTTCGACACCTGTTTACATACAACAAAAGCACAAAAGCGCAACAACATTTTTTAAATAAGTGACGTTAATTTTTGGGTGGCCCTAGTGGCACGGGCGTCTCGCCCGTGCGTCCCTCCGTTCGCAACGAGATTTTTCGCTCAACAACGAGCCGGCCTATCAACCGAAACGCCGAACCTACTTCAATCCCAAAGGGATTGCGTCCTAAAGCTTGGGTTGCCGAGTCTGCGAGGCTACCCAGGGTCAATCGCAATGATTTTCCGCAACCCCATCGGGGTTGTGAATTTTTTCGGTATTGCACCCAAGGTAACTCCTTCGTCGCAAACCTTGGGCTGAAGGGCGGAATCCCTTTGGGATTCGTCGTGCGCCGCGCTGTGGCAACTGCCCCGGCTTGCGCCCGCCCGGAATCTCTCCGTAAACTCCGACGCCCGTATGCAATTGCCCGCCAGCCTAATCCGCCGCTCCCTTTGGGCATTTGCTTTCGTCGCCCTCATTCTATTTCTCACGCACCCTGCCCTCGCGAAGGAAACCCTCAAAGGCCGCACCGACCCATCCTATCGCAATCTCTCCGGCACCAATTTCACCGTCTCGGTCCCGAACGTCGAGGCCGGCCGTTACCTCGCCGTCCTCGGTTTCGTCGAAACGGAGTTCACCAACGCCGGCCAGCGCACGTTCGACATTATTTATCGCCAGCAATTGATCGCGACGAATCTCGACGTCTTCGCGGCGGCGGGTGGCGCGGACAAATTGTTTTTCCTCAAAGTGCCAGTCCAGCACGCCGCCGACATCGAAGGCGGCCCGCTGGCTTTCAAGTTCATCGGCCGCAAAGGTGACGCCATCTTAAACAGCCTGGAACTCAAAAGCCTTTCCGGTGCGACCATCTTTTATCTTAAAGCCACCGACATGATGCCCGGCGGAAACGATGCCGCCGCCAAACCGCCCACGGTGCCCGGCCCGGTGTTGTGGAAAGATCCCACGCAACCCGCCGACGTGCGGGTGAAAGATTTGGTCTCCCGCATGTCGCTCGCGGAAAAAGTGGCGCAATTGCGCAACGGCGCGCCGCCGATTTGGCGCCTCGGCTTGCCCGGTTACGATTATTGGAGCGAATGCCTCCACGGCGTCGCCCGCGCCGGAACCGCCACCGTTTTTCCCCAAGCCATCGGCATGGCCGCGACCTGGGACGCGCCCTTGATTCATCAAGTCGCCGATACCATCGCCACCGAAGCCCGCGCCAAGCACAATCAATACGCCCAACTTCATGACGGCGACAGCGTCCGCTACGTGGGCCTCACTTTCTGGACACCGAACATCAATCTCGTGCGCGACCCGCGCTGGGGCCGCGGCCAGGAAACCTACGGCGAAGATCCGTTCCTCACCGGCCAACTGGCCGTGGCGTTCATCCGCGGCCTGCAAGGCGAAAACCTCCCTGGGAGCGCCGGCGCTGCCAGCGATCAAGCGAAGGCTCCCAAATATCTCAAAGCGATGGCCTGCGCGAAACACTTCGCCGTTTACAGCGGTCCGGAATGGGGACGCCAAGGGTTCAATGCCCAACCACCCGAGCGTGATCTGTTCGAATCCTATCTTCCGCAATTCGAAGCCGCCGTGCGCGAAGGCCACGTGGGCGCCATCATGGGCGCTTATACCGCGCTCAACGGCGAGCCCGCCTGCTCCAATCCTTTTCTGCTGACCGATCTTCTGCGCAATCAATGGGGATTTGACGGCCACGTGGTTTCCGATTGCGGCGCGATCAACAATATTTTCGCCCTGCACAAAATCGTCGCCATGCCCGAGGAAGCCGCGGTGCGCGCCCTCAAAGCCGGATGCGACCTCTGTTGCGGAACCAATTACGATGCTCTCGTCGACGCTGTTCAAAGAGGTCTCGTGGACGAACACACAATTGATGTCTCGCTGGAACGTGTCTTAACGGCGCGCTTTCGCCTCGGCCTATTTGACCCACCCGCCTCCGTCCCCTACGCGCAAATTCCCATCACTGAAAACGACAGCCCCGGCCATCGCCAACTCGCCCTGCAAACCGCGCGCGAATCCATCGTGCTCCTGAAAAACAACGGCCTGCTCCCGTTGCAACGCTCGAAAATCAAACGCATCGCCGTCATCGGCGCCAATGCCGACTCCGTGCCCATGCTGCTCGGCGATTACAACGGTACACCTTCGGCGCCGGTCACCATATTGGACGGCATCCGCCGCGCCGTGACCGAAAGAACCGAGATTGCGTTCGCCCCCGGCTGTCCGCTGGCGCGAAAAAATGGCGCGCCCGATCCCGCCGCTGCCAGCGCTCTTTCGAACGCCGTTGAAATCGCAAAATCCGCCGATGTGATTCTCTACGTCGGCGGCCTCAGCCCCGAGTTAGAAGGCGAAGAAATGCCGGTGGATTACCAAGGCTTCCACGGCGGCGACCGCACCCGCATTGAATTGCCCGCGCCCCAAACCGAATTGTTAAAAGCTCTGCATGCGACCGGCAAACCGGTCGTCTTCATCAATTGCAGCGGCAGCGCGGTCGCGATGCCGTGGGCTGTCGCGAACCTGCCCGCGATTCTCCAGGCGTGGTATCCCGGCGAAGCCGGCGGCGAAGCCGTGGCAGACGTGCTGTTCGGCGACGCCAACCCCGCCGGCCGGCTGCCCGTCACGTTCTACGCATCCACTCAAGATTTGCCGGCCTTCGAAGATTATTCCATGTCCAATCGCACCTATCGTTACTTCAACGGCAAGCCGGAATTCGCCTTTGGCCACGGCCTGAGTTACACACGCTTCAGCTATGGCAAACCTCACTTGAGTTCCACCAAGCTCCGAGCCGGCGATACGCTGCATCTTTCATTTGTGATCAAGAACACCGGCTCTCGCGATGGCGATGAAGTCGCGCAGGTCTATTTCCGTCACGTGGATTCCAAAGTGCCGCAACCCAAGCTGTCCCTCTGCGGATTCGCGCGCGTCCACATCGCAAAGAAACAGAGCGCGAACGTCGGCCTGGAAATTCCGGTAGAACAATTCCGCTACTGGGATACGCAGGAAAAGCGCTACGTGGTCGAGGCCGGCGCCTACGAATTATTAATCGGCAGCGCGTCGGATGATATCCGAACGCGCCTCCTATTCAACATCATGTAGCGGCGCTCTGTGAGCGCCGCTGAATTTTGCCTTGATTCCCTCCCGCCAATTCGTGAAGGAATTTGTGAACAACTGAAAATCGGGAGGCTCTTAAAAAGCGCCAGAGGGCCGCCGCTTTGGAATAGCGGTACGCATCGTGTGCAGGATTCGAAATCGCAAAGTCGCTTAACGACCTTTTAGTTTCGTCGCTTCATTATGATCGGCCGCAGCTCCCTGAGGATCACCTTTTTTCTCCTTCGCACGGCCGCGATTGTTGTAATAAAGCGCCACATTCGGATTCAATCGAATCGCCTGATTGAAATCGGCGATGGCCCCATCCAGGTCTCCATTATCTATCTTCCAGTTGCCTCGGGCATTGAAGGCAAGCGCCAGTTTTGGGTCCAGCGCAATGGCTTGATCGTAATCGGCTAAAGCTCCTTGGGAATCATTGTTCTTAATCCTGGCAATCCCTCGATAGCAGTAAGCCAGCGCGAACTTCGGATTCAGCTCAATGGCTTTGCTATAATCTGCAATCGCGCCATCAACATCGCCTTTGAACTTCTTCGCCAAGCCTCGTTGATTGTAAGCATCGGCAAACTTCGGATTGAGCTGGATGGCCTGATCGTAATCAGCGATGGCTTCCGCCGATTTTCCACTTCTTATTTCGTCATCTCCCCGATGGAAATATTGCCCGGATTCCTGCTGTTTATCGGAACAACCCAATACGAGGGCCAGTGCGGCAGCAGAAATAAAGACGCGAGCATTCATAATAGTGACATTGGAGTGTCTCGCCAATGTCTCTCCGTATAGACAAAGCTCTGCCGATAATGTTTCACCGGCGTGTTGACGCCGATGATATACAACTGCCCTGGGTATAGTATTGACTGGCAGGAATCAGCCCCCGACTTCGGCGCGGGCTTCCGCCGCGAGCGGCGTGCTGAGATAACGTTCTCCGGTCGAAGGCGCAACCGTCACAATCAGCTTGCCCTTGTTCTCCGGCCGCTTGGCCAATTCAATCGCCGCCACCACGTTGGCGCCGGAAGAAATGCCGCACAAAATTCCCTCTTCCTTCGCGAGCCGGCGCGCCATCGCAAACGCGTCGTCGTTGGAAACCAAAAGAGATTCCACAATCTGGTTTTTTCCGCTCGCGTCCTTCAGGTGAAGATTCTTGGGAATGAATCCCGCGCCAAGGCCCTGGATTTTATGCGGACCCGGCTTCAAAGGCTGGCCCTGCAACGTCTGCGCGATCACCGGCGAATCCTTCGGATCCACCGCATAGGCCTGGAAGGACGGTTTGCGCGGCTTGATGACTTCCACGCAGCCCGTGATCGTGCCGCCCGTGCCGACGCCGGCAACGACGATGTCCACCTTGCCGTCGGTATCGTTCCAAATTTCCTCCGCCGTGGTTTTCTTATGGATTTCCACGTTGGCCGGATTGTCGAACTGCTGCGGGATCCAGGAATTCGGCGTTTCCTTCGAGAGTTGTTCCGCCTTGGCAATCGCGCCCTTCATGCCTTCGGTGCCGGGCGTGAGGACCAGCTTGGCGCCGAGCATGGCGAGCAACGTGCGGCGTTCGAGCGACATCGTCTCCGGCATCGTCAAAATGATCTTGTAACCCTTGGCCGCCGCCACGAACGCCAGCGCAATGCCGGTATTGCCGCTGGTCGGCTCGATGATCACGGTGTCTTTCTTCAGCACGCCGCGTTTTTCCGCATCTTCGATCATGGCCATGCCAATGCGGTCCTTCACGCTGCTGAGCGGATTGAAAAATTCGCACTTCAGCAAAATGGTGGCCGGAAGACCGGCGGTGACTTTGTTCAATTTGACCAGCGGCGTGCGGCCGACAGTCTCGACGATGTTGTTATAGATGCGTCCCATAAAGATATAGATTTATTGGTGACAAAAGGTAACTATCCGTTGAATTTGAGTCCGAAGCACGAATCAGGCAAGCATTTTTATCCGGCGGAACGGTGAGCCTCGCGCGATCCCGCAATGTGGGCGTCAGTAGCCTCGGCATCCTCGCCTGCGCTTGCCACACATTCGGTCGTGGTGCATCATCCGCCCATCTGAAATGAGATTTGTGGAGAATAAGTTTCCGGGATTCTGGTTATTCTTCATCGCCGCCACGCTGGCAATTTCCTGCCCCGCGCAAGCCCCGACCGAGGGAGCGATCGTCGGTTTTGGCATTCCCTCGGGAACAACTCGGTTCGAGTTCCCCAACTATGCCACCAATATCATTGCCATCAGCTCCGGCGCAGCGCACATGCTCGCGTTGCGGTCAGACCACACGACGGTAACGTGGGGTTCCGATGATCACGGACAATTCACCCCGGTGCTGACGAACATTGTCGCCATCGCAGCGGGCTCCTACCACAGCCTGGCGCTGACCGCCAAAGGAACCGTCGCCCAGTACGGCCAGGGAACTCCCAAACGATTGGCTCTCAAAAACGTCATCGCCATTGCTGCCGGCAATGACTTCAGCCTCGCCTTGCACAAAGATGGAACCATCACCGCCTGGGGTTCCAACGCCCCGGCGACAAAGGTGCCCCGGCGCCTAAAGAATATCACCGCCATCGCTGCGGGAGATTCCCACGCGCTTGCCTTGAAAAGCGACGGCACCCTCGTCGCCTGGGGCGCCAATGATTTCGGACAAACCAACGTGCCCCCGGGACTCACCAACGTCGTCATGATCGCCGCGGGCTTTCAGAGCAGCGTCGCGCTCACGCGTGATGGTCAAATCTGGCAATGGGGGCAGATCGCCTCGTTTTCTTCGGTCCCCGATTCGCTGCCCGCCGGCATCGCGCAAATCGCCGTCGGCGATGCCCACGTCGTCGTTAGGACCACGAACGGAGTCGTTGTCGGCTGGGGCCAACCAGGCGCGCCCGGCTTGCTTTTCCCTTCCGGCCTCACCAACGTCGCGACCATTGCCGCAGGCCAGTTCACCACCTTCGCGGCCGTGCCCTGGCCGGTGTTCCGGAGCCAGCCCACCAATCAATCCATCCTTTCGGGAGACATCGCCGGCTTTGCCGCGGCCGCCGAATCAGCCACGCCCGAACATTACCAATGGTTCTTCAATAACTCGCCCGTGCCCCCGGGCACCAACGCCTCGCTGCAGTTTACGAACGCCCACATCAGCGCCGCCGGAAATTATTTTCTCGTGGCGAGCAACGATTTCGGATCCGCGACCAGCTCTGTGGCTTCGCTAACCGTCACGCCGATGAATGGCTCGTTCCAGCTGGAACCTTACATTGACTATAACGCCCGAAAGGCCGGCTTCAGGCCGCTGGTGAATTCTCTCTTGCCAGTTCATTACGAGTGGTTCTTTAACAACGCCCTCATCCCGGGCGCGACGAACCTCGACCTGGTCCTCACCAATATTCACTACGCCGATCAGGGAAACTATTCCGTCTGCGTCAGCAATGACGACACGAATGCCTGCATTGGCCCGGCGTTTCTCTCCGTGCCACCCTTATGGTCCATTGCGGATGGTTCCGTTGTCAGAACCAATGGCGTCACGAACTTCATCTCGTTTGAATTGTCCATCGACGAACCGCGCCCAGACACTCAACAGGGTAACTACGAGTGCTTCGACGGCACCGCCCAGGGCCACGTGGATTATTTGCCGCTAAACGGCACCGCGACCATCCCCCCAGGCGCGACCAACGTCTTTGTAAACATCCCCGTGCTAGGAACAACCAACACCAGCCCGCTCTCGTTCCTGGTCAGAATTTTCGCCTTGAGCGCCGCCCGCGATACGGCCACAGGATGGATTCTGGACGCGAATTATCTGCCCACCATCCTGGCGCAAAACTCTTATTTCGACGAAGGAACTACGACCAACATCGTGTCACAAGACATCTGGCTCTCCGCTCCAAGCGCGGCTCCCGTATCGATCAATTACTCCACCGCCGATGGCCTCGCAGTGCAAGGCGTGGATTACCTGGCCACCAATACGCAGCTCGTCTTCCCGCCGGGAACTGCCACCCAGCATCTTTCCCTCACCATCCTCGGAAATATTTTGCAGCAAACGAACCGGGATTTCTTCGTGAACCTCGCCCAGCCCGTGAATGCCACGCTGGCGACGAACCAACTTCACGAACTCATTGTTGACGATGACACCCTGGTGCTTCCGCCCGGCTTCGCCGCCACTGTTTTGGCGACCAACTTGACCTACGCATCCACCATGGAATTCGCTCCTGACGGCCGCCTTTTCGTCTGCCAACAGCAAGGGCAAATGCTAGTCTTGTCCAATGACACTTTATTGCCGGAACCATTCGCCCAAATTCCGGCCTATTCCGTCGCTTCGGAAGGAACGGAAGATGGCTTGCTGGGTTTGGCCTTTGACCCCGGCTTCTCGGCCAACCACTATTTCTATCTCTACTACACCACTACCACGCCCTATCTCCACAACCGAGTCAGCCGTTTCACGGCCGATGGGAACACCATCGTGCCGGGCAGCGAATACATCGTGCTCGACCTGAATCCAGTGGCTTCGACCAGCAACCACAATGGTGGCGCCATCCACTTCGGCCCCGATGGAAAACTGTACATTGCCGTCGGCGACAACCTTTTTCGGCAAAATGCCCAAACCATGACCAATCTCCTCGGGAAAATCGTTCGCATCAATTCCGACGGCAGCATTCCCTCCGATAACCCGTTTTACTCCACCGCCAGCGGCTCCAATCGCGCCATCTGGACGCTCGGCCTGCGGAATCCCTTTTCGTTTGCGTTCCAACCGGGAACCGGCCGCATGCTCATCAACGATGTCGGCGAAAATACCTGGGAAGAGATCAATCTCGGCCTCAGCGGAGCCAATTACGGCTGGCCATTTGCCGAAGGCCCGACCAACTTGACGTATCAAAATCCGCTTTTCGCCTACACTCACACCAATGGCTGCGCAATCGTCGGAGCTGCGTTTTATGATCCGCCCCAGCCGCAATTCCCGCCCGAATATTTGGGGAACTATTTTTTTGCGGATTACTGCGGAGGCTGGATACAGCGAATGGACACCAACAACGTCGTCACGAATTTCCTCGCCCGAGTCAGTGCTCCCGTGTCACTCCAGGTCAGCCCCGACGGTGCGCTATATTGCCTCACCCGCCGGCAGCTTTACAAATTCACCTACGGTCCCACGGGGCAGTTTCAATGGGCACGCCCTCTGCCCAACGGTCAACTCCAGTTGCGGTTCAATGGCAGCCCCAATCTCCCTTACATTCTGGAAGCATCCACGAATTTGATGTTCTGGCAACCGCTCGAAACCAACACATTCCCCGGCCTCGGAGGCGACTTCTTCGATGCCCCCGGCAATCTGCCCCGACGGTTCTACCGCCTCTCGAATTGAGAAATGTCCCGTGACGGAAGGCCGGGCGCGTCACTCCATGCGCGCCGCTCGAAAACCCTTTGTTCGTCCTCGTCCGTCCTTCTCGTCCTCGATCTTTATTCGCGAACGAGAACGAAGAACGAGGACGATCAATAAAAACGAAAAGTCCCCGCCCGACCTCACGGTCAAGCAGGGACAAATCGGGGGATGGGAGTTCGCCATGCTCTCTTTCCCGCGCTGGCTATTAGGCGCGCCCTTTTGGGGGCTGCCAGCTTCCCGACGCTATTCTCCACGGCAAGCGGAGTCTTCGGCCTCGTAGCAGGGCCGTCCAGCGTCTTGCGAGCGCTGAATTTCGAGTGAGGCTTTTCAGCTTGCTTGAGCTGGTGGTTGCGCCACCGGCTTACAAACCAGGTCTAGACACGTCTGCGAATTCTTTTCCGCGTCTTTACCTCTTAGCGCCGGGTCGGCTTCCGATTGTGTCGGAACGTTCGCCCAGTGCCACGGGTCTCGCCTCTTCTCTCTCAGGTTGCATTTCGTTCTCAGGCCGGCGGTGCGTTTTTCACATCGCTGGCATTTCGGAAGGTTTTCTCGGATCTTGCCTGGACCCGGTGTCCTTCCCGGTTCGGATGCTCACTTTGTCACGCCTTTCGGCTTCTTTCATTTGGCTGACCCCGCGCTTTTGTTCGCGGAACCGCCAGAGTCATCCGCCCGTGCTGATGCACAGTAGCAACCGTTTACCCTCTGGGTAACTGCGATTCACTCAAGTTCGAAACTCCCTTGAGCTACTTGATCCGGCTCGGAACGGTTTCTCATCGCTCCTGGCCGCCAAGTTCCTTTTTCGCGTTACTGACACGCGCGAACATGTCAGAGGAACTGGTGAATGCTGCCTCCGCGGGCCGAATCTTTCGATCCGCGTTAGAGGGGCCGAGCCAACCAGCCTGGCTCTGCCTTTCCCCAGTTACCTGGGATTATCCTTGAGACTTTCGGCCTCGATCTGTTGACCGCCACCGTCCATCTCAGTTCTTTCAATGAACTGCGAACATCATACCCAAAAACCCAATTCCAACAACGAATTGATATGCACAGCTTATTCACCAAAAAAGGCCGGTGAATGAGGTGTGAACAACTGAATTCCTCCAATAAACAAAGGCGATTTCACACTTGTAAAATCGGCTTATTCACACCGCGTCTACGGTGAACACCCCATATGTGGACAAGTTTAACTGTGGCTTTTGTCCGGATCGGGTCTGTCATCGCGGCCGGTTCCCAATACTCCGTCGCCGTGAAAAGTGACGGCACCGTGGTTGCCTGGGGAGACGACACAGACGGTGAAATCGATCTTCCGGCCGGGCTGAGCAACGTTGTCGCCGTCGCCTCCTGGTGTGATTCAGAACATACGCTTGCCCTGCAGCGGGACGGCAGTGTGGTCGGGTGGGGATGGGCAGACTTTGGACAAATGCCCTTCCCGGCAAATTTTGGGAACGCATTGTCCATCGCCGTCGGCGCCGATCATTCGGTGGCGGTGGTGCGCGATACGCCGGCTTTTGGCGAAAGCCGGGTTGATGCAGACGGAAGTTTTCACGCCTCCTTTTATGGGGACCTGGGCTGGGATTATATTTTCCAAACTTCAACCAACCTGTCCGACTGGAATGACCTGGCCACGCTCACGTGCACGAATTCCCGGATGCCGTTTCTGGATTCCACGGCGCCTGTCAGCAAGCGGTTCTATCGCGCCAGGGTCAAACAGGATTAAGAGGCAAAAGACAACGCCAAAAATAAAAAGCCGCCCTCGCGGGCGGCTCCATTTTTTTGGAAACATCTTTCAAGACGTCGCCGCGGCCGGCTTTTTCGCCTTCGCGTTGGCCGCCGCATTCTTCCGCTTCAAATAACTTTCCCGGCGTTTCCGTTTAATCGCTTTGTTGTATTGCTTGCTCATAGTTCTTTACATTCGTTCCGCAATCCGATTTCGTGTGAGATACTATGATAACTGGCCGTGGCCGATTCAACATCTATTTAATGTCCGCGCTGATTGTCCTCGGCGCCTGCGGCTGCCGCACGCGCTCAAATGACAAGGACAAACTACTCGCCACCTTCCGCGTGCATGTCGAAACCGAAGCCGAAGATCCCTCGCGCGAGCAGAAAGTGCCGATTTACCGGGCCTCGCCGGTGTATATCCAGGTCGAAAAGGAACCGTTCCTCACCGAAGCTCATGTGGCGTCCGCGCGCGTGTTGGACTTCCCCAGCGGCGGCTTCGATATTTTCGTTCAATTGAATCGCCAGGGCACGTGGCTGTTGCAGGAGTATTCCGCATCCAATCCCGGCAAACACTACGCTATCTTCAGCCAGTTCGGTGAAAAAGGAAAAAACGCCCGCTGGCTCGCTGCTCCGGAATTCAAGCGCGTCAACTCCGCCGGCATCCTCCAATTCACCCCCGACTGCTCCCGCGAGGAAGCCGACGAAATCGTGACCGGGCTGAACAATGTCGCCAAACAAAACGAATCCAACGAAAGATGGTAGCCATTGCTTCACAATGAAGCTCCAAATTCCAGAGAATTAAAGCTCCAAGCGTCCAATGACCAAGCTCCAGAGAAGCTCCAGGGACCAAGCCTCAAAAACTGCGGCTTCGATCACTTATCCCGATGCTCCATCGGAGCCATGGGAATTAAGAGAATCATCCAATGGGAACGGCCAGCAGCGGCACGCCTTTGACCTCGAAGAACGGACCGCGCAATTTGGCGAGGCGCTGATTCGGTTTTGCAAAAAGATGCCGCAATCTCCGGTGAACAACCGGCTCATCGATCAATTGATCGGCTGTGGAACCAGTGTCGGTGCAAATTATTGCGAAGCGAACGAAGGAATTTCGAAGAAAGATTTTAAATATAGCATCGGCCGCTGTGTTAAAGAATCCACGGAGACAAAATTCTTCCTCCGCATGATCGCCGCCTCCGAACCTTCCCTCGCCGACGATGCCCGAAAACTCTACCGCAAAGCAAAAGAACCGCACCTGATCTTCGCAGCCATGTATCGAAAATGAATAGTTTGAAGCAGAAAACTCGCACTCGATCCAAGATTCGGCCACGACGCCATTGGAGCTTGAAGTTTGGATCTTCTCTGGAGCTTGGTGCTTGGACGCTTGGAGCTTTCCTCGTATTTGTATTTGGGACGCTTGGAGCTTTTGCGCAGCAACCCTTCGCCTTCCCCACCGCCAACCACACCCTGTATGACGCCGATGGCGGCGGCGAAAAATTCTTCGTCCCCACCGTCGGCAAAACCTGGACCAGCGGCTGTTTCGGCTGCGTTCGCACCGAAGGCTGGCAAATGCACGAAGGCCTCGATATTCGGTGCCAGCAACGCGACCGACACGGCGAACCCACCGACCCCGTCATGGCCACCGCGGACGGCACTGTCGTCTACATCAACATGAGGCCGTCGCTTTCCAATTACGGCAATTACATCGTCATCCATCATCGCATCGAAGGCCTGGATATCTTTTCCCTCTACGCGCACCTCAGCGCCATGCGGGCGGGCCTGAAAGTTGGCGAGCAAGTAAAAGGCGGCGAAGTCATCGCCACCATGGGCCACACTTCGAACACCGCTGAACGCATCACCAAAGACCGCGCGCACGTTCATTTCGAAATCAATTTGCTCGCGAACGACCATTTCTCCGTCTGGTACAAGAAACATTTTCCCCACGAACGAAACGACCACGGCGAATGGAACGGCCAAAACCTCCTCGGCCTCGACCCGCGCCTGATCCTGATGGGCGAGCACGACACGACCGGCGCCACTTTCAGCATCCTGAACTTCGTCCGCAACCAGACCGCACTCTGCCGCGTGATGGTCCGCAAAACGGATTTTCCCTGGCTGAAACGCTACCCATTGCTCGTCCGCCCCAACCCCGTCGCCGAAAAAGAAGGCGTCGCCGGCTACGAGATCGCCTTGAATTATAATGCCGTCCCCTTCGAACTCATCCCGCGCGCCGCCTCCGAGATCAAAGGCAAAGCCAAATACCAGCTTCTCTCCGTCAACGAAGCCGAGGAAAAGAAAAATCCCTGCCGCCGACTTGTCGTGCAACGCGGTTCCCGCTGGGAACTCGGCCCCCACGGCATCACCGCCCTCGATCTAATCACCGACTGATTCTGTAGCGGCGGTCTGTGACCGCCGCCATTTTGGCGCATCAGCAGACCGCCGTCGTAATCATCAGCCGGAACAAATCCGCAGTTTCAGCATCTCAATAACAGTGCCGCCATCCTTCCATCGCAGCGCCGACATTTCCGTCCGCCGATTCCGGCGACTTCCCAGCCGCCGCCACAACTTTCTTTCGGCATTCGGATTTCATTTTCGGTTT
>DATNEA010000062.1:0-115472 GCA_035606845.1 Candidatus Angelobacter sp. | reverse complement strand
TGATTAGTCGGACGAATTACAATTTTAAAACTCTCCACCGACACCCACTAACTGGTTGTCAGTGAAGGGGCTCTCACTTATCGCACAATTCAATTTTCAATGAGCAACGAGATGTTTCCATCTCAAAAATCTTTGTTGCTTTCGAAGGTCTTTTTCCCAATTCAGGGGACAAAAAACCTGAGAGCCGATTATCTCTTTTACAACTCGGCCTCTCAGACCTTCGTTAGTTACGCAACCAGTTTCACTTGCGTTGCGTAGGCTGTCAACGATTTGTTTTCATCGTTGCCGCCGTCAAGAACGACACCAAAATATCTCAGCGGTACATTCGCGCAAGAGTTTTTTTAATTTTTTTATGACTTTTTTTCAAAACCCCGATTTTATTGGGGTTTTTGCATAAAAAATCGATCTCATGCACCCGCAGCGGCCGCAACAACTCACCCAAAATCCGGACATTCGTTTTCACCGAAGCGTCTTTTTTGCTGGTACCCATCAGCACAATCGCGATATTTTTCGGGCAAAAACGCCTCAATGCCTTCACCGTCAACAGCGTGTGGTTGATCGTGCCCAATTGATTTCGCGCCATCACCACCACCTCGCAATCAAGGGCTTCAATCAAGTCGCTCACCATGAAATTCTCGCCCAGCGGCACCAGCAAACCACCCACTCCCTCCACCACCAAACACTCACAACGCGCCGCCATTTTCTCGATGCGCCGCACCACTTCGCCCAATGAAATCCGGCGTTTTCTTTGCCTCGCCGAAACCAGCGGCGCCACTGGTTCCGGAAAATAAAACGGATTGATTTCTTCCTCGCTCAATTCCCCATCCTGCATTCCGCGCAGCAATCGCACATCTCCGCGGCCACCCGAACAAAACGGTTTCATCGCCAGCGCATGCCGGCCGCTCTTTCGCAAATGATACACCAGCAGGCTCGAAAAAATCGTTTTGCCCACACCCGTGTCGGTGCCCGTGACGAAAATGATTTTTCCGCGGGTGCGTGATTTCATTTCTGAGTCCGTTTGAGATCAAAGGCAGAAGAGAAATCCGAATCCCGAAATCCTAAATCCGAAAGAATCTCGAAACCCGAAATCCGAAGGGGTGCGGTGCCCTCATGCGTTTCCTGCCTTTTTAGAATCTGTGCAAACAATGATTTCGCAATGCGTGTGACGATTCCATTCGGCCTTCGGATTTCGGGTTTCTTTCGGCCTTCGGATTTCGGCATTCGGATTTCCATCAGCTCATTTCGGCGAGAAGCTCAGGATCTGAATATCGCGCGGATTTTGGCGCCCCAGAATCGCCACGTAACTCGCCTTGGAACTGCCGATCTGCGCATCCACCGTGACCTCAAACGTGCCGCTCCGCACCGTGCAATAGCGTTGCAGGCTCGGCGCCGCCGCCTGCGGCAATCCCACCGATGCCAATTCGCCCACGCTCGTGAACGGCGTATCATCGTCCGTCCCATCCACCCCATCGGGCCCCGAACGCACGCGAATGATCTGGTCCGCAATGCCTTCATCCACGCCGGGAATCATTTGCAAGACAATGCTGCTCGCCGTGTTGATGTTGATGCGCCCGGTCGAAATCGGCGTGAACACATCCACGAGATGCGCCGGGTACTCCTTCGGCGGCATGGGATTCCCGAAGCGATCGAACCGCACGATATTCGCGTATTCGGTCGAATAAATCTCCGGGTTCTCCCGCACGCCATGAATCAAAAGCAATTCCGATATGTCATCGATGGGCCCATTCTTCGCGTTGTACGGCGGCGTCAATCCCTGATAAAAATCGCTCTCGGCGCCATTCATGCGCGAGTTGTCATCGCGATCCACCCAATCCAGGATGCTATCCACAATCATCGGCCCGGTATCCGCATCCGCGCCGATCACGCGCATCGCCTGGTCCAGCGTGGCCTGGTCCGCGGTATTCACGTTCACCTTGCTTTCCAAGTCCCTGATCTTGATGGAGAACACCGCATCGCCAATATGGAAATCCGTCAGCCGCGCCTCGGTCAAAGGCCCGTTCGTATCGCACGTGCCGCCCGGCCCGCCGGCCCACACCTGGTTCAATGAATCGTAGGGGCATTTCATTTCCAGCGACAAAATCCAGCGCGCATATTCCACGCCCGAACGACCCACCCAATCCAGATTCGACTGGTTGTTCGAGTTCATCGCCAGCTTCGATTCCACTTTCATCTCATACGCCAATCCACCCGCCAGCATCGAAAGCACAAACACCGCGATCATCACCACAATGATGGCGATGCCGCGTTCTGAGGATGGAGGAGCAATTTTCATTCGCGGTTTAACGCTGGCGCAGCGTCATGCCCGGTATCTGCCAGCCGGATTGCACGGCCACGGAGGGCAAGGCCACAATGCGCGTTATCTCACTCTGGTCGCCGCCCAGTTGCATCGTAAACTTCACCATCAGCGGCAATTCATTCGTTTGCGTCCACTCGTCAAGCCAATCCGCTTTCTGCTTGTCCCAAAATTCCATCTCGAACTTCTGCACATCGTTTGCCAGCACCAACGGATAATTCTGCTCGTCCTCATCCATGTCCATCAGCACCGGGTTTTGCCGCAGCACCAGCCGCTTTCCAAAACCCTGCCCCTGCTCCACCGCGAACGTCACTCGCCGCACCGTGAAACCAGGCCAATTCGCGCTCCGCGGAAAGGACGGCGGCAACTGCGACACAAAACTCAGGTACGGCTCCGTCCCGTTCTCCGCGTCGAACGAGTAATAATCCACATCCGCCACAAACGACCTCGTCGCGCCCAGCGCCTCCTCAAGCGTCCGCAACGCCATGCGCGAACGCTGCGCCGTCACCGCCGCCCGATCCGCGCTTTGTTTTCCGTGCACAATCGCCGACCAACTCCCAAAAATCGCCGCCACCACCATGCAAAAAATGATCATCGCGGTCATGATCTCGATGATCGTAAAACCGCGCTCGCCACGTAGCGCAGGCTTGCAGCCTGCCGTATCGCAGGCTTGCAGCCTGCGAAGCGTTCCACCGCCCACCGCCCAAATCTTTCTGTTTGGTAAAATTCTCAAAATGTTCTCAATGTTGCGGCAAATTCTGACCCATGCCCTGCTTCAAATTCGGGAGATAAACCAAAAAACTGTCCTTCGTCTCCAACCGCTGGTTTCGCGTCACATCAAAATCCACCCGGCACAATCCATTGGTGGCGATCTGCTCCAAATCCGCATCGCACTTGCACCCGGGATACATCTCCTCCAGATCCACGTCCACCGGCCCTTCGTTGACCGTGTTCGTGTTGGTCAATTCCACATAAATCAATCCCGCCACCGTGCTCGAATCGATAGTTCGATGCTGCTGCAAATGCCGCGCCGTCCTCAATGAATTTGCCGTCAACGCCAGCACCGCGAACAAACACGTGAACAAAATTCCCACCGCAATCATCACCTCCAACAACGTGAACGCGCCCGTGCCTGAATCCCTGAACGACGATATATCGGCGGCGGGATTCGACGAAAGATGCTGGATCAACTTCCCCCTCTCCCATCGGATGGGACTTGAGCCGCTTGGGAAGCGGCGAAAGGAATTTGCGAAGCAAAAGCCCGAGACGGCCGAGCGAGCGGGAGCGAGCGAGTCATTGGGCCGGGGTGAGGGTTCCGATCGTTGGGAGCGAGGCGCCGAGTTTTCCAACGAACAACGCGCGACACCACCCCCTCTTCGCCACGAAGTGGGGGAGAGGGCCGGGGTGAGGTGGCGCTTGATAAAATAAATCTTCATACTAATGCACAAGCCCCTCCACTTGCGCTTGCGTCAACGCCGACGCAATGCCCGTCGTGCATTCCAGGCTGATGCCGCGCAGTTGGTTTTGATCCGTCGTTAAAACCATAATCATCTCATCACACGTGCCATCCGGATAAAAATGCACGTGCACATTGTCCACTTGCGAAAGATCGTTATGGCTGTTGCTCACCTTCAACGCCTCCAGCTTGGCGCCTTCAATCTTCGCCGAATGCGCCCAGGAGCCGTATCCCCCACCCGGCGCGCCGCCTTCCACCTCCACCGTGCCCTCGCGCCCATTGATGACCAGCGTCGCCGTCGTTCCCGACAGGATCGCCTTCGCGCGCGCGGATTGGCAGGTTTCCAAAATATCACTCATGGTTTTCCGCAAACCCGACTTGTGAAAAAACCCGTAAAGCGACGGAATCCCCGCCGCCAGAATCAGCGCCATAATTGCCACCACCACCATGATCTCAATCAGCGTGAACGCGCGGACAAACGGAGCGCGGAATCCATTCCGCGAGTCCCCAAAAGGCCGTCCTCGCCCATTCGTCATTCGGATTTCGTCATTCGCAAATCGCCGACGCAGACACAGCAGATCACGGCCGCGCCCCATCGTAGCGCAGGCTGCCAGCCTGCTGTGTCGCAGGCTGCCAGCCTGCGCGGCGAAATCGAGTTTCTGGCCAGCCACTCTCATCACTGTCCGCCGCCCGTCGAATTGTTGATATTGGCAATCAGCTTGAACTCCGGCAGCATGACACTCAGCAACAGGAACCCGACCACCAGCGCCATCCCCACGATCAAGATCGGCTCGATCAGGTTCGTCATCACGCGCAAGGCAATCTGCAATTCGCTCTCGTACGTGTCCGCCACGTTGGACAACGCGCCGGGCACATCGCCGGTTTCCTCGCCAATCTTCACCAAGTCCACCATCAATTGCGGAAAAATCTTCGACCGCGCCAGCGGCTGCGCCAGCGTCTTTCCGTCCGTCACCGCCTCGCGCGTCTTGCCCACCGCCTCCTTCACGAGTGTATTCGGCATGATCTGCTCCGTGATTTTCAACGCCGTCAACACCGGCACGCCGTTTTGCAGCAGCGTCGCCAGCACGCGCGCGAATTGGCCGAAAAGATTGAGCCGCACGACCTTTCCAAAAACCGGCGCCTTCATTTTCCACTGGTCGATCTTGCGCCGGCCGGCTTCGCTCGCGCGGAATTTGCCGATTAAAATCGCCAGCACCGCCACGCCCAAAATGGTGCCCATGATCGCCCAGATATTCGTGATCGCGTGGCTGAACGCCATCAACATCCGCGTCGGCAACGGCAGCGCGATATCAAACCCCTGGAACATCTCCATGAATTTCGGCAGCATGAAAAACATGAAAAACGCCACCAGCACAATGCCCACCACGCACACCATCGCCGGATAAACCAGCGCCGACGTGAATTTCGATTGCACTTCCGCAAATTGCTGGAAATGCTGCGCCATGCGTCGCAACACCTGCACCAGCGCGCCGCTCTGCTCGCCCGCCCGCACCATGTTCACGTAAAGATCGGAAAAAATCACCGGCTGCTTCAGCATCGCATCGGACAAACTGCGCCCCTCCATGACTTCCTGGCGCAAATCGCGGCTCACCTCCATCGGAATGCCCTTGGATTCCAAATGCGTCATGCTCTGCAGCGCCACCGTCAGCGGCATGCCGGAATTCAACAGGTTCGCCAGCTGTTGCGTGAACGTCGCCAATTCCTGCAATTTCGGCTTCCGTTTCCGCGAAAGCACCTTCTGCACGGAAGGTGGCAGAAACGATTTGAAATTGATCTGCGCGCCCGCGCGCGCTTGCGGCGCCGCCGCCGCGCCCTTGCCCGCGTCCACCATCACCGGGAATAAACCCAGCCGCTGGATCTGGACCAGCGCCGCCGAACGATCCGCCACATCCAAAACGCCCTCGACCACCTCGCCGGAACGACGACGCGCCTTATATGAAAATTGAGGCATAAAACTATGAATTAAACACTTTAACCCGGTAAAAGTTGCGCAAATCTGCCACTTTCAGGCGGGATTGTCGAGCGGACTGCGCGCGCCGACGCCGGGCTTTTGCATCACGTGCGTGTAAATTTGCGTCGTCGTCAATCGCTGCAGGCAACAGCCACCACGCGGGTCAGTCGGACCGGTGGTGGGAATTTGATTGTCACGGTTGCATTTCGGAGCCAGTCTCCGGTGGCTGTGCCTGAGCTCTGGCGTCAGGCGGCATCGAGATTTTATGGCATCCGAGGCTATTGCAAAATCAGCGACCGATAAACGAGAGGTGTTTCGGCCCGTAGCGGCAGCTTACCGTCGTTATCGGGCATATTGGATAGCGTCGGTTTTAGGGGCGATTGTTCCGCCCGTGATCTTGAGTTCGATTGATGCGGCGATACTGGTTTGGCTGATTCCTGTTTCGATTATTTTAGGAGTGATTGCGGTGGCAGCCTTGATTCGTGCTTCCCGGTTGAGTTGTCCAGCGTGCTCCTACGATATTCGCAGGGACATTCAGGCTTATTGCCCGGAATGCGGATCTAATTCGCTTAAGCGGGCTGTCATGTCCGGTTTTAAATGTTTGGGATGTGACAAGACATTGCGCCGTGGGAAGCACAGGAGTTATCGGATTCGCTATTGCACAAATTGTGGAGCATATCTTGACGAGGTGGGATTATGATTTTTCACAATGTGCCGCCTAACACATCACTGGAGCCAACGCCGATTACGCCGGTCCGTTTTCGCTGCGGGGTTCGGGTTGGCGGAAGTCACCGGCGGCGTGGCTCAGTTCTTGGTCGTTAGGCTGCTTGGCGTTTTGGGAGATTTATGAGCGATATGTTTGTAAATATGGCGCGACGGATCTTTCAAGACCCGACGGCTTCTCGGAAGGAGTTGGAGCTTGCAGGGAGTTTGCTTTTGGATGCTTGCAAGAGCGAGTCGAACGTGGTTGGTCAGTCCGCAGTCACGATTCAGGATATGTTGCGATGCCTTGATTTTGGCGGCGTGGTTGCGGAGTATGGAGCGCGTTGTTTGTATATTCGTACCGGTCGTGATGGTCTTGGCTGGAGTCCAGCCGAGTCGAACGGTTTGCCGTTCATTGTAGATCGAGCTGATTGGGAGAGATATTTGCATGAGCATTATTCCAAGAGCGCAGCCTAACACAGCGCTGGAGCCAACCGCCGAGATCGCATTCAGTTTGGCGGGAAGCCACAGGTTCGCCACGCCGCAGTTCGGCGGTGGCTCAGCTTTTGGTCGTTAGGCATCATTGCGTGCTATGCAAAGACTGTCACCGAAGAGTCAGAAAATGGCATTATTATCATTGGAGACGTGCGCGTGTCAGGTTGGATTGATGACATCATGCCATGCAGCAGTTGTGGTTCGGCCCGAATTTACCACGACGACTACGATGCTTATTTTTGTCCAACCTGCAATGTTTGGCTTGAGCATACTTGCAGCGATGCCTCATGTTCATATTGTCGCGGGCGCATCTCATTTTTTGTACACATTTCCCGAAAATCCCTGATTTCAAAAGAAACGGGTGACAAAACCGCCAAAATTGGCACGAAAAGATACCGTATTTCCTAAGAAATACAGGGTGCTCAAAAAATGAGATGCGCCCTATTGTCGCAACCGGCCATATTCACCATTGCCAAAAGAAGAGAGTTGACGATGATGCCTAACACCGCGCTGGAGCCAACGCCTTTTGCGCCTTGGGTTTGTCGCTTCGAGTTTTTGGTTGGCGTGAGTCGCAGCAGGCGTGGCTCAGCTTTGGATCGTTAGGCCTATGAATCGCACGATACAGATGAGAGTCATGGCAGGCGCACTTGCCGTTGGCGGTATCTTTTGGGCAGTAATCTGTCTCATTCTTATTTGGGCGGCTGATTATCATGACAAAGTAGCGCTTCTCTTCGCACCCGGTTATTGCATTACTGCCGGATACATTTTCCGGTGCTGTTCGCGCCATCCATCATTCTTTGCTCGCCGTGCAGTTTGGTTTTTTTCTTTGCTTGTCCAAGGCGCATGGTTGCTTTGGTATCTTGTTGGAGCTGTCTTGTTGCACATTTTCCACTTCCCCAACAATGGTTGGGGCGTTGGAATAGCACAGTGGCTCGATTCGTCGCCGCTGACACGATTCATTTACGTTTCTTGGTGGGTTGTAGCCGTCGCATTATCTGTTGTAGGACTACTAGTAGAACCGAATGATACATAGGCCCAACAAATCGCTGCAACCAACGCGGGTCGGCGTTCCAGGTTTGCCTAGAAGTCGCGGGTTGGTTATTATCTTTGAGCCCGCGTGGCTGAGCTTTTTCCGTTAGGCCACTTCGTACGCCGTGGAATATTTCTATCGAGATTTGGGGTGAGGATTTCAAACCTAGCAGTGTGCCGTTTTCGTTTACAGAGCAGCACGACCCCGGCGTCATCGGGACATGCGGTCGGTATCGCGGGCAGCCAGTGCCTTATGGTTCGGCGCGCTATCTTGCCCCGCCGTCGGTTCCCAATGCGCAGAGGATTCGTCACATCGTTCAGATGATTGAGCCGCTTTTGCCCGCGATTCGTGCGGCTGGAGCTACGGAGCGGCACATCAGCATTGGCCGGTTTTATTTTGCGCAGTGCAACGAAGAGTATTCGCTGGAGGAGTTGCAGATGATTGCTCGACTTGGTTGCGGCTTTACTTATTCGGCGTATGCCCTTTGAGTTTACCGATGGTTTGAGTTTTGAGGGATTGTCGAGCTTGCAGAGTCGCTCATTGCTGGACACCCGGTTTTGTAGGGAACGGCGTATTCCTGGTTTCTAATGGGCTGTCAATCGAGCGCCGGGCGTTTCATTCAAGCTACCTCGTCGATACCCCTGCAAATCCACCGTCACATGCGCGTAACCGATCTCCTTCAACGCCTCGGCGACCTTCGAAGAAAGCCTATTCTCCAGCAACCGGTTTAATTCCGCCGGTCCGACTTCAATCCGCGCCAGATACCGGGATGCTGAAGGCCGAAATTCCGGAATCCCAAATTCTGCCTTCTGCATTCTTCCTTCTGCCTTCTGGCTCGACAATTCATGGTGCCTGACCCTTACGTCATGGAAACCCAAATCGCGCAACACATTCTCCGCCGCCTCAATCATCCTTAGCTTCTCCGGCGACACCGCTTCGCCGTACGGAATCCGCGAACTCAAACACGCCATCTGCGGCTTCTCGGCCGTCGGCAACCCCAGTTGCGCCGAAAACTCGCGGATTTCCGCCTTCGTCAATCCCACTTCCTTCAACGGCGCCCGCACCTGAAATTCTTTGGCCGCCTGCGCCCCCGGCCGGAAATCGCCCACGTCACTCGCATTTTCGCCGTAGGCAATCACCGCGAACTTTTCCTCGCGCGCAATCGGCTCCAACTCCGTGAACAGCTCGTGCTTGCAGAAATAACAGCGATTCGCCGGATTGGCCGTGTAATTCGGATTTTGAAACTCCTGCGTATGAACCACGCGCACCGGGATTTGGAACCGCTCCGCAACCTCGATCGCCTCCTGCAATTCCCGCCGCGGCAAACTCGCGGAATCCGCAATCACCGCCAGCGATTTGTCCCCCAGGACATCCCGCGCCACTCGCGCCAAAAAAACCGAATCCACCCCGCCCGAATAGGCTACCAAACAGGACCCATACGAACGCAACAGCTCACGCAACTGATCTAATTTAGACACGCCCTAAAAATGCCATCATAAGCTCCCTATGTCGAGGCTGCGAGAATCAATGTGGCGGCGGTCTGCGACCGCCGCCAGTTTCAGCGCGCTGACGGCGCAAAAGAACCTACCCCGTATGGGACGCGCGCCGGCACTTCCGCATATCTGCGCTCATCTGAGTCCATCAGCGGTTAAACTCCTCACCCCTTACAATTTTCCTCCATTTTGTAACTGACACATTGGCAGCCAAAATGCTAAGAATCCCGCGAGGTTTAAAACAGAAGTAAACCAACAAAACGCATCGAAAACTATGAATCGATTCGAACGAAGCTGGTTGTTATTCCGCAGCTCTCTGAGGGTCATCGTCCGCAACAAGGAATTGTTGATCTTCCCCATCTTCATCTCCGCCGCCACGGTGGTAATCTTCCTGTTTTTCTTCGCTCCGGCGCTCCTGTGGCCCACGGGCTATTCCGTCCTGAGCGCGGAGCATTGGCACGCGCTCGGTGGCACATTCCTCAGCCGAACCTCGGGCGTCGGCGCCCATCCATTCGGCCCCACGCCGTTCGCCATCGCGTATTGCGTGGTGGTCTATTTCGCCTCCATGTTCACCGCCACGTTTTTCAACGTCGCTTTCTACCATGAAATCCTCGCCGCGCTGAACGGCGAATCCGTCTCGCTCGGACACGGCCTGCAATTCGCCTGCTCGCGCTGGAAAGCCATTCTCCTTTGGGCGCTCTTCGCCGGCCTGATCGGCCTCATCATCCGGGCCATCGAACAGCGCTTCGAAATCGTGGGCCGCATCACTGCGGGGCTCATCGGTGTCGCCTGGAGCATCGCGTCAGTGTTCGTCATCCCCGTCATCGTCCGCGACCAAGCAACCGCGAATCCAATCCTCATTCTCAAAAAATCCGCCGGCACCCTCAAAAACGCCTGGGGCGAAGGGTTGATCGGCTATATCGGCATCGGCGCCATCAACACGATCGTTATGGCCAGTTCCATGGTGGTGATTGTCGCCGCAGGAGTGATCTCCTCAAAGCTGCACAATTTCTGGCTGCTCGGCCTCGTCCTCTGCGGTTGGTTCCTCGGCATGGTGGTCTGGTCCTACCTCATGAACGTCGCCGGGCTGGTTTACAAAGGCGCGCTCTATCTCTACGCCGCCGAAGGCGCCATTCACGAGCCCTTCGATCAGCCCATGCTCGATTCCGCCTGGAAGTTCAAGCGGTAAGGACTGAACTGTCGCCCGTCCCGCGATGCGCTTTATTTCGAGCGCGTGAACGAATCTCCCTCTCCCATCGGATGGGACTTGAGCCGCTTGGGAAGCGGCGAAAGGATTTGCGAAGCAAAGGCCCGAGAGGGCCGAGCGAGCGGGAGCGAGCGAGTCATTGGCCGGGGTGAGGGTCTTTGAACTCCTTATGGCAGCAGTCTCGCCCGATAGAACTTCGCCGGGCAATTCGTCGCATCGCAATCCATCACGCGCATGGTCCCATTGGTATTCACGACATTCGTCCACGCCGCCCAATGCACCAGGTCCGTCGAAACTTCGATGCTGTAATTCCGCCCGGCCAGCCCCTGCAACGTCAACTGCATCCCGCTGGGCTGCGGCGCAATCGCCATGCTCGCCCTCGGCATCATGCCCGCATCCGGCACAATCTCTCCGCTGGCCAGAATTTTCGCCGGATACGTTCCCGCCGCCAGCCCCGCCGGATTTTCAAATTGGATCTGCGCCAATTGCGCGCCGGTCAACCCGCTCGCGTCATTTCCGAAAACAATCTGCTGCCGCCCGCCGCCATTCAATGATCCACTCCATCCTTCCACCATCAGCACCTGCCCGTTGGACCAAGCCACACCGCTGCTGTCGCCGAAGCTCACCTTGCTCGTCGGTGAAACCATGTATAGCGTCGAATTCGTCCCGCCTCCGTTCGCCAGACAGAGCGGCCCGATCTGCACGGAGTTTGTGCCGGAGTAAAAACTGGCATTCGCGAGCGTCAGCGTTCCGGATTGTACAATCAAACCATTGCCGCAAGAAAACGTAGCGCCTGACGACAGAACGATATTTGACACCACCAATTCCCCGCCGCACCAGAGCCCCTGCCAATATGGAAACTCACCGTTACCTCCAAGCGTCAGCGTATTCGTGACGATGACCGTTCCACCCGTCAAAAAAACGCCGCCCTCGTAGCCAGGATCAATAGAAAGATCATTCATCGCCAACAATCCCCCGGAAACCGATAGCGTGGTATTTTCACAACCGACCATCGTCACATCGCCAGAAACCACGTTGGTGCCGCCGGTTTGTGTGTAATAACCGCTTGTGCGCATGCCACCCATGGAAATTTGTCCGCCGTACAAATTAAAATCCCCTCCTTCGAACTCTTCGAAGTTTACCTGGTCTTCGCTAATCGTGATCGCCCCCGCCACGGTCTGAATGCCTCCAAACTGACTATAGGAACCTGCATCACCAATTGAAATATGATCAGCGAACGAAACCCCGTTGGACATCGTGTAACTCCCCTCGCCATAAGAAGCAATTTCCAGCGACCCTTCGTTCGTCCCACCGGTTTGCAACATGCTTCCCCACCCGTCAGTATACGCATTCTGCGAAGGAACCAACGTCGCCCCCTCATGAACACCGCCGGCCAAAACGTAACTCCCTTCAAAAACCGTCAGGTCCGTCGCCAGCATGCCGCCGAATTGATCGAATTGGCCGCCATTGAAATAAATCGTCGCGCCATACCAGCCATTGCTCAGCACATACGTCCCGCCATCCAGATGCGTGATGCCAAATCCGTTCGTGCCGCCGTTCTGGATCAAAACACCTTCCTCCGCGCCGCCGCCCAGCCACAACTGCGACACCGCCAGATACCCGCTGTTAAAATGATAAATGCCCGGCCCGATGTAGCCCACGTTGATCTGGCTTCCGCCCACCACGGAATTATCTTCCTGATCGAACTCGCCCCCGACCATCATTCCGTCGCCATTGGGTCCGTTGATTTGCAACGCGGATGAAAACATTTTCACCGCCGAATTGCTCGCCACCGAAAGCGTCTGCGCCGTCAGCGGCGGCGCCGAACCGGCGTTATTCAGCAGGAGTGTGTTGAACGAGTTCGTCGGCGACGAAATGACGATGGAATTGACATTCAGCGACAGCGGAAAATTCTGCGCCGTCCCCGCGCCGATCTGCACCGCCTTCCAACCCGCATTCGTGATCAGCACGGTTTGGTTCGTTCCGGGAATGAGCCCCAGCGACCATGACGCATCCTCCCAATTGCCGCTCCCCGGACTGGTCCAACTATTATCCTGCGCATCGCAATGAATCGCCATCGCGATCACACCCAGCATCACAAGCCAGCCGACATCGCGCGCAGGAAATTTCATGCGGAAAAAAGGGGGAAATGCTCGTGAAGAAAACGCTCCATCCAGAAATGTTCCCGCACAAACGTTCATACTGCCCGAGATTTTGCTGCCATGGCGCAGCGGGAACAACGGGGTCAAACCTGCAAGAACTCCGGGTGGCCACACCCCATGGAAGATTCATGCTTTTGTAGGAACCGATGTGAGAATTCCTCGAAAAAATTTACCGCCTTCATCCTCCCATCGGATGGGAGAAAATTGCGGCAGCGGTGGTGAAGGCCTGGAATGACGGAGGGGCAAGACCGAAGATGTGTCACATTCGGGAAATGGTCAGGCTTTTGGGAAATATTGCCAACCGGCACTTACACCCGAGTTCAACTCCCGCAGCCCCAATCACAAGCAGAGCTGATCGTAAACTCTACACTGTGACTCGCGCACTGGACCGACAGTTATATCCTGGTGAACCGCATTAGGTCGTGCGCGAATTGAACGCGGCTTTTCAAAGCCGAAAGATCACCACCCTTTCGTTTTGCATGAGGCACGATGAGTTCGCGCGCAAGTGTTGTTGAAAGGAAGAATAATGCTGCAGCCACCAAAAGGCGGGCCAGCCGAACACGATGTAAGTTGCGCCGGCTTGCTGTAGGCGCTTGCATTCGCCGATCGCGATAATGTCATCAGCGGGTGGCCCCCAGTAAACTCCGTCCCGTTCCAGGAAAGGAATTGCCGATCGTCCTGGCGGTGCTTTCTGTGGCCATTCATCCTGGTCCACGAGAATAAATTTTTCACCTGAATGAATGACGCTGGCGATTTCCGACAAAGCAATGCTGTTTTGATCAATGGAGAAATCGTTGGAGGCGTCCCTGATCAAAACACAATGCGCGTATTGATTCGGCAGCCATACGTCTTCAAGAGAGAAATGCTTTATCGCAAACCCGTTTGAGGCGGCGACCTCGTAAAGATGGGGCAGTTCAATTATTTCATCGATGATCTGCAGCTCTTGGGGATGTCGTTGCCGAAGATGGCGTTGATAATCAGCGCTGGGAAAGGTGATGAGGACGGAGGACTCGGGACTCGCGACGGAGGCCAGATTGCGGAAAAATTTCTCGTGCAAGGGGAGCGGGAGATGCTCCAAAACGTCCACCATCACGACCACATCGACAGGTTTAGCAAGCCACTTCGTCAATTCGTCAAAGTTTGTCAGGACGTCCAGTGCGCGAATTTGCGCATTCCCAGCTTTGCAGCGGTCACGAGCGAGCGCGACGGCGCTATCGCTAATGTCGCATGCCCAAATAAAGCCTTGGGTGGCGACGCGCGCGATTTGTTCCGTCACCAAACCAGCGCCGCAGCCAATTTCCAGAACCTGGCTGCTTTCACGCACCAGCGGCAGGATGCGCGCAATTGCCTTGTCTATTCTGAGATTGCCGTTCTTGGCATAATTGACCGAGCGCTCGGCGCAGAACTTGTTATAAAATTCCCGTACGGCATCGGAATTCGGCGATGGAGATTCGGGTTCTGGCTTGGCACTCATGTGTCATCGATTATTGGGAATATCGTTCGCGCAGTTCCGTATAAATGTCCAACAACACGTTTATGCACAGGGCTGACGAAAAATGGGCCTCGACGAAGCGTCTGCCATGGATGCCGAAAGAATCCGAGAGTTGGGGGCTTTCCAGCAGCTGATTCAGACGTTCCGCGAGCGCATCGGAATCACGTTCCGGCACGAGCCAGCCGCTTTGGCCGTCGGGCATGATTTCCGGGATGCCGCTGTGGCGTGTGGAGATGACCGGCAATCCCACGGCTTGCGCCTCGAGTATTGAAACCGGCGCGCCTTCCTGGTCGCCATCCCTGGCGGTGACGCTGGCGAGAACGAAAACGTGCGCCCGGTCGAGGAGCGATCGAACAGCGTCGCCGTTCAGTGCGCCGTGGAACTGCACCATCTGGTCAACGGAAAGCTCCACTGCGAGCTTTTGCAGTTGTCCGCGCAGTGGACCATCGCCAATGATGTCGCAGCGCAATCCGGGATGCTTCCGCGCGGCTCGTGCGACAGCGCGGAGGACATACTCCATGCCTTTCTTCTCAACCAACCGGCCCGTGGTGACGATGCGAAACGGTTCATCGGCCGTCCGGTTTCGGGCGCGGAACTTGAATTTCTCCAGGTCGATTCCGTATGATAGTTTCCGAATTTTTTCCGGCGGACAGCCCAGCGATTGCAATTTCTCTCCCATGTAATTGCTATTGGCCGTGATAATTTGCGCATCAATGAAGAGTTTTTCGTAAACGGAGGGGCCTTGTTGGCGCGGGACGGTAGTGAAATCGTAGCCATGAAAACTGACTACAAGAGGCGCGCGCCACAGCCGGCAGGCGAAACGAAAGCTATTTCCCACAGGGCCGAAATGCGCGTGGAGCACGTCGTAACGTTTGTTGATGGATTGAAGCCGCGTCAGCCGATAAAGCGCCGACAGGCTCGCAGCCTGGTAACCATATTCGGTGCGGCTCAGCACCTGTCGCGTCAGCCGTGGCATTGACATGAAGCTCCGACCCAGCCGAGGCAGGACGCGCACGGCTCGCTGCCAATTCGGTATGGCGGCAGGGGAGCCGGGCGGCCAGGTTTTGCCTGTAAGCGGCCAGACAGGCATTTCCCAGGGAGCAGCTTCAGGGGGTATATCCATGAACGTGGTTCGGCTCGGCAGTTGATGGCGTTCGACCTCTGGCTGGACTGCCGTTCCGGATTCGGCTCGCGTGTCAGCGTAAATATCCACGTCATGGCCAAGGTCCAGGAGCGCGGTGATTTGCCGCAGAATGAAAGTCTCGGAAACAACGGGAAAACTCCCGACAAAGATCGCGATGCGGAGCGGACGCTTCATCACTTTGGTTTCAATGAAAGTGTTTGAAACACTTCTGCGTAATTGCATTTTCCGGCCATTGCCCCGCGATATTCATTAAGTCCTCGGACGGCCCTGACGTAATCAAACTCCCTTAATTGCGACCGATGAGCGCGCAGCGCGCGCAATTTCGTCGGCAGGGTTTTCGAAATATCCTCCACGCAATCATATTCGGTAATCGGCGTCCAGACTTCGTAACCGTAAAGTTCCACCCGCCCGAGCGGGACTTTGCGAGATGCAGCCCGGAGGATTGGCAATGCGGCTTTGTGATCGGGATGCCATTCGAGCGGGTGAGGCAGGTAAATGATCGAGGGCTTTTCACGTTTCAACACGGAGGCCAGCAACTGCGCGCCTTCGATGATGTGTTCACCGGCAGTCCAGTCCGGAAGCCGCAAAAACACGGTTTCGGCGACGCCGAGAATTTTGGCGGCGCGTTTCGCTTCAGCTTCGCGGATTGCCCAGGCTTCCTCGCGCGGCAATTGTTTCAAACCCAATTCACCCGAGGTGAGAAAAACGACCACCACGCGGTCACCGCGCGCGGTGTGTTTGCGCACGCTGCCACCGCAGCCGATGCATTCGTCGTCGGGATGGGGTGCAATCACCAGGATGTTCATGGCGAGGGAGGATTACAGATGCTGGCATAGACGTTCGCGTAGTCGCGCGCCATCCGCTCGGCGGAGAAACGCTTTTCGGCGCGTTCGCGAATCACTTTGCGATTAAGGGCAAAACATTGCGTGACGGCTTGCGCGAAATCGTCGATGTGCATTGCCGAAATGCCGCTGATGTTTTCCTCGATGATTTCCGGCACGGCGCCGAGGCGCATCGCGGCAACGGGCGTGCCGCAAAGCATCGCTTCGACCATCACCAGGCCAAAGGATTCAGGATATTGGATCGGATACAACAGGGCGCGGGCGCCGCCGAGCAGCCGGTCTCTTTCGCGGCCGCGCACGACGCCGGCATAATCGACGTGTTTTCCACCCACGAGCGGTTTGATTTGATCGCGGAAATACGGATTTTCCGGCCCTGCCAGGATAAGTCGCAAACCGAGCGCCCTGGCAGTCTTGATTGCCAGCAGGGGGCCTTTGCCGGAGGTGAATCGCCCGAGATAAAGAACGTAATCGTCCGGCTGCTCGCGAAACGTAAATTGCCCGGTGTCCACGCCGTGTGGAATGATCGCGGCGGGCTTCAATTCCGGATGCGCGCTCCACTGGTGTTTGGATAATGCGGTGACGTGAGCGCCGGGTGAACCGGCCCACAATTTGGCGGCGTTGTCGTCGGGAACAATGTGAGTGGTATGCAATAGTGGCGCTTGGGCGAGCGGTTGCAGCGGAATACCCCACAGATACGCCTGCGCATGCAGCACATCAAATCGCTTCGATTGCTCGACCGCGCGGCACAAATTCACCCATTCGCATAATTGCCAATCGTCGTACGAGGCGTTGGCGCCGTAGGCTCCGGGCAGGGTTTCAATGAATTCAACATCCGTTTCAGATCCCGCGCAGCCGAAAATCGTGATGCCATGGCCGAGGCGTTTCAATTCGCGGGCGAGCAGCCACGTCCATGCCTCGACGCTGCCGCTGGAGTCTTGGCGGACTGGCGCTGAAACGGTGGGCACGAGTGCGATTCGCATAATCAGCTCATTCAACTCATGGCGGCGCGGAGAAATGGTGGCAGGATTCGCTCCGTTGAAAAGATGTTTTCAGCCAGCGCGCGCGCGTATTGGCAGTGGCGCTCGTAATCGGCATTGATTCTTTCGACGCCCGCGATCGCGCCAGGCAAATCCGTGAACGTGACCAGACCTTCGGCCGTGGGAAACATTTCAAGGCCCGTGTCTTCAATTAGCACGGGCCGTCCCGAGGCGAGATAACAAACGCTTCGGTCGCTGAACCAGCCGCCGCGCATTTTGACGTAGCCATTCTTCGGCACGCTGAATTCGGCGCGGGAATTCTGGATGAACTCACGGTATGAATTTGGTGTTCGTGAAACCAATTCTCCGGGCACAACTTCCCAGCCGTATTGCGTGAGCAGGTCCGGTTTTGTGCCCATTTGCGCCACGCGAAATCTTTGTGATGTGGCGCGAGGCAGATCGAAGTACGCCGGAAACTCCTGGTCGCGCTGGCCATACGAAACGCCGTTATGCGTCGCGTCGCGAAAGCCCTGCCAGCGAATAATGGAGGTGAACTCCGTGCCTTTGGTTTCCGCGACCGGCCATTCCGGCAAATAGACGGGTGGCAGTGTTTTCAGCCAGGGACCGCCGGTTTGCGGTATCGGACAGTCCGCTTCGCCGATGCGCTGGGCGACCGTGAATCGATGCTCCGCTCGTGCGATGCCTGCAAGCCAGCCTTGGTCGCCGCTGGCCAGGGTGATTTGCGTGAAACCAGGATCAACGTCGATAAACGCGCGGCGTTGCGGCCAATTGTATTCCTCGCGCCAGCTCCACAAGGGCGTCGCGCGCATGATTAGCAAATCCGCGGTTCGGCAGGCATCCTTGAAAGGATCCAATTCCATGCCACGCGAGCCCTTGTCCGTGCGATAAATCCACCGGTCGCCCAAGCCAAAGGGCGCGAGCGAAGCGTTCACGTAAGCCGCGGGATAATCGAGATCATAATTCCATTCGGCCTTTTCCCAGTCCCAAACCCAGGTGGTGTCGCCGCAATCCTCCAGGTAAAACACTTCATGGCCAAGCGCGCGCAAACCAAGCAGATATTGCAGGCTGGCCCAGGCCTGCCCGCCAAGACCGGAGCGACCGATGGTTCCGGCGAGAATGATTTTCAAAGCCCGGCCCTTTCCATCAGGCTGCCGACGACTTTTTCCGCCGCAAAATATTCGGAGGCAACTTCGCGCGCCGCGCGACAGTTGCCTTCGTAATCGCTTTCTATGGCGTCCACGGCCCGCAGGATGTCATCCATCGTTTTGAATTCGAACAAGCCCCGCCCGGTCGGCAGATGTTTGCTAAAGCCGGTTTCTTGCGTGATGACTGGGCGGCCGGCGGCGAGATAACAGGCGGAGCGATCGCTGAACCAGCCGGTGTTCGGACGGACGTATTGGTCGCGCGCCACGGTGAATTCCGCGCGCGATTGCCGGATGTAATGGCGGTAGCCCTCGATGTCGCGGGAAATATCGAGCGAGCTGCGCTGGCGCCAGCCGTGCGCATGCAACCGTGATCTCACTTTCTCGTCCACGGTTGCGGCCAGCTCGAAAGCGACTGGACGTTTGCGCGGAAGGTCGAGGAACTTTTCAAATTCCCTGTCCTTGGTCCAATACCAGGTCTCGCCGCGCCATTCGATATTCTTTCCTTTATTATGCCACGTCGTGATGGTGTTGTAACTCTCGCCGCCCGCATCCGTGCCGTTCCACAAGTCCATCACAACCGGCTGGCGCGTGGGAAGCCACCGGAATTTTTCCGTCGGCACGCCGCAATCCGCCGAGCCAAGGTTTTCGCCGAAGCTGAACAAAGTATCGTGCGCCGCCAGCATCTGGATCGTGCCGGTGTCGCCCGACGCGGCCTTTACTTGCATCGGAAAGGGATCGGACTCGACGTAGATGCGGCGGCGAATGGCGCGGTGTTCGTCGCGTAATTCCTGAGCGCCCGTCACATTGAGAAACGCATCCGCCTCGCGATAAAGCTGGAGAATTTTTGCTTCGGTCATTCCGTAGCATTGGCCGCCGGGATATTTTCCCCGAAAACCCCAGCGGTTCCCAAAACCGTGCGCTTCCAACACCGGCGCGACGCTCTTGATATTGTTGCTGGCATCAGGCGAAAGGTCGTTGAGCTGCGGGTCGTAAATCCAACGGCCCGAATCTTCGATGTAATAAGGGTCGTAGCCGAGCCGTTTCAGCCCCATCAAATAATGCAAAAATTGATAGGTGACGCCCGCCAGCGGATACCAGAACAGGATTCCAAAAACGATGATGCGGCCCTTGGCTGGTTTAATGGATTGCATGGGCCGTGAGGTCGCAAGGTTCAAGTTTTCGGACAATGCGGGCTGGATTTCCCGCGACAACCGTGAATGACGGAACGTTTTCAGCGACGACTGAGCGCGCGCCCACGATGGATCCTTCGCCGATTGTGATCCCCGGAAGCACGCACGCATCAAAGCCAATCCACACGCAACGCCCGATGCGAATGGGTCTGGCGGGAACAGCCGCGCAGGCCAGACGCAAGGGCCGCGTCGGCACGAGTTCCAATTCCCTTCGGCGCTCTTGCGCGTTGAGCGGCACGCGATACGAATCCATCAAAACGACATTCCAGGAGATGAGCGCATGATCGCCGATGCTCACTTCGGCGTCGCAAATGATGCGCGCGCCATGCACGAGGGCGCAGTCGCCGAGCGTCACTCGGCCAGTGGAACCCACGTCGAACATCGTGCCGAGATAGGTCGAGGCCCCGCGTCCGTACGTGACGCCGCCCGGAACCTGGCTGCGAAAAAATTGAAAACTGAACGAGGTTTCAATGTAAGCCGTATCATCGACGATGACGTTGTCCGGAATTGTTCCCGGAAACCAATCCCACGAAAGTGTGCGCGCGCGGCTCATGGAATTTCTCCGATTACTTGCGCCGGATTGCCGAGAACACGAGCGCGAGCGGGGACGTCGCGCGTGACGAGCGAACCGGCTTCGATAAATGCGCCGCTGCCGATCCGCACGCCTTTGAGTATCGTGGCGTTCGGCCCAATCCAGACGTTGTCCTCAATGAGCACCGGTTTTTTCAACACCTCCGGTCGCGGACGGCCTTTGCCGAGCGGCGAGCAAGCGATGGCGTCCGCCACCCGCTCGGCGGGACCGAGCGGGTGAAAATCCGTGTCGGTGACCGTCGTGTTCCAGCCGATCACCACATAGTTCCCAACGCGAATTTCCAGCTCACACAAGAGCACCGTGTTGGTGAAATAACAGTAATCGCCAATCGTCATTTTGCCGTTGGCCCCGAGGTCAAAGTGGACGCCATCCATGGTGCAGTGCGCGCCGAGAGTGAGCGCGTTGGCCAGCTTGCTGTGAAACCGTTTGAACGCGAGTTCGCCGGTGACGAGTGAGTTGGCGCCGATGGTGACGTTCGCCGGAAGCTCGCCTTGCAGCCAGCCGGCGATGCGGGTTGATGGTGTTTCGCTCATGATGATGTCGCGGCAGTTTCCGACGGAGCAGCCGATTGCAGAGCGTGATAGCGCGCGTAAATTCCGCGCAGCGCCAGCAGTTCCGCGTGCGTGCCGCTTTCAGCGATGCGCCCGTCTTTCAACACGAGAATGCGGTCGGCGCGGCGAATCGTGGAAAGCCGATGCGCGATGATGAAAGTGGTGCGATTGCGCGTCAATCGTTCCAGTGCTTCCAGCAGGGAGCGTTCGGTCTCGGTATCCAATGCGCTGGTGGGTTCATCCAGGATCAAAATGGGCGCGTCTTTCAGCAGCGCGCGCGCAATGGAAATGCGCTGGCGTTCGCCGCCTGACAAGGTGGCGCCGCGCTCGCCGATGATGGTCTGGTATCCTTCCGGCAGCCGCAGAATGAATTCATGCGCATTGGCCGCGCGGGCTGCCGCCTCAATTTGCTGCAAGGTCGCATGCGGGGAACCGTAGGCGATATTTTCCGCGATGGAGATGGGAAATAAAAACGGTTCCTGCAAAACAAGCGCTACGTTGCTGCGCAACGTTTTCAAACGAAGCTCGCGCAGATCATGGCCATCGAGCAAAACGCGCCCGCTGGTGGGATCGAAAAAGCGCGGAATAAGACTCGCCAGCGTGCTCTTGCCCGCGCCGGTTTCGCCGACGAGCGCGAGCGTTTGTCCCGGCGCCACTTCAAACGAAATGTCACGTAACACGGGGCGGTCCGGGAGATAGCCGAAAGTGACGCTTTCAAAGCGGACTTGGCCTTGAACAGTCTCAGGACTGATCGCGCCGGGCCGATCTTCGACCAGATTGTCTGTTTGGAGAACTTCCAGCACCCGCCGGGCGCTGCCGGCTGCGCCCTGGATGGTTGAGCCGGTATACATGATGGATTCCAACGGCGTGTAGAGCGAGCCCAGGTAGGAGAGAAAGGCAATGATGGTTCCGAGGCTCATGGCTCCCGCCAGCGCGTGCTGCGCTCCGATCCAGATGATGACAGCGGTGCCGGCCGCCGTGGCCAGGCCGATGAGGATTTTGAATTGCATTTGCGCGCGCGTGAGTGAAAGCGTGGCGGCCAGAGAGTCCTGTGTCGCGCGGCAAAATTGTTGGCGGTTCAGATCATCCCGGCCAAATGCCTGCACAATTTGTATGGAGGAAAAAGTTTGTTCGATGATATCGTAGATTTTCCCTTCGGTTTCCTGCTGCGCGTAGCTGCGCTCCATCATCGGCCTGGCAAATTTCCAAAATACGAACATCATGTACGGAACCACCAGCAGCGAGAGCAGACTCAGCGTGGGATCCAAATGCCACAAAATGGAAAACATTGCGCCCAAAGTGACCCCCGCCGAACCGACCGGCAGCAGCGCGTCCTTGACGATGGTGGAGGCGGAAGCGCAATCCGCGGTGACGCGCCGGATGTTGTCGCCGACGGACTTTCGCGCGTGAAAATGCAGCGAGAGTTGTTGCATTTTGGCGAACAAATCCGCGGCCAGATCGTAAGTCATCCGTTGAGCAAGGCTGATGTTCGCGTAGGTGGCGGCCAGGTCGACGAGCCAGCTCAGGAGAAAAATAAGAACGGTCGCCGCCACACTCCAGCCTATCAATGCATCCGGCGTCGAAGGGCCCGGCAAAAGCCGGATAAACTTTTCGAGCGCGGGCGACATCGTTTTGCCGCGGAGGACGTAATCGATCAGGAAAACCGTGGGCCAGGGCTTGAGCAGGTCGAGGCCGATTTTCAGCAACAGGCTCGTCACCACGGTCGCGAGTGGCGCCGGACGGCGTAGCGCATAACCCATCGCCCACCGGCAAAGCCGCGAGAGTGTGAGGTCGTGACTGATTTGTTTGTTGCCGGCCATGGTCAGCTCGTCGTTGCTTGCCGCGCGGTTGCGTTCTCGATCTGCGGATGATTTAGCCGCGCGTAATATCCATTACGCGCGATTAATTCCTCATGCGTGCCGCTTTCGACGATTTGTCCATCCTTCAGAACGAGCAGGCGATTCGCGCGGCGCACGGTGGAAAGGCGATGCGCTATGACAAACGTCGTGCGATTCACCGTGAGCCGTTGCAATGCGTCGATGATGGACCGCTCCGTTTCCGCATCCAGCGCGCTGGTGGGCTCGTCGAGAATGAGAATCGGCGGATTGCGGAGCAACGCGCGGGCGATGGAAAGCCGCTGGCGTTCGCCGCCGGACAACGTCGCGCCGCGTTCGCCAATGAGGGTGTCGTAACCTTGCGGCAAAGCGGAAATAAATTCATGCGCATTGGCCGCTTTGGCGGCCGCTTCAATCTCCTTCCGGCTGGCGTCCGGCTTCCCGTAAGCGATGTTTTCGGCAATCGTCACCGGGAACAGAAATGCCTCCTGCAACACGATTCCCACCTGGTCGCGCAGACTTTTCAGGCGGACGTTGCGGATATCGCGGCCGTCAATCAACACTCGGCCCCGCCATGGATCGGCGAAGCGAGGAATCAGGCTCACCAACGTGGTTTTGCCCACGCCCGTGGCGCCGACAATGGCGATTGTTTGGCCGGCGGGCACGATGAATGAAATATTTTTCAGAACAGGATTGCCAGCTTCATAGCCGGCGGAGACATTCTCGAATTGGATCTGGCCCCGTGCCGGGGGCAGGGCGGCGGCATCCGGTTTATCCTCAATTTCGGAAGGCGTTTCCAAGATCTCGGCCACTCGACGCGCGTTGGCGCTCAGGTTGTGAGATGACGTGTAAATGCCGGCGAAGACCTTCATCTGCGCTTGCAGCGAATTAAGGTAAACCAAAAATATCAGGATGCTGCCGACGCCGAGATGCTGTGGCCCGAGCGCATGACGCGCGCCGACCAAGAGAATCAAACCGGAGCCGAGCGTCGTGATAAGCCCCGAGCTGAGACTGTTGATGCTGCCAAGCAAAGCGCTCCGTTGTTGGGAGCGGATGGCGGCATCGGCAAATTTTTGGAAACGCAGCGATTCGCGTTCCTCCTGCGCGAATGCCTGCACCACCGGAATGCCCGTCAGCGTTTGCTGGATGTGCGCGTGAACGCGGCTTTCGATTTCGCGTTTTAATCGCGCCGCGGCGCGCAAAGGTTTTCCCAACAGAAACGAGCTTCCCACCATGAACGGCGCGATGACCAGGGCGAGGATGGTTAGCTCCATGTCCAATTGCGCCATCAGAAATATCATGATCACGGTGGCCAGCAATGCATGCGCCGGCGAAAACACCAAGGATTCCGCCATCTGGTAGACACACCAGCTATCCACTGTCACGCGGCTCATGCTGTCGCCGACGGGATTGCGCTTATGAAACAGGATCGAGCGAGATTGCAGCCGCGCGAAAACGTCTTCGGCAACGTCATAAACCATGCGACGGCCCGCGACGGTCCAGCACCAGGTCAGGGCGGCGTCCATGAAGCTGTTGAGCGCAAAGAGCAGGAGGGTTCCAAATACGACAACGCACAATAAAACGATTGTTGTAGGAGCAAGAGAAAACCAATTCAACACGCGCTGAAGCACGGCGGGAACGGGCCCGCTTTTGAGCACGTTGTCCGCGAGCAAAGCCATCGGCCATGGTTGCAGTGAGGCGAGCAGAGATGTCGCCAGCGTGAACAGGGCGATGAGCGCGAGATAGCGCGGCTGGCGCCGAAAATACCGCAGCAGTGGCAGGAATTCTCGCATGTTGCTGGACGCGTTTTAACAAATTATGCCTGAGATAACAACGCAGGCGTATTCCCTCGCTGTTATGGCCGCAGGACGCGATAAAAGCGGCTCGGAGCCGTGTTCGTGTCGGTTATCGACCAGACCGTGCCATCGCCGGTGAAATTCGTCAGCAATTGCCAATTGGTAGTTGATAACGAATCCGCGTATAACACCTCGTAGGCCGCTCCGGGATCGGTTCCAAAAGAAAAACTGAAAAAATTCGAGGCGCTTACCGCATTCGTGAGCAGGATGATGGGCGAAAGGGGCATCGGGCCCAAAGACAATGTCGCCGCCTGCAATGTGACATTGCCGAAAACCGTGTCATAGCTGTTTAAAGCCGTGTGACGGACGGTCAGCGTTTGGTTGTCGGAGGCAGCTTGATAATTGAGCGTGTAAACCTGATAGGCGTTGTCATAATTGCTCGTCAGCGTGGTATCGCTGAACTCCGGCGCGCTGGCGTCGCTCAGCCAGGCGCGGAAATCAGAGCGCGCGCCGTAAAGGCCGACATAGACTTTGACCGTCCGCGATTGCCGCCCTGCCGGGACCGTGAGTTGAAAGCCATTCGTCAGGCCGTAAATATAAATGCCGGTCGTGGACAGCGACGCACTGGCCGCCGGCGTGCCACCAGTCCAACTGTAAGCGGTGAGATTATCTCCATATTGAAGGGCTGCGTTTGTGCCAACGGTGGTGAAATTGGAGATCTGCTGCGGCACTCCCGCCTTGTGGTCAAAGTCTGTCGCCGAGGTTAATCCCCAATGCGCCCAATCATTCGTGCCCTCATCGCTCAAAATAACGGCTGCCGGCGGCACAGCCCCGCCGCCAGCCAGCGAGCCGCCGTTCGTATAAACAAAAACATCCAGCGGTTTGGATGTATAAGTCGCGCCGAGATTGTCTGTCACTTTGACGGTCAGCGAGTGTCGCCCGGGTGTCGCGTTAGTCCAGTCAATGGAATAAGGGCTGGCGGTTGTCTCGCCGATCTCGTTCGTCTCCGCGAAAAATTGCGCCAATGACACGGCGCCATCGGAATCCGTCGCCACCGCTTGCACAGTTTGCGTCGAAGAAACGGAGATATTCGCGTTGAGCTCGGGGATGGTGAGCGTGGCGGAAGGCGGATTGTTCGCAGTCAAGTAAGCGAGGGCGGCCGATTGCAGCACGATGTCGCTGTTGTTGGCGCTCCCTGTCCAAGTCACGGTTAATGTCGCTCCCGCGGTCGCCCCTGCATTGGTGAGAGTATAGCAGCCCTCAACAACATTTGCCGAACTGCTCGAGAAAGGCCCGGCACCGCCATCGCTCAATGTGGCCGTGAAATTTCCGCCGCCGGCCAGCGACGCCACATAAATGCGCAAAATATTCGTTGTCGTCCCGATGGGAACCGTAATGCTGAATCCATTGTCTTTTCCCAGCATGTAATCTCCCGTGGTAGTATTGGTGGCAAAGGAGTTTTGCAGTCCATCCTGCCAGCTATAACCGCCGGACAAAGAGTTGATTCGGAACGGGCCTTGCGCCGGAGTCGGATTGCCAACCACAGTGAAATCGCTGATGAGGTTGGCGGGAATAAATTTGCGGTCGTAAGCGAACTCGGTGAACTGCCCCCAATCAATCCAATCCACCGGCCCGAGCGCCGTCAGGTTGATGTTCGTGCCCGGACTTAATGGAGTAAAACTTCCCGTCAGCATTGCCGAAAATCCGCGCCACGGCAATCCGAGGCATAACAGGAGCGCCCAATATTTTAAGGAGATTTTCTTGAGTGGCATGAGAGGGCTGAGGCTTAAGTGATGGCCTTTACTGAATCACCACCCGGTAAAATCTTTGCGTCGCGTTCGCATCCTGGTTGGTCACAGTAATCATGGAAGCTGAACCGGGCAGATTGGTAAACGTCACCCAGCTCGTTGGCGGGAGAACATCCGTGTATTCAACGATATAATCGTGATTCGACTGGGTCATGAACGAAAAGGCAAAGTTGCCGCCTGCAAACGTCGGGCTCATTATATAAACGGGCAGAACAACCGAGCCGCCACCTTGGAGCGTGGCCGCCTGCAAGGTGACGTTGCCGTAGACTGAATCGAACAGGTTGAGTGAGCGATAAATGACGATGAGCTGCTGTCCCACGGAAGCCGCTGAATAATTGATCGTATAGACAGCGTAACTGTTATCATAGGCGTTACTGACCGAGGCATCGCTATAGGGTGCCGCGCTCAAGTCGCTCAAGTAGGCTTGAAAACCGGCCTGTACTCCGTACCCACCCACATAAACCCGGAGTTGTCTTGGCTGCGTGTCTGCGGGAACGGTCAGCATAAACCCGTTGGTTTCGCCAGTGACAAAAATGCCGGTGGTTGTTCCGTTCGTGCTCAATGTAGGCGTGCCATCCGACCACAAGAACGATGTGAAGTTGTCCGAGTAGTTTGAAATGGCATTGGTTCCCAGTTCAGTGAAGTTGCTGATCTGGCGTGGTACTCCGCTTTTGACGTCAAAACTTGTGCTGGTCGTCAGGCCCCAATGTGTCCAGTCGCTGGTGCCTTCAGCCGTGAGGTCCACCGCCGGCGGAGGGGCCGTAACGGAACTCACCATGCTTCCGCCGCTGCCATAGACGAAAACTTCGACGGGCGCGGAAGTTGAGGTGACGCCCCCATCATCGGTCGCCTGAGCAGTCAGGAGGTAATGACCGACGGGAGCACTGGCCCACGTAAATTCGTAAGGGCTGGTCGAACTTTCCCCCAACTTGGTCGCGCCGGCAAAGAACGTCACATTCGTGATGGACCCGTCAAAATCCTGACCGGTAGCCTGAATATCGATTGTCGCTGGCGCGGGAAAAATGGAACTGTTGGCGGGATTGGTTATGATGATGTACGGGAGATTGTTGGCGTCGGCTGCCGTCAGCGCGGCCGCCTGGAGGGTAACATTGGCGCCGGCGCCTCTGCTATTAGCGACAGTCCAGTTGACCGTGAGAATTTGCCCCGCGGAGTCAGCTGAATAATCGATCGTAAAGACTCCGGAGGGTCCGTTCCCGATATTATCAACCGTAGCATTCGGTTGATTGGTAAAAGAGGCGGCGCTGCCGTCGCTGAGTGACGCCGTCAGCCGCCCCTCTGCCGCAAAGGCACCGACGAAAACTTGCAGCGTTCGTTCCCTGGTATCGGCAGGAACCGTAATTTGGAAGCCGGAGCCCTGCGGCGAAGTGCCATAAGCCCAGACGCCCGTATCCGTGTTAGTGACAACGGCAGTGGGGGAACCATCAAACCAGCTATATGAGTTGGAATTACCCGAATACTGATACGCAGTTAGGAAATTGTTCGTATCGCCGAGCAGGGAAAAATTGCTGATTTGTGGAGTAACCGAGGCCTTCCGGTCGACACTGGTTTCCGTGTAGAGACCCCAATGCACCCAGTCCAATTTTCCAATCGCCGTCAGGTTCACATTGGACCCCGTCGGAAGCGCTTGAAAACTTCCTGAGAGCGTTCCTGCCTGAAGCGCTGGGGAGAGAAAGAGCAGGGAGAATACGACACCCCAAACCTTTTGATAAATCTTCCAGTCACACATGGGCTCAAGGAGGTCAAACTGCGATTTACCACTTCACCGCCTCCACATGCCAATCAAAAAACAATTGATTGCGGACCGGGCCGTGGACCGGTTTGTTTGGCAAGTCGGTCCACCATGAGATGGTCGGATCCAGTCCTGGAAACGCCTGGTCCATATCCGTGATCGCGTAGACTTGAGATTTCGGAGCATACGCATCGATCGCGCTGTATTTGAGCGGGAGGATGGCCGGGCCGGTGTTTGGCGGATAACCAAATGGAGGCACTTGATTGGGACTTGGGTCGATATCGGAATTGAGCAGATAAATTTTTCTTCCGACGAGTGAGACGGTGTTTGGAGCCGCGCGTTCGTACCCTGGGCAGACGAATACCCGGGCAATCACCGACTGAGCGGAAGGCGCTGGAAGACTCAAAAACGGCACGAGATGCAAAATCAATTCATAGCCGGAGTTTACCTTGTCATAGCTGGCGGTGGCTCCGGCCCAAACCGGGCCGGGGAGAATTTCCTGGTTATCATCGACGTACATCTGGATGGCTGTTCCAACTTGCTTCAGGTTCGAAATACATTTCGTGGCATCGGCTTTTTGCCGGGCGCGCGCCAGGGCCGGCAACAACATGGCGGCGAGTATCGCGATGATGGCGATAACCACGAGTAATTCGATCAATGTGAATCCTCCCCGCTTTCGAAACGGAACAGGCTTGCCGAAAAAAAATGTTTTCATACAAACTTTCCTCGAGAGGAAGTGCCCTTGTTCCAGTTCGCAATATCAATGCCAAGCCTAAATTGTCGTCGGGAATTTTCCATATAGAAACAAACCCTACCATGTTCCACAATCCCGCGTTTTAAAGAGAGAAAACATTATCGTTGAAGAGTGGAAGCCCGATTGTTTTTGGCGAAATGTAAGTAGTTAGTCAGAAATTGCTTACATTGAAAGTCCTCCAGAAATAGGGAAAATGACCGGTATAGTTGCCAGCCGCTATTTGATATTTTTTTCAAAAATAACCGCAACGACCGAGGCCGAAATTCGTTGCCGGCATTGGACGGCTAAACTAAAAACGAGGCATGCACTTTTTGCGGCGGCACCAATATTTGTTCTGCTTTCTGGGGGTGTTGTTCTTTTCGTGCGTGATGGTGATTCGGCAGTTCGAAAAAAACCAGGCCCGGCATGTAGAATTGCGCGAAGACTTCATACTGCTCCACGACCGCGGGGAAACCAAATCCGAGGAGCGGCTCTATCAGATGCTGATTCAGGAGTTGCCGGAGCTGAACGAAAACGCGCTCGTCGACGATTTGCAACGCACGGCCATGCTGGTTGATCCAAAGGCGCCTCAACTGGACAATCTCATTTGGAAATACGAGGTGAGCGTGAAAAACGAACTTCAGAAAAGGTCGGAGCAACGCCTCGCGCGTGCCCGCGAAGAAGCCGCGCGGTAGCAGTCGCGTATGAGCAGCGATGTGACCAACTTTGCGAAAGCTCGAACCGGAGAGCGCGTGCGGGTGGATGGAAAATTCTTTCGCCTCGGAGAACGGAAGTTTCACGTTAAGGGTATCACCTATGGCCCCTTCGCACCCAACACAAATGGCGAAATGTTCGCCTCACCCGGACAGACGGCACGCGATTTCTCGCAGATTCGCGAACTGGGCGCGAATGTTATCCGCGTCTATTATGCCCCTCCCGTTTGGCTGCTGGATCTCGCCCACGAGTACGGCCTGAAAGTCTTCGTCGACATTCCCTGGCCGAAGCACCTGTGTTTCCTTGATTCGCGAGAGGCGCGGGAGGAGGCGCAAAAAATTGTCCGCGAAACCGTCGCGGCATGCCGCGGCCATTCCGCCATCTTTGCATTCAGTGTCGTGAATGAAATTCCAGCGGAGATCGTTCGGTGGAGCGGTGTGGCGCGCGTTGAAAAATATATAGACGATCTCGTGGCCGAGGTGAAGGCGATCGATCCACATTGCCTTTGCACTTTCACTTCGTTTCCACCGACGGAATTTTTGCGATCGCAGGAAATCGACTTCGTTTGTTTCAACGTCTACTTGCACGAGCGGTCAAAATTCGAAGGCTACCTGGCGCGCCTGCAATCCATGGCCGGCGAAAAGCCGCTCATGCTGGGGGAATTGGGTATGGATTCGATTCGTGAGGGCGAGCCGCACAAATGCGGGTTCCTGGCGTGGCAAATTGAAACCGCTTTTTGCGCCGGGCTCGCCGGAATGGTGGTGTTCAGTTATACCGACGATTGGTTCCGCGGCGGAATGCAGATTGAGGACTGGGGCTTTGGACTGACCACGCGCGACCGCCAGCCGAAGGAATCCTTTCGCATTGTCCAGCGCCAGTATCAAACTGCGCCCTATTTTCCTTTGCCCAAAGCGCCAAAGGTTTCAGTCGTGGTGGCCACCTACAACGGATCACGCACCCTGGCCAATTGCCTCGAATCCCTTAAACGCCTCAACTATCCGGATTACGAGGTCATTGTGATAGACGATGGCTCCCGGGACCGCACGCCGGAGATCGCCAAGGAATTTTCGTATGTGCGATACATTCGGCAGGAGAACCAGGGACTTTCAGCGGCGCGCAATGCGGGAATTCGTGCCGCCATCGGCGAAATCGTGGCGTTCACGGACGATGACTGTCGAGCGGATGAGGACTGGCTTTACTATCTCGTGAACGATTTGGTGCGCGGTAATTTTGCTGGGATCGGCGGCCACAATTTCCTGCCCCCAGAGGACTCCAGCGTTGCGGCTGCTGTGGTGGTTTCACCCGGCGGCCCCGCGCACGTGATGATTACTGATCGCGAGGCCGAACATATTCCTGGCTGCAACATGGCAATTTACAAATGGGCGCTGGAACAAATCGGCATGTTCGATCCCATTTTTCGGAAGGCCGGTGATGATGTGGACGTGTGCTGGCGCTTGCAAGACTCCGGACTGACAATCGGATTTAGCGCGGCAGGTTTCGTGTGGCATTATCGCCGTTCGACCGTCAAAGCCTATCTGAAACAGCAAGCCGGCTACGGCGAAGCGGAGGCGCTTCTGACGTTGAAACACCCGGAACATTACAACTCATTTGGCGGCGGAATTTGGCGCGGACGAATTTACGCCCCGTCTTATTCCGGGTTGCTGCTGCGCGGACCGGTCATTTATCACGGAGTCTTCGGCAGCGGGTTTTTCCAAAGGTTGTACGCGCCGGACCCGGTGCAACCGCTCATGCTCTGCACGACGCTCGCGTTCCACGCAGTCGTCAACCTGCCCCTGCTGGTGCTGGCGTGTTACGTGGAATGGCTTGCACCGTTGGCAGCGGCAACTTGGTGTCTTTCACTCGGAACCTGTGCCGTAGCGGCGGCCCAGGCCAATCTGCCGCGACACAAGCAACGATTTTGGTCCAGGCCGCTGGTGGCGCTGCTATTCTTTTTGCAGCCGATAGTGCGGGGTTGGGCCCGCCTCAAATGGCGATTCAATTTGCTGGCAAGTCGCAAACGGCCTCTGCCCGAACCAACGGCCAGCATCGAGGTCCCGGAAACGGTTGTTTATTGGTCGCCCGGCCGCATCAGCCGGTATCAATTCGTCGAAGCGATTTTGATCAAACTGGAGCGGGGAGGCTGGATTTACAAGACCGACACCGGATGGACAACACGCGATGTAGAAATCCCCGCGCACCTCTGGACGCATTTACGGCTCACGACGGTGAGCGAAGAATTGGCGCAAGGCAAAGCGAATTTTCGTTGCCGCATTGAGAGTTTCTGGACGCTGCCAGCAAAAGCGCTGGCATTAGTGACCTTTGTAATCGTTTTTGTCTCAATTGGTTTTTTCGCAAAGGAGTTTCCATGGACATGGCTGCTCTTGACAGTTCTCCCGCTCGTCTGCTGGGTATTGGACGATGAACGCTTGGCTCAGGAGCGCGCTTTAGCGGCGGTCATCGATTCAACGGCTGAGGATCAATCTCTCAAACGGCTGCCGGATTCTTGATGGATAGGGATCGTTGCGGGAACCGAATCTTTTTGTTTAAAAAATTTCCCGGCCCAAGACCTCGAAACCAATTTAGCAAACACGTAAAACGCACCCCGCACACTTCTTTGGCGGGACAAAAGTTTTCATGTTGGTGGATCGCCGTAGCCGGTGGTCTATTTGGAAACAAGTGTGGCGGTCGAGAGCGGCTTCGCAGAAATTTAATGTGAAAAAGTCCTTGGCATTTCCACGACGGACAATTAACAATGGCGCCGTTCTTTGAAAACAACGGACGCGAGTCCGTTGTCAATGCGGTCAAATGTCAGGGAACCCGGTGAGAATCCGGGACGATTGCGTCACTGTAACGGCTACAAACTCCCAATGCCACTGCCCCGCTCTTTCTGGAGCGTCGGTTCGCCAGGACCGGCTACTCCGGAAAGAGCGGGGCGGGAAGGCGGGAGTGAGGTTTGAAGCCGAAGTCAGGATACCGGTTTGGCTGTGCTCGTCGGGCTTCGAGAGCTTCGAAGCCGCTTCTCCGTCAAAGAGAAGGATGAGGCCAGCCTGTCGAACTGTTTTCGCCAGGATCCGTTGGATGCCTTCATTCTCCGTTTTGCCGGGGTCTGAAGGTTTTTTATTTTCAGACTTCGCGCTGGTCTCTCAACCGTAAATCCGTTCCGCAATTGCGGCGGAACAGACTTGAAAGATCAGCGCATGAAAAGAATTTTGGTGCTGGCAGTGTCACTGGCCAGTAGTTTTGCAATCCCGCCGATCAGTTTCGCCCAGTTTGCGAGCGAGGCAACCTCTTATAATCCCGGCACACGTTTTGCCGCCGGTTACACGAATCCCAGCGCTGCCCTTGGCGCGCCGGCTTGAATGCGAATCGGAGCGATATGAAGGAGAAAATTGTTTTCTGTTGGAGCGGCGGCAAGGATTCCGCGCTCGCACTGAACCGGCTGCTCGCGGAAGGGCAATATGAGGTCGTTTCGCTGCTCACCACCTGCAACGAACATTTCCAGCGCGTTTCGATGCATGGTGTGCGGCTGGAATTATTGGAGCAGCAAGCCGCCGCCATCGGTCTGCCCTTGGAAAAGGTATTTGTCAGCCGGCGCGGTTCGAATGAGGAATATCAGCAAAAGATGTCCTCCTGCCTCCTGGCTCACAAGTCCCGTGGCGTGTCGGGCTGCGCTTTCGGCGACATCTTCCTGGAAGACCTGAAACAGTGGCGCGAGCAGAATCTCGCGAAAGTGGGGCTGCGCGGAATCTTCCCCATCTGGAAAGTGGACTCGCGCGAATTGATCCGTGAATTCATCCGCCTTGGTTTCCGCTCGATCATCTGCTGCGTGAACGACGCTTACCTCGATGAATCCATTCTCGGGCGAAATATCGACGCCGAATTCATCAATTCCCTGCCGCCCGATGTGGATCCTTGCGGTGAAAACGGCGAATTCCATTCATTTGCTTTTGCGGGCCCGATTTTTAAGAGGCCGTTGCAAGTGAAGATTGGCGATAAAGTCTACCGCCCGGTCGAGGAAACTCATCCCACCCAACAATCCGCGGTATGCCCGTTAACGTCGGCCCGCCGTGCCAGAGGATTCTGGTTCTGTGATTTGCTGCCCGTTCTGTGAACTCAACCCATCCAACATGCGAAATATGAATAAAACGAGATTCAGCGTTCTTGCCGGAATGATCCTGGTTGCCGCCCTTTCGCGGCTGATTCCCCATCCGCCCAACTTTTCACCCATCGCGGCGATGGCTTTGTTTGGCGGCGCCAGTTTTGCGGACAAACGAGCCGCCTTCGCCTTGCCGCTCGCGGGTTTGCTGGCGAGTGATCTGGTGCTCGGATTCTACACAATCAGCCCCGTCGTTTACGCGAGTTTCGCCCTTATCGTGTGCCTCGGCTTCTGGGTGCGCCGCCATCACAGCCTCCGGCGAATCGGCATCGCAACCGTATTGAGCGCCTTGATGTTTTTCATCATAACCAATTTTGGCGTTTGGGCGATAGGACACTTGTATCCCAAAACTCCGGCTGGCCTGGTGGACTGTTACGCGGCCGCCATCCCATTCTTCCGCAACACGCTCCTGAGCAACTTGGCATACACAGCGCTTCTGTTCGGTGGTCTGGCCGCTGCGGAGAACTATTTTGTATCACTGCGTGAAAATCCGACGGCGGCATGAACCAGGACGCGGCAATGCTTTGGAGCGGCGGAAAGGATTCCGCATTGGCCCTGCACGAAGCCAAACGGCAGGGCTATCGCGTGGTCTGTCTCGCCACCTTTGTGCCTCCCAACCCGAACTTCCTGGCGCATCCATTGAGCTTCATCAAACTGCAAACGCGAGCGCTGCGCCTGCCGCACTATCTATTGCCGATAAGTGAACCCTTCGAACCAGCTTATGAAACAGCCCTGATGAAACTTCGGCAAACCACCGCCGTGAATGTCGTCATCACCGGGGACATCGCTGAAGTCGATGGAAGTCCAAATTGGATTCACCTGCGCACCCGCGCCATTCACATGGAAGCGCACACACCGTTATGGGGTCGGAACCGGGAGAGCCTGCTCCGGCAGCTTTTGAACGAGGGCTTTTCCGTCGTCTTTTCCTGCGCCAAATCCCGCTGGCTCAGTGAAAACTGGGTTGGCCGTGAATTGAGCGAATCCGCCATCGCCGAGTTGTTCAAGATCAGAGAACGGACGGGACTGGACCTTTGTGGCGAGGAAGGTGAATATCACACGCTGGTCACCGACGGCCCTTGCTTCGCGCGCCGGATCGTCATTCGCTCCGCGGCAAAACGCACGGCGGATTCATTGGCTTACCTCGACATTCAAGAATTGGAACTCGTCAAAAAATGACAGTTCAATCTCCATGTGTGGGCGTATGCAGGCTGGACCAAAAACGAGCCTTCTGTATTGGCTGTCGTCGGACGCTGGAGGAAATTGCCACTTGGAGCCAATTGTCCGATGCTGAAAAACTTCGTATCATCAGGGAGCTGTTCCAAAGAGCGACGACTCAGCCAAGAGAAAACAACATGCTACAATCCTCATGAACGATCCGCGCATTATTTCTTTCCTGCCGGCTGCCACGGAAATGGTCTGCGCTCTCGGTTTGGCTGACCAATTAGTCGGCGTCACGCACGAATGCGATTACCCGCCCGCGGCGCGGGGCAAACCGGTTGTGGTGCGCAGCGTCTTGCCGGTGGAAACGATGACGGAACGTGAAATTGACACTGCCGTCACCGAGTGCATCCGCAATGGCCGCAGCCTTTATGAAGTGGACGAGCGATTGCTCGAACAACTTGCTCCCACGCACATTCTTACGCAGGCGCTCTGCCATGTCTGCGCGCCCTCTGGTAACGAGATCACGCGCGCATTGAATGCGCTGCCTTCCAAACCGCGGATTCTGTGGTTCACACCTCACACTATTGACGGAATTTTCGACAATCTCCGTGACCTGGGTCAGGCAATCGATCGTTCGCAACGAGCTGCGGAACTCATTGCTGTTGCCCGTGCCAAGCTCCAAGCCATCGCCGCCGCGGTCAGTCGTGTTCCACATCGTCCGCGAGTTTTCTGCCTGGAGTGGACAGATCCTTATTATTGCAGCGGACATTGGGTGCCGGAAATGGTTGAAATGGCGGGAGGCAGGGACGATTTGGGAAAAAAGGGACGCGATTCCGTTCGGGTGGACTTCGACGCCATCGCAAACTGGTCGCCGGAAGTATTGATTGTTTCGCCCTGCGGGTTCGGCATCGAACGGGCTGTCGATCTTGCACGGAAACTCATTCAAAAGCCGGGCTGGAACGATCTGCCTGCGGTGCAGAACGGACGGGTGTTCGCCGTTGATGCAAACGCTTATTTTGCGCGACCCGGTCCGCGCGTGGTAGACGGTGTGGAATTGCTGGCCAGCCTGATTCATCCTGAACTGTTCGATTGGCCGGGACCCGCAAAAGCTTTTCAAAAAATTTCCGGTTCGAAAACCGCATCTCGCGATGTGTGTGTCAAAAGATGCTCCCGCTGTGGCGATGAATTCTTGTGTGGGCCTGGTTCTGGAAAAGACGCCTGCTGGTGCAACGACTTTCCGCGGATGGCGTTCGGTTCTCTCGAATCTGGCCGGGATTGTCTCTGCCCGTCTTGTTTGGAGAAAGCGACTTTGGGACTGAAACGGGAGCCATAGAACATCATGAAAGATTCTATTCCCCTGAGGTTAAACAACCGAGGCGTCCTGGGGCGTGATTTTGGCCAGGCTTGACCGATGGCGGCCATTAAATCAGCCGGGGTCGCGCCTCCGCCGGGCTGAATTCTTCCTCACGAACAATGGGTCGATGAATCCTGTAGCCGACGTAAGGAGGCTCTCGAATTCTCCGCGCGGAAAGAATCAGAGCCGCGCCACGTCATCACTTCACCTTCACGCGAAACTCGCTCGCGTCGGTGATCTTCGCCAAGTCACCGCCGTAAAATTCCTGCCGATAATTCTCCGTCTCCAACAAATGCCGCTCCAGGTCCTTCTTGTCGCGGTTGATAATGAACTTCAATTCCTCCATGTCATCCGACCAGCGAAAGCCATTGAAAAACTGCGACCCGGTAAATTGCGTCTTATAGAGCGCGTTCCGCGAATAACACGTCCCGAGATACAAATGCTTCACGCCGCGCTCCGCAAACAGCGCCACCGCCGAAGTCATCATGAACATGCCCAGGTTGCGCGCGTAATAATTCAGGTCGTAAAACGCGTAATAATAAAACGCCAGTTCCTTGCCCTCGACATACATCGTGGCCGCGCCCGCTTCCGCGCCGGTCTTCGCGTCGATGAACAACAGCAAATGCGAAATAATCGGCGAGGCAAACAACCCATCGAGCCGCTCCAGGGTCATGATGTCCTTGCCAAATCGAATGTCCGCGTAATTTTTGAAAAACTGCCGCCGCTCGGGCGTATAATCATACTTGTCGCGCGTCACCAGCTTCACCTCGATGCCCTCGCCCTTGCGCAAAATGCGCCGGTTCTCCGACGATGGCGTGAATTTCGCGAGATCTACCCGCACCTGCCGGCAGAGATAAAACCGATCCAGGTTGCGTGACGAAGGCAGAAAGCCCGCGTTGAAAATGTCCGAAGGCGCCTCGCCCGCTTCCGGAACCGCCCAGATGGCATAAGGAAATTGATAATGATCGTAATCGGAATTCTGTTCGGAAAATAAAAGTTTCATTGTGAGTCCCGCGCCATGCCAGCGTCTTACACCGGCACCGTTTCCCTCGCGTGCTGCGATTTGCCTGAATCGGAGCCGTTCACGCATTTCCGGCGCAACCGCAACCGCCAACTGGTAAGCACTTCGTAACTCACGGAATTCTTCAGCTTCGCCAGGTCGTGCACCGTGATTTCCTCATCGCCCTGCCGGCCCATGATCACCGCTTCATCCCACATCTGCGCCTCGGGAATGTCCGTGATATCCACCATCAACGCGTCCATCGCAATGCCGCCCACCAGCGGGGCGCGCTTGCCGTGGATCAACGCGCCGCCCTGGTTGCGCACGCGCGGAAAACCATCGCCATACCCAATCGGCAACACTGCAATTCGCCGCGGCGACGTCGCCGTATAACGCATGCCGTAGCCCACGACTTCGCCGGGCTGCAATTTCTGGATCGACGCGATGCGCGCCTTCACCGACATCACCGGCTCAATCCCGGGAATGCGCCGGCAGACGCTCGAGGGAAAAACTCCGAACATCAAAATGCCCGTCCGCACCATGTCGCGATGCGCATGCGGCAGATCCAAAAATCCGCCGCTGTTGCACAAGTGCTGTTTGACCCGGATTCCTTTTTCCGCCAGGCCGTTCATCACCTCGTCAAACCGCGAAATCTGCAAATTCGCAAACGTCTTGTCCGCTTCGTCCGACTGCGCAAAATGGGTCATCGCCCCTTCGAGCAGCAACGATTTCTCCGAGCAAATCAATTCAATCAATTCCAGCGCCTCCGTCCAGCGGACGCCATAACGGCTCATGCCGGTGTGAATTTTCACGTGCACCGGCACCCGTTTGCCCGCCGTCGCCGCCACCCGGGCCAGCTTGCGGACCGTGTTCGGTTCATTGACACACACCGTCAAATTATGGGCAACGCACCACGGCAATTCCGCCTCCTGCCGCTCGCCGAGCAACAACAGCGGCGCGGTGATTCCCGCCTCGCGCAGCGCCAAAGCCTCCTCCAAAGTGCTCAAACCGAGGCACGAAGCACCTTCCTCCAGGGCGATCCGCGCCACATCCAGCGCCCCATGCCCATAAGCTTCGTCCTTGGCAATCGCCATTAACTTGACGCCTGCGGGCAAATCGCGACGAATCAATTGCAGATTGCGACGCAGCCGCCCCAGGTCAATCTCGGTCCAGGCCGGTCGCAGCGGAAAATTTGTCGAATTGTAGTCCATTTGACTGATAAATGTTTAAGCACGAAACAAACCAAATGGCACGAAAAAACCGGTGTTCACTTGATAAGCCTCCGTTCATCCGCTATTTCATGCTCCCATGCAACCGAATGATCTTCGCAAAAAACTCGAGGGCGTCATCTCCTTTCCCTGCACGCCGTTCAAAAAGGATCTCTCGCTCGACCTCGATGGACTGCGAAAAAATCTCCGCTCGTTGCTGAAAACCCCGGTTTGCGCCGTCGTCGCTCCCGCCGGCACCGGCGAACTCCATTGCCTCACGCCCGCCGAGCATCTCGAAGTTGCCAAAACCACCGTCGAAGAAGTCAACGGCCGTATTCCCGTTCTCTGTGGCGTCGGTTTCAATGCAGCCATTGCTGTCGAAGCCGCCAAAAAAGCCGCGGCAGCCGGCATCAGTGGAATTCTCGCGTTCCCGCCCTATTATCCCAGTCAGGATGAAGACGGAATTGTCGCCTATTACAAAGCCATCGCCGACGCCACGCCGCTCGGGATGTTGATTTACAGCCGCGATTGGTTCAATCCATCGCCCGCGCTCGTGGAAAAACTCGCCCGCGCCCTTCCCAATCTCATCGGCTGGAAAGACGGCCAGGCCGACATGCGCCGCTATCAAATGATCCGCCAGCGCGTCGGCGATCGCCTGCACTGGATTGGGGGCGCCGGCGACGATGCCGTGCCCGCGTATTATTCGATCGGCATTCGCACCTTCACCTCCAGCATCGCGAACGTCGCTCCGAAACTTTCCCTCCGCTTGCACGAACTGGCCTCCGCCGGCTATTCCGACCAACTGAACCATCTGATGAAAGACCTTGTCATTCCCCTCTACGAACTCCGCGCCAAACGCAAGGGCTACGAAGTCTCCGCGATGAAATCCATGATGGACATGATCGGCCTCGTCGGCGGCCCGGTTCGTCCGCCGCTGGTGGATTTGAAACCGGATGAAGTTGAGGCCCTGCGCGCCACGATGCCGAAGTGGAAACCGTGGGTGTAAGCACGGTGACCCGCCTTCGGAGCGCGGCTGTGTCGCAGACCAGCCGCAGCAACGTGAATCAACAAAGAATAGGATATTCCCCATGACTTTTGAATATTGCTGCGACTGATCCCGCTACGCGGGAAACAGCCGCGCTCCGTGCGGCTGGAAATCACGTCCATTACAAAATATTCCCCAAGTTTTACTTCACCCCTCCCGCCATTTCGCGATAACATTCCGCCGTGGATTTTTTTGGCCAGCAGGAACGCGCGCAGCGGCAAACGCGATTATTGATTTGGCTTTTTGGATTCGCGGTCCTCATCGTTGTTTCCATCCTTTCCCTGGTCTTTGCTTCGATTGTTTACGTCTTTCGTCATCCGTTGTTTCACGAAGCCTGGTGGAACCCAATGACCGTCGTCATCGGTTGCTTCTTTTTTCTTGCCCGCTTCCTGGTTCATCCATTTCACACGCTCGAAGCCATCTGGGATCCGTCCGTCGTTCTCTGGACGGCCTTGGCAACACTGGTCCCCATCTTAATCGGCTGCCTCTACAAACGACACCTTCTCGCCGAAGGCGGACCGGCCGTAGCCAGATTGCTCGGCGGACGCCGCGTCGACCCGGAAACTCCCGATCTGGATGAAAAGAAGCTGTGCAATGTCGTTTCCGAAATGGCCATCGCCTCCGGAATGCCGCAACCGGAAGTTTACGTCCTCGATCGCGAACGCGGAATCAATTCCTTCGCCGCCGGCCACACGCGTGAGGATGTCGCCATCGGCGTCACCTTTGGCTGCGTGAAACTGCTCACCCGAGACGAATTGCAAGGCGTCATCGCCCACGAATTCAACCATGTCCTGAACGGCGACACGCGCCTGAACATGAGATTAATGACGCTTGCGCATGGGCTTTTCTGGCCCACGATCGTCGGGCGCATTTTGATTCGCGGCACGAGCGAAGCGCCGGAAATGGGCGATTCCATTTTCGATGAAAACCTTCCCCAGTTGAACCAGGCCATGGTGCCGTTCGCCTGCTTTTTTTTCGTGCTCGGCAGCATCACTTCGCCATTGGTGCGCTGGATCAAGAGCATGATCTGCCGCGAGCGCGAATGGCTCGCCGACGCCGCCGCGGTCCAATTCACCCGCAATCCGCCGGGCATCGAAGGCGCCCTCCGGAAAATCGGCGGCCTGTTGAAGCAAGGCCGGCTCGACAATGCACACGCCGAATCGGCGAGCCATTTTTATTTCGTCAATTGCGTCCATGACTCATGGTTTGGTTTTCAATCCACTCACCCTCCCTTGCCGAAACGCATATTGAAAATCGACCCGCAATTCGACGGGGCATTCCCTCACATCCTTTCCCTGCCCTCACAAGACGCCGTTTACGACCATCGCTATGAGGAAAGCGTCCGGCGCATGCGCGCGGAAACCGCCGTGCCGGAAGAATCGTAGGAGGACGCGGCTTTTACTTTGAATCTTCCACGAGTCGCGGAGCGACACGAGGATATTAGCCAGCCACAACGTGGCTGGCAGCTTATGGTTACGAACCTTGTCCTGAAAGGACAACGGAAAATCCCGTTGCTTCCAGCGTCCCTTCAGGACGCGGCTCTATTGCCGAAATTCCAGCCACTTCGTGGCTGGCTAATTTCCTGAGTCGCTTCGGGACAAACAATGACTTCTGCAAAGCAGCGAGAGGGTTCCTCATTCCTGCCCTTTCAATGCGCCCAGAAACGAAAGGCGTGAAAACCCACATATCCCAAATAGGGATCCACACCCAGAAAACCTGTGATGGCATTGACCACATCCCAAAACGCATTGTTGAGCACCGGCACGTACCACAGCGCGAGAAACAAAATCCATTGCCCGGCGTTTGACCATTCAAACAGCCGTTCCCGCAAATCGAGCCGCAGCCACGGCGCGATGGCTTGAAAGCCGTCCAGCGGCGGCACGGGAATCAGGTTCAGCAAAATCGCGCCCACTTCCAGTTGCAACAGAAAACCCAGCGAAACCGACGCGAGGTTTTGTGGGTCATCTTTCAACAGCCCAAATTTGAAGAACGCGCTGATGACCAATATCATCGCAATGTTCATCGCAATCCCCGCCAAAGAGACCCACGTTTCCCAGCCTTTGGACCGCAGCAGGTGCCGCTCGATGTAAACCGCGCCGCCCGGTAGCCCGATGCCGCCCATCACCAAAAAAACCAGCGGCATGACGATGCTATAAACCGGATGCGTATAGTGCAGCGGGTTCAGCGTCAGGTAACCCTTGTCCTTCACCGTGTAATCCCCTCCGCGATACGCCGCCCACGCGTGCCCGAATTCATGCAGGCACACCGAGAAAACCCACAGCACCGTGACAATGATGAAGCATTCCATGGCTACTTCACGGTTATGGCCGTGTAATTCTTCTTCCCCTTGCGCAGCAAAAGATGTTTGCCGAAGAGCAAATCATTCGCCGCAATCGCCCGCTGAATATTCGTCTCGCGCAGGTTGTTCACGTTCACCCCGCCGCCTTCAATGTCCTTCCGCGCCTGGCCCTTCGATGACGAAAGCCCGCTGTGCACGAGCAATTCCACCAGCGGCAATCCCGCGCCGCCCAGTTTCGCCACCTCCAATTCCTTCGTCGGCACTTCGCCCAGAATTTCGTTGAACGTGCCCTCGGAAATTCCCTGCAACTCGCCGCCAAACAAAATTTCACTCGCGCGAATCGCCTCCTGCGTCGCCTGCTCGCCATGAATCAACGTCGTCACCGCCCGCGCCAGCGCCTTGTGCACCTCGCGCGCGCCCGGGTTTTCCGCGTGCTTCGTTTCCAGGGCCGCAATTTCTTCGCGCGATAAAAACGTGAAGAACTTCAAATAACGCACCACGTCGCGATCGTCCGTGTTGATCCAAAATTGGTAGAAGCGGTAAACGCTGGTTCTTTTCGGATCCAACCAGACCGCGCCCGCCACCGTCTTGCCAAACTTCGACCCGTCCGCGTTCGTAATCAGCGGCAGCGTCAATCCGTAAACCGTCCGGCTCAATTTTTTGCGCGTCAACTCGATGCCCGCCGTGATATTTCCCCACTGATCGCTCCCGCCGATTTGCAAATCACAATTCAAATCGCGGCACAGCACGTAAAAATCAAATGCCTGCAGCAGCATGTAGCTGAATTCCGTGTAGCTGATGCCCGCCTCGCGATCCTCCATCCGCGCGCGCACGCTCTCCTTCGCCACCATCTGATTCACCGAAAAATGTTTCCCGATGTCGCGCAGAAATTCCAGGTAACTCACCGGCGCCGTCCACGTGGCATTGTCCACGAGCCGCGCCGGATTTTTTGTCGTCTCGAAATCCAGCAGCCGCTTAAGCTGCTCCTTCACCCGCGCGATGTTGTGGTCCAGCACCTCCTTCGTGAGCAACTGCCGCTCCTGCGTTTTGCCGCTCGGATCGCCAATCGAACCCGTCGCGCCGCCCGCCACCGCGATCGGATGATGCCCCAGCAACTGAAACCGCCGCAACGCCAGCAGCGGCACCAGGTTTCCGACGTGCAAACTGTCCGCCGTCGGATCAAATCCGCAATAAAGAATCAACGGAGCCGCGACGCGCCTGGCCAATTCCGCCTTGTCCGTGCAATCGGCAAACAGCCCGCGCCACTCCAGTTCTTCTAAAATACTCATCGGCGAGAGACTAAATTGCCCCGTTGGAAATGCCAACAGTTCATTCCCAATTTCCCCCGGACTTCTGAACACCGCCAGGTAAGCTCCAAGCGTCCCACTCCAACCTCCAGAGAATCTCCAAAAAATCACCCGGCGCAAATTGGTGTTTGGTGCTTGTGATTTCTCTGGACGCTTGGAGCTTGGTTTTTGGAGCTTCTGCCCGGTCACTTCGGATTCACCACCTGCCCGAGAAACAAACACGCCCCGCTCGCACGATGCTGAATCGCCAGGATAAACGGATGATCCACCTTCACCTCCACTGGTTCCTGCGGCCGCATGATTGCCGACGCCCTCATCATCGCGACCGCCGTTGCCGCCGCCGCTTCCGTTCCTTTTTCGTCCACGCTCAAAAACGTTTTATGAAAAACATCGGAAATGTACAGGTAATTGTTCGGGCGGCGCGGCGCCATGCGATCGAAATTCGCGCTGCCCCGCGGCTTATCAAACGCCGTTCTCATTCCGAGTTTCTGCAAGGCCTCACCCAGCGCCAGCGTCGGCGGCTCCATTTTGAATTTCGGCAAAAACAGCCGCACATCACGCGCCGGCAAAGTTGCCCAGCCGGCCAACTGTTCCGCCGTCAATTCGCTCTCCACCTTTGCCAATCCGTTCGTGTCGTCCGGCAAAATAATCAAAAGATGCAAATCCCGCCCGGTGTAGGGCAGGCTCACCACCGTCACGCCATTCGTCTTCGCGTAGCCGAATCGTTTTTGGATGCTCATCATCGGCACCTCCGCCGCGCCGCCGGGCGCATAAAACGGCATCGGCTTCGTGCCGCTCGCTTGAAACGGCTCCGCCCACGGCGCCTTCAAATAAATCGCGTTCACCAGCACCAGTTCCGTCAAACGATCCAGCGCACCCGCTGGAACCAAATCGCGAATCCGCCCCTTCGTCTGCTGCTCCACCCAGTCATTGATGACTTTCGCCGCCCCCGCCGCATCGTGGAAAAAATCCATCGGTTGAAACGGCGCATGGTAATTCGTCTTCAACAAATCGAGGAACGCCGGCCGGAAATCATAATCCTTCTGCCCGAACAACCGGTTCGCGATGTCCAGCGTGATGGGATCGTTGGACTCGCCGTATTGCTTCATTTTTGCGGACGCCTCCACGCTCTTTTGCACCACCTCATTCATCATCGATTGCAACTCGCCAAACGCCCGCGCCACCTGCGCGTCGTCCTTGGGCAAGTGCAGCACGCGCGCCATCTCATCCCGCGTCTGGCCGTCCGCGCCCGCATAAGTCATCGCCAGCGCCAGCCCGATGGAATACGGCGACAACAACGCGTTGGCGTCCGGCCGCGCCGTAGTGTGCAGCAAATCCAGCCCAATGGAATTGATCGAGTTCCCCGCCACGCCCGCGTCAACGGCCGCCGGCGATGGCTGCCCAAAAAGCGGATACATTGGCAGCAAAACGAAAACATTCAGGAGCAAAAAGAACTTGAACATAACTCAACCTTTCCGAATAAGCCTTCCGCATTTCATCTAATCTGGCAATCGCTTTTTGACATCTCTTACCGCAGGAGACGACGTGAGGAGTCTCTGATCTTTTTCGGCGTGGAGGATTCGAGAGCCTCCTCACGTCGGCTCCTACAAGATTTGGCTTCATCGCTCCATTCGCCCCTTTCGCGGCGCCCCACCTTCTGGCATAGATGACTCATGCCGACACCACGGCTCAAGCGAAGTCTCCGCGTCACGTTCCTCGGCCTGGCCGTGAACGCCCTGCTGGCTGCCAGCAAAATGCTCGCCGGCATCTTCGGCCATTCCCATGCGCTCATCGCCGATGCCGTCGAATCCATGGCCGACGTCTTCAGTTCCATTATCGTCTGGCGCGGCGTGGTGGTGGCCGAGGAACCGCCGGATGAAGATCATCCCTACGGCCACGGCAAAGCCGAACCGCTCGCCGCCGCCATCGTTTCCGCCATGCTCCTCCTGGCCGCAATCTGGATCATCACCTCCGCCTTCCAAGCCGTCGCCGAGCCGCATTCCGCCCCCAAACCCTTCACGCTCATCGTCCTCATCGCCGTCATCCTCGTGAAGGAACTCCTCTTTCGTTTCGCCCTGCACGAAGCCGTTTCCGTGGAAAGCTCCGTCGTCGCCACCGATGCCTGGCATCACCGCAGCGACGCCATCACCTCCTTCGCCGCCGCCATTGGCATCACCGTTTCGCTCATTGGCGGGCCGGGCTACGAATCCGCCGACGATTGGGCCGCCATGGCCGCCGCGTGCGTCATCGCCTGGAATGGCTGGCGCCTCCTGCGCCCCGCGCTCAACGAATTGATGGACCGCTCTCCCAACCGTGAAGTCATCGAACGCATTCGCACCGTGGCGGCCGCCGTGGATGGCGTGCAACGCATCGAAAAATGCCTCGTCCGCCAAATGGGCCACGAATACCTCGTGGACATGCACGTGGAAGTGGACCCGCAAATGACCGTGCTGCGCTCCCACGAAATCGCCCATCACGTCAAAGACAAGGTCCGCGAAGCCGTTCCCCGCGTCCGCGACGTCCTTGTGCACATCGAACCCCTCAACATTTCCGCCCCAAAGAGATAAAGCATTTGAAAATAGTTTCGAGTGTGCCACAAAATGCGTCTGGCGGTAGGGCGCGTCACTCCGTGCGCGCCGTGGTTGGCCTCTTTTACGGCGCGCGCGGAGCGACGCGCCCTACCGACCATCGGAGATGATTCCATTTCTCACACGCTTTTAACCAGAACGATGCATTTGGATTGGGGAGCGCACGCGTCTCGCGTGCTATCGACGGTGTCTCGCCGTCGATTTCGTTCAACCATCTTTTTACTCCAATCGGTGGGAAAAAGTTTGTGGGGCGAAGTTTGCAGATTGTCAGCCAATGTTTGGATCGACCCGTTTTGGATATGCAATTCTCCGGGGCCCGGAGCTCACGCCGGATTGATTGCGAACTGCCGCGGGTTTCAATGGAAAGCATCTTTCGAGAACCAGTAATCAACCGCACTGGCATTACTGGCAATAATTCCGATATTGACCTCCGATGGAACGAAAAGGATTGGAACCATCACAATCTCGAAGACTTGAAGCGCGAGTTAATTGACCAACTCGGCCTCGAACTCGTCCCCAGCCGCGAGCCAATCCAAGTGCTTGTCGTCGAGAAGGTAAAATAACCAGCGTAGCGGCGCCTCGGCAGAGCGCCGCCATTTCCTGTCTTTATTTTCTGGAACAAAACCGGGTCTCTGGTGTCAAATCAGGCATGAACTCTCGGAGGGGCTTCACGTTGATCGAACTTTTGGTGGTCATTGCGATCATTGCCATTCTCGCGGCGCTGCTGCTGCCGGCGCTCTCGCGCGCCAAGCTCAGAGCCAAACGCACCGGCTGCCTCAATAATCTTCATCAGATGGGCATCGGTTCCATGGTCTATGCCGGCGATTACAACGAATTTCTCCCGCCCTGGCGCGGCTACCCGCCCTACAGCACCAACGGCAAAATGAACAACATGAGCGAATCTCACTTCAGCCGTTACGTCTGGATCGATGAAGAACACACGCACACGGACTGGAAAATCGAGAACTCCGTCCAGCAACCCGAAGGCTGCCATTTCGAAAACGCCGGGTTTCTCTACCCCACCAAATACGTCGGCGACGGGAAAATCTATTTCTGCCCCATGTTGATGTCCGGCGACTATTCCTCCCAACTCTACGAACCCTTGCTGACGACCGATGACATCAAAGGCGTGGTGCGCTCCAGCTATTTTTACAACCCGCGCTGCGCCGATGCCCCCAATGGCAATTACATGCGCCGCTACGACAAGACCACCAAGCTGGAGGGCCACAAGCTGTTCGGCTGCGACGTCATCACCGAAATCAGGCCCGACTACACCGCGCACATGCAGGATCGTGGTTACACCATACTGTTCACCGACGGCGCTGCCGCCTTCCGAAAGAGCGAAGATGCCTACACCCTGGTCGGAAACATGCACAACACCCAAGCCGGCGGCGGCAACACCGTCTTTGGCACCCCGGAAGAACTCGACCAGGTCTTCAATGTTCTGGAGCAATGACTCCTGTAGCGGCGCTCTGTGAGCGTCGCCATTTTTGCCGCATGTAGCAATGCCCGTTTTGATTTGACGCCTTTCCGGATCAGCAGTAAAAACAACTCAGAAAGGAGATGGATTGGATTTGCAAAGGGAAATGAAAGGACATTCGAAAGCACTAAACATAATCGCTCCTGATTCCGGCCCAAACTGTCGGCGCCCAGTCCCGTCGCAGCCCGGAACGACTGCCGGCGCATTTTGGGGTAATTCCGGGTAATTCGGGTTAAAATTTAAAAAAACGAACAGAAACCGGCGCAGGCAGACCTCGATACCTCGATCAGGGAGCACCGAGCGCCAGCTCGGCCTGTTCCCTCGCGATTCCCTTTGCCTTTTCCCCCCGCACACGTATAGATACAGCCGATGAAAATTGTTCTGGCATACTCGGGCGGCCTCGACACCTCGGTGCTGCTCTCATGGATCAAGGAAAAATATAATGCCGAGATGATCGCCTTCTGCGCGAACATCGGGCAGGAAGAGGAACTGCGCGGTCTCGAAGCCAAAGCCAAAAAGACCGGCGCATCCAAAATTTACATCGACGATTTGCAGGAGGAATTCGCGCGCGACTTCATCTTCCCGATGCTTCACGCCGGCGCAATTTACGAAGGCCAATACTATCTCGGCACCAGCATCGCCCGGCCGCTCATCGCCAAGCGCATGGTGGAAATCGCCAAAAACGAAAAAGCCGACGCCATCGCCCACGGCGCCACCGGCAAAGGCAACGACCAGGTGCGTTTCGAATTGACCGCCGCCGCGCTCGCGCCCGATTTGCAGGTCATCGCCCCCTGGCGGGATTCCCGCTATCGCGATGAATTCCCCGGGCGGCAGGAGATGATTGATTATTGCGCCGCGCACAAAATTCCCGTCCAGGCCAGCGCCAAGAAACCGTTCTCCATGGACCGGAACCTCCTGCACATTTCCTACGAAGCCGGCATTCTGGAAGACCCCTGGATGGACGCCGGCGATTTGAAATATCGCGGCTCGTTCACCACGCTCTCCGTCTTCCCCGAAGACGCGCCGAACAAGCCGGAGTTCGTTACGCTCGATTTCGTCAAAGGCAATTGCGTCGCCGTAAACGGCAAAAAACTGTCGCCGCTGGGCGTGATGCAGGCCTTGAACAAACTCGGCGGCAAACACGGCGTTGGCCGGGTGGACATGGTCGAGAACCGTTACGTGGGCATGAAATCGCGGGGGGTTTATGAAACGCCCGGCGGCGCCATCCTGCATTTTGCCCATCGCCAGATGGAAACGATCACTATGGACCGGGAAGTCATGCATCTGCGCGATTCGCTCATCCCGCGCTACGCGGAACTCGTCTATTACGGCTACTGGTTCTCGCCCGAACGGCTCGCGTTGCAAGCGTTCGTGACTGAGAGCCAGAAGAACGTGACCGGCACCGTGCGCGTGAAACTCTACAAAGGCAACATCCTGGTCGCCGGCCGCAAATCGCCGGTGAGCCTCTACAACCCGCACATCGCGACCATGGAAGCCGACCCCACCAAAGCCTACAACCAGGACGACGCCACCGGCTTTATCCGATTGAATGCGCTACGGTTGAAAGTGGCGGCGAAGGTGCAGAAGAAGAAAAGCTAGTGGGCCATTACTATACAGAACAAGGCTATGCCGTCGTCATCGACGACTCTCCGTCGAATCATCAATTTGGCGGAGATGCCTATCATGACGGAGCAACCTGCCCAGTGTGCAAGATTCCGCTCCTGCTTCTCGCTGACTTTGATTGCGATTCAATCCGGCAAACAGAAAAGGCCAAACTCTTTCATGAGCTGGACCGGCTGCCGCTTTACTATTGCTGGAAATGCTGCGCGGAAAAACTTTCTTACCAGATCGACAGCGGATCGCTCAAAGTTTTTAAGAATGAAGGCAAGCGACAAGGCAACGATTTCCCCTATCCGGCATTTCCAAAAACTTTTCCAAAGCGCTCTGCAAAGTTGACTCCGATTCCTTACGAAACGGCCAAACTCCTGGCTGTCGCGCAGGAAATCGACGAGTACTGGCTGAAGGAATCGGATAAAGAGGCGATTAAAAACGGGCTCGAGAAACTCCGACATCCCTGGTTTTCAAACAAATGTCTTAATCGTCATCAAATGGGCGGATTGCTCAATCTCCTTCAAGGACACGAATACATTGTCTGTCCGAACCCCGATTGCAAAAATCATCAATTGGCTCGCGAGTTTGGCGCCACGCGGATGATGGAATTGGCGGCGATCCATAACGACCCTCATTCAGGCATGCCAATGTGCGAACGCATTGAGGACCTTTCCGATCCGACGGATTTCAATGAATTTGTTCAAGTGGTGTATTGGGTTTGCGAAGAATGTTTGACCATCGCGGCTTCAAATCGCTGCGACTGAACGCAGAAGTAGAAATAGGCGCGCTGCGATTTCCAGTTGCGCCGGGGGCCGTGTACGGGAATACTCTTTTTATGGACGAATTTATCAGTGTTTGCGTCGTGCCGATTGGCGTTTTGATTTGTTTCGGACCTGCTTTGATCTTTTGGATAGTGGCGGAATTGAAAGATCCCAGCAACCAACCGAACAAGAAGTAGCCGCCATACCACGTAGCGCGGACATTCCTGCTTGACGCGCCGGAGCCTTGGCGAAGGCGGCTCATTTCGCTCCCAACCGCCCGCGAAATTTCGGAGAATCAAACACCTCCGGATTCAACACGGCCCGCGGCTTTTTCCCGTTCATCAAATCCACGATGCTCTGCGCCGCCGCAAGGCTGACGCGTTCACCAGTGCCGCGCGCATAAGAGGATTGATGCGGGCTTAACAGCAGATTCGGCGCAGACCGCAGCACGCTTTCCACCGGGAGCGGTTCCGTCGTGAAAACATCCAGCGCCGCGCCGGCAATCCAGCCTTCTTTGAGCGCCCGCATGAGCGCAGCTTCATCCACCAGCGCGCCCCGCGCCGTGTTGATCAAATACGCCGTGCGTTTCATCCGGCGCAATTGGGCTTCGCCGATCATCCCCTTGCTCGCTGGCGTGAGCGCCGCGTGCAACGAAACAAAATCGCTTTCCGCCAAAACTTTCTCCAACGAAACGAACTCGATTCCGCGGCATTCCGCCGATGGATGCGGCGTGTGCGCCAGCACGCGCATATCAAAACCGCCCGCCCGCCGCGCCACCGCTTTGCCGATGCGGCCCAACCCGATGATGCCCAACGTCCGGCCGCCAACATCATCGCCCCATTGGTGTTTCCATTCCCCGCGCTGCATCGCAGCGTGTCCTTCCGGCAACCGCCGCGCGAGCGCCAGCAACAAGGCAAACGTGTAATCCGCCACCGCGTCATCCAGCACGCCGGGCGTGTAGGTCACGACGATTCCTTCGCGAGCCGCCGCCGCCAGGTCCACCGCGTCGTAGCCCACGCCCCAGCGGGCAATGATTTTCAGCCGGCTCGCGGCGGGCGATGCCAGCACGTCCGAGGAATATCCGTCCAGGCTCGCGAGCACCGCATCCATGCCGGAAATCGCGCTGATGAGTTCATCGCCTTTAAGCGGCCCAAATTTTGACGGGAAGATAATTTCGCACCCAGCGCTTCGGAGAAGCGCCTGCGCCTGTTCGCCCGCCGGCTTCACGCCGCGCGCCGTGACGACCACTTTCCAGGACATGTGGAGAGTGTAGTGAGGTGGATGATCTCTGCAAGGGAGGCGTTGAACTGTTAGTGGCACGGGCGTCTCGCCCGTGAATCCCTGGTTCGCACGGGCGAGATGCCCGTGCCACTACTCAAGTTCATGCGAATGGCAGATCGACAACATTCGTTTTCATCTCACCTGTGGCTGTGCGCAACTTAAGCTCCGTTCCCAGAGCATTCGCTTCACGCCGCACGTAGCCAAGCGCAAGGTTCGCCTGCAACGCCGGCGATTTCACCGCGCTGGTCACGTAACCCACTTCCTTGCCGTTGTAAAACAATTTATCGCCTTTGACTGGCATGTTTTGCAAGTCATTCGCAAGTCGCAGTCCGCGTAATTCCTTATTCACATGGCCGATGCTGTGAATGCGATTGATGACTTCCTGGCCAATGTAGCAGCCCTTGTTGTAGCTCACGGCGCGCGCTTCAATGCCGCATTCCAGCGGGAGGTTGCTTTCATCCATGTCGATACCAAAGCGCGGAATGCCGGCTTCAATGCGCGCCATTTCCAGCGCGTCCCAACCGCACGCTCGACCGCCGAAGGATTTCGCAGCAGCAATCAATTTATCGGCCACCGCGCCAAGCGAATTCACCGGCACGAACAAGTCAAAACCGAAACCGGTAGGGCGCGTCGCTCCGCGCGCGCCGTTTCCAATCCGTGATTGCGCCATCAAATAAATCTCCCCCAACATCGAATCCGAAATTTTCAGTGATTGAAAGTTTTTGACTGGCATTTCCGCGAAAATCCCCAACGCCTTCACCGCCATTTCCGCCTTCGGCCCCTGCACGCTCAACAACCCATAATGCGGCGCGACATCCACCACCTGGACTTCATCGGCCACGATGTATTTTTCAAGCCGCTGGGAAACTTTCTTCGCGAGCCCTGGTTCGAAATCGAGCAACAATTCGTCCTGCAAGGCGTAGATGTTCAGATCGCTCTCCATTTTGCCTTTGGCGGTAACGAGCGCCGCGTAGCAGCCTTCGCCCGGACGGAGGTGATTGATATCGTTCGTCACCTGGCCGTGCAGAAATCGCGCGCGATCGCCGCCGGTCAGGCACATGCGACTGCGGAAGCCAAGATCCAGCACGCCCGCGGCCTCGCGCAAGGCGGCGTATTCGGCCAACGTATCGCCATAATTCGCCACGATTTCTTCGCCGTTCAATTCGGCAAATTGGGCGTTCAAGCTATGATGAAATTCATGCAGCGGCAGAGGATTCATGTGTTCAACAAGTAAACCGATTCAAAATTCCGTGTAATCGTAAAGCCGGAATCAAAATTGGTAAATCAATTCCCATTGCGCCGCCTCTTACTTCAGCGCAAGATTAACAAACGCATGCGCGGCATAGGGCCAGCAGCACGCACTCGAACCCAATTTATATGAACCTGGATGCTCTTTATTCTGAATTGACGTTGAAATTGAACGCGAAAGTCGCGCTGATCGTCCTCGATGGCCTCGGCGATATCGCCACTCGCGAACAAAATTTTCTCACCCCGCTCGAAGCCGCCAAGACGCCGCACCTCGACGCGCTGGCCAAGGAATCCGCGCAGGGCCGCATGATTCCCGTGGCGCCCGGCATTACACCTGGCAGCGGCCCCGGCCATCTCGGCCTTTTCGGCTACGATCCGCTGGAATACCAGGTGGGCCGTGGCGTCATTGAAGCGCTCGGCTTGGGCGTGGAATTGCAACCCGGCGACGTCTGCGCCCGCGCGAACTTTGCCACGCTCGATGCCAAGGGAATCGTGACCGACCGCCGCGCCGGCCGCATCCCGACCGAGACGTGCGAAAAATTGTGCGCGATGCTCTCGGCCAAAGTGAAAAAAATCGGCGACACGCAAGTCCTCATCAAGGCTGGCAAGGAACATCGTTTCGTCGTGGTCTTTCGCGGCAAGGGACTGGAAGGACCGTTGACCGATGCCGATCCGAACCGCGAAGGATTTGCGATCCCGACGGTCAAACCGCGCGACGCGAAAAATCTCAAACAAAAAAAAATGGCAAAACTTATCGCCGATTTTTACAAGCAGGCGCTGCCGGTGATTGCCAAGGAAAAACCAGCCAACGGTTTTCTCATGCGCGGCATTGCGCATCAGCCCGAAATTCCACTGTTCGAGGAACGCTATAAGCTCAAGCCCGCCGCGCTGGCGGTCTATCCGATGTACAAGGGTCTTTCGCAGCTCGTCGGCATGAAGAAAATCGAGGGGCCGCAAACGATTACGGAGCAGTTCGAACGTTACGTTACTGAGTACAACAACTTTGATTTCTTTTTCATCCATTACAAATACACCGACAAAGCCGGCGAAGACGGCAACTTCGCCGCCAAGGTGAAAGCCATTCAGGATTTCGATGCCGCCTTGCCGATTTTGCTGCGCAAAAAACCGGACGTGCTCGCCATCACGGGAGACCACTCGACGCCATGCGCGGTGCACGGACATTCATGGCATCCGCAACCGGTCCTGTTGCACTCCGCCGTGAGCGGCTCCGACAAACTGGAACGCTTCACTGAAACCGGCGCCAACATCGGCTCGCTCGGCGTGTTCGAATCGAAATATTTAATTCGGCTCATGCAAGCGAACGCCAAGATGTTCGATAAATTTGGTGCGTGATTCGGCAAAGTAGGAGACGGGGTGAGGAGTCTCTAATTTTTGGGAAAGAGCGCGAGAAAACCAGAATTTGGGCAGTGACAGCGCCGCGGCCTCTTGGTAGAACACGCAGCCATGGCTTCCCAATTGAATATCGGTTTTCTCGGCGCGGGCAAGATGGCGACCGCGCTTGCCAAAGGTTTCATCCGCGCGGGCCTGGTCACACCCAAACAAATCGTGGCGGCCGACGTCAGCCAGGCCGCTTGTGCGGCGTTCGAAAAGGAAACCGGCGCGAAAATCGTCGCGTCCAACGCCGAGGTTGCCAAGGCTGCGGACGTTCTCATCCTGGCGGTCAAACCTTATCAGGTCGCCGACGTGCTCAGCGAAATTCAAAAGGCGGTCGCGGAAAAGCATCTGCTCGTTTCCATCGCTGCCGGTGTGACATTGGCGAAGCTGGAAGCCGGTCTTGGCAATAATGCGCGCGTCATCCGCGTGATGCCCAACACACCCGCACTCGTCGGGTCGTCCGCCACGGGTTTCGCGCTCGGGAAATCCGCTACCGCTTCTGACGCGGAAATCGCCACCAACCTCTTCTCCGCCGTGGGCATTGCGTTTCAAGTGAAGGAATACTTGCTCGATGCCGTCACCGGCTTGAGCGGCAGCGGGCCGGCATACGTGTATTTGTTCATCGAAAGTCTGAGCGACGGCGGCGTGGCCGCTGGGTTGCCCCGCGATATCGCCACCAAACTGGCCGCGCAAACGGTTCTCGGCGCCGCCAAAATGGTCCTCGAAACCGGCCAGCATCCCGGCGCGCTCAAGGACATGGTTACCAGCCCCGGCGGCACCACGATCGAAGGAGTGCACGAGTTGGAAAAAGGCAAACTCCGCGGCGCCGTCATGAGCGCGGTGCGCGCGGCGGCGGACAAGTCGAAGAAGCTTGGGCAGGGATAGTTTCGGGTTCAGCCACTACGCGGAAAAATCCGCGGTGAAAGGTAATTCAGCGGAGCGCGGATTAAGAATTTGAAATCTGAAATTTCAAATGAAATTCAATCATTCGCGATTTGGGAGAACATGAATCCGGAGAACAAAAAATAAAAGGAACCAAATGACCTACCAGCGCTTCGAAGATTTGCCCGTATGGCAAGAGGCCGCAAAGCTATACGAGCTGGCTGACGATTTTCTTGAGAACGCTCCGCCACGAATGCGCCATTCTTTTCGAGACCAATTCGAGCGCGCCGTTCTTTCGGTTTCCAACAACATTGCTGAGGGTTTCGAGCGGGGCACAACAAACGAACTGCTTCACTTCATTTATATTGCGCGCGGCTCCGCAGGCGAAGTGCGCTCCATGCTTGGGCTGCTTCTCCGACGCCGCTGGGTCGCTCATTTGAAATCTGAAATTTCAAATTTGAAATCCCTGGCCGAAAACTGCTCGCGCCAGTCGCGCGGCTGGGCAGATTCCCTGCAAAACTCCGAAATCAAAGGCCAACGGCATTTGAACAACAGAGTTCGGGCGGAAGATGATCAGAAAAGGAAAGCGGCGGCTGTGCAAAAGAAGCTTCTGGCGAATTTGCCACTGGACCATCCGCTGCGCCGCAAGGAAATCGAATCTGAGATTTGAAATTTCAAATTTGAAATTATGAACATCCCTCCACCTTCCAGACACCAGGCGCGGCTTTTCTGGACAGCCCTGAGTGGTTTGTCGATAGGAATCATGGGCGGGCTGCTGTTCCTGCTGATTTGGGGATTAAGCTACGCGCTGGACATCTTGTCGCCCGTTTTGTGGCCGCTCGCGGCAGCAGGCATCATCGCCTACCTGCTGGATCCGGTGGTGGATTTTTTCCACCACAAAGGGCTTTCACGGCCGCGCGCGATTGTGTGCGTCTTTGTCATCGCGCTCATCCTGGTCGCAGGCATGCTCGCGACGGTCGTTCCACTGATTGTGACGCAAAGCCGGGAATTCGCCGCCAACGTTCCGAAAATTGCTCACAAAAGTGAAAGCTTGATTGAGGAATGGACCGGCAATCGTCTGGGTTTTTTCGAGAAGTTTTTCAAAACGAATTCCGCTCCGCCGGAAGCACAATCCCCGGCCACCTCCACGACGAATGAAGTTCCTCCGCTCCCGACGACGAATGAAACCACGGTCGAGATTGGAACCAATGCTCCAGCGCTTCCACCCAACGCGAAAAGTCCCGCGTCAAGCCCGGTCATCAGCGGCAGCACTCTGCAATCCGCCGCGGGCTGGCTGGGAAAACTTCTGCCCAAGGCCCGCTCCGTGGTGGTCTCATGGCTCGGCGTGCTGGTTGGCATTGCCCTCGTGCCGATTTATGCGTTTTACCTGCTGCTGGAAAAAAGCGGCATTCAATCCAAATGGACCAGCTATCTGCCGGTCAAGGATTCCACCTTCAAAAGCGAACTCGTTTTCATTCTGCAATCCATCAATGACTATCTCATCGCCTTCTTTCGCGGGCAGGTGCTGGTGGCCATCTGCGATGGCATCATGTACGCCATCGGGTTCCTGCTCATCGGGCTGCCTTACGCGATCCTGCTCGGCGCCGCGGCGATGGTCCTCACTATCATTCCCTTCATCGGCGCAATTATTATTTTCCTCACGGCGATGATTATCGCGCTGGTGCAATACGGCGATTGGAAACATCCGGCGCTGGTTATAGTGGTGTTCGCCATCGTGCAATCACTGGAAGGCGTGGTGATTTCGCCGCGCATCATGAAAGGGCGCGTGGGCCTGCACCCGCTCACGATCATCATTGCGGTCATGGTGGGAACCACGTTGCTCGGCGGTGTGCTGGGCGGCATCCTGGCCATCCCGCTCACCGCCGTGATTCGCGTTTTGCTCGCGCGTTACGTCTGGAAACGCCCATTGCCGAAAGACAACTCATGAGTTCTTCCATCGACCCCACCAAACGCTTTTCCTCCCGCGTCGAGAACTACGTCCGCTGTCGGCCGGGTTATCCCAAAGAAATCATCGGCCTCCTCGAATCGGAATGCGGCCTCACTCCGGATTCCGTCATCGCGGACGTTGGCTCTGGCACGGGCAAATTGACGAAACTCTTTCTCGCCAATGGCAATTCAGTTTTCGGCATCGAACCCAATCCGGAAATGCGCGAAGCCGGCGAGCGGTTTTTGTCTTATTTTGAAAACTTCACCAGCATCGCTGCCACTGCTGAAGAAACGACGCTGCCGAATGGCCGTCTCGATTTCATCACCGCCGGCCAGGCATTTCACTGGTTCGATCGCCCACGCTGCCGGAAGGAATTCGCGCGCATCCTCAAACCCGGCGGCTGGGTTGTTTTAGTCTGGAACGATCGCCAGACCCAAGCCACGCCTTTCCTCGCCGAATACGAGCGCCTGCTCCAAACCTATGCCACCGATTATTCCAAAGTGGACCACAAAAATATCGATGACGACATCGTGCGCGAATTTTTCGGCTTCGCTCCGGGCAAGAAGGCATTTCCGAGTTCCCATGAATTCGATTTTGAAGGTCTCAAAGGCCGGCTGCTGTCATCCTCCTACGCTCCGGAAAAAGGCCAACCCGGTCATGACCAGATGCTCGCGGATTTGAAAAACATCTTCAACGCCCGCCAGAAAAACGACCGCGTAGCGTTCGTTTACGACACGATCGTTTGTTATGGTCGGCTCGGTTAAAACACCGAAGCAGTTGGCTGATTCACCGTCAAACTACGGCGTCGCGAATCGCTTGCGATTAGCCGCCGCCAGCATTATTCTTTCGACATGATAGAAGCGGTGGAAATTGAGCGAATGACTCTCGCGCAAAAACTTCAGGTGATGGAACTCATTTGGAAATCCCTCGCCGCTGACGAGGAACTCTTGGAATCTCCGGACTGGCATAAAGTGGTAGTCGCGAACCGCCTCACGAAGGTTGAATCTGGCAGGGGCAAATTTCTCACGCTTGCACAACTCAAGAAGCGCCTGGCTAAACGCGCCAAATGAGAACAGTCATTGTTCTCGCGGAAGCGGCTGAGGACATTGAAAATGCGATCGGTTTTATGAGTCACAAGAGACGGGGATAGGCACGTATTTTGCAGATTCCATTTTCGCGGATATCGAAAGCTTGGCGCTCTATCACGGCATCCATTTCCGCCATTTCGGTTGTTATCGAATGCTCGCCCACCGTTTTCCCTTCGGCATCTACTATCGCGAAACAGAAAATGAAACTCAAGTTATCGCTGTTCTGGACTTGCGACGCGACCCGAATTGGATTCGCGCGGAGTTGGGCAAGCGAAAGCGTTGAGCAAACGTTTCCACCTATTTTGCCAGCAACTCTCTTACATCCACCGCTTCCATCCCCGCCGAGCGAATCGCCTGTAAACCCAAATCGGTATCCTCATAAGCCCGGCAGCATTTCGGGTCCACGCCAATGCGCCGCGCCGCTTCCAGAAAAATGTCCGGCGCCGGCTTTTGGTTCTTCACCATTTCGCTCGTCACGACCGCGCCAAACAGCCCACGAATCTTCAATCGGTCCAGCACCATGCCGATGATCCTCTCCGTCCCGCCCGAGGCCACTGCCATCGGAATTTTTCCGTGATTTGCCCTGGCCACTTCCACGACCGCGTGGATCGGTTCCACCTCCACCAGCAAGGGCAAGAACGCCTCCTCTTTTTCATGTGCCACCGCGATATGGTCCAGCGCCCGCCCCTGTTCCTGCGCCAGCAATTTCAAAATATCGCGCGAAGGCACGCCGCCGAACGCATAAAACCGGTCCTGCGGAAAATGCAGATTATGCCGCTGTGTGATCATCTGCCACGCGCGCCAATGCAGCGGCATCGTGTCCGCCAAGGTGCCATCGCAATCGAAAATGATGCCTTTGGGAATCATGTTAAAGTTGCAGCGCCGCGAATTTCTCTTCCAGATCATTCGCAATCAGCGGCTCGATCAATGCATCCAGGTCGCCTTCGATGAAATTCGCCAGATTATAAAGCGTCAGTTCGATGCGATGATCTGTCACGCGGTTCTGCGGAAAATTGTAGGTGCGAATTTTTTCGCTGCGTTCGCCCGTGCCCACCTGTTCCTTGCGCTGAGCCGCGTACTTCGCGTTTTCCTCGGCGATTTTTCGCTCCAGCAATCGCGAGCGCAACACCGTCATGGCCTTTGCCTTGTTTTTGATCTGCGACCGCTCATCGGCGCAGCGCACAATCAATCCGCTGGGCTTGTGCTGGATTTGCACCGCGGAATCGGTGGTGTTCACGCCCTGGCCGCCTTTGCCTGAAGCGCGGCAAACGCTCACTTCGATGTCTTCCGGCCGGATTTCCACATCCACTTCCTGCGCTTCCGGAAGCACGGCCACGGTCACCGTGCTCGTGTGAATCCGCCCCTGCGCTTCCGTCGCCGGCACGCGCTGGACGCGGTGCACGCCGCTCTCATATTTGAATCGCTTGTAAACGTCCTCGCCGTTCACCTGGAAAACAATTTCCTTGTAGCCGCCCAGGTCAGACGGGCTCGAATCCAGATTCTCAATTTTCCACCCGCGCGCTTCCGCGTAGCGCGTGTACATCCGGTAAAGGTCCGCCGCAAACAATGCCGATTCCTGCCCGCCGGCGCCGGCGCGAATTTCAATGATCGTGTTCCGTGAATCCGTCGGATGCGGCGGCAGAATGCCGAATTGAATCTGCTGCGTGAGGCGTTTTTCGTCGACTTCCAACCGCGCGACTTCCTCCTTGGCCATCTGGGCCAACTCGGATTCCGTCGGCTCGGTCTTGAGCAATGCGCGGTTATCCGCCAAATCCGTCACTGTTTTTTGATACGCCTGTCCCGCCGCCACCAACTCCTTGAGCCGGGCGTATTCCTTGGACAATTCCTGCGCGCGCAGCGGGTTATCGAACACCTTTGGGTCGCTCAAGGCGCTTTCGATTTCCGCAAACCGTCGCGCGAATTTGTCGATGTGTGGGCGCAGGTCCATTTCTTCCGCGAAACGTAAAACGTGAAACCTGAATACTGTTGAACGAGTAAGAAAAAATTCACGTTTTACGTTTCACGCGTCACACAAAAACACAACGCCCGCAGACCGATAAACGGCGCCTGCGGGCGTTGATTGGAAAACAGCTATTTCTTCTTTTTCTTCGTGGCGAACGCAACCTGGGCGGCTTGCGTCTTGGCGGCGCGCTGCTGGAACTTGTCCACACGACCGGCGGTGTCCACGAATTTCTGCTGACCAGTGTAAAACGGATGGCACACGTTGCAAATACCGACGATGATCGTCGGCCTGGTGGAACGGGTCTTGATCACGTTGCCGCACGCGCAACGGATTTCCGCATCCACATACTTCGGATGAATGTCTGCTTTCATAAAAGGCCGCACAAAATACCACCTGCGCGGTCGATTACAAGCCCGAATTTCAGCGTTTCTCCGGCGAATACGGCCCACGAATTGGTCGGCGTGACGACTGGCGAGCAACGTGTGATGTCTTTTCCCGCCACTCGGCACCCGGCATACGTCACAACTCCTCATTGCCAACCGCTCCCTTGCCTCTTAGCTTCTCCGCCTCATGATTCGGCTGGTTCTATTCGATATCGACGGCACGCTCGTTCACACCGGCGGCGCCGGCGTCAAAGCCTTTGCCAAGGTGTTCGAAACCGAATTCAACGCCCGTGACGGTTTTGAAAAACTCAAGTTTGCCGGGCGCACGGACACCAGCCTAGTCCGCGAGTTCTTCAAATATCACAGCATCCCGGAAACCCAGGAAAATTTCGATCGCTTCTTTGAGCGCTACGTTTTCTGGCTCGATTACATCCTGAACCACAGCCAGACGGAAGCCTGTCCCGGTGTCTGGGAATTTCTCCACGATCTTAAACATGTCGCAAAGCCGCCAATGATCGGCCTGCTCACCGGCAATATTCGCCTCGGCGCGGAAATCAAACTCCGCCATTTCAACCTGTGGAAGGAGTTCGAAACCGGCGCCTTTGCCGATGACAATGAAGACCGCGATTTAATCGCCGCCGCCGCCCGCGACCGTGGTCGGCGTCTTTTGGGAATGAATTTGCGCGATGATGAAATCCTCGTCATCGGCGACACGCCCTTCGATATCCGTTGCGGCCGCGCCATTAACGCCAAAGTCCTCGCCGTCGCCACCGGCGGCGCGACTTTCGAGGAACTAAAACGTCATGAGCCGGATTGGACCGTGGAAGATTTGCGGCGCATTAAGGCGCGGGAAGTGACGGGGTGAGTTAAATACGTTAAATAGATTAAACGAGTTAAATGATTAAATGAGTGCGACCGAAGCTTTTTAACTCATTTAGCTCATTTAACCACCCGCTTCAATGACACCCACACCCCGGCCCGCATCCACCGCCACCGCGTTTCGGCACGGAACCGGCGCCGCCCTCCGCATTGGCCGAAGCGAAGATCGAAAATTTCTTCTCGAGCTTCGTTGAGCCGCATTTCGGGCATTGAGTGCCTTTCCAATCGCTGGAACGGACCAAAATCTCGCTGTCTTTCCCGCACTTTTCGCAATGAAACTCGTAAATGGGCATGTAACGACAATAATCCGACCGGCAAAAACCACAAGTTGAATCGAGGGCGAGGCCCACGGGCGCAATCTACGCCAGCGTCCTGGAGCGCCGATCTCCTGATCGGCCTGTTGGAAACCGGTTTGCCGTTCAGGAATCGGCGCTCCTCCCCCACCCCCTCCACCGCTCCCCAGTAGCAAACCTCCCCACCTGCGCCTCGCGGGTGTCGAAGATATATTTCCCGAAAACCAATGTGAAAAGTTAAGGAGATTATGAAGAAAACAACGTTGGGTATTTTACCATTAATCGCGGGTGGCCTCCTCGCCGGATGCGCTCATCATCATGAAACGATGGTCATGACCACCGAACCGGTCGCAACCACCACGACGCAGCGCACCGTCACTGTGACCAGCGATCAAGCGCCACCGCCGCCGCGCGTGGAAGTTCGCACGACCGCTCCCGGCCCCGCGTTTGTGTGGATCGATGGCTACTGGACTAACGTGAACAATCGCTGGGTTTGGACGCCCGGACATTGGGAACAACGCCCGAGTGTCAATTCAACCTGGGTTCCGGGACATTGGGACCAAAGCCCCGGCGGTACCGCCTGGGTTTGGACACCCGGACGTTGGGATTGAATCAACAAGTTTTGGATGGCACCGGACGCTCCAAAAGAATCGTCCTCGTCCTCCCGCTCGTCCTTGTCCATCGAGGATGGGAACGAATGACGAGAGGCGAGGACGAGTTAAACGTTGAATTTAAACAACATCACGTCGCCATCTTTGACGACGTATTCCTTGCCTTCCATCCGGTAGAGGCCCTTTTCACGCGCCGCCGCCACTGAACCGCATTTCATTAAATCATCGTAGGCCACCGTCTCGGCCTTGATAAACCCGCGCTCGAAATCCGAGTGAATCACTCCCGCGGCTTTCGGCGCGGTGTCACCGACGTGGATCGTCCACGCGCGGACTTCCTTTTCGCCGGCGGTAAAATACGTCCGCAAACCGAGCAAATGATACGTGGCGCGAATCAATTGGCCCACCCCGCTTTCCTGCACGCCCAATTCCTTCAAAAATTCCTTCGCTTCTTCCGCGGACAAATCAATCAGGTCGCTCTCAATTTGCGCGCTGATGACCACCGCCTCGCACGCAAAATGATGCTGCGCGAATTCTCGCACCTTGACGACAAAGGCATTTTTATCCGCCGTCGCGAGATCGCTTTCCTTCACATTGCACGCGAAAATTGTCGGTTTGTCCGTCATCAGCCAGAACAGCCGCGACACCGCCTTTTCTTCCGGCGTAAGCTCCAATGTGATGGCTGGTTTTCCGGCGTTCAAATGCGGCTCCAGTTTTTTCAAAACCGCTTCTTCCGCAAGGGCCACCTTGTCACCGCGCTTCGCGTCTTTCGCCACCTTTTCCAACCGCTTCTTCACCGCATCCAAATCCGCCAGCACCAATTCCGTCGTGATGGTTTCAATATCGCGAATCGGATCGATCGCCCCCGCCACGTGATGAATATCCGGGTCCTCGAAGCACCGCACCACTTGCACAATCGCGTCCACTTCGCGGATGTGGCTCAAAAACTTGTTTCCCAGGCCCTCACCTTGCGACGCGCCTTTGACCAGGCCGGCGATGTCCACGAATTCAATCGCCGCCGGGATGATCACCGAGGTCTTCGCAATCTTCGCCAGCGGTTCCAACCGCGCGTCCGGCACGGTCACCATGCCGACGTTGGGATCGATGGTGCAAAATGGGTAATTCGCCGCTTCCGCCTTGCGCGTGCGGGTGACGGCGTTAAACAAAGTGGATTTGCCGACATTGGGCAAACCGACGATTCCAGCTCGTAACATATCAATGGTTCCCGTCCAGGGAATAAACGGGTTCGGTAAACTGCGCGCTATTGGCGGCCAAAACAAGTTAGAATTTGGCAGTGTCCTAATTTCCGGAAGTTAGGAGCGCGGATCTGAGACCCGCAGCAACTCGGCAATCCCAAAGTGCCAGGTTTCGCGAAACGTTCTGTCACTCAAGCACGCTGCTGCTTGCAGAGCCGAGCTCGCCATCGCCGGACAATACCGGCCCAGAAACTAACCGCTTAACAATCCGCGTCACGCAGCAACTCGCGATTGTATTCAAACTCCAAATCACGGAGTCGGCCGTAAATGCCAAAGCAATGATTTTTTCGGTGCCTGGGCGCGGCGCAGCGAACGCCGGTGGCTGCGCTTCCGAATTGGGCGCTTAGTCACCCCGCCTCCTCCACCGCCTCGCGAATCGCCGCTTTGAATGTATCAATCCCTTCATCAAATCCCGCCGCGATCGGCAGCACCGGTGTCTTGCGAATCCGGCGCTTGAATTTCTTCAAATTCTCCTCCGCCACCGCCTCATCCATTTTATTCGCCACGACGAGCCGCGGTTTTTTCACCAGCGCCGGATCGTAAAGCTCCAATTCGTTCAGCAAATTCTTGTAATCATCCCACGGCTCTCGCGCATCCGTCCCCGCCATGTCCAGCAGGATCACGAGAACTTTGCATCGCTGGATGTGCCGCAAAAAGGAATGCCCCAACCCGACATTGTTGTGCGCGCCCTCGATCAATCCCGGCACGTCGCACACGGTCAGCCGGAAATAATCGGAATATTCCACAATGCCAATCTGCGGATGCAACGTGGTGAATGGATACGGCGCAATCTTCGGCCGCGCCTTGGAGATCGCGGTCAACAAAGTGGACTTTCCCGCGTTCGGATATCCGACCAGGCCGACCTCCGCGACGATGCGTAATTCGAAAAGGTAATCTCCTTCGCCGCCCGCCTCGCCCGGTTGCGCAAACCGCGGCGCCTGCCGCACCGAAGTGGCAAAATTTCGATTCCCCAAACCGCCCCGGCCGCCTTTGCACAAAGTAAATCGTTGCCCATGCACCGTCAGGTCCGCCACCAGTTCGCCCTTTTCGTTGTCCGCCGTGGCGGCTTCGCCCTCATCCTCGCTGGACAAGTCTATTTCCATCGCCGCGCCGGCTCCGGAATGCCGGATCAATGGACGCTTGCCCGTGCTGGTCTGAAATTTCGGCGGCGCTTCGTCATCATCCTCCGGTTCAACCCCGATTGGCGCCTCCGCCGACGGCAGTTTCCAGACCAGCGTGCCGCAAGGCACTTTGATGATTAAATCTTTTCCGGCATGACCGTCCATTCCTTTGCCCATGCCCATATCGCCGTCTTTCGCAATCAGCTTGGGCTGGTAATATTGGGCGATGAGGTTGTTCAAATCATGATTCGCCTCCAGAATGACATCGCCGCCGCGCCCGCCATTGCCGCCGCTCGGCCCGCCTTTGGGCACAAACTTCTCCCGCGCAAACGCCACGCAGCCTTTGCCGCCGTGGCCCGCCCGCGCATAGATTTTTATTTGGTCGATGAACATTTCTGAAAACAAAAAAGGCGAGGCCAGGTGACCTCGCCGTGAAAATTCGCGCGGAAAACTAATTCTGAGTCGCCGCTTCCGCCACGACATTCACCCGGTGGCTGCCTTTATCAAAGTTGACCTTCCCGTCGGTGAGGGCGAACAGGGTCCAATCACGGCCCGTGCCCACGTTTTGTCCGGCAATGAACTTCGAACCGCGCTGGCGCACCAGGATGCTGCCCGCCGTCACGAATTCACCGCCAAATCGCTTCACGCCCAGCCGTTTGCTGACGCTATCGCGCCCGTTCCGGACGCTGCCTTGACCTTTCTTATGTGCCATAACTCTTTCTCTTAAGCTTTGATTTCCTTGATTTTGACCACCGTCAGTTCCTGACGATGCCCGATGCTCTTATGATACCCTTTGCGGCGTTTCATCTTGAACGTCAGTTTCTTCTCGCCGCGAATATGTTCCACCACGTCGGCCACAACGGTCGCGCTGGCCACAGTGGGCGAACCCACGGTGACTTTGCCATCGTTGTTGACCATCAAAACGCGATCAAACGTGACGGGCTTGCCCGCCTCAATCGCGAGGCGTTCCACTTCCAACGTGTCGCCGGCGGCCACCCGATACTGTTTGCTTCCAGTTTCTAATACAGCGTACATAAATTCTTCCCCATGAGAGGGGCCGGTGATGAAACCAGAAACGCATTCCGGTGTCAACGACTCATTTTGCCATTTATAGTGCCTTATTTTTCACTTGGTGCAACCGGGTTTTTGCCCAATCGAATGTTTTTGCTTCTTTTCGGCTTTTCAGTAGATTTGCCCCATGCCTGAAATCGTCGATTTTCTAAATCGCGGCGCCGCGTCCATCACCCCGGCCATCGCCGATAAAGTCGTGCGGCTTCTTCCTCAGTGGAAACTCGAATTCACGCAAATCTACGAGCCTCTTTTCCCCCATCTCGGCGGTCAGCTTGATTTCCTGGCCAATGCCGTAGAGGACTCAATCGAAGGAGCTTACAAGGAATTGCCGTTCTATGCCGTCGCTCAGGCCACCTTCGCGCTGCTTTACGCCCACAAAAAAGTCGGCATCATCCCTGACGCCGTCCTGAATCTTGGCCGCGCTGATGATTCCAGCGTCGTTCGCGCCGTTTTGATTCAAAACGAAAAAGCCTTCGCCATCTACGCCGCCTCCCAGGACCTCGAATGGGGCAAAGTCACGAGCCAGCCATAGGAATTTCCGATTTTCGATTGGCGATTTACGGACGTTTTGAAAGCTTCGGCGCTATCGCGCTAATTCGCCAATCGGCAATCGCCAATCATCAATCCGCAAGCATTTTCCAAACCCGCAACGCTTCAGTGACTCCCCACGCCTGCGCATCGCACCCGCGCTGCTGATGCGGCGCGTCGCCGTCCAAAATCTCGGGAATCTGCCCCAAACAGCCGCGGTTCATAACTCTATCCATACTTCCCAAATACGCCCGCGCCGCCGCGACTGATTGCGGCGAGAAATCCCACGCCCGTGCCAGCGCCTCGCAAAACACCGCGAACGTCCACGTCCACGCGGTTCCGTTGTGATACGCCGGCTTTCGCCGCGTGTCTTCGTCTCCTTCATATCGACCCCAATACGGATTCATCGGATCATTCAACAACCCGCCGCCGTTCGCATAAACCGGCAGCGGAACTTTGATCGGCAATGGCGCCAGTGACCGCAACGCACCCGGCACCACCAGATACTGCAATGCCGCCGCCACGCATCGCCTGGCGCGTTCGCCAGTCACCAGTCCCAGGCTCACCAAAAACAGACAATTATTGCGCAAAGCATCGCTGGCTTTCGCCTCGCGCGCACTGGTTCCTTTTGCGCTCAGCAGCACGTCGGCATACCACCCTTTGTCTTCCATCCAGAACAGTGTTTCCACCGACGCCAACGCCCGAGCGGCGAGGTCATTCCATTTTTTTTGGTCCGCCGGTTCGCTGATTCTTCCCAATTGCCGCAATAATCGAATCCACAGCGCCTGGATTTCCACCGGGTAACCCTCCCGCGGCGTGCCGGCGGGAAAATTCGTGTCCATCCACGTAAAATGGCTCGGACTCCAAATCAGCCCCGAGTCCGCATCCATGCGAATCCCGTTCGGCGTCCCACGGATATAATTCTCCGCAATGCTCTGCAGCACCTGGCAAATCGTGCGGCCTGATTCATCAACCACCGTGTTGTAAATCCGATTTCCGAAATCCGAAGTCCGAAACAAATCCGAATTCCCGAAATCAGAACCCGATGGGCTCGCCGAAGATGATTTTTCGGATTTCGAATTTCGTGCTTCCTTCGGATTTCGGATTTCGGATTTCGGATTTTCCCGCGCCGCAACCTCCTCACATACCACCCCGAACCACAACGGCGCATCCGACGTGTCCCGATTGGACGCGTCGTTCCCAAAAATCGTATTCGGCAGCGTCCCGTCTTTTTCGAAGCGCGCAAAAATGGTTAGAATCTGTTTTACGTCCTCCACCATCCCCGCCGCCAAAAGTCCGCGCGCGGAAATAAACGTATCACGTCCCCAATCCAGAAACCACGGATAACCCGCGATGACGCTCTTGCCCGATCCGCGCCGCACCACGAACGCGCGCGCCGCCTGCAATAATTGCGCCTCAAAATTCCCGTTTGCTGAGGGGCTTTCCAATTGCCATTCCGAATCCGCCGCCGGATCCAACTCCGCTGTCAGCGTCAGCTTCACACTCGATCCCTTGGGCAAAGGCAATTCGAACCATCCCGGACTGTAAGCGTCGCCGCTGCCTGTCTGGCCGCGGCTCTGCTCCACGGGATGCGGAATATTTTCGCACCATTCCACCTGCGCACGATATTGCCCCACGTCCGCAAATACCCGCAACTGCCGATCCGCCGCCGGCGTAAACGCAAACCCTTTCAATTTTCCTGTACGAGACGACGTGAGGAGTCTCTGATCTTTTTCCCCCTGGGACGTTTCCCAACTCAACGGATGCGTATTCGTCGCAAAATGATATTCCGCGCCTCCGTTGCGCTTCGTCTCCCAATGAAAATTGCGATCTTCAATGTCCACTCGCACCGTCAATCGCACGTCCGCGTCGGCGGGCAACTGCTTTCCCGTCGCGCGCCCCTCGGTAGGCCGGCTGAATTCAAACAGCGTCGTATTGCGTCCCGCCAACATGCTGGCGCGCAATTCAATCTCGACTGTCTGTCCATCCCCGGCGTTCGCGACGAAATTCCAAACCGCCGGCGGCCCGGCGTCGAACAATCCCAGGTTTTGAAAATCCAACGGCGTGATGAATCCATCCGCATTCACCCACACGCGAATGCGCTTCACGAAAATATGCCGGTCCACCGGCAGCGTCGGATGCAAATTCGCGCCCAACGCGCAATCGTATTTCGAATTCACCCGTCCCAGGTCCACGCACAACCGCGCCATCCCGCCGCGCCCGTTCGTCAACAGCACCAAATCCGTCGGCTCCGGCGAAACCACCGCCAGTTGTGGTTTGGCCGGCAGAAAACAAACCGTTGCCTCCACCTGGCGATCTCTTTCCGAGTACCGCTCCAACAACAATCGCGCGTCGCCGATGAATTCATCCGGCGCAAAACACGCGATGTGTCCATTTCCCACCACCACGGATTCCGCCCTGCGCGTTGCTCTCACCTCCCCCTTCTCCCCTCTCACCTCGAGCGCCGCCCGAAACCTCTCCGTGTCTTCAATCAACAGCCAATGCCTCGGCGGCACGGGCGTCATCCGCCGGATATCAATCAAGCCCCACCGCACCACCTGCGGGAAACCATCTTTCTGTATCGCCGCATCGATCGCTGAAAGGAGGTCGGTTTGCGCGGCCTTCACATCCAGATGCCGGATAGCGGCGAGAAAACGGAATGGCGAACGCGCCACTACTTCCGCCAGCTTGCGCCAATCTCCCGCGCCGAGTTCATCAATCGCAAATTCCCTTCCCAACGCCTGCGTCGCCCACGCCGCCTGCGCGCGCGCCACGCGGTATGCGTCGCCGCTCAACCCGGCCGGTTTTTCCGTCGATGCCAAACAAAACGCCGCGCCTGGTCCCAATTTGATCTGTGCCTCGCCAGTGGCACTCGTCTCAAATCTCGGCGCGGCTTGCCCCAGCAAATCAAATCGCCAATCGCCAATCGCCAATCGGCAATTCACACTCTGCTCTTTCTCCGCATCCGTATTCACCAGCACCAGCACCGCATCCTTCCCTTCCGCCGATTCCCGCAGCAGCGCGTACACCGGCGAATCCGGCCCGCTCAATCGCGTCAACTTCGCTCCGTCAAAAAAACACGGATGCTCGCGCAGCAACTGGTTCAGCCGCGACAATTCCGGCACGAGGTTTTCCGGGTTGTTCCACGCCAGCCCGGTGCTTCCGTGCACGAGAATTTTCTCCGTCGCCAGCCATTCCACGCCGCACGTGAATCCAAACCCGCCGCTCACGCTCGTCAATGCGCAAAGCCGGTTCCGCAATAACGCCCACGCCCGTCCTTTTTTCGCCAATCGATCGTTGTCATGCGTCTCGCTGTAATGCACGTAAACGCCGACTCGCTGGCTTTGCCGCAGCGCGTAATCCAGATACCACGCCACCTCGTGCCCGGAATAATTCTGGAACAGCTCCGAATACGCCCATTGCATCCCGCCCTCCGTCAGCAACGCCTCGGTCGTCTCCCACGGGCCGCCCAATCCTTCCAGCAAAAAAACCGTCTCTGGAAATTCCTGCTGCACGCGGGCAATGATGTATTGCCAGGCCGGCGTCGGCACCTTATAACCCGCGTCGCAGCGGAATCCATCCACGCCGCGGCGGCACCACGTCAAAAACATTTCCGCCAACTCATCCCACAGCACCGCGTTGATGTGATTTAACTCCACCAAATCCTCCCACACCACGCCCCACGCGCCCGGGCTGGCAAATTCGCCGTCCGGCTTGCGCAAAAACCATTCCGGATGTTCCTCCTGCAATTTCGAACCCCATCCCGTGTGATTAATCACAATGTCGATGATGACGCGCCCGCCGCGGAGATGCGTCCCGTAGGTCAGTTCGCGAAACTGGTCGATGCCCGTGGTCCGCTTGTCAAAAACGACCAGCGCGGGATCCACTTCCATGAAATCCAACGCCGCGTAAGGACTGCCGAAACGTCCAAATCTCGCAAAGGTCGTCGGCGTCGGATGCACCGGCAGCACATGCAAAATCCGGCAGCCCAGCACATCGATGATATGCGGCAGGCATTGAACCAGGTCGCGGAGCTTGCCCGAAGGTGGAATGATCGCGAATCCAAAATCTTCAATTTGTTCAATCTGCGATTCGAGTTTCGGATTTTGCGTGCTCAACGCATTTCTCGTCGGCCCGAACAATCGTGGAAACGCGCAGTAAATCGTGTTGCCGGTCCGATACGCATCCGGATGCACGGTAATTCCGACGTCCGCGCCGTCCGGCCAATGTTGCCAGCCTTTCTCATCCAGCAAATACGCCTTGGCCTTGAAAAACCCCACATCGGCCACTGCCAATTCCAGCGACCAACCGCCCTCGCCGTCCTCGCGCATCGGCAAATCACACCACGATGCGCCCGCGAGCGGCACACCCTTGGCATGGGCATGAATGATTTCCTGCCGCAATAAAACGGCGCGCCCGAGATTCGTCCGCAATCGCGCGCTCCATCCCTTCCGCCGCGTTCGTCCTTCCCCGTCCCGCAACGTAAAACGCACCCGGTCCCCGACGAAACGCAACAAGCGTTCGCCCGGTGCCGGAGACATCACTGGAGTCACGATTTCCATCAAACCCTAATCGCGTTAAAATCAGCGACTTCGCCTTCAAATGCAATGTTTCAAAAAAAATCCGCATGTCTGAAATCTGGCAATGGAAATGCGAGACCGGCCCGGCTCAATCATTTGGCCGTCATTCACATCGAAAATCTTTGCCCGCCATCCCGATGAAAAAGCTTAAAAACAGGACACTACTGTACCCCTATTGTAACGGTAAAAAAGAAAAGAAAACCTTCATCCCCAAACATAAGTTCTTTTCCGAGAATGGCGGACATTTTGCTACAAAATCCGCGAAGCATGGCGAGTACGACATTAACTCCGGGCGAAGAAGCACAATTGGCGCAGACGATCGAGATGTTCGAGGTCATCACCGAGTCGCAGCCAACTGACTATCAATCGCTGGAAATCCTGAAAGAGGCCTATTCCAAACTGGGCCGCGACCAGGACGTCGTCAAAACGTCCAAACGCATCGCCGAGGCCTACGTCCAAATGGGACAGCTCTCTTCCGCCATCCTCGAATACGAGACGATCCTCCAGCGTTTCCCGGACGACCCGGACGTCCAAAAGGCGCTCAAACAAATCGAGAGCAAGGCCAATAATTTTTCCCAGCAAATTCCCACGGCGGAAGCTCCCGCCGCCAAGCCCGCTCCTGCTTCCTCCAACGGCAAAGCGCACAAGTCTGCCAAAGCCAGCGCTGACAAGGTGGACGACGGCCGGCAGGCCATGCACAAAATTTTCGTGGACGGCAAGATCATCTCCGCCGGCGATTTCGATCTCTGCTGGGTGGCGCCCGATCTTTCCCGGCCGCCGGAAACGGTCAGCGAGCCGTTCATCACCGTGCTCGCCGCAAAAGGAATTTTGCCGGCGGAAAAAGCGCTCAAGATCCTTTCCGACAAATCGCGCGTCGGTTATCTGCCGCTCGAAAAATATGAAATGGACGTCGAACTCGCCCGCAGTTTTCCCGCGGACGTCTGCAAACGCTGGTGCGTGCTGCCGTTCGATCGCATGAGCAAGTCCATCCTCGTCGCCACAGCGAACCCCTTCAACCAGCAGGCAGCCAAGGAACTCGCCGAGGCCACTCAAAATCGGCTCCTCTGGTACCTGGTCGAGCCCGGAGAACTCATCAAGACCCTCCGCAAAGTCTTTCGTTAAGCCATGCCTCCCGTAAAATCATTTGGTGAGAGAATCGCCGATGCCCTCGTCGAAGACGGCCTCTTAAGCCCGCGCCAGATCGAGGAACTTGTCGAGCAACAAAAGCAAGGCGGCACGCGCCTGCTCAAGCTCATTCTCGAAAAAGCCTACGTTAGCGAACAGGACATGGCCGTGTGCATGGGCCGCGTCCTCAACACGCCGCCGATCAATCTTTCGCGCGTCGGCATTTCCCTCGAAATTGCCGAACTCTTGCCCCGCGAAATCGCGCTGAACCACAAAGTCGTCCCCGTCTCCCGCCTCGATAATAAGTTGTTCCTCGCCATGGCCGACCCGCTCAATGTGCTGGCCCTGGACGACGTCAAACGCATCACCCGCCTTGAAGTCGCGCCGCTCATCGCCTCCGAAAAGGCCATCATCGAAAAATTGAATCACCTCGATGCCGCCCGCAGCGGGAGCATGGAAGACATCATCGAAGAAACCAGGAAAAAGCAGAATGCCGACAAAGATGCGGACGACGAAAATATCGAGATCTCCAAGGAGTCCCTCGAGGAAGTCAATCTCGACCAACTCGCCGCTTCGAGCGAGGAAGCCCCGGTCATCAAACTCGCCAACCTGATCCTCCTCCAGGCCATCAAGGACCGCGCCAGCGATATTCACATCGAACCCTTCGACAAGGGAATGAAATTGCGCTATCGCGTGGACGGCGTGCTTTCCGAAGCCACGCCGCCGCCGAAGCAAATGCAACTCGCGCTCGCTTCGCGTTTGAAGATCATGAGCAGCCTCGACATCGCCGAACGCCGCCTGCCCCAGGACGGCCGCATGAGGCTCCGTGTCGGCGGCAAGGATTACGATCTTCGCGTCTCCATTTTGCCCACCGTGCACGGCGAAAAAGTCGTGCTCCGCGTTCTCGACAAAGGCAACCTTTCCGCCAGCCTCGACAAACTCGGCCTGGACCCCGACACGTTCCACCAGGTGAAATCCGCCGTCGACGCCCCGCACGGCCTCATTCTCGTCACCGGCCCCACCGGCTCCGGCAAGACCACCACGCTTTATTCCGCGCTCAACGAACTCAACAATCCCGTTTATAACATCGTCACCGTTGAAGACCCCGTTGAATTCCAGATCCCCGGCATCAACCAGGTGCCGGTCAAAAAGGAAATCGGCCTCTCCTTCGCCAGCGCGCTCCGGTCCATTCTCCGCCAGGACCCGGACATCATCATGATCGGCGAAATTCGCGATACCGAAACCGCCGAAATCGCCGTCGAAGCCGCGCTCACCGGCCACCAGGTTCTCAGCACCATGCACTGTAACGACGCCCCCGGCGCCGTCGCGCGCATGGACGACATGGGCATCGCTCCGTTCCTCATTTCCTCCTCCGTCATTCTCGCCTGCGCCCAACGCCTCATGCGCCGAATCTGCTCGCATTGCAAAGAGCCCGTGGAATATCCCGAGAAAATGTACCACGATCTCAACATCGACCCCGCCGTGTTCGAAGGCGTGACCTTCTATCGCGGCCGCGGTTGCGATCGCTGCAAGAATTCCGGCTACTCTGGCCGCCTCGCGATCATCGAAGCCATGACCGTCACCGATGAGATTCGCAAGCTCATCATCGCGCGCTCCAATAGTCGCGAAATCAGCAAAGTCGCCATTGGCCAGGGCATGAAAACCCTCCGCATGGTCGCCCTCGACCGCGTCCGCGACGGCGTCTCGACCCTGGAGCAAGTCCTCATGCTCACCGCCGCCCATTAAGGGACAGGTGATTCCATTGCGCGCGTCGAGTTATTGAGCGAGAGTCCTTATCGCACTCTCCTGCTAAAACAGAAAAGTCTGCAACGCGAGCACGGCCCCAATCACAATCAATCCTCCGTAGACATACTTCCGGAAATGATTGACCGACAACCTGCGATTCGCCACGCGGCCAAGCCAAATCGCAGGAATCGTCGCCGGCAAAGTAATTAAATAATAGTAGCCGATTTCATGGCTCCAAAGCCCCTTCCACAAGTATCCCGCCAATCCTAGAATGCTTGCCGGCAGAAAATATCCCTGCAGCGTGGCGCGAAAATCCTGCGGCGACCAACCGCGCATCGTTCCATAAACGGCCAAAGGCGGCCCATTCATCCCGTAAGCTCCGCCCAGCACACCCGCAAGAAAACCACAGGATAACAACCACGGCTTGCTGTCATTTTGAAGATGCGACCAATCAGTTCTTTTCAGCGAGTAGATGGCAAACGAAATGATGATTAACGCGAGAATCAACTTCACGATTTGCTGATGCACGCTCGTTAAGAACATCAGCCCAAGCGGTATCCCAAACAAAGTCGATAGCAGCAGCCATCCCGCGCTTCGCACTTGCACCCGGCTCCAATCCTGCGCCACAACCACGGCAGCAATAGTGATCGACACCATCACAGCCAAAGGCGCCGCCGTCTCCACGGGAATACGCATGGCAAGCAGCGGAACGGCAAACAACGCTTCGCCAAATCCAAACGCCGAGCGGATCAACGTCGCAAAAAAGACGACGCATAAAACATAGAAAGTCAACCAATGCACGCGAATCCACCGATCCTCCCACGACGAGCGCGCTCAGACAAGCAGCTATGGAAAATTGCGCAAACGAAATGTTCGAACCCCGCTCTTCTGATTTCTGCCTCTCCCTTTTGACTTTCGTCTCACTCGATACTCGACACCCGGCACAGCGCGCCCGACACTTCTCCCATGCTCGAACTCGAACAGGCCCTGGAAACCATCCTCACCGCAATTCCGGCGCCCAAAACCGAAACGGTTTCGCTCGCCGAATCCTTCCGGCGCTTCGCAGCCGAAGAGATTACCGCGCTCACCAATCTGCCGCCCTTTGATAATTCGGCCGTCGATGGTTACGCCGTTCGTTCTGGCGATCTCGCCACTGCCTCCGCGCAAAATCCCGTTTCGTTGCAACTCGCCGGCAGAATTGCTGCCGGAGAACATTTCCACGGCGAACTCGTGGCTGGCCAATGCATCCGCATCTTTACCGGTTCTCCCGTGCCGCGCGGCGCCAATGCCGTCGCCATGCAGGAGGACACCACCGCTGACCCCAACGATCCACTCGAAATCAAGTTTCTCGACTCAGTCAAACCATGGGAAAACATTCGTTTCCATGGCGAAGACATTAAGCGCGGCGCAACTGTCATGCGTCGCGGTGAAATGTTGGGAGCGGCGCAACTCGGCCTGCTCGCGGCGTGCGGCGTCGCTCAAGTCAGTGTGGGCCGCCGCCCTTCCGTGGCACTGCTCGCCACCGGTTCCGAGTTGAAGGAAATCGCCGCTACAACCCGTCTCGCACCCGGCCAAATCTACGAATCCAACTGTGCCGCGCTCACGCCGTTGATCCGCGTCGCGGGTGGCATCGCGAACATTTTTCCGATAGTGCCCGACCACGCCGAAGCCACGCGCGCGGCCCTATCTCGCGCCCTCGCCGAGTGCGACCTGGTCGTCACCTGCGGCGGCGTCTCCGTGGGCGAAATGGATTTCGTCAAAAGCGCCTTTGAAGAGCTCGGCGGCAGCCTGGAATTCTGGAAAATCGCCATCAAGCCCGGCCGGCCGTTCGTCTTTGGCCGCCTCGGCGAAAAACTGCTATTCGGTCTGCCGGGAAACCCCGTTTCGGCCTTTGTGACATGGCTGTTGCTGGTGCGTCCAGTATTGCTTCGATGGCAGGGCGCGGCGAAAGTCGGTCTTCCCATTTCAATGGGAACCCTCGCCGAAAGCTTATCGAATCCAGACGGTCGCCGGCATTTTATCCGCGTCTCGATGGACGCATCCGGACTGGTGCGCAGCGCCGGAACGCAAGGATCGCACGTGCTCAGCTCGCTCGCTGCGGCCGATGGACTGGTGGATGTGCCGCCAAAAACAACCCTCGCGCCCGGTACAAAGGTTCAAGTCTTGCACTGGGAATAACGGACTGACTTCGCCCCTTTTCTGCTATGCTCTTCGAGTCTTCGCGCCTTGGCGTCTTTGCGTTAAAACCGCTTCAATCTGCCGCGCCGGCCATTTCCGGCTTCTTCTCCCACCGCCGCTGCGCGCGCTCGGGCAAGGCCATGTCCACCTTGGCGTAATACGTGTCTTCGCCGAAAAGTTCGTCGGCGGCTTGCTGCAATTCGCGCGACGCGGTGACAAAAAACCGTTCGTGGGTTTCCACAAAGATTTTTTCGCCAGTCGACCGGGAAAAACAAAGGAAGAGCGGGCAGCGGCCCGGATGCGCGGCAATCAGGTCGCGCACGGAGTCGATTTGCTCGCTTTGCAGATGCGCCATTTGCAACCGCAAATACACCTGCTTGGTATATTTCCGTGGCGCGTCCTCGAGCGGCATGATTTCCTGCGGGAAAATTTTCGGGCGTTCGTCGCCGGTGTTCACTTCGCCAATGACGAGAATCGCTTTATTCATCGTAAGCAGGTCGCGATATTTCTCGTAATTCTCGTTCATGCAAAGGATTTGGACTGAGCCTTCCAAATCCTCCAGCGTGACCATGGAATAGGGCTTGCCGCTTTTCTTGGAGATGCCGTTTTGCACCGCGGAAATCAATCCGCCGATCCGCGTCAGGCCGCGGTTCGGGATTTGCGCGAGCGTCGAGGTGTTGGCCAGCGCGTATTTTTCCAGGATGGGCGCGTACGGCGTGAGCGGATGGCCGGTGACGTAAAATCCGAGCAATTCTTTTTCGTGCGCGAGCAATTCGTGCTGCGGCCATTCGGGCAAATTGGCCACAGATTCCGGCATAGGCGATGTTTTGTCTTCCATCGCGCCAAACAACGAACTCTGCCCGCGTTGACGGTCGGAAATGATGCTCGCGGCGCGCGCGAGCGTGCGATCAATCTGCGCAAACAACGTCGCGCGCGTCTGCCCAAAGCAATCGCACGCGCCGGATTTGATGAGACCTTCGAGAATTTTCCGATTGACGGTGCGGCCATCGACGCGTTCGCACATATCGGCGAGCGTTTTGAATTTTCCACCTTCCTCACGCGCTTTCAGGATGGCTTGGACGGCGACCTCGCCCACGCCTTTGATGGCGGCGAGGCCGAAGCGAATGCCCTCCGTAGGATGAGCATTCTGTCCATTTCCATTTTTTTCCACGGAAGAACTTTGAGATGTCTTAGAAGCCGCCGGCGCGAAATGCACATGGCTCTCATTCACATCCGGCCCAAGCACTTCGATGCCAAACGCCCGCGCTTCGTTGATGTATTGGCTCAACTTGGCCGTGTCCGCCATGTCGTTCGTCATCATGGCGCAGAAGAATTCGACCGGGTAATTCGCCTTCAAATAGGCCGTTTGATACGCCACGATGGCATACGCGGCGGCGTGCGATTTGTTGAAGCCGTAACCCGCGAACTTTTCCAGCAAATCGAAGATCTGGTTGGCCTTGGCTTCGGGAATGTGGTTCTTCTCCTTGCAACCTTTCACAAAGGTCGCGCGTTGCTTCACCATTTCCTCGAGCTTTTTCTTGCCCATGGCGCGCCGAAGCAAATCCGCGGCGCCGAGCGTGTAGCCGGCCAGCAACTGCGCGGCCTGCATCACCTGTTCCTGGTAAATCAGAATCCCGTAGGTCTCACGCGCGATGGGTTCGAGCAACGGATGCTCGTATTCAATCTTCACTTCGCCATGACGGCGCTTGATGAATTCCGGAATCAGGTCCATCGGCCCCGGCCGATACAACGCCACCAGCGCGGTGATGTGCTCGACGGAACTGATCTTGAATTTGCGGCACAAATCCCGCATGCCGCCGGATTCCAATTGGAAGATGCCGAGCGTGTTCGCCTTGTTCAGCAAATCATAGGTCTTGGCGTCATCGAGCGGCAAATTATCGATCGGCACTTCAATGCCGCGCGTGCGCTTCACCATTTCGCATGCATTGCGAATCACCGTCAGCGTTTTCAGCCCGAGAAAATCCATTTTCAACAGGCCGAGATCGCCGACCGGATTCATCGCGTATTGCGTCACGATGACTCCATCCTCGTCCTGCTTGAGCGGCAGCAGGTTCGCGAGCGGTTGATCGCCGATGACGACGCCCGCAGCGTGAACGCTCGAGTTGCGCGTGAGGTCTTCGAGCACAAAGGCGGTGTCGATGAGCTCGCGCGTGACTTCCTCGTTGTCGTAGGCTTCCTTCAACTCAGGCGATTGCTTGAGGGCCTTCGTCAAATCCATCTTCAAATCGGTGGGAACCATTTTCGCCAGCCGATCACAATCGCCGTAGCCCAATCCCATCACGCGGCCGACATCGCGCACGACCGATTTCGCGCCCATGGTGCCGAAGGTGACGATTTGCGCGACGGCGTCGCGGCCATATTTCTGACGCACGTATTCGATCACATCCGCGCGCCGATCGTCGGCAAAGTCGATGTCGATATCGGGCGGGTTGACGCGCTCGGGATTGAGGAATCGTTCGAACAGCAAGCCGTAGCGAATCGGATCTACGTTCGCGATTTCCAGCAGGTACGTGACGAGCGAACCTGCCGCCGAACCACGCGCCACGCACGACACGCCCATTTCGCGGCCTTTCCGAACGAAATCGCCCACGATAAGGAAGTAGGAAATGAATCCGGTTTTTTCAATGACCGTGAGTTCCAATTGCAGGCGGTCAATGACGGTTTTGATGGCCGCTGCAACGGCGGAGTCGTTTATCGTGCTTCCGGCATCTTGCCGGAAGTTCTGATTGTTTAAATCCGTTTGGGGCGATTCTGCCGGCGAGACGCCGGCAGCACTTTGGTAGGTCGGCAAACGCCTGGGATCATCAATGCCTTCGACAATGAACTCCTGTCCTTCCGCTCGCGCGCGCAATGTGTATCGGCGAAACAACCCTTCCGCCAGCAGATGCCGCAAATAGCCTTCCCGCGTGTAAGCTTCCGGCGGATAAAATACCGGGTAATGCAATTTGCCGAACTCGATTTCCAAATTGCACTTTTCGGCAACTTCGAGCGTGTTTTGGATCGCTTCTGGAATCTCGGCAAAGCGCGCCTTCATTTCCTCAGGCGTGCGCAGATAAAATTGCTGCTCCGGATATTTCATCCGGCGCGTGTCGGCCAACTGCGTTTGCGTGCCGATGCAAATGAGGCAATCGTGCGCGTGCGAATGGTCTTTCTCGACGTAATGCACGTCGTTCGTGGCCACCAGTTTGAGCCCGAATTCCTTCGACCACGGAATCAAGTGCCGGTTGACTTTGGCCTGCTCCGGCAAATTATGGTTCTGCAGTTCGAGGTAAAAATTTTCCGGGCCAAGCGTTTGCTTGAACCAATCAATGGCGTCCCGCGCCTTCTGCAATTGGTCCTTGTTGATGGCCTCCGGGATTTCGCTGGCGAGACAGCCCGAGAGCGCAATCAAGCCTTCCTTGTGCGTTGTGAGCAACTCTTTATCGATGCGCGGCTTGTAATAATAGCCTTCGAGGTGGGCGGCGGTGACGAGCTTGATCAGATTTTTGTAGCCCGCCTCATTCTTGGCGAGCAGCACGAGATGATTGTAAACATCGCGTCCGCCGGTGCTGGCCTTTTTCTCGGTCCGGCTGCCAGGCGCCACGTAAACTTCGCAGCCGATGATGGGCTTGATGCCTTTTTCACGCGCGGCTTTGTAAAAATCAACCGCGCCGTAAAGCACGCCGTGGTCGGTGATGGCGAGCGCGGGAAATTTCAGATCATGCGCCTTGTCCATCAGCCGGTCCAGCCGGCAGGCACCGTCGAGCAGGGAATACTCGGTGTGCAAATGAAGATGAACAAAGTCCGCGTGCGACATGAAGTCAAATTACTCCCGGACCGTACACGCGTGCAAGAAAGGGTTGCTCACAATCCATTCACGGAGCAAAAATCCAAAAGATTTTTCACGGAAGTGCTGCCCCTGTCGTCGGCTGCGCGAAAAAAGCTGCTCATGCCGCGTTCCTCTTTCAAAAGCGGCAATTATGCTGTTGCTTCAAAAATGCTTTTTCACCAAAATTGTTTTTCATATGAATTTAGCCGGACGGCTCCAGCAACTTCTGAGAAGCGCTGCCCCCAAGCGCTATTACTTCGAAGATGCCTTGATTACGACCCATAATCATTCCTTCGTGGATGATCCGGCTTTTACAAATGCTTATGCAAGAGGGTTAAAGGCGGCGGGCGGCAAGGATTGGCACAATCGCTGGCGGGTCTATCTTGCCTTGTGGGTTGCGCGCATGTGTTCCCAGATTGAAGGGGACTTTGTTGAGTGCGGCGTGAATTATGGATTTACCTCCTCCGCCATCATGCAACAACTGAACTGGGACCGTCTCGGCAAGAAATTCTGGCTGATAGACAGTTTTGCGGGCATTGACGCAAAACAATCGACGGAGCAGGAAAAGGCGCTTGGCGCCGTCGAGCGGAGCGAAACCAATAAACGCACCGGATTTTACAATTCCGATGCCGAGCGATGCCGGGCCAATTTTAGCGAGTGGAAAAATGCCCACGTCATCGAAGGTTGGATTCCGGATTGTCTTAACCAGGTTACGTCGGCCAAAGTGGCTTTCATGCACATTGACCTGAACGCCGTGGTTCCTGAAATTGAGGCGTTCAAATATTTCCGATCCAAGCTGTCGCACGGCGCTTTCATTCTGCTGGATGATTATGCGTATTCGGGAGCCGATTTGACCTTTGCCGGATGGAGCAAGGCGGCAAAGGAGCTTAATTTCGAGATTCTGGCGCTGCCAACCGGCCAAGGATTAATCCACAATCCGTAAAACCTTGCGCAATGTGCTGTTTCGCATCTTCTGCTGATCCCCTTGGATTGAACGGAAACAGCCTCGCAAATCTCTAACCTTTCGCCCCCAACACACTATGAGCAAGCCGGAATCGCGTTCGACATCCCGTGGCGCCAGAAAAGCCTTATTCATCGCCCCCATGGTAATGCTGGTCGTCATGGTGATTTTTTTCTGGCGCAGCTTTCATCCCGACTATGTTCTGTTTTCGAACGATGGACCACTCGGCTTTCAAAAAGCCGCATTTTTGAGCCTGCCCGCCTCCTTTGTCGGCCAATGGTTCGATCTAAACACTCTGGGGGCGAACGCCGGCGCGGCCTTCGTGGATCTCAGCACTGTCATCCGGTGGATCCTCGGCCCGGTGGGCTATTCAAAATTCATCGTCCCGTTCAGCCTCTGGTTTCTGGGTGTATCGGCGTATTTCTGCTTCCGCAGATTTGGGATGTCGAGGAGCTCGGCCGTGATCGGCGGGCTTGCGGCAGGCCTGGTCACCAGCTTCTTCACGAACGCCACCTGGGGCGCGGCGGGGCCGATCATTGGATTCGGCATGGACTACCTGGCCGTGGGCGCATTGGCGAAGCGAGACAAATTTCCGTTCTGGATCGCTCCCGCGCTGGCCGGCATGGCCATTGGCCTCAATGTCATGGAAGCCGCGGATATCGGCGCGCTGTTCAGCATGCTGATCGCGGCATTTGTCGTTTACCAATCCCTCGTCGAAGATGGCAAACCGGTCGCAACGCGCGCAGCCTGGGGCGTGGGCCGCGCGATCGTGGTCGCCATAGCGGCGTTCTTCATTGCTTCGTATGCCGTTTACGCGCTGGTTGGGGCCAATATCACGGGCATTGTGGGCACGAAGCAGGACGTGCAATCCAAAGCCGCGCATTGGGACTTCGCGACCTCCTGGAGCATGCCCAAGAGCGAAACACCGGCGTTGTTCATTCCCAATCTTTACGGCTGCAATGTTATTACGCCCGGCGCCGCCAACTATTGGGGCGGCCTCGGCCGTGACCCCGCTTGGGACCGGTATTTTGCCGCCGGCGAAAAAGGCCCGCCGCCGCAGGTTCAATTTATTCGCCACACCGGCCGCGGCATTTATCTCGGGTGTTTTGTCGTGTTCCTGGCGGTGTTCTCCGTGCTCCAATCGTTCCGCAAAAAGGATTCCGTTTTCACGCCGTTGGAACGCAGGCTGATTTGGTTTTGGTTTGGCACCGCATTGTTTTCGTTGCTGCTCGCATTCGGCCGTTTTGCGCCGTTTTATCGGCTGATTTACAACCTGCCTTATTTCTCGACGATTCGTAACCCCGACAAATTCCTGCACATCGTCACCTTCAATGTCATCATCCTGTTTGCCTACGGCATCCATGGATTGCATCGCCGCTATCTCCATGTGCCGCTGGTGAGCGCGCCGGGAGGGCGATTTAAAACCTGGTGGAAGAAGACGTCGGGATTTGACAAGGGCTGGGTGATCGGCTGCGTGTTTGCTATCTTGCTGGCCTTTGCTGGCTGGGGCCTATATGCCGGCATGCGCGACCAGGTCGCCAATCATCTCGTGGAACTGGATCGCGTGCAGGCACTGGCGGGCGGAAGTCAAATGGACGCGGACGCCCTTCAGCGTTCGCACGACTTCGCCGCTTCACAAGTTTCGCTGAGCTTGGAACAGGTCGGCTGGTTCATTTTGTTCCTGACTGTGGGAAGTGGTCTGGTCCTGCTCATTCTGACGGGCGCTTTTGCCGGACGCCGCGCAGTCTGGGCCAGTATTTTCCTCGGCCTGATTGTGGTGGGTGATCTTGGCCGTGCCAACCTGCCTTACATCGTGTACTGGAATTACAAGGAGAAATACGAGGTCGGCAATCCGGAGCCGATTATTAAATTCCTCGCCACCCAGGCCGATCAGCAACGCGTGGGCTACCTTTTGCCGCGGCAGTCGTTTCTCAGGACGCCACCGCAATTCGGCCAATTCCAAAGTTTGTACGACATCGAATGGACGCAGCAGCTTTTCCCTTTTTATAACATCCTGACACCCGACATCGTCCAAATGCCGCGCATGGCCGTGGATCTGCAAACGTTCAACGACACCATGCGGCCGCAATTCGAAACCAACGCGCAGGGCGAAATAACGGGAATCGACGGCAAAAGCTATTATCGCGTGGGCCGCAACTGGCAGTTGACCGCCACCAAGTACCTCGTGGGCCCAGCGCCATTCATCAATGCGATCAACCAGCAGTTTGACAGCGTTACAAACCGCTTCCGCATCATTCAACCATTTGAGATCGGACCCCGGCCTTGGGCCCCGCGGAGTGAATATCTTCCGCCGTCCCAGTTGCAAGCCACGCCGGTCGACACTCCGAATGCCACGTACGCCCTGTTCGAATACACCGGCGCCCTGCCACGCGCGGGCTTGTTCTCCGGCTGGCAGGTCGTCTCGAATGACAATGCCGCGCTCCAGGAATTGGCATTGCCGGAATTCGACGCGGCCAAAACCCTGCTGTTGCCCGCGCCCATTCCCGGCGTGACCCCGTCCGGAACCAACCAGGAAGTCGTTCCCGCCAAGTTCATCAGCTATGAACCCGCGGACATCAAGCTCGACGCCACCCCCACGAGCCCCTCCGTGCTGATGATGTGCGACAAGTACGATTCCGATTGGAAAGTCTGGGTGGATGGCAAACCCGGCCAGGTCCTGCGCTGCGATTACCTGATGCGCGGCGTCTTTTTGCCTGCGGGCCACCACGAAGTGGAATTCAAGTTCCGGCCCAGCATTAAAATGCTCTACGTAAACGTCGCCGCGGTCTTCCTCGGCCTCTGCATGTTGGGCTACGCGATGGCGGCCACCAACAAACAGCGCGAAGGATAGTTTCGGGTTTCGGATTTCGAGTTTCGGGCTTTGCCACGCCTCTGTTTGCCTCGTAAAATCGGTGACAAAAAATTAACTTCTGCCCGGTTCAACGCTCGTGTTTAATGTCCGCCTGTTATGAGCCAGACGCATCCTTTGACCACCACGGCGTTCGATTTGCCGGGCTACCGAATGGCGAAATCCTTCGGTGTGGTGCGCGGCATCATTGTGCGCTCGCGCTCCCTTGTCGGGAACATTGGCGCGCATCTGCAGTCGCTTTTTGGCGGCAATATCTCTCTTTACACCGAACTCTGCGAGCGTGCCCGCGGCGATGCCTTCAACCTCATGCTCCAGCACGCCGGCGAAATGGGCGCCAACGCCATCATTGGCGTGCGCTACGACGCCACCGAAATCGCGCCCGGCATCACGGAAGTTTTGTGTTACGGTACCGCGGTTTTTGTGGAAAGGCTCGCTTGATCGTCGCGGCTGCTCGTTTGAAATCGAAAATCGTAAATCATCAATTCAACTATGGCCGGTCATAGCAAATGGGCGAAGGTCAAGCATTTCAAAGGCGCCATTGACGCCAAACGCGGAAAGATTTTTTCCAAGCTGAGCAAGGAAATCACCGTGGCGGCGAAAATCGGCGGCGCCGATCCCAACATGAACCCCCGCCTGCGCATGGTGCTGCTCAAGAGCCGCGCGGCCAACATGCCCAATGACAATATCGATCGCGCCATCAAAAAAGGCACCGGCTCGGGCGAGACGGTCAACTTCGAGGATTTGACCTACGAGATTTACGCGCCGCATGGCGTGGCATTGCTGGTGGAAATCAGCACCGACAACCGGAACCGCACCGCGTCCGAAATCCGCAGCCTCGTCACCAAGGGCGGCGGCTCCATTGCCACCGCCAATTCCGTCAGCCGCCTCTTCCAGCGCAAGGGGCAGATCATCGTGCCGCGCGAGGCCGCCAATGAGGATCAATTGATGGAACTGGCCCTCGAAGCCGGCGCGGAAGATTTCAAGACGGACGAACAAGGCTTTGAAATCCTGACCGAGCCCGGAAATTTCGAGGCCGTCCACAAGCAGGTCGAAGCCAAAGGAATCAAACCCGCCGTCGCCGAGATCACTTCCTTGCCATCCGTCACGGTGCCTTTGAATGCGGACCAAACCGTGGCCGTCAATAAACTCATTGAGGCTCTTGAAGAAAATGACGACGTGAAGGATGTCTATTCAAATGCGGAGTTTCCGGACTGACACGGATGAAGACTTCGAGATCCCAGGCCTGCGGTGGTAGGGCGCGTCGCTCCGCGCGCGCCGCAAAACTTGCCAACAACGGCGCCCCTCCCGCCAAGGCGGGACGCCCTGCCGTCAAACGCATTTTGCCATACGCTCTAAGTCTCAATTTTGCACTTCAAGGAGCGAGCGGAAAAATAACCATGCCGTTCCCTGACGATGCCCCATGGGCTCTCGGGCGCGCGCGGACGTCTTAAGATGAAAAAACTGACCGACGATACAGCTCTTGGCCGCGTGCTGGGGTCGCTCGCGCGCGTGGTGATCGGTCACCGCAAGCTCGTCATTTATTCGCAGCTCGTGCTGTTCATCGTCAGCGCCTTCATTGCCTGGAAATATTTAAGGTTCGACCCCAATCGCGACAACCTCGTCGGCTCCAACGAAAAATACCAGCACGCGTACTTCACGTATAAAAAGGAGTTTCCCGGCCAGGATGACCTCGCTGTGGTGGTCGAGAGCGAGAATCTCGAAAAAAATCGCCAGTTCATCGAGCGGCTCGGCGCCAAGGTCCTCGCCCACCCGAATTATTTTACCAACGTCATTTTCAACAACGACCTGAAAATGCTCGGCCCGAAGGCGCTGTTGTTCGTGCCGGAATCCGACTTGGAGGATTTGCGCAACCAGTTGAAAGACTACGTGCCGTTCGTCGAAAAGTTTGGCCAGACCACGAACCTCGTTTCCCTGTTCAATTTCATCAACAAGCAATTCCGCACCGCGTCGCAGGAAACCAATGCGCAAACAGAATCGCTCGTGGGCGCCGTGCCGATTCTGCAGAGAATCCTCATTCAGGCCAATGCCAGCCTCCACCACCCCGGCACGCCGCCGTCGCCCGGCGTTACCGCCTTGTTTGACCCGACCGGCTCGGCCGTCACGAATATCTACGTCACCTACGACAAGGGCCGCCTCTTCGTGCTCTCCGCCCAGCCCATAAACGTCCCCTCGCAAGGCGACGAGATGAAAACCGCCGCCGCGCAGGAAGACACCAACAACGCTTGTGTGCAGAAACTGCGTGAACTCGTCACCGAAACACAGGCGGAAGTGCCCGGCGTCAACGTCGGCGTCACGGGCATGCCGGTGCTCGATTACGACGAAATGGTGCAATCGCAGAAGGACACCACCGTCGCCAGCATCGTATCCGTCATTATCTGCGCCTTGATTTTCATCTACGGCTACAACGAAACCGGCCGGCCCATCAAGGCGGTCATTTGCCTGATCGTTGGCCTCGCTTACACGCTGGCCTTTGCCACCCTCGCCGTCGGGCATCTCAACATTCTCACGATTACGTTCGTCCCGATGCTCGTCGGTCTCGCCATCGACTTCGGCGTGCACCTCATTACGCGCTACGAGGAGGAATTGCGCCATGGAAGAGCCAGGAAAGACGCGCTCACCATCGCCATGGTTTTCACCGGTCAGGGAATTTTCACCGGCGCATTCACCACCGCCGGCGCATTCCTGGCCATGTGGTTCACCCGCTTCAAAGGCATCCAGGAAATGGGCCTAATCTGCGGCGGCGGCCTCGCGATTTGTTTCATTCCCATGATGACCCTCCTGCCGGCGCTGCTGTTGCGCGGGCGGCAGAACATTATCGACCACGTCATGGGCGAGCCGAGGCAACGCGCAAAAATCGAAAACCTGTGGCTCAAACGCCCCGGCTTGGTGCTCGCCATCACGATTGTCCTTTGCGCCCTCGCCGCCACGCAGATCCCCAAGGTTCGATTCGATTACAACATCCTCAAACTGCAAAGCACGAGCCTCGCATCGGTGCAAACGGAACAGAAGCTGATCAAGTCCGCCGGCCAATCACTTTTGTACGGCGTGGTGATTGCCGACACGCCGCAGCAAGCGGTCAAACTCGAGGCGGCCATCACCAATCTCCCCGCGGTCGCCTCGGTGCAGACCATGGCCAATTACCTGATCGAAAATCCGACGAACAAATTGCGGCTCATCGGCGACATCAAACGCGAACTCCAACCGTTGCATTTCAAACCACCGGATTTGCGCCCGGTGGACGTCTCCGAATTGAGCCTGACGCTGTATTCCTTTTCCGGCTATTGCCTCGCCGCCATGAATGCCATCGGCACCAATGACGTCGCCTTGAGCAATCAATTTGCCTCCCTGCGCGATACCATCGCGAATTTCCGCCAGGACATGCTCGCCGGGAGCGACCGGGACGTGGAAGCCAATGCGAAGCAGCTCGGCGCGTTTCAACGGGCCTTGTTCAATGACTTGCGCGAAACCTTCGTTGCCCTGAAAAACCAGGATGACAGCTCCGGCTTGCGCGTCCAGGACCTGCCACCGGCATTGCGCAACATGTTCATTGGCGTGAACGGCAAAATGCTCATCCAGGTCTACCCCAAAAAGAACGTCTGGCAGCGCGACAACCAGCAGGAATTTATCAAGGAACTCCGCGGCGTTTATCCGGATCTGACGGGCACGCCGGTGCAACTGTACGAATACACGGAATTATTGAAGCAAAGCTATGTCCAGGCAGCGTGGTATTCGCTCGGCGCGATTGTCATCCTGATTTTCTTCCATTTTCGCAACCTTTCCTCCGTGATCCTCTCGCTGCTGCCGGTCGTGATCGGCTCCGTCTGGCTGGGCGGCATCATGGGCGCCCTGCACGTCCCCTTGAACCCCGCGAACATCATGATCCTTCCGCTCGTCCTCGGCATCGGCGTGACCAACGGCATTCATATTCTGAATCGATTTGCCGAGGAACAAACTCCCAGCATTCTTTCCCGCAGCACCGGCAAAGCCGTCTTCGTGTCCGGCCTGACCGCCATTGCCGGATTTGGCAGTTTGATATTGGCGAAGGATCGGGGTATTCACAGTCTCGGCGTCGTCATGGCAGCCGGCATGGCTTCCTGCATGATCGCCGCGCTCACGTTTTTGCCGACCCTTTTGAATGTGATTATGAAAAACCGCCTGCCGGGAAACAAACAACCCAGTGCCGACAATGCACTATCGACACTGGGTCAGGAGGAACCGAGGTAAAAACCTCAAGTATGTGCCCATACTAGAAAGACATTCCGTTAAAGTCAATCTCTATGTTAAATGGAAAGTATTAGCGCAATTCAAGTCAGCGATAACGTTATCGGTAGGAACCGACCCGCTTGACGTGTTGCGCCACCTCTTGTATTTCCGTGCGCATACAGAAGCGGGCACTTTCATGCTGAATCCCGGAACTCATATCAGGCGCCTTGTTCTTTGCTGCGCAATACTGGCTGTCCTTTGGCCGGCCCGGTCGTCCGCTGCCGATTGGACGCACTTCGGATTTCTTTACGACCATTTCGACCTGACCCTCCAATCCGGACACCGCACCGAAGCGCTGGGGCCGCTTTTTTATCTTCAGCAAAGCGACACCGAAAAACTCTGGGCGATCCCACCCTTGATGTCCAACCTGTCCGATCCCGGCACTCAGCGGCACGAATTTGATTTCGCTTATCCGATCATGACGTATCGCCGTTACGGAACCGAATGGCGCTGGCAACTCATCCAGATTTTCGCCTTTGCCGGAGGCTCGGACCCGGAGCAAAATCAGGCCCGCCGTTTCACTCTGTTCCCGTTCTATTTTCAGCAACGCTCGCCGATTCCCGACCAAAATTACACCGCCGTCGGCCCGTTCTACGGGCACATGCAAAATCACCTGTTCCGCGATGACATTTTCTTCGTCATGTTCCCGCTGTATAGCAGGACGCGCAAAGCGGACATCGTGACGTATAATTATTTCTATCCGTTCGTCAGCAAGCGCTACGGCAACGGCCTGACCGGCTGGAAGGTTTGGCCCATCATCGGGCATGAACACAAGGACGTGACTTACAGCACCAACGGCTTCGGCGACGTCCAAACCATCGGCGGCCACGACAGCCGGTTTAGATTGTGGCCGTTCTACCTGGCGGACGATTCCGGCATCGGCACGACCAACCCGGTTCGCCAGCGCGCGGTCCTCCCCATTTACAGTACCGTGCGCTCGCCCGAGCGCGATTCCACCACGGTGATCTGGCCGTTTTTCTCTCACATTGTCGATCGCGAGAAAAAATACGATGAATGGCAGACTCCGTGGCCGCTTGTTGATTTTGCGAAAGGCGAAGGCAAAACGACCAAACGCGTCTGGCCGTTCTTCAGCCAGGCGCATACTGCCTACCTGGAGAGCGATTGGTATCTGTGGCCGGTTTACAAATTCAACCGCGTCCATTCCGACCCGCTCGATCGCACGCGCACGCGGATTTTGTTTTTTCTTTACTCCGACACGATTACCAAAAATACCGAAACCCAGCATTACCGGCAGCGGCGGGACTTCTGGCCCCTCTACACGCACCGCCAGGATTTCGACGGCTCCAGTTATTTCCAGATCTTCGCGCCGCTGGAACCCATCCTGCCCACCAGCAAAAGTGTGGACCGCGATTATTCGCCGGTATGGTCAGTGTGGCGCGGCGAGCGCAATCCGCAAACCGGCGCCAGCAGCCAGTCGCTGCTCTGGAACCTCTTCCGCCATCAAACCACGCCCAAATCCACAAAATGCTCTTTCCTCTTTGGACTTTTTCAGTATCAATCAAGCACCGACGGCAGGCGAGTCAGGCTGTTTTATATCCCGGTCCTGAACACGAAACCGGGCACCCATTGACAACTCTTGGCAACTATTGCAACGTTGAATCATGGCTCACGCTTTGACAGAACATTATGAAAAGGTGATCGACCGGCTGATCCGGTTGGGAGTTTTTGCCAATCGCAGCGAAGTCGTGCGGGCCGGTTTGAAGGAGTTGGAAGAGAAATATCTGCGCGAAGACTATCTCAACCCGCCGCCATTGCCCAAGGGCTCGCTGGCCCGGGCCTATCGCAAACAACGCGGCGAGGAGCCGGAGCCAAAAAATGGGAGGCCGCACAAACCAGTTGATTACGACGAATGAAACAATGGGACATTTTTACGTGGACGTTTCCCGAAGGAAAACATCCGGCGGTCATCGTGTCCCATCCGGAACGCGTCGCGAACAAACCGGTAATCAATGTGTTGTTGTGCTCCAGCAAACGCGCCGCTCGCGTTCCTGAAATCAATGAAATAGTCCTCGACGAAGCCGACGGTTTGGACTGGCCGACGTTATGCAAATGCGATTTGCTGTACCGGGTTTCCAAATCCGAACTGTCCCAGCGCCGCGGCACAGTCATCGAGCCGCGGCGGCGGGCGATTGTTTCGCGAATCATTCAAAGTTTCGGTTGGGCGGGAATATAAAAGACTATGTTTGAAAACATCGGCGAAATGCTGGTTCTATTCTGGCGCACCGTGGTGGCGCTCCCGTTGACATGGCGCCACCGGCAGAAGGTGTTCGAGCAGTTCTTTGAAATCGGCAACGGCAGTTTGCTGATGGTCTGCGTGCTTTCCTTCTTCATCGGCGGCGAAACCGCGCTGCAAACCGGTCCCTTTCTCGCCGAACGCAGCTTTGCCGGCTACCTCGGCGGCATCGTCGGCTATTCTGTCTGTCGCGAACTGGCTCCGATTCTGATGGCCATTCTCATCGCCGGCCGCATCGGCTCGGCCATGGCCGCCGAAATCGGCTCCATGCGCGTTTACCAGGAAATCGACGCGCTGCGCACCATGAACATCAATCCCATTCATTATCTCATCCTGCCGCGCATGGTGGCCATTGCCATTGCGCTGCCGATGCTGGTGTTGTTCGCGATTCTCGTCGGCTGGATGGGCGGCGCCGTTGTTTCCGCCGCGAACAACCGCATCGATATTCCGATTCAGGCATTCTTCAAAGACCTGCAGGAGGTGGTGCAATTGCGCGATATCGGCAACGGCTTGTTCAAGAGCTTCTGCTTCGCGCTCATCATCGGCATTGTCTCCTGCCACCAGGGCCTCGTCACCATCGGCGGCCCGCGCGGCATCGGACGCTCGGTTACCAAGGCCGTCGTCAATTCCATCGTGCTGATCATCATCTTTGATTACATCCTCACCCGCGTCCTGTTGAAATGAGCGATCCCGATCCCAAAGCCAGCGGCGTGGGCGTCGAAGTCCGCGATCTGAAAAAAAGTTTCAACGGCCAGGAAGTCCTCAAAGGCTTGAACTTCAAAGTCGAACCCGGCGAAATCTTCGTCATTATGGGGCCCAGCGGCAGCGGCAAAAGCGTGTTGCTCAAGCAAATCATCGGCCTCGATCTCGCCGATGCCGGCGAAATCCTCATCAATGGCGAATCCATCCAATCGCCCGACGTGATGGATAAATACCGCCTCGCGATGGTGTTCCAGTCCGGCGCGCTGCTCAATTCGCTCACCGTCGGCGAAAACGTCGGCCTTTACCTGAGCGAACATCGCCTGAAGCCGCCCGAGGAAATCGCCCAAATCGTCGCGCAAAATCTCGAACTTGTCGGCCTCAAGGGCGCCGAGGACAAAATGCCCAGCGAACTTTCCGGCGGCATGAAAAAACGGGTCGGCATCGCCCGCGCGCTCATCGTCGAGCCCCAACTGATTTTATACGACGAACCGACCAGCGAACTGGATCCCGTTTCCGCCGTCGTCATTGGCGAGGAAATTTTAAAGCTCAACGAGCGCACTCAGGTGACCTCCATCGTTGTCACCCACGATCGTGAACTCGCCTTTGGCGTCGCCGACCATATCGCGGTCATCAACGACGGTGGCATCGTGGCCATTGGCTCACCCGAAGAGGTCAGGCGCAACAACAATTCCGTTGTTCAGAATTTTCTCCACGCCGACATTAAACGACCAAACAAAAGCTGATTTATGAAGAACTCACTGGAAAGCCGCCTGGGTATTTTCGTCGTCCTCGTCATCGTTGCCGCCGCCGTCCTCATTGAAATGCTGGGCGGCCCTGAACATTTCATGCGCGGCCATCATGTGACGGCGCAATTCAACAATGTCCAGGACCTCAAAGTCGGCGACCGCGTGAAAATGGCCGGCGTCGAAGTGGGCCGCGTCGAGAAAATCGAGCTTGCCGGTGAGAAGGCCAAGGTCACCCTCAAACTCAAACGCAATGCCCAGGTCAAAACCGACAGCATCGCCACCGTCAAATACACCGGCCTCATGGGACAATATTTTGTTTCCGTCGATTTCGGGACGCCGGATGCGCCATTGGCCGCCGAAGGTGCGGATCTGCAGACCAAAGAACAACCTGATCTCAGCGTCATCATGTCCAAAATCGATGATGTCGCCACCGGCGTGCAAAATCTCACCAAAAGTTTTTCCGGCCTGAAGCTGGACGAGTTTCTCGGGCCGTTCATTGATTTCATGAAGGACAATCGCGCGCCGCTCACCTCGACGATTTCCAATATCAATAATGTCTCCCTTCAGGTTTCACAGGGCCGAGGTACGGTGGGCAAACTCATCTACGATGAAACACTTTACAATTCCGCGCTCGGCGCCGTGACCAATCTCCAGGCCACGCTCGCCGACGCTCAGGGCACCATGAACCACGCGCGCGACATCGTGGATCAAATCAACGCCGGCCAGGGCACCATCGGCAAGCTCGTCAAGGACCCGACGCTTTACAATGAAACGACCGCCACCATGCAGAACGCCCACCAAATCCTCGAAAAAGTCAACCAAGGCAACGGAACCATCGGCAAACTAGTCAACGACCAGGAATTCTACAAAAACGCGAAGTTGAGTCTCCAGAAGCTGGACAAAGCCACCGAAGGCCTGGAAGACCAAGGCCCCCTGAGCGTCCTTGGCATCGCCGTGAACAGCCTGCTTTAAATTATGGTAGGAGCCGACGTAAGGAGGTCTCGAATTTTCGAGCAGAAAAGATCAGAGCCTTCTTACGGCCGTGTTGCCCGAAGCGAAGGAGCGCGGGTCTGTGACCCGCAGCAGGCTGGGAGAAAACAAAGCGTGCGAAAATCCGTGACTCCCCAATACGGAATGTTGTCGCGGCTTACAAAGCCGCGCTCCGGCCATTTTTGGACAACACGCCATTGGGTCGGCTACAGGGCTTGCAGAGCGCGCCACTCCGTGCGCGCCCTTGCTCAGCCAACCCGCAAATAAATCCCCTTCAAATACTCCGCCTCTTTGAAAGTCACTGGATGGTCCGGCGCGTGCCGCGTCGTTCTAATTTCCTCGAATTTCCGCCCCGTTCCTCGCGCGCCGCGCCGCGCCGCCTCAAAAAACTCCTCCGCGCTCACATGCGCCGAACACGAACACGCCACCAGGATTCCATCGCGCGCCAAGTGCCGAAGCCCTAAAGTTACGAGCTTTACATAAGCCCGGATCGCCCCGGCGCGTTCCGCCTCGCGTTTTGCAAACGACGGCGGATCGAGCACAATCAAATCAAATTGGCGCCGCTCATTCTCACTCAACCAATCGAACGCATCCGCCTGCACCGATTCGTGCCGGCATTGCGCGACATTGGCGTCATTTCGATTCAGAGCAAAATTCCTCTCCGCGCTCGCCAGGGCATGCGCGCTGATATCGATGTCCGTCACCGAAGCCGCGCCACCCCGCGCCGCATAAAGCGAAAAGCCGCCCGAAAAACTGAACGCATTCAGCGCCCTGCGCCCGCGCGCCAAAGATTCCACCGCGCGCCGATTCTCGCGTTGGTCCAGGAAAAAGCCGGTTTTTTGCCCGTGGCACACATCGGCTTCAAATCGCAACCCGCTTTCCAGAAAGGTCGGGCAGCCTTCGATCCTGTCCCCGAATAAAATCATTCCATCCTCCGCCGAAATCATCTTCCGCGCCGCCGCCTGAATGTTCCGGCTCAATCGCAAGACCAGCCGTTCCGGATTCAATTGTTCGCGGATCAAATTCGCAATTTCATCAAACCGCGCCAGCCATCCCGCCGCGTAAAGCTTCACCACCAGCGTTTGGTCATAACGATCCAGCACCAACCCCGGCCAGCCATCGCTCTCGCCATTGATGAGCCGATAACCGTTGGTCTGCGCATCGAAAAGCTCGCGCCGGCGCTCAATCGCCCGCGCGAGTCTCTCCGACCAAAATGCCGCATCAATGGCACGCGGCTTTCCCACATGTAGGATGCGCACGCGAATGGGCGAATCCGGATCAAAAAATCCCACCGCCAGGAATGCATCCTTCCGATCGTAAATCACCGCCAACTCGCCCGCGTTGCCCGCCCGATTCTGCTCGCGCACGCTGTCCCCAAAAACCCACGGATGCCCCGTGCGCAATTGTGCCTCTGCCGCCGCGGTGACGCGCAGCCGCAATCGCGCTTGATGTGGTTTAACAGTCATTCAGAAAAACCGCGGATGAACTCAGATAAACGCTGATTAAAAACGCGAACCATTGCTTATAGTCGTTGCCAAAACAGATTTTCGAGAAAATTCCGGCGCTGCCGTGCGTCGTCAGCGCCAAGCCCGAAATGATTGCAAGCGCACGATTTTGCGTCCCTCTCCGCCACGGAGTGGGGAGACGGGCCGGGGTGAGGTGGTGCTCAGGGTTCAGGGGCACGAAGTGTCTGTCTTCCATTGAGAAATTGTTTTTGGCAATCACTCTAATAGCGCAGCCTTCGCGCGTTCCACGTCTTTCCCCATCTGCGTGCATCTGAGTCCATCTGCGGTTAGGCATGTCGGTGTTCACCCGGTTGCTTTTTCTGACGCTTCATTCAAAGTTATTCAATGGCGGACAACAAAACTTTCCATGTGGTCGTGCTCGGCGCGGGCTTTGGCGGATTGCAATTCTGCAAACATTTTCGCCGGCCTAATGCCCGCATCACGCTCGTGGACCGCACGAACCATCATTTGTTCCAGCCGCTGCTTTACCAGGTCGCCACCGCCGGCCTGTCCGCGCCCGAAATCGCCCAGCCCGTCCGCGCGATTTTTTCCGATCGCCCGGACATCACCGTGCTGCTGGACAACGTGGTGGATTTCGACCTCGCTAACAAGAAGGTCTTGTTCCAGGAAAACACGCTCGCATACGACTACCTTGTCCTCGCGCTGGGCAGTTGCACGGGCTACTTCGGCCACCCCGAATGGGAGCAATTCGCCCCCGGCCTCAAAACTCTCGCCGACGCCCTCCGCATCCGCAGCCAGGTGCTCCTGTCTTTTGAGAAAGCCGAAAACGAAGCCGATACCGCGGAGCACGCCAAACTCATGACCATCGTCGTCGTGGGCGGCGGACCGACCGGCGTGGAACTCGCCGGCGCCTTCGCCGAACTCGCGCGCACCGTTCTGAAACGCGATTTCCGCCGAATCGATCCTTCCCAGGCGAAAATCATTTTAATCGAAGGTTCGCCCTATGTGCTTTCGTTCCTGCCAACCGATCTGGCCCAAAGTGCCACGCGCCAATTGGAGCATCTTGGCGTGCAAGTGCGGACCTCCATGCGCGTGAAAGACATTCGGCCCAGCGAAGTGGAATTGAACAATGGCGAAATCATCCACGCCGCGAACATTTTGTGGACCGCCGGTGTTTCCGCCGTGCCGCTCACGAAAAAACTCGGTGTGGACCTCGACAAAGCCGGGCGCATCAAAGTGAATCCCGACCTCAGCCTGCCCGGCCATCCCGAAGTGTTCGCCGTGGGCGACCTCGCCACCCTGCTCCAGGAAAACGGCAAGCCCGTGCCCGGCGTTTCACCCGCCGCCATGCAGGAAGGCCGGCACGCCGCAAAAATCGTCGAAGACGAAATCGATCTGGGCCCGGGCCGCTCGCCGCGTCCGCCGTTCAAGTATTGGGACAAAGGCACCATGGCCACCATCGGCCGCTCGGCCGCCGTCGCGGAAGTCGGCCGGTTCCATTTTTCCGGTTTGCTCGCCTGGCTCACCTGGTTGTTCGTCCATCTCGTTTTCCTCATTGGCTTCCGCAACCGTCTGGTAGTGCTAATCCAATGGGCCTACTCCTATTTCGCCTACAAACGCAGCGCGCGCATCATCACGTATTTGCCACCAGACGAGATGCCGCCCGCAAATACTCCCGCCCTCCCCCGCGCCGCTTCACAAACGAAATAAACATAGCCGCGTGCTTCCGGCATCTTGCCGGAAGATCTGAATAATATCCTGCCGGCGAGACGCACGGCAGCACGTTTTGAGGGCCGAAGGCCTGAAATGGGAAAGCCCGGGGTGAACCTCAATCGCCAATCGCCAATTCACCCGCAACCTTGTGAGGGTGTCGGTGTTGTTTTAAACTGTGGCCGCCGGTTTGCGACCCATGCCTCAGAATCTCGACCCCGATGCCGCCCTGATGCTCCGCGTCAAACAGGGCGATACAGCCGCTTTCACCGAGTTGGTCGAGAAATACAAGCAACCGGTGATGAACCTCGCGTTTCGCACGCTGCACGATGCCACCGAGTCCGAGGACCTGGCGCAAAATGTCTTCGTGCAGGTTTACAAATCGGCGGCGCGCTACAAAAGCACGGCGAAATTTTCCACCTGGCTGTTCACCATCGCGCGGAATTTGTGCCTGAACGAAATCCGGCGCCGCTCGCGGCATCCAGCCGAGTCGTTGGATGCGCCGCATCCGGAGCAGGAAGACCAGCCATTGCAGCAGTTCGAGGACAAACGGACGGCGTCGCCGCCGGAGACGCTCTTGCAGGGCGAGCTGGCGCGGAATGTGGAGCGGGCGCTGGCGGATTTGCCGGAAAACCAGCGCGCGGCCATCCTGTTGTGCCGGCAGGAGGACCTGAGCTACGAGGACATTGCGGAAATCCTGGGCTGTTCGGTGTCGGCCACGAAATCATTGATTCATCGCGGGCGCGAAACGCTCAAGGAACGGCTCAAACGCTATCTGCGCACGGGGGAATGGAGGGCGAGCGAATGATTGGGGGACTGGAATTACGTTCGGGAAGCGCGCCCGCCCCGGACGCAATGAGACGCGCCCTCGCGGCTCACAGTTGCGCGGGAGAATGTTCCGCCGTTTGGAACCTGCTTGCGCCACAAACGTTCGGCGCGAGGCGCGCCGAACAACAGCCGAGGCGGCTGTGCTCCCCAAAATTGTCGCAACTTTCAGCCAGGAGCGGTTTTGAAATAGAAAGGAACCCATGAAAGAGTTCGACCCAATTCACGAAAAAAGCTGGCGCAAGCTCACCGCCGCCGAGGAGGCGGAGGTGCGCGCGTGGCTGGAGAAACATCCCGAGGCCGGGCGCGATTTGGAGGCGGATCGGGTTTTGACACAGGCGCTGGCGAAATTGCCGGATGCGCCGGTGCCGGGCAATTTTACGTCGCGCGTGTTGCAGACGCTGGAGCGCGAGGCAAAAACCGCGAGCCGTCCGCCGGCGAGGCCTTGGTTTCCGCGATTGCTGGCGCCGCGCGCGGCGATTGCGGCGGCGGTTGTTGGCGTCGCATTGCTCTCGCTCTCGTATCACGAACACACGGCGGCGTTGAAGCAACGCGCGGAATTGGTCCAGGGCGTGAAGGTCGTGGCCGGGGTGTCATCGCTGCCCAGCCCGGAAATTTTGCAGGACTTCGATACCATTCGCCAGATGGGGACGACTCCGGGGCCGGATCCGGAACTCATCGCGCTCTTGAAATGAGTTCGTTCCGGCGAACAATTTTAGCGCTCGCAGGCCTGGCCTTGTTTTGTTTGCCTGCGGCCGCGCAGCCCGCTTCGGGCACGAACGCTCCCGTCACCATCAAATCGCCGGTGGCGCTGTTTCGCGAGTTGCTCGCGATGACGCCCGCGGAGCGCAAAGCGCAAATTGCGATTCGCCCGCCGGAGATTCAAAAGCGCATCCTGGAAAAACTAAATGAATATGAGATTTTGCCGGGAGACATTCGCGAGCTGCGATTGCAGGAAACGGAGTTGCGCTGGTATTTGCGGCCATTGATGGACGAGCCGAAGACGAATCGCGCGGCGATGCTGGCGCGCATTCCGGAGCCGCAACGGTCACAGGTGGAGGATCGGTTGCGTTTGTGGGATTTGTTGCCGCCGGGTTTGCAGGCGCAGTTCAAGGACAACGACATGATCGCCAATTATTTTGCGCAGATCGAGTCGGGCAATCTTGAGGAACAGACGAATTTTCTCCACACCATTCCGCGCGAACGGCTCGTGGAATTGCAGAAAGGGCTGGATCGCTGGAAATCCATGAGCGCCGATGAGCGCCAGCGGGCGCTCGCGGGTTTCAACCAATTTTTCCAACTGACGCCCGAGGAGAAGCAGGAAACGTTGAATACCGTTTCCGATGGCGAACGGCAGGAGATGGAAAAGACGCTGGCAAGTTACGCGAGCCTGACGCCGGACCAGCGCGAGCAGTGCATCCGGTCATTCCAAAAATTCGCGCGCATGAGCATCGCCGAGCGGCAGCAATTCCTGAAAAACGCCGAGCGCTGGAGCGAAATGACGCCCGAAGAACGCCAGAAATGGCGTCAATTGGTCAGCGTGGCGCCCATCATGCCGCAACAGGGTGAATCGCCCGCGCCTGGTTCCTCGCCGCATTCCTTCCTGCGAACCGACCACGCCCTGGCGACCAATTGAACGATGGCGATTTGACGGCGAGCCGGATTGAACGCAATTTCTTTCATTGATTATATTTTATTCTTAACCTCTCGTGTCGTGAGAAGTAAATTGGGAGACTTGCTTTAGTTGTGCATCCGATCGCATTCAACCTCGGACCGCTGACGATTCACTCTTATGGAGTGATGATGGCGCTGGCGTTTATCGCGGGCCTGTGGACGGCGAGCCGGCGCGGCGTGCACGACGGCATCGCTCCCGACAAAATCTTCGATATTGGCCCGTGGATCGTGGGCGGCACGATCCTGGGCGCGCGGGTGTTGTATGTGACGACGTATTGGCACGATAGTTTCGCGGGCCGGCCGTGGTGGAGCATGTTCGCGATTTGGGAGGGCGGGCTGGTGTTTTATGGCGGGCTGATTGGGGCGTCGCTGGCGGCGATTCTTTACGCGCGGGTGAAAAAGATTTCGATTTGGAAGTTGGCGGACGTGCTGGCGCCGAGCATTGCACTGGGTTATGTGTTCGGGCGGATTGGTTGTTTTCTCAATGGCTGCTGCTATGGCCGCGCGTGCAGCCTGCCATGGGCGGTCACCTATCCCGTCGGCAATCTGAACGGCGCGCCGACGTTTCCTGTGCATCCCACGCAGATTTACGATTCGCTCCTGAGCCTGTTGTTGTATTTGGGGCTGGCGTGGCTTTATCGTCGCAAGAAATTTGACGGGCAGGTGTTCGCGGCCTACTTGTTGTGTTACGCAGTGACGCGTTCAATCGTGGAGTCGTTTCGGGGGGACTACCCGCCTGACCATATCCACGTGCTGCACCTGACCCCGGGGCAGTTGGTGAGCATCGGCATTTTTGCCACCGGCGTGGCAATGTGGGCCGTGCTGCGGCGGTTTCAATTGAAACGGGCAGTATAGAGAATAGAGGATAGAAGATGGCCAAAACATCTCGCCTCGACCCTCCATCTTCGATTCTCCATTCTCAATGCTTTTTCCTGGCCGGTCCGACAGCGGTGGGCAAGTCTGAAATGGCGCTGTTGCTCGCGGAAAAAATTGGCGGCGAAATCATTTCGGTGGATTCAATGCAGGTGTATCGCGGGCTGGACATCGGCACGGCCAAACCTTCGGCGGAGGAACGCACGCGCGCGCGACATCATTTGATCGATGCGATGGACTTGGCGGAGAGTTTTGACGCGGCGAAATTTGTTCAATTGGCGAATGCAGCCGTGAGCGAGATTCAATCGCGCGGGCGCGTGCCGATTTTTTGTGGCGGCACGGGGCTTTATTTCAAGGCGTTCCTGGAGGGATTGGGAGAGGCGCCCGCGGCGGATGGGGCGTTGCGTGCGGAGTTGGAGGCGATGCCGTTGGAGGCGTTGCTGGCTGAGTTGGCGGAAAAGGATCACGCGACCTTCGAAAAAATCGACCGCAATAATCCGAGGCGCGTCGTAAGGGCGGTTGAGGTGATTCGGTTGACGGGGAAACCGTTCTCGATGCAAAAGGCCCAGTGGGCCGATCCTGTCGCGGGTGGGAAAAAATCAGGGCTCGACGGAGTCTCGCCCCACCTTGTCGGGTTGTCGCGTGAGACGAATGATTTGCGCGCGCGGATTGATGCGCGGGTCGAGGCGATGTTCGCGCGGGGGTTGGTGGAGGAGGCGCGGCGACTGTTGGAACACGGTTTGGCGGAGAACAAAACCGCGATGCAGGCGCTGGGATATCGGCAGGTGGTGGAGCATTTGCGCGGCGAGCGGCCGCTGCCGGAAACGGTTGAGTTGGTGAAGATCAAGACGCGGCAGTTCGCGAAGCGGCAGATGACGTGGTTTAAACGCCAGTTGAATTTGCGATGGCTCGAACTTAGCCCGAATCAAGAGGCCGATGCCATTGTCGAAAAGATTGCCAGTGACTCATGAAAGCAATGGTTTATTCGAAGAAAATTGTTGCGTTTCTGCTTCTCATAGCGCTTCCAGCGTGCGCGGCTTTTGGGCCGTCGTTTCCGCGCCTTGAAAATTACCAGGCCGGGATGGACGCCGCGGGAAAAAGATTTCTCGTTCACGCCAAAATTGACGGCAAGCCTGTCACGCTCGCTTTGGATACGGGTAATGGGGAGGGTCTGCTCCTTTTCAAGCCGGCGGCCCAACGGCTCGGTTTGGATCTGACGGGCGTGCCGTCTGATGCGACGCGGCAGAACGGCAAATTTTTCGCATTGGAAACCGCGCCTCATGACGTCACGATTTTCAATACGACGGGCAAATTGCCTTTGATGGTGGCGGATTTTTCAGTGCCGATGGATGTGGATGGTTGCGCCGGGTGGGCGTTATTTAAAAACGGCATTTTCCAGATCGACGCGGCGGCGGGCGTTATCAAGGGCCTTCCAAGAGTTCCGCGGGAATCGCGCGATTGGACGAAGTTGCGGGTACGGCGAAATTCCGACGTGCTCTGCCTGGAAATGCCGGGCCCTCGCAAAAAGGGCATCATTCTCGTGGATACCGGCGATGCCGGCGGAGTGTCACTAAGCCCGTTGCGCTGGCAGACGTGGACCAATACGCATCCAGAGCGCGCCAAAACATTGAAGGCTTACTACATGGGCGGCTCGGGAGTCGTCGTCGGTGAGGAATCGTGGGCCGACACATTTGGCTTGGGCCCGATAGAACTCAATGATGTTCCCATCGAGCCCGCCAGTCCTTCCGATATGGCAGTGGGTTCGCCCGAGGCGCCTTATCAAGCGACCCTTGGGCTTACGGCATTGCAGCGGATGGATCTGATTATCGATGGAAAATCGGGAGTCGCTTATGTGCGGCCGCGGACGGGTCCTTTTCCACCCTATTCCTATAATCGCGCCAGCGCGGTGTTCGTGCCGCGGCATCCGGGGCGCGATAAAAGATCGGATCTGGTGGCGCATGTGCTGGAAGGCGGCCCGGCTTACCAGGCGGGCGTCCGGGATGGCGATATCGTGATCAGTTTCGACGGGCAATCCCCGGGAGCTTGGCATGAAGGGCCCACGACGGCTTCGTCCACCCGCCCGGCAGGCACAAAGCTGAAGTTAACGCTGAAACGCGGCGAGAAAACGTTCAGCACGGTGGTGGAGTTGCAGGATCTTTTTCCGCCGGCGGCGTCTGGTGTGGACAGTCGAATCAGCGTGGAATAATTAGCTCCTCCAGGCTGCGTTCTACTCTTTCTAGCGATTTCGTTTCCAAAAGCGCGCGGTCGAGTTTGTTTATGAACTCATCTTTTTCAACCTTTCCCTTCAACTGCAAAAAAATCAGAACTGTAAATCGAGCGTACTCGAGAATGTCGCGACATAAACGGGTACCATCTTTGAGCCGCTCTTTCTCTACCTGGCCCCCGTGTATGTGTGTGCTTCGGATCTCGTAGGCTCGATGAATCTGGGCTTGTACCTCTAGGGCGTTGAGCTTTAGCAGTCGAAGCAGGGAAGCTGCCCTTAGGCTTAGCTTATGTGAAAGCTCACTACGTTCTTCACCTTTCAGATATAATGCCTCGAGGCAGGTTATTGCAGCCGTGATCCTTGATTCGATCGCGCCTCCAGCTAAGACTGCGTCCGAAAAACGCAGAAATGCTAAGTCTTCCGGTTTTTTTGCTGTTTGGGAGGTTCCAAGATCCGATGGAACAAGCGGTTTTAATTGCGAGAAGAACTGCTGCAAATTTTCTCCATCTGAACGGGAAAGTGCATATTTGTACGGCGCTGATGTGTGTCGAGGAGAACCTGCTACAAAATGGGGGCGGAGGATCGAGTTTGGTGACACTGAATATTTTAGCTCTCTGACTGAACCAAGTCGGAACAGCCGCAAAACATTTGTGATTTCCATTACCTCTTCTTGAGCGCGGAGGGTGGAAGGAGCGTGAATGCTAAAATCTAAAATTGCTGGGCAAACAAATCCCATCCCGTCAATGCTAGGGTGCGCGTAGATGGCTGAACTTAGAGATCGCTCGACCTCAAAATCTTCCTTGGTAGGCCGACGCAACTTAAAAGTTGAGAGGTCAACTTCTTCATCAATAAGCCAAATCCCTTCAATCCATGCGGAGATTTGGATTTCCATTGGCGCATTGTTCAGATCGCCAAGAAAATTCGAGACCAATTCAACAATTCCTTCATCCCTGAGACCTTCGATCGTCAAAAAGGCGACCTTACGCGCAAACTGATAAAGAGTCCCGTCATGTGAACGCGCATTGTTACTGCTGTCCAATTTTAACAATTTTGCACATTCATCGAATTCCGGCGCGCTCTTCAGCGTAGCTTGTATAAAGTCATGTTGATGTTTCCAGTGCCATTCTGCTTTTTCAAAATATTCAGTCGAATACCGACTAGCAATGTTGCCTTGATCGCCGTACTCAAACTTCTGAAATTTGGGGCGTACGTATGTGTCGCTTACTTGGATGATCTTATTGTTCGCTTTTGCCTCCACCACCTGAGCCCGAATGTAATTGGCCAGCTTCCAGAGCAAAGAGGCCAAACTCTTCCCCTGTTTTCCGCCCGAATTGTTTTCGAAAATCATTTTTTCGTCAATTGCTGTACATACCGCTCGATACGATCGCTGGCTTCGATGAGTTGGTCGTAGCCGGTGGCGAAGCAGGCGCGGCAGAAGCCGGCGCCGTTGGCGCCGAAGGCCGCGCCGGGGACCATGGCGACTTTTTGCGCGTTCAACAGGCCGAGGGCGAAATCCTTTTCGTTCATCCCGGTGATTTCCACGGAGGGAAACGCGTAGAAGGAGCCGCGCGGCAAATGGCATTTGAGGCCGATTTCATTGAATCGGCGCACGATGAAATCGCGGCGGCGATGATATTGTTCGCGCATGGCTTTCATGGCGTCTTCGCCGCGTTGCAACGCTTCAACCGCGCCCTCCTGGCTGATGATGGACGCGCACATCATGGAGTATTGATGCACTTTCATCATGGCTTCGATGAGCGTCGCGGGGCCGCAGGCGTAGCCGATGCGCCAGCCGGTCATGGCGAAGGCCTTGGAAAAACCGTGCAGAAAAATCGTGCGCTCTTTCATGCCCGGAAAGGTCGCGATGCTGATGTGCTCGCCGTCGAACGTCAGTTCGGAATAGATTTCGTCGCTGATCACGAGCAGGTCTTTTTCGACCGCAAATTTGGCGATAGCTTCGAGCTGGGCGCGATTGCACGTGCCGCCGGTCGGGTTGCACGGCAGGTTGAGCGTCAGGATTTTGCAGCCGGGTTGCCAGGCGGCAACGAGCGCGTCGGCGGTGAGCGCGAAATTGTCCTTGGCGTACGTCGGCACGGGAACGGCGGCGCCGTGCGTGAGGGTGATGCTCGGGTGATAGCTGACGTAACACGGTTGGTGGAACATCACCTTGTCACCCGGATTGACCAGCGCGCGGAAGGCGAGATCAAGGGCTTCGCTGACGCCAACGGTGACGAGGATTTCGTCTTCGGGCCGGTAGCTGATATGGAAATTTTTCTCGACGTATTGATTGATGGCGCGGCGGAGCTCGATGAGGCCGAGGTTCGCGGTGTAATGGGTTTTGCCTTTTTCGAGCGCGTAAATGGCGGCTTCGCGGATGTGCCAGGGAGTGTCGAAGTCCGGTTCGCCGATGCCGAGCGAAATCACGTCCTTCATCTTGGAGACGATCTCAAAAAAATCGCGAATGCCGGAGCGCGGCAGGTTGACAACGTGTTTGGCGATGTAACGGGTTATATCCATTTAGTCCAACGTCCAAAGTCTAAAGGCCAAAGTCCATTTACGGCGCGACTTTCAGCCGGTTGTTTTCCTCGGCGGGCAGGTCGAGCAGGAAGCCTTGTTCCTTGTAGGAACGCAGCAGGAAATGCGTGGCCGTGGAGAGGACGCCTTCGATGGTGGAAAGTTTTTCCGAGACGAACGCGGCGACTTTTTGCAGGCTTGAGCCGCCGACGAACACGAGCAAATCGTAGCCGCCGGACATGAGATAGCAGGATTCGACTTCATCGAACCGGCTGATGCGGTCAGCGAGGCGATTGAAGCCGCCGCCGCGCTCGGGTGTGATGCGCACTTCGATGACGGCGCGGACGATGCCGGTATCTTCATCGGCGAGATTGAGCACAGGGCGCCAGCCGAGCAGGATGCGGTCGGCCCGCAACTGTTCGAGTTGCCGGTTGACTTCGGCTTCGGGCAAGTTGAGGACCTGCGCCATTTGCGCCGTGCTCAATTTGCCGCCTTCGAGCAAGAGTTTGATTAACGGACTCATCACGAGCGCGAAGTTTCGCAAAAAGCGGAGAGAAAGCCATTCTTTTTCCGGAGCGCGGCTGTGCTGAAAGCCAGCCGCAGCACGCGAACCTTTGCTGACGTTTGACCGTTCAGGCTAAATGACACTGCTGCGGCTGGTCTCCGACACGGCCGCGCTCCAAAAGGACGCGGGCGCCAAATTGCGCTCGAATTCCGCGCTCCAGTTCATGGCGTGAGTGCGCGTCCATGTTCGGACGTGGAAATTTCTCATCGTTTTCCTCTGCCGGCCGGCTTGGTTTCCTGGACGCTGAAACGCGGTTTAGGCTGCTCGCCGTCGAATTGGGGCTCCAATTCCACCTTGATCCATCCCGGCCGGCGCAGGTCAAACGCTTTGAAAGCTTCGATGGCTGACATGAGCGGCTCGCGTTTCGTGAGAATCTTTTCAGGATCAATGTCACCCCGCTGCACCAGGCCGATCAATTTCGGTATATACCGGCGATGATTACAGTTGCCGCCCTGGACGGTCAGGTTCTTGCCCATCGCCTGGCCAAACGGAAACCACATCATGGTTTCAGGATAAACTCCAATGACGGAAATCGTGCCGCCTTTGCAGACCGACTCGACCGCCCAATGTAGAACTTGCGAGGGCGCCTGCCCGGGTTTCCAGAGTTCGCCCTGCGGTTTGGCATCGGGAGCAATTTTCTTCAACTCCTGCTCGAACATCTTCCGCTGCTTTTCGGCCTTTTCGGCCGCCGGACCGTGCTGCGGCGGTTCGGCATCCACGCCCACGGCGTCGATGATCCGGTCAGCGCCGGTTCCCCCGGTCAGTTCTTTAATCACTTCCGTAGGATCTTCGGCGTTGAAATCAATGACTTCCGCGCCCTGCTCGCGCGCCATGGCCAGCCGGTCCGGTACGCAATCAATGGCGACGACCCGCGCGGCATTCAGCAAAAACGCGCTCGCGATGGTGAATTGCCCGACCGGTCCGCAGCCGAAGACCGCCACGATTTCTCCCGGCTTGATTTGCGCGAGGTCCGCCCCGAAGTAGCCGGTGGGGAAAATGTCCGAAATGAGAATCGCCTGATCGTCCGTGACAGCTTCCGGGAGCTTGAGCATGTTGACGTTGGCATAAGGAACGCGCACAAATTCCGCCTGCATGCCATTGAAAGGCCCAGTGTCCTCCGTGCCGCCGTAAAACGGAGTGCCGGCGGTCGGGCCGTTAGGATTCGCGTTATCGCATTGAGAGTAATAGCCCTGCCGGCAGAACAAGCAACTGCCACACGCGATCGACGAACCGATCACCACGCGGTCGCCTTTTTTGAAATTCCTCACGTTGCGTCCGACTTCCTGGACCACGCCCACGCCCTCATGCCCCAGAATTGTTCCGGGCCGCATGGGTGAAAGAGTGCCGCGAATCATGTGCAGGTCGGTGCCGCAAATGGCGCTGGCCGTCAGCCGCACGATGGCGTCCTGCGAGTGTTCGATCTTTGGTTCCGGAACGTTATCCAGACGGATGTCGCCTATTCCATGAAATACAACTGCCTTCATAATTATCCTCCCAAACCGCGCTGCGATTTATTTCGAGATTGGACGAGGTTGCCCTTCAATGAATGCAGCAACTTGGCCCATTTTTCGAAGATGACCATGGGCTTTGACCCTTCCCCGGTTTGCCGGGTTTTGCCTACTGCGGTGGCTGAGAAGCGGAAGGCTGGACTGGAGGGGCGGAAAAAGTGGTGGTAGGTGATGGATTCGAACCATCGAAGGCGTAAGCCAGCAGATTTACAGTCTGCCCCCGTTGGCCACTTGGGTAACCTACCACGATGCCAAAACCGGCCGCCAACGACTCGAAAAAAAAGCGCCGTTTGCCAGTCAAACAACGGCAAATGGCGGTCTCTTCCGCTCTCAGCAGCCGCCCCCAATATGCTCGCTGCCACTCCCATTTTGCAAGAATCAAAATTCAGCGGTTCACGAGCAACGCCCTTGGCCAAGCAAAAAGGCCGCTGCGATTGGCTCACAGCGGCTTGCAAGAATTATAAACCAAATCAAGCCCGTCGGCGGCGGAATCCAAATAGCGCGGCCATGCCCAGACCGGCCAGGGCAAAAATCGAAGGTTCCGGAACAGCATAGAGCGCCAGTCCAGCCGTCCGTGGGGCGCCGCCAGCCTGGCCTTCGCCAGCCAAGGTGCCGCGAGCGCCAGCCGCGTCAGGGGCTGAAAACATCTGGCCGCCGGGATCCGCCGGAGTCGCCGACGCCAGCCGGTACCAGGTGACGCCACTGGAGGTGGCGAGAGAAGAAGGTGTCCAAAGCTCGAAAGCGTATTCTTCATTGGCCGCCAGCGACACTTGATCCGCGCCGGTAAGGCTGAATGTGCCCTGAACTGCGCCGCCCGTCGAAGAAAGGCTCAGCGAAAGTCCGCTAAAAAGGTCCGTTCCCGGCGTGTAGGTGGCCGAGGAAGAGCTCACGGAAACCGTCCCCGCCGCGCCCAAATCGTAAAGATGTATTTCATATGTGCCGGGATTATTGACCGAAAGTACGGTATTGATCGAGCCCAGGGTGAAGGACGCTGTGGGCGTAAATGTTTCGGCCATCACACCAAAGCTGCCGGTAATCGTGGGATCACCCTGCGCACTGTAAGACCGCTAAAGTTGGCGTTGTCCACTGAAGTATAAGTCGGTGACCCGTTCCAGGCGGTGCCCGTCGGGGTGGAGGAAAAGCTGGCTCCAGCCTGCGCCGATGTCACGGTGGCGAGCGAAATGCCGGCCAAACCAGTGAGAAGTCGAAGGAAATGGTTCATAATTGTTGGGTAATTAGTGTTATGCTTCTGGACGCCTATCATTAGCAAACAATTTGCCCATGGCCTATACGACAAATGTCGTATATGATGCCTTCGGGGGCGCGCCTACGCAAACGCCCGGAGCGCAACCGTGCCGAAAACCAGTCGCAGCAACAGACCGTTCGCCAGACGTCTCCCTTTTGGGATGGAATGGCGCTGCCTCGGGGCGCAGGCCATTCATTCAGCCTTGGTTTGAAACGTCAGCAGGTAAGGCATCGCGGAGTGGCCTTGCTGATCTTTAAAACCGTGGAAATTCTGGCTGTTCAACAAGTAGCCGTAGGTTTTGTTGGGTTCCAGCTTCACTTTGAGCACGCAGGTTTTGTGGTCTGAGTCGTAAGCCGGCTTTCCGATGACTTCCGGCGAGGAATCCTTCCACGCGGTGGACCAGCTCCAGGAATTGTCCTTCATTTCCTTGCTGAAGGTGACCTTGATTTCAACTTCGCCGGGCGCGACGTCTTTCGTCCCGGCTTCGGGAATGGTTTTCACCACCACAGGCGGCATGGAATCGATACTTGGCGTATTCTGTGCGCGGGCAAGTTGCGGCGCGAACTGGCAGAGGGCGCCGATGAGGGTGGCGGCGAGCAATGTTTTTGTTTTCATAGTTTGTTTTGAATTTCAGTTTGGTTTGGTCTGGAAAATCAAGAGATACGGCATCGCCGGGCAGCCCGCCTGGTCTTTGAAGTTGTTAAATTGGCCGGAATTGAGCAACCAGGCATACGTGTGACCCGGTTCAAGACGCACTTTAACGGCGCAGGTTCGGCCATCGGCGAGATAATGGGGCGCGCCAATGAATTCCGGCGCGGATTTTTCCCAGGCCGTGGACCAGCTCCACGAGCCGTCTTGCATTGGCTTGCTGAAACGAACGCGGATTTCAGTTTCGCCGGGCGGAACATCGCGCGCGCCGGATGCAGGGAATGTTTGGACGACAACGGGCGGTACGCCCGTGATTTCGGGCGTTGTTCCGCCCGCGGCACTGGTCCCCATCGCGGATACTGAACTGGTGCGCTGCTCGATTCTTTCCTGCGCGTCATTGATCGCGGATTTCAAGCGCTGGTCGTCGCTGACTGCCAGCGCCTGGTCGCGCAGTTGCGTGGCTTCGTCGGGATGGCCGGAGCCAATCAAAATCTCGACGATCATTCCAACGGTGCCAACAAATCGATTGGTCGCGGATTGAAGAATGATTCGCGAGGTATCGATTGGCGGCAATTGAATTGGTGGTCCGCCTCGTTTCCGGGACAATTCCTCCATTTGTTTTCTCGAACGTTCCTGCAAGTCCGCCATTTGTTTCTCCCTCTGAATATCCATTTCGAAATTGCTTTTGGTGTTGGCGAACCGGGACTGCGGGTCGCCCATGTTCTCGAAGCACCATTGATATTCGCCCTTGGAAACCAGCAGATTTTCCGCCCAGAAATAACATTCGCGGGCGAGTTGCGGGTCGGTTTTGCGCATGGATTGGTACAACGCATAGGTGTCATCCTGCTGCTGAAGTTCGCCATTGATGGCTTGAACGTCCTTGAACAAGTCCGCGTAGCCCTGACCATCGGCAATTTTGCGCTGGGCGTCATCCCGAATTTCAAGGAGCGCCTGCTTTGCCTTGGGATAACGGCGTCCCAATTCGACCCAGTCGGAAATTCCGGAGGTGATTCGGACCACGTCTTGATAGGAATCGCCGTATTGCTGCTCGTGGTTGTGGAACCAAATATAGCGGCCCAATGCTTCCTCGTATTGTCCGCGCGTCGTCAGATCTTTCGCATCGGCGAGAATCTTTGCCAGGTCCGGCTTTTCGCCGGGCGCCATCGCGGGCGCCCAGGTTTCAATCGAAGCAATGGGACGGGGATTTTCCTCGGACAACTTCATTTCGATGGGCAGCGCCGAGCCGTTTTCCGGCTGGAAATAGCCTAGCGTGAACGAACTCACACGGTCCGCACCATTTGCCATTTCGGGGTGAAAGAGGCCCTCGACGAAACGAAGGTTGCCACGACTGAAATCAGCCGGGCCCAGTTGGCCGTCCACATTGGTATCCAGCAGCACGGTATTGCGACCATCCACAATGCGGCAACGAACGCTGGGTCCGACCAGTTCGAGCCTGGCGGTAAACGGAGTTCTGTCCGGAAAACTGCTGCTCCAGACTTCCTGTCCGCCAATGTCGAAAATCAGCCGCGACGTCTTATCCGCGAAACCCTCAACAGTGGTGCTTCTCGAATAGCCAGCGACGGATTGAATGCCGACATGAGTGTTATCGATGGGCCTTGTGTTTACATAGTTTCGGGGATAGCGGCCGCGTTTTGGCATGATAATGATAGCCGAAAGCAATGCTCCCAGAAACAATACGGCTGCGGCGGCAGGCCAGAACCGGCCGGGGAAAATGCCGCCACGTCTGGGTTTGATAAAATACCCGATGGCCTGCCAATCACCGTTCGATTGTTGAGCGAACGTCACGGTTTCGGCCATGTCATGCCTGCTCTCGAAATTCGTGTCGAATGTTGCCTCAAAGCGGGCGCTACCGGCGGTAAAAAAGGCGCGGCGCAGGCGTCGCGAGAGGACGGCGCCGAGTGGATGACGAATTTTTTGGCTTTTACTGAGCCATTCGTCGCGTGAGACGACACGCCGAAAATAGGGAGCCGCATTTTCCCAACTCGCGGCGAATTTGCCGGCGTCCATCAACGCGAGCCAGGCAAGAATGCGCTCCAGGATGCGGGAGGCATCCTGCGACTGGATGCGTTTGCGGATCCACAGTGGCAAGCCGACGCCAAGGCCAACCGCCACAATGACGAATACAACATTGAGCAGTTGCAGGCGATCCAGGAGCGCGCGAACCCAGCGGCCAAAAAAGTGTTGAGCCACCGGATCCTGCATGTTGCCCGCCAGCACGTGCGCGCCCAGGCCGCCGCCGCCGAAGGCCATAAAACCAATCACGCCGCCACCCAGGGCAAGAGGCGCAATGGCGACGCCACCCAGCGCCAGCAGCAGCGCAATGGCCAGTCCGCCAGACGAAAAAATTCCCAAAGCCGCGCCGCCCAGGGCAATCACGCCGACGGCTGCGCCGCCGATGGCCAACCCGCCTACCGCCACGCCTCCAATCGCTATGACCCCATGTGCCCTCCCACCAATGGCAATGATCCCTTTGGCCACGCGCGCTTTTCCGGTGAGCGGGTCCATGCCGGAGGTGATGTGCACCAGCGGCAGCCCCAAGAGAGTTTGTTTCGACCGATAATCGATGCCACCGGTCCAGGCGAACGGAGCAGCGGGGGCCGGCCGAGCGGAGGGATTTTCCGCGATGCTCTCGAGGTCCGTTTTGACCTCGCTCACCTGCTGATAGCGGCGGTCGGGATTGTTCGCGAGCGAGCGCAGGACGACATCATCCAGCCGGACATCGATCTGCACTTTGTGCGAGGGCGGATCGAATTTGCCCAAGGGCAGTTCGCCCGTGAGCATTTCATAGAAAACGACACCGAGCGAATAGATATCCGCCCGGTGATCCACCTCCTGTGGCTTTTCGACTTGTTCCGGCGCCATGTAATGCGGCGTGCCCATGACGTCTCGCGCGCCGGTCAGCCGGACATCGGCGTCCTGTCCCAAAATTTTTGCGAGTCCGAAATCCGCGATTTTCACGCGGCCTTTTTTATCCAGCAAAACGTTCTCCGGCTTGATGTCGCGATGAACAATGCCTTCGTCGTGCGCGAATTGCAGCGCGGCGCAGATTTGCGGAATGATCTCGAGGGCTTCGCGCGGGTTGAGTTTCCCAGCCCGCTCGACCTGGCGCAGGTTGGCGCCGTCCACATATTCCATGATGAAATAGCTCAACGGGCGAGCGTCGGGCGCCGACGGATTTGCGCCGGAGGGGACATTGGCAATTTGCCCGAAATCGTAGACCGCGACGATATTGGGATGGCTCAATCTCGCCAGCGCGCGGGCTTCGCGGCTGAAACGGCCGGCGAAATCCAAATCACCACCCGAGCGCGGCGCGAGAATTTTCAAAGCCACAAAACGGTCCAGCGCCGGTTGGCGCGCCTTGTAAACGGCGCCCATGCCGCCCTGGCCGATGGGTTCGAGAATTTCCAACTGCGGAAATAGCTTCGCCAATTCCGCGAGCGGCGGTGGCGTGAACGAGGCCGCGCCCGGCGAAACGCCACCTTCCGTGGCGATGCCATGTTGCAACAGGCACGCGGGGCAGAGTCCTTCCGGCACGTCCGATTTCAAATCCGCGCCGCATTTCGAACATTTGCGCGGTGACGGTTGAATTGGGGCGGTTTGCTGAACTGGCGGCACTGGAGCGGACCGTGTTCTGAACAGTGAGCGAATGATGAACCAAACGATCGCTATGGCAATGCCCAGCAAAACCAACAGCAGCATCAATGGGAGAAACGTGGCTATCATGGGCGCCCACCAGCCAGTTTTTTCGACGACTTTCGTCTCAGGCAGCGACTCCAGTTGTCCCAGCATTCTCTCGGTCATTACCATTTCGGGCATTGTAAACCGGGCCGCTGTTTCCCCGCCGGAGGCATCTTGCTTTTTGTACGTGCCTGTAACTTTATATAGTGGCGATTGCGGACTGTAGAAGACCGTTGCCGTGACGATTTGGTTTGAATTGAGGATTTGAAGAAATTTAGTGGGGCTCAAGACGTCTCCTGCTGAAGTCCGGATGGCCGCAGCCAGAAAAATCACTCCGCCGATTCCCACCACGAGAAGCCCCGATAAAATCCAAAGCGCGCGTGTGCGGCTGCCTGGTTGGGCTGGATTCGCCGAAAGTCGGTTCTGCCGCGCGTTTCTTGTGCCTTTCAGGAACAAATCTATGGCTATCAGCACCACCAGGATTGCCAGGACCAGGACAATCGCCAACCCGACGAGGCTCGGCTCTGCCAGCATGGGTCTAATAGTAGTGTTCATTCCCATCCCTTACAGAAGAAAAATTGGCGAAAGGTTACCAAGAAAATTTCGCTGGCGGCGGCAGGGAATGTGCGGTTCCAAGAGGCTATTCCGGCGTGGCGTCGGGAATTTTGATCGCCCAAGCGCCAAACCCGGCATTCTTATCCGCCTTTGGGTCAAGCAATTGGATTTGTTCCCGATTGGTGAGGACGAGCACGCCGTCGGCGCCGATGCGGGCCGCTTCCAGTGAAGCGTAGCGCTCGAATTCCTCCATGGTGGGAAACGGATTTTCCCAATCGAACCGGGTCGCGAACGGCACGAACTGAAAATGCGGTTTGGCGGTGAAAAACCGCACGGAGTCGGGATCGGTCGGGGCAAATTCCGGCGCGCCGGGAGACAATTGGAAGCCGATGGCCCAAGTGTTGGCGATGGTTTTGACCGGCAGGCTCAATGCCTCACCGTTGCGCTCGACTTTCACTTCCACCGTGTCGCCGATGCTCCAGTTGTCCATTTCATCAGCGAGGCGTTCAGGCTTGTTCACCGGCGCGCCATTGTAAGAAATCACTTTGTCGCCGATTTCCAGGCCGGAGCTGCCAGCCAGGCAGTCTGAGTCTGCGACGAAATCATGGATGGTATATTGCGGCGTCTGAAATCGTATTCCAACAATGGCCTCACCCGGCCTGAACGTGATGTGGCGGGTCACGCCTTTTCTTTTGATGTGATATTTTGTGCGCAATGGCTCCAGCACATTGGTCGCGTCATAATAGCTTCCCAGCATCTCAGGTTTTTGGCGGAAGCACACCAAGTCATCGGAAACCCGAGGTTTGTGCCCGGGATCGGGGATCGAATAGAGAGGCATTTCGCCGGAGACCGCCGTGAAAGTGGTCCGGTTGGTCATCACGACGAAATAACGGAATTCGTGCTCGAGGGTAAGTTCCGCGCTCCGCATCAGGCAGAAATCCGTCGCCCTTTCGAACGAAGTGTGGCTGTTTCCCGAGAAACTGACCGTGAAACCATTTCGGCTCACCTGCGCTTCTTTGAGGCCGGAGCGAGTGCCGTGCTGCTCGTAGGACGTGGCGCATCCGCCGGCGACCATCAAGCCGAGGAGCAACCAGAGAACCTGTTGTGGTTTGGTCATGCAAAACGCGACGGCCAACAACGCGAGGCTATGGCCGCTCCCCCCGGCAAGCAAGGAGGAACTGGCGCTAAATGTAGCGCAGATTTGCAATCCGCAGGGCGTGAAAATGGCACGCGCCTTGGAATAATGACGCCCAGGCCGAATGCAATTCGCTATACCGCGGATTACAAATCTGCGCCACAGATCTCTGGCGCTACTTGCCGAGCCAGGGCGCAATTTTTTCGCCCATCCAGATTTCCTCGACCGGCTGGCGTTCGCGGATCACGGCGGCCTTTTTGCCATTTACCAGCACTTCGACCGCGAGTGAGCGCGTGTTGTAAGTGGATGCCATGACGAACCCATACGCGCCCGCGCTCAGCAGAGCGAGATAATCGCCTTCGCCCAGCTTCGGCAGCGGACGGTCCTTGGCAAAGAAATCGCCGGATTCGCAAATCGGGCCGACAACGTCCGATTTAATCAGGCCGCCGTTGCGATGCGCGAGCGGAACGATTTCGTGATACGCCTCGTAAAATGCCGGGCGGATCAGGTCGTTCATGGCGGCGTCCACGATCAGGAAATTCTTGCGGCCCGTTTGCTTCACGTATTCGACGCGGGTCACGAGAATGCCCGCGTTGCCGGAAATGAAGCGTCCGGGTTCGATCAGAATGCGCAGGCCGAGCGGCTTCAGGATGGGCACGAGGCGATCGGCATATTTTTGCGGGGTCAAAATGTGTTTGGCCGCGGCGGAGGATTTCCACCATTGCGCCGGGCCGCTGGCGAGCGCGGGCTTGTAAACGATGCCCAGCCCGCCGCCGATGCTGAAAAATTCGAGGCCGTGTTTGTCTTTCAGCCGTTGCACCAATGGCAATACTTTGCGCACGGCTTCGTCGAACGGATGAACGTCGGTGATTTGCGAGCCGATGTGCATCTGGAACCCGCGCAGGCGCAGGTTTTTCAATTTGCTCGCGCGCGCGTAGACACCTTCCACCTTCTCGAAGGCGATGCCGAATTTGTTTTCGTAGGTGCCGGTCGTAATTTTGGAATGCGTGTGGGCCTCGACATTCGGGTTCACGCGCACGGCCACGGGGGCGGCTTTTTTCAGGCGCGCGGCGACGCGATTGATGCGCGCCAGCTCGGGTTCGCTCTCGGCGTTGAAGGAGTAAACGTTTTGCCGGAGCGCGAATTCAATTTCGGCCTCGGTTTTGCCCACGCCGGCAAAGATGCATTTGCGCGGATCGCCGCCCGCGGCAATGACGCGTTGCAATTCGCCGCCGCTGACGATATCGAAGCCGCTGCCGAGGTTCGCGAGCACGCGCAGGACGGCGAGGTTCGAATTGGACTTCATCGCGAAGCAGACCAGGTGGTCCAGCGGCGCGAGAGCGCGGTCGAGCTTTTGAAAATGGTCGCTCAGGGTGGCCTGTGAATAGACGTAAAGCGGCGTGCCGAATTTTTTCGCCAGCGAATCAATGGCCACGTCTTCGCAATACAATTTTTTTCCGCAGTAATGAAAACCGTGCATAAAGGGACAGTCTAAAGTTGGGCACGCAAAGTTCAAGGCGGGAAAGGCGGTGGAAAAAGGTCCAATGTCCAAAGCCCAAACTCCAGATTACATGTTACGGGTTTGGTGTTTTGGAACTGCCTGGAAGCGAATTTGCAAACGTTAAATAGGTGCGGTTTCTCGGTCAAAAGTTAACCATAGGGAACGAAGGAACAAAGGGCCCAAGCCGGCTGCGATTCAATTGGAGTGCGCCAACATTTCGCCGGACGATGGGACATGGCTAAAAATCTTATCTTTGTTTTCCTCGTTCCCTTCTGTTTCAAAAATGGCGTTATGTCGCTCACCCATCGCACCGATTCTAAAACCGACGCTCCGAATCAAACACTCTGGCTTGGGACTTCTTCATTCTGCATTCTGCATTCTGCCTTCCCACCAATCTCCCCGCCGCCATTCACCAAAAACAACACCGCCATCCGCACCGCCAGCCCGTTCGTCACCTGGTCCAGAATCAACGACCGGTCCCCATCCGCAATGTCACTGTCAATCTCGACGCCGCGATTGATCGGTCCCGGATGCATGATCAACGCATCCGGTTTCGTTTTCGCCAGGCGCGCCTTGTTCAAGCCGAACAACGTCGTGTATTCATTGATACTCGGGAACATCGTCTTGCGCTGGCGCTCGTGCTGAATGCGCAACAAATGAATAATGTCCGCCTCCCGAATCGCTTCCTCCACATTGTAAGTCACCCGACAGCCCATCTGCTCGAACACGCGCGGCACCAATGTGGACGGCCCGCACAGCGTCACCTTCGCGCCCAGCTTCGTCAGCGCCCAGATATTGGAACGCGCCACGCGGCTGTAAAGAATATCGCCCAGGATCGTCACGTTCAGCCCCTCAATTTTTCCCTTCTGCTCGCGAATGGTAAATGCGTCGAGCAACGCCTGCGTGGGATGCTCATGCGCGCCGTCGCCGGCATTGATGACACTCGCGCTCAGCACGCGCGACAGAAAATGCGGCGCGCCCGACGCGCTATGGCGGATCACAATGAAATCCGCGTTCAACGCCTGCAAATTCAGCGCCGTATCCTTCAGCGTCTCGCCTTTTTTGAACGACGAACCCTCCGCCGAAAAATTGATCACGTCCGCCGACAGCCGTTGCTCCGCCAGTTCGAAGCTGATGCGCGTCCGCGTGGAAGGTTCCACGAACAAATTCACCACCGTCTTGCCGCGCAGCGCCGGCACTTTTTTGATCGCGCGCTCACCCACCGCCTTGAACGCCCGAGCCGTGTCCAGCACCGTCACGATTTCCTCCGCGCTCAGCGATTCAATATCGACCAGATGTTTGCGGGTCCAGGGCATTGGGTTCGTTAATTGTGACTAGTTAAATGGTTAAATTGGTTAAACGGTTAAAAAAGTTAAATACGTTAAAGGACCGCAACTCCGCCCATCAGCTCTCCGATTTAACCCATTTAACTTTTTTAACAATTTAACCATCTCATCTTTCCACAATCGCCTCGTCATCTCGCACGACGACTTTTTCATTCAGCGCTGTCGGCACATTTTTGCCGACAAAATCCGCCTTGATCGGCAACTCGCGATGCCCGCGATCAATCAGCACCGCGAGTTGAATGCGTTTCGGCCGTCCAAAATCATTCAATGAATCCATCGCCGCGCGAATCGTCCGCCCGCTGAACAACACATCATCCACCAGCACCACCGTCTTGCCGGTCACATCGAACGGGATCACGGTCGGCTGCACATCCGGCGTGGCGC
>DATNEA010000030.1:0-32716 GCA_035606845.1 Candidatus Angelobacter sp. | reverse complement strand
TCTCGTGGTCGTGAATTTGTATCCCTTCGAACAAACCGTCGCCAAACCGAATGTGGCTCTGCACGACGCCATCGAGAACATCGACATCGGCGGCCCGTCCATGCTGCGCAGCGCGGCCAAAAATCACGATAGCGTGACCGTCATCGTCGATCCTGCGGATTACGCGGAAGTCGCGAAACAAATTTCCGAAACTGGCCAGACCACGCTCGCGCTGCGCCGCAAACTCGCCGCGAAAGTTTTCGCGCGCACCTCCGCCTATGACGGCGCGATTGCCGCTCATCTCAACAAGGAATTCGGCGGCGAGCCGTCCTGGGATCGCCTCTCCATCAACGCTCCGCTCGCCCAGACGTTGCGTTACGGCGAAAATCCGCACCAAAAAGCCGTGCTTTACGGGGATTTTCAGAAATATTTCTCACAACTGCACGGCAAGGAATTGTCCTATAACAACATTCTCGATCTCACGGCGGCCGCCAATCTCATCAGCGAGTTCGAGCAGGACGCGCCCACGCTCGCCATCTTGAAACACACCAACCCCTGCGGCGTCGGCCAGGGCGCGAGCCTGCGCGAAGCGTGGGACAAAGCCTTCGCCACCGACAACCAGGCGCCCTTCGGCGGCATCATCGCGACTAACAAGGTCCTCGATGCGGAATGCGCCGCGGCCATCGCGGAAATTTTCAGCGAAGTCATCGTGGCCCCCGATTTTTCGCCGGAGGCGCTGAGCATTCTGCAAAAAAAGAAAAATCTGCGCCTGCTCAAAACCCTCAAGCCGCTCGCGGAAGCGTCGCGCTTCGACGTGCGCAGCGTGGGCGCGGATTCGTTCCTGATGCAGGAACGCGATTTGAAAGCAACTTCACAGGCCGATTTGAAAATCGTCACCCGCCGCCAGCCGACCGCCGATGAACTGCGCGCCATGCTCTTTGGCTGGCGCGTGGCCAAGCACGTGAAATCCAACGCCATCGTTTACGCCGGCGCTGACCGCACGCTGGGCGTGGGCGCGGGCCAGATGAGCCGCGTGGACGCCAGCCGGATTGCCGTTTGGAAGGCAGGCGAGGCGAAACTGTCGCTGAAGGGCAGTGTGGTTTGCAGCGACGCTTTTTTTCCGTTTCCAGACGGACTCATCGCCGCCGCCGAAGCCGGCGCGACTGCCGCCATTCAACCCGGCGGCTCCGTTCGCGACGCCGAGGTCATCGCGGCCGCGGACGAGCGCAATGTGGCCATGGCCTTCGCCGGCGCGCGCCATTTCCGGCACTAACAAAAATTGCCAAAATTCATTTCCGAAAAGGTGGTGCAAAACCTGCCGGTTTTGCGCGGTGCCCCGCAAGGCAGCGCCCACTTTTCGGAAATGAATTTTTGGAAGCGAGCCGATCACTCCTGCAACAACCAGTAAATCAGCCCGATTTGGGCAAAGCAAACGAGTGTAATGAGCGTCCAAACGAAAGCCTCGCGGGCGAATTGCCCCCGTTGCTGCGCCTCACCCAGCCAGAACTGCAACTTGACTGAGCCCACATCAATCGTGTCTCCGTTGCGCAATACAGCGCTCTGAGCCGGGTGGCCGTTGATGCTTGTGACCGCATTGGGCTGCGTTTCAACGAGAAAACCTTCTTTCGGGTCGAGGTTGATTTTCAGATGTTCTTCCCAGACGCCCGCCTCCTCCAGTTGCAGGTCCGCATTCGCGGACCGGCCCACCCGTACAGGAAAACGGCGGGCATCCCATGAGGAGCCCGCCTTTTTTCCGGAGAGAATTCTAAATTGAACCATTAAAAAAACCTGCGGGGGACGATGATCTTGTCGCCCGGAAAAACCGGCACGTCTAAACTCGGATCATTTATGGCCTTGTCCACGTTGACGATCTCGGTATGCCCCCCGCGTATCAGCTTGACCTTAGTTCGCTTGGCGAAGTCCGTGAACCCTCCGGCCACCGAAATTGCCTTTACTATGGTCATGTCACCCGGGTAGATCTTTGCGCCGCGCTGCTGCACTTCGCCATCCACGTAGAAAAACCTGTCCTCGCCCTTCACGGTCACGTTCAAGTCCTTGTAATACTTGGGCACGTAAAGATCGTGAATCTCTTTTTGGAGCTGGCTGGGCGTTTTGCCCACCGCCGTCACCTGGCCGACGTAAAGGAGCGTGATCGTGCCATCCTCACCAATGCGTTCCGTGTGGTCCGGTATGGAATCCACGTTGGCGCTGACTGGGACGACCGAAACCGTCACCAGGTCACCGACGTGAAACGCGTTGCCCGATTCCGGCGGGGGCAATTGCGCCCTGCTTCCTGTCTGGCATCCGCTTAGAACTGCAAGAGAAACGATTCCCAGGGCGAACATCCAAAGGCCCGCCATCTTCCGTAATTGTTCGATCATGGTCTTTTGACACCAAATTAGTATTTTGGTTTGATATTTTCTGATTGGGGAGCCGTTTCGGCGCCTTGATTCGCGCTTGCAGCGCGCTTGTCGCCCGCCGGCTCGCTATCCTCGCTCTTTGAATAATAGTAATCGTGATAGTAGCCGCTGTAGTAATAATAGCTTTCGTCCTGCGACATGTTGATGTTGTTCAGCACGATGCCCAACAGATTGCCGCCAACCTTCTCAATCATCTGCTTGGCGCGGATGTTCATCGGCTGCGGATAACGGCGATATTGAATGACCTGCAGGGTCATATCGACTTCGCTGGCCAGGATCGAGGCATCGCTCACGCCCATGATCGGCGGTGAGTCGAAGAAAACGAAATCGTAGCGGCCCTTCAGCTCGTTGATCAGCTCTTTCATCTGGGCCGAACTCAAGATGCCGATGGAACTGCTGGGCAATTTGCCGCTGGCCATCAGGTGCAGCGTCGGGACCTTGGTGGTCTGGATTACTTGATCCAGCGTGTTCTGCTTGAGCAGATAATTCGTCAACCCCAGCGTGTTCGCGACGTTGATCATCTTGTGCAATGTCGGGCGGCGCAAATCCGAGTCCACCACCAGCACGCGGCTGCCGTTCTGGGCGAAAATGGTCGCGAGGTTGAACGCCGTCGTCGATTTGCCTTCGCCGGCACCCGCGCTGACCACCACAACCGTGTTCAATTTGTCGTCCTTGCGCGAGAACAGGATGTTCGTGCGCAAAACGCGATACGCTTCCGCGTGCGGACTTTCGGCCCCCTCATTCATGATCAGGCCGATGTTCTGCGGAATGACGCCCAAAACCTGCGCCTGCAACGCGCGCTCCACGTCATCAATCGTCTTCACGCTCGTGTCCAAATATTCGATGAAGAACGCCAGACCGACGCCAACCACGAGCCCGAACACGACACCCAAAATGATATTGAGCGGCTTGTTGGGCTGGACAGCTTTGTTGTCCACGTTGGCGGGATCCATGATGGTCACCATTCTCCCTTTCGGCAGAGCTTTATCGATGCCTTCCTGCTTCACGCGCAACGCCAGCACTTCCCGCAGGCGCTGCTCGCGCTCAAGGTCTTCCTTGGCGGCAAAATACGGGGCCGCTTTCGAGGCCGTATCAATGTCCGTCTGCTCGGCGTCAGCAATGTCTTTGGTCAAGGTGTCCAGCGCTGATTTGGCGGCAGCAACCTTTGCCTCGAGACCGACGAGAATGCCGTCCACACGCGCATCAATCTTGTGATTCAAGTCATCCACCAGCTTCTGGGCGTTCTTGTACTTCGGATGGTCCGGCGTGTAATCGATCTGCATCCGGATCAACGCCTGGTCGGCTAGATCCAGTTCGCTCAACAAATCACTGAGCTGGGTGTCATTTACCGCGGTCGGCAAGGCCTGGCGCAGTTCCTCGGGCTTCTGCGATTTGAGGGTCTCCAACAGTGTCTTCTGCGAGTTATAGTCGGCTTCCTCCGTGACGCGACGGGCATCCAATTCCCGGACGCGGTCCGCCGTCATGAGCGCGGCAGCACTCGGAGCGTTGGCCATGGCATCGTTGATTTTCAGTTTCGTGCGGAGTTCATCCACCTTGTCCTGCGCCTGCTTGACTTTGTCATCTTGTTCCTTCAATTGCTGATCGAGGCTCTCGATGCCGCCATTTTTCAAAGCGTCATATTCATCCGAACGGTATTCCTTGTAGCTCTTGGCCACCTGGTTCGCCAAATCCGCCGCTTCCTGCGGGTTGTCGCTGAAAGCCTTGATTTGAATGAATTTCGTATTGCGAAGTTGGGTGAGGTCCAGGTTCTTTTTGATCAGGTCCTCCACCTCTTCCTCGGTCATGGGCTGGCCGTTATTGTATTTCTTGCCCCATTTTTCCTTCAAATGCATCGCGTCGGACACCAGGCTCAACACGGCGTGAGACTGAATGGTTTGGAACTCCGTCAGCAGGAAATAAGGATCATAACCATTGGCGTACGGCATCTCACCCACGCCGCTGATGTCGGGATGTTCCTGGTCGACCTGGATGCTCGCCGTGCTGGCATATCTTTCCGGCAACATCAACGTGACCACCGTCGCGGTGATCACCACCAATAAAAAGACCGCGAGAATGACAGTCTTGCGAATGCGGATAATCCGCCAGTAATCCAGGAAGTGCAACCGCGTCTCCTGGGTCGTATTTTTTAACTGATCCATAAATCTGCTAGTTCAAAAAAAGAGGGGGCTGTCATGAATGCCCAGCCCCCGAAATAAACATACACACTACACTATATTAATTAAAAGCTGGCAGTCGCGCCAACATAAGCTTTGTTGCGCGTATAGCTGCGGCCAATGTCCGAATCGAGCCGGTTGAAATCATATCCCACATGCGTCGAAAAGTGCGGGGTGAATTGGTATTCGAGATTCAGACCAACTTGATAGAAATCTTCCGCCTTATTGTCCACCGTGCTGCCGCCACCGTTGAAGATGGCGTGCTGCGCGGTGCCGATCACGTTCGCGAACAAATGCGGAATAATGCGCTGGCGGATGGTGCCGTATACAGTCGAATACCCGGAGTCGAGCACCAAATCCTTTTTGGTCACCCCGGCAGTACTTCCGCCAACCACGTCGGTCGCGCCGCGGCCTTCCTGGAACCCGGCCGTCACGGAGCTTTCCTCCGCATAAATGTAAGTCAACGAAAGGCGCGCATACGGGTAAAAGCTGGTGTCGCCCGCATTGTAATAATCGTAATAGCTGGCGCCAGCTTCCGCGGAACCATAAAAGTTTGGATTGAACTGATGATCCAAGCCCAGGTAACCGGTATGCGAGCGATTATTGCGAACGTCGCTCTTGATAACTGTACTGGCAGGATTTCCAGCAATGGGTTCATTTGCGGTGTAGTTAATCTGCCCATATTGATAGCTCAAGCTCGCGGTCGTTTGCGGCGTGAGGTGCCACAAACCAGAGACGTACGGCGTGTGCTCAATGCGATCCAAGGCGCCGGAAACGCTCGGGAAAATATCGCCCGCCGTGTCGCTATTCTTGCCGGGGGCAAATGTGTCGGAATAGTCATAAAACGCATTGTTGTAACCCACCTCGACACCGAACTGAGGCGTCAGGCTGGCGTCAAATGCAATCCCGCCCGAATTCACGATATTCCCGCCCGACACCCGGTACGGCGTGTGGATGGCGGCGTCATAACGCAGAGCGTCCGGTTCCTGGCCAATGACGAATGCATCTCGCACGCGCAAATTATAACGTTCAGTAAATGCGTGGTTCAACAGCATGTTGAACGTGTGGTCCTGGTCATATTTTTTCGTCTGCTGGAGTGGCTTATGGTCGTAGTACAGGAACGCGTACTTGTAATCCGCCTCAAAAGTCGTTTGGTCGTTTCCGATGTTGATCCCTACTTGCGGAGTGATCTCACCGCCCCACGCGCGGTCGGAGGCTGAGGGGTGACGGACTGAGTTGAGGTTATCATCATAAAAACCCCTCACAGTGGCCGACACATTCCACCATTTCGCGGCAGGACCGGCCATTGGCCCGCCTGGCATTGTTGTGGTTTGCGGCATTTGCGCGTGAACATTTGCCGCGCCAAGCGCGACCAGACCGACAGAGGCGATGATTCTATTCATAGTTTTTCAAGATTGCTCAACCACCCATGAAGCAGTGCAACAGTAACAACTTCAAATTTTTACCTAAATCCTGCTTCCACTGTCAAACTTTTCTTCGTTTTTCCGAACCGCATTATTGCGGATGCCGTTTTACTCCTTCCACGGGGCAAACACCCCATTCCCTTGCTTCCCTATCCGACCGCCATTTGATGGCACCTTCTGATGGATCATTAGCGCAAAATTTTTTTGCGCGTTACAGATAGACCGATGCCATTCCGGCCGTGTTCAAAAAATTTTCCAAAAATTCGGCTTCGCTTCCGAACCCTCGGGCGTCAGCGCCAAAAAAGCCTCTTCCAGCGCGCGCACGTCGCTTTGCCGTCGTAATTCCTCGTGCTCACCCGCCCCACCAACCACCCGGTAAATAATCCCAATTCGATCCGCCATTTTCTTCAGCCACGTTAAGCTGGTGCGTCGAAAGCACTACTGTAATACCTCAACGCAAACGCTCTTTCAAGATATCCTTTACCGTCCTCGCTGGCTGCGCGTCCAGCGCCACCATCCGCCTGATCAATAATAAAAATCTCCGGCTCATGCAACAGCGCCGATACAATCGCCATTCGCTATTTCGTCCGTGCGGGAGCCCTTCGATCATTTTACTCGCAATCGGCTCGATGCTGAACCGCTCCGCGCCCTCCCGTTCGCCACAATCGGCCCTTCCTCCATGCCGAGCAATTGCCCGATAAACCGAAAGAATTCCACCGCGCCAGCGTATCGTACAAAAACGGAAAGCCCGGCACAAACGCCATCCGCCGCCGTGTTTTCAGTAGGCTCTAAGGAATATTGACCGCCTGCCCGGCGCGCAACCTCCGGGGATCAATTCCGGGATTGGCCGCCGTCAACGCCTCCAGCTTCACATTGAATTTCCTCGAAATGGACGCCAGCGTTTCCCTCGGCTGTACAATATAGGTTCTGCCTCCGGTTCGCGACGGCGCTCGCGGTTGCGGATTCGGAACGGCCGCAACGGGATGATTGGCCTGCTGGGGGTGGGAGACCTGCTGCGTTTGCGCCGATTGAACTGTTTGCGCCACTTGCGCAGTCTGTGTTGGTTGCGTCGACCCCTGGGAAGTTTGCGCCGGCGCGCGATTCGTCTGCTGGAAATTGTACCAAGCCTGCCACTTCGCCACTTCCTCCTTTAATTGCTTATTTTCCTGGATCAATTGCTCCATGTCATGCTGCACCCCGGGCGCCGACGGCAACGGCAGCACCGCCTTGGCGAGGTCTTCCTTGCAATTCATGATCCGCTGCTTGACGGCCTCCGCCGTGTCCGCATTGGGGCGCAACTTGAGAAACTGTTGGTAATGATAAATCGCCGCCGCGGGATCCGGCTCCTTTTCCTCGTATAACCAGCCCAGCTCGAAATGCGCCGAAGCGTTCCGCGGATTGGCTTCCACCGCCTTTTCAAATTCCTCAATCGCGCCGGTGTAATCCATGCTGTTCACCGCGCGTTTGCCCTCGATGAAATGCGGCTCCTTCTCGTCGTCCATCTGGCTTTGGCCCGGCGGCGCGCAGCCGCAAAAACCCGCGCACAACATAGTCAGGAGCGCGAATCGAAAGAGCCAAACCGAAAACTTCATTGCAGCGAAACTAAACTGACGACCGAGGCGTGACAAGCGGCTTCGAAAAGCTCCAAATCCCAAGCGTCCACACTCCAGAGAAAATCCAAGCACCAAGATCCGATTAGCGCGCGGGCGGATTTTGGAGCTTGGATGCGGGTGCTTCTCTGGAGCTTGGATGTTGGACGCTTGGAGCTTCTTTCGGCGCCTTGCTCGCGAAAGGATTTTTTGACTGCGCCCTTCTGCTTACAAAGGGATTTTCCGATGGCGCCGCGGCAGCGGCCACTTTCGGCGAAATCCGCACGCACCAAACCAAATAAACCCACCCTAATATAATATGCAGCCCGGTGATCACGGACAGTTGCACCAAATCGAGCAGTCCAAACCCGTACGAAAAAATCGTCAGAATCATCAGTACTGCCCCCGGCATCAACGCCGCGCCGGCCAATTTCCAGCATTGGCCCAGTTTCAAATCGCGATTCGCAAACAAGGCCGCGAGCCACACGGGAAAAAAATAAATCGTCGCCAGCCCCGTCCAGCCAGCCAGGCACCACGCCAGCATTCCGCCAAAGGCGAGCCACTGGATCGGCGGCGCCCACGCGCCCCACCACGCCTGCGCATCCGTGTGATTAAACCCGAAATTCCAGTCCGGCGGATACGGCCACTCGCGATATCCCGCCAGCGAATAGAAGTAAATATCGTTGCGGCCAAACTCAACCTGGATTTGCGCCGGCGAACGCAGCGTGCCCGAATGATTCGTGTCCACCACGAAGGCGAGAAAATGCCCCTCCGCCAGCAACATCGGCGAGCCGCCCGTCCAATTCAGTTTTCCCGACTGCATCTCCCCTTGATCGGGAAGTTGGCTGATTGCCTGCCGCACCGTCGGAAACCAGGCCGACCGCAAAAACCACACCAACGCCACCGCCGCGACGAACGCGAAAACAAATTGCACCACAAACAGACACATCCACGGCGCGCCCGCGAAGGCCAGCACGCCGCGCGGCGTCAACGGCTGCCAGGCAATCACTGTTGGCTCCGCCGGATCCGTCATATTACGAACAAGGAATTCTCACGCTCGCCATCATAGCAGATCGATTCAATTTGTCGCAGCCAAATAGAGGCTTTACGCGAATGACACGAATGCGCGCAAATTAGCGGAATTCGCGTAAAGGCCGCTTTTCGACCTGGTGGATCATTTATTGAAGCTGAAAGGACTCGAAATTCCGGAAATGAGTTTCCAAAGCAAGCCGCGTGTATGATGAGGAAAAGCGCCGCCTTCATCCGAGTTGGCAGGGTGCCTCACTCCGTGCGCGCTGCTTGCGGGTTCTCGACCATCGTTATTCTCAACGCACGGCGCGCGCGGAGCGACGCGCTCTACCTGCCATAAAAATTATCCAAGCCGCGAAATCGTTGACACGGATCTACTCCGCCGGCGCTTCCGGCGCGGGCGCCTGCGGATTTTGGTTTTGCGGCACGACCATCACCGGCACCGGGTAACGCAATTTCATCACGTCGTCCACCAGCACCTCCACGTAATACGTCCCTGCGATCTTAAATTCCACCTGGCCAAAAACCGTGACATTCGTCGCGTGCAGGTTCGCGTCCTGCAACGCAAATTTCACCTCGCCCTTGCGCAGCACCGTCACCTGGTCCGGCGCCATCAACCGCACGCTCTCGGTGAACTGCCCGATCCCCGCCGTCCAGCGATTGAACACGCTCAGCTTGAACGCGACCACCGGCAATTGCGGCACGCGGATATAATTGATCACGCCAATCAGGAAAAAACTCCCCGTCACTTCCTGGCGAATTTCCTCGCACAGCAGTGAACATTGTAAATCAGGCAAAATTCGTGTCGGTGTCATTGGTTTGTTAAAAAGTTAAATTGATTAAGTGGGTGATTCGTTAAATCAGTTAAATGGCCAAAAAGTTAAATTGACTCCGTGAGTTGAACGAGCCGGACGCTTCACCAATTTAACTCATTTAACTATTTCACCATTTAACTGATTTAACCAGCATTCTCCGCCGCCCGCACCGTGTTGGCCATCAGCATCGCAATCGTCATCGGCCCCACGCCGCCGGGGTTCGGCGTGATTTTTCCCGCGATCGGCTGCACGTTCTTGAAATCGACGTCGCCGACCAGCTTGCCCTCCACGCGATTCACGCCCACATCAATCACCACCGCGCCCGGCTTCACCATGCCGGCCTTCACAAACTCCGCCTGGCCAATCGCCGCAATCAAAATATCCGCGCGCCGGCAATGCCCCTGGATATCGCGCGTGCCCGAATGGCAAATCGTCACCGTCGCATTCGCGTGCTTATCCTTCTGGCACAGCATCGCCGCCATGGGCTTGCCCACGATGTTGCCGCGCCCCAGCACGACCACTTCCGCGCCTTCAATTTTCGTGCCCGAACGCACCAGCAATTCGCGGATGCCCGCCGGCGTGCACGGATGAAAACCGCTTGGATCGCCCAGCATCAGTTTTCCCACGTTGACCGGATGAAAACCATCCACGTCCTTTTGCGGCGAAACCGTTGAATAAACGATGGCCTCGCGGATCTGCTTCGGCAAGGGCGCCTGAACCAAAATGCCGTGCACGCGCGCATCGGCGTTCAACTTCGCAATCAGCGCCAGCAGTTCGCTTTCGGGCGTTTTTTCCGGCAACACATGCGTTTCGGAAAACATGCCGAGCTCGGCGCACGCCTTCTCCTTGCGGCCGACATATACCTTGGAGGCGGGATCTTCTCCCACGCGAACAAAAGCCAGGCCGGGTTGCACGCCGCGTGTTTTCAGCGCGCCCACCCGGCCTGATAATTCACCCAACAGCTGCGCCGAGATGGCCCGGCCATCGATTAAGTTCCCGACGCTCATCGGGGCTATTCGAGCACTTGAATTCTGTGGATCGTGATCACCGGCGTGTTGCCCCAGCGCGGATCAATGGCTTCCTCGCCCGTCACAATGATGTGCATGCCCTTGTATTGGCTCAGGTCAAGATTCGTGGAAGTGGTATAGAGGTAATCGACCGGCTCATGCGTATCCAGGCTGATCAATTCAAAATGGGTCGGCGCCTGGATGCTGAACGTGCCGCGCACGAGTCCTTCATGCGCAACAATGCGTTCGGGCGGCGGCTCGGGCGTGGCCGGAGTCATCGTCGGTGTCGCCGGCATTTCCGTTGTGGCGGTCGTGTTGTTGTTATTTGTGTCAGTTGTCATGCCCGGCGTTCCACCTGCGGGCGGAGCCATCGTCGGCATCTCCGGCATCGTCGTCGTGGCGGTCGGAGTCGTCTCAGGGGTTGGCGTCGCCGCAGCCACCGTTGCGCCGCCTTCTTCCTGCTTCAAATACTGGGCGGCCACGAACGCATAGGCATTCGTCGGCGCCTGGATTTGCGACCATTCGCCCTTCGTATCGATCACCTGCACCGATTCACCGCGCTCAACCGTGCCCAGGACGCCATAATTCTCTCCTGGACCGGCGCGCAAATTCACTCGCTTCGGCAACACCGCATTATTCGTGTCGAGCAACGAGGACTTGATCCAAACATGCGTATCGCCCGGCAACGCAATCTTCGCCCACGCGGACGGCTCGTCCGGGCCCGATTTTTTCAAATGCACCTCCTCAATCACCGTCACCGGCTCGCCATTCGTCACGTGCGTGAGCACTTCACCGGCGAGCCCCGCGCGACTGCGAACGTTTACATGCGTGGCCGAAACGACTGCCGGTCCGGGCACCAGCGGCACCGTCCTCAATTCCGGCGCCGCGGACCTGCGGTGGGCAACCGTGGCTCGGCGGGTCGTCTTTCTCCTGACGGTCTTCGCCTTCTTGGGTTGGGTCGTCGTGGGAGCGTTCGTCGGCGCTTCCATCCCCGGCATGGCTGGCATCGATTCCGTGACTGGCGGCGGGGCGGATGTCGGCTCGGGCGGCGGCGCCTGAAGCACCGGCGCTGAATTGGTCGCGTCCTGCGCGTAAAGGCCGGTGGTGATTGCCGCTGCTAAAATGATCCAAAGATTCTTTTTCATAAACTTACTTGCCAAGTAGAGAATTTATCTCTGCTTCTGTCAATGTCCGCCATTTGCCGGGTTTCAATTCCCCGAGCTTTATTTTTCCAATCTGCACCCGCTGCAACCGTTTCACCGAAGCGCCTTGCGATTCAAACAGCCGCCGCACCTCGCGGTTTTTGCCTTCCGTCAATTCGAGTTCCACGGTGCTGACGGATTTTGTGGCTGAAACCAGATGAACCCGTTTTGCCTGCAACTTCTCGCCCTGGTGAAACACACCGCGCACGAACTGGTTAAGCATTTCCTGTTCCACCCTGCCTTCGGCAGTGGCGAGGTATTTTTTGCTCACTTCGTAGCGCGGATGGGTCAGGCGCAGGGCGAATTGTCCATCATTGGTCAGGAAAATCAACCCTTCTGTGTCGTAATCCAAACGCCCCACGGAATACAGGTTGTCCCACTCCTTCGGCAGCAATTCGTAAATCGTCGGACGATCGAATTCATCCTTGCGCGAGCACACGCAGCCGCGCGGTTTGTTCAACGCCACATAGAGCTTGCGCCTCGTGCGGACGGGCTTGCCATCCACGGAAACTTTGTCATGAAGCGGATCAACCTTGCTGCCCAGCAGACGGACCACGTGCCCGTTGACCTCCACGCGGCCTTCCAGAATGATTTGTTCACCGGCCCGCCGCGAAGCGATGCTGGCATCGGCGAGAAATTTTTGAAGACGAATGCTCAAGGAAGTTAAATGAGTTAAAACAGTTAAATGGTTGAAAGGTTAAATGGCGTATCGCATTTAACAATTTAACCTGTTTAACCCATTTAACTATTTAACGGACTACGCCTCCGGCTTGGTTTTGCGCAAACCGGTGATGCGGTCGCCGTCCTTCCACTGGCCGCGTTTCTTGAGCAGCTCCGTGCGTTCAAAACGCTTGAGCACATTTCGTTTGCCGCCCAAAGTGGCAGCCGCGCGCAGACTCCGATGCTGTGACATAATCTCTAAAGTCGTTAAAATTCGTCGGACCGCTGAACGGCCCCACCCGCCCCAAATCGAAGCGGACGGTGCATATACCACAATCCCAAGCCAAAAGCCAATGGTTATTTCCGTCTTTCTATCGGAACGCCGAGCACCAACTCGGCACCGGCGAAGAATCGGCAAAGGAATGAACGGCAGAGGAATGCAGAATTTTTTATTCCTTTGCCGTTCATTCCTCTGCCTAACTGGGTTTTCTTAAACATTGCAATTTCCCAAAATCGAGCCATTAATTCCGCGGGCAAAACCTCAACGAATCATGCGCCACTGGAAATTCTTTGTCTCCACTTTGCTGGTCGCCCTCACTCTCACCGCCTGCCAAACCGAATCCGTGGATCGCCGCGTCCGCCTGGGCATGAGCCGCGACGCCCTTCGCGCCAAGTTCGGCGAACCCTCCCGCGTCGAGAAAAACGACGTCGGCGGTGAAAACTGGTATTATACCTTCCGCACCTGGAGCAAACCCGAACCCGGCGCCGAAACCACGCGCGACGCCTACACGGATACCGCCCGCGTCGATTTTGCCGTCACCCGCACCTGGACCACGGAAGAACAGCCGGTCCATTTATCGCACGACGGCTACGTCATCGAACCCGTGCCCGAAGGAAAAATCGTGGGCCCCGGTGAATCCACCATGGGCCAAAAGTATCCATAGGAGTCAGTCACGCCCAGAGCGGCAATCAATAGCCCCGAGATCCCTCCTGGAGACATTAGACCTTGCTACTCCGCATGACTCTCGTGGTAGAATGGCGCGAAAAGCTTCAAATTTAACGGCGCTTATGACCGAACATACGAACAAAATAAAAGCAAACCTAGCCCACATCGAAACCCCGTTGACGATTCGCCAGGTCGAAACACACCTAATCTTTGGCCCGATCGCGCGCCACATTCCGTTTGGGTACATCCTGCTCGCGGTAGGAATCGTGAGCCTCGCCGTAAAATTGGCCGCGCTGCGCCATCCAAATCCGCAAAACATCGGCAGCCTGTTCGACGCGGCGTTTTTTCTGATCGTTCCGATCCTGTTTTTACGCGCGAGCAAGCGCCAGCAGGCAATTGTTGGCTGGATGGCTGTGAAGATTGCCATGGGGTTTGGGGCGTTCGTCATGGCGACGGTGGGAGCGGGCGTCAGTTTTCAGCACGGAGATTCCGATGCGTGGGCACTTTTATTCCTCGGCCTGATCTGGATTCCCGGAGTGGAATTCATCCCCAAACTAACGCCGCGCCAGAAATATATTACTCTGGCCAGAATTCTTCTGAGTATTCCCTGCATCTATTTTGGAATCAAAAGTGGAAACTGGCATTGGTAAACCGCTGTAAATGGGAGCCGCAAGTGTATTGATTTCGTCCGTCCTGTAACCGATCATCCACGAATCCATCAATCCATTATGCAAATCCGCGTGGATGATCTGACCGGCCCGCAAATCATTGACCTGCTGCGCGAGCATCTCCGCTGCATGGAACGAGTTTCGCCTCCCGAAAGCCGCCACGCGCTGAACCTGGATGGCTTGCGAAAACCGGAAATTACGTTTTGGACCATCTGGAATAACGCCGAACTCGCCGGTTGCGGCGCATTGAAGCAATTAGATTCACATCACGGTGAAATTAAATCCATGCGCACGACGGCGGCCTATTTGCGCCAGGGCGTCGCCTCCCGAATGCTGGAACACATCCTTGCCGAAGCCAAACAGCGCAGCTATGGCCGGCTGAGTTTGGAAACCGGCTCGATGGATTATTTCGCGCCCGCGCGACAACTTTATTCCCGTTTCGGTTTCACCTACTGCGCCCCTTTCGCAGATTACAGAGAAGACCCGAACAGCGTTTTCATGACCAAGGAATTCTGAAAAAATAAAAATCCTTTCCAATAATTCGAAAAAATAACCCATGAAAATCAAAAGGCCATCTTAAGGAATTTCTAAAGGCGGCTAAAAACAGAAAGCTGGATGCCGACGCGATTCCCTAATCCATTAATCCACCAATCCGTTTCTATTTCTTGAGCGACCTCAAATATGCCACCACCGCCGTGGCGTCATCGTGATTGAAGCGAAATTGTGGCATCGGCGGCATGGGTAATTTTCCCGCCGCATTGGTTCCGGTTTCAAAAAATCGAATCGCCAAGGCATCCGTCGGCAGCGTCGGCAGCCCGGCAATCGGCGGCGCCACCGCCATGAACGGCATCGGATGCATCGGTTTGAAATCGAGCACATTGCCCTGCAACCACTTCGTCATGTCGTATTGACCGGTCTCGTTGCGCGGCGTATGGCAATCCGCGCACATCGATACCCGTTCCACGAGATACTCGCCGCGCTTGACCAGCGCATCCTTCGATGGCTCAGCCTGCGCCGCGGGAACGAATTTTATTGCGAGAAAACCAAACACAACCATCGCCACGCCAAAACAGATTCGGGATTTCATCCCGTTTTTCTAGCGAGTTCGAAAGGTAACGACAAGCGGAATTAACTGCGCCCGGAGCGCGACTGTGTCCCGCGCAGCGGGATCAGCCGCAGCAGTCACCGCCATTTCAAGCCGCGACAATCCTCGAAAGCCCGTGCTGCGGCTGGTCACCGACCGACCGCGCTCCTCCGCCGCGAAATCCACACACAAATCAAGAACTTTTGCTTTGCGCGCGCCTTCAGACTTCGGTTTGATTACAGCGTGATAGGCAATCTGTTGCAGCCTGAACTGGTGGACCTCATCGCCAAACGCGATTTCGCGCAGCTCCGCGCGATTCTTTGCGATTTTGCACCTGCTGACATTGCCGAAATTTTTTTCGATCTCAGTCCCGACGACGAAGCCGTGCTGCTGCGCATCCTGCCCAACGATACCGCCGCCGAAGTCTTTGGATACCTGCCCGTGGACGACCAGGAAAAAATGCTCCACGCGCTCGGCACCGAAAAAGTCGCGCAAATCCTGAACGACATCTCGCCGGATGACCGCACCGCGTTGCTCCAGGAATTGCCCTCCGCCGCCACGCAAAAACTCCTCGCGCTGCTCCAGCCTGAAGAACGCAAGATCGCCACGGACCTCCTCGGCTACCCCAAAGGCTCCATCGGCCGGCGCATGACGCCGCACTACGTCGCCATCCAGCAGAACTGGACCGTGGCCGAAGTGCTGGCCCATCTGCGCGCGGAAGAGCACAAGCGCGATTCCATCGGCCAGCTTTACGTCATCGACAGCAAAGGCCGCCTGGTCGATTACGTGCGCCTGCGCAACCTCGTCGTCGTTCCACTCCAAACCTCCGTGCTCGAACTGTTGGAAAACCAGATGATTTTCCTGCGCGCCACCGATGACCAGGAAACCGCCGTGGCCACCTTTAAAAAATACGACACCACGATTCTTCCGGTCGTCGATTCCAAAGAAGTGCTGGTCGGCGTCGTCACCGTGGACGATGTGCTGGATGTCGCCGAACGCGCCGCCACCGAAGACATTCAAAAAATCGGCGGTGTCGAAGCCCTGGACCTGCCCTATCTCAAAACCGACTGGTTCGGCATGGTTCGCAAACGCGCGCCGTGGCTCGTCATTTTGTTCCTCAGCGAAATGCTCACGTCCACCGCGATGACCTTTTTCCAGGATGAAATCGCCAAAGCCGTCGTGCTGGTCCTGTTCCTGCCGCTCATCATGTCGAGCGGCGGCAATTCCGGCTCGCAGGCCACCACGCTAATCATCCGCGCCATGGCGCTGGGCGAAGTCACGCTGCGCGATTGGTGGCGCGTGATGCGCCGCGAAATCCTCTCGGGTTTCCTGCTCGGCGGCATGCTCGGCGTCATCGGTTTTCTCCGCATCACCACCTGGCACTTTACCTTTGAACGCGCCCACGGCGGCATGTATGGACCGTATTGGTGGCTCGTCGGCATAACGATTTTGATTTCCCTCATCGGCGTGGTCCTGTGGGGCACGCTCTCGGGTTCCATGCTTCCTTTTCTCCTCCGCCGAGTCGGTCTCGACCCCGCTGCGTCCTCCGCGCCGTTCGTCGCCACGCTGGTCGACGTTACCGGCGTGGTCATTTATTTTACCGTGGCTTACGCCGTTTACCTGAAGCACGTTCCGCGGGTAGTTGCGCCGGCGACGTGAACTTGGTAGAGTATCCCGAGAAAGCAGAGCAATACTATGAATGACGACAGGCCTTTGGAAGACAATGTGGAATCAACCACTCGGACGCCCAGAGATATTTTTCATTTCACCGTCACCGTCGCGGGAATCGTTCTCGGCATTGGAGGAGTCATCACCTCCAGCGTCGCCGCGTCCGTTTGTGCCCTCGTGATGATCTTCTTCGGACTGGCCTACTTTGCTTTGAATCTCGCCGAAGACTGAGAAATTAAACCCAGCTCCGCGCGGACCTGCGCAATTCAACAAAATTCGCGGCGCCGACCAATGGCTTCTCAGCGCGCCGCCAGGCGGTACGCCACGCGGGCGCTGACCGCCAGCGAAATGCAGTTCAATACCAGAATCTCCGTCTGTGTCATTGAACTCCCGTAAATCAAATACAGCGAACCCACCACCGACAACGTCGCCACCACCGCTGCAATCATCCCGAGTTTTTCGTCACCGCCCCGATTGAATTTCTTCGCCAGCAACCCCGTCAGGATTCCGGTCCCGACGCCCAGCAAGGGAAATCGGAAACTCGTGGCCAAATAGAATCCATACATCACCGCCGTACCAGCGAATGCCCCGACCGCGGCGCCCAAAACGCCTCGCTCGATGCTCGGTTCAGCCAGTTCCGCCGCGGGCGCACCGGTCGAAACAACGCTCGCTTCCACATCCAGCGTCGGCCTTGGCGGCTTCGGCAGCCAGCGGGACAAGTCCGCACCGCAATGTTCGCACGTTTTGCTGGCCACTTCCGGCGGCAGCGGCGCCCGGCACATTGGACAACTCGTCAAGCTCATAGGGTTTTCTCCAATTCTGAGCTGACGGAAAGCCAATTCTGTGCCAATGCCCGCCGCTTGGAGGGAGGCGCGAGGGAGCCATCGAATCAAAGCATCCCGTTGCAGAAGAAGAACCTCGCGTCATTCCAGCCGCGGCATCAATACCCCAAAGTCTTCTTCACGTGCACGAACGTCTTTGAAACGACGCCCAAATACATGGCGGCCAGGATGCCCATGATGGCAATCACGCACAAAATCTCCATTAAAGTCATGCCACGCCGCCTATGCCATTTTGGTATGAGCATTCAAGTGATTTGACCGACCCGGTGGCCACTCGTCACGAACCATGACATACCGATGTGGTGGCACGGGCGTCTCGCCCGTGCCACTATCGCGGCGAACGGCCGTTCCGACGGGCTGTGACTGCGCTCCTCTCTCACCCCCGCATCGTTGAGGCCGACGCCGCATCTCCAAAATACGACGTTTGTCGGATGGCAAAAAAAGCAAGGCTTGCTCATAGTGCCGCCGTCCCCGGACAGGAGTGAAAACCCGCAGCCTATGAAAACGAATCTAAGGATTCTCACGCTGTTCGCAATCCTTTCCAGCGTCTGCGCGACAAATCTCCGCAGCCAAACCACCTACACCTGGAGCGGCGTCGGCGATGGCGTCAGCCTTGCGGTTTCCAATAATTGGATCCCCATTGGCCTGCCAGACGGATTAAAGCAGGACACCGCGCAATGGAACGGCCTCACCAAAAGCAATTTGCTCATTAACTACGGCAGTGGCTTCCTGCCGGACACTGGGTTGGGCACTCTGGGCATTACTTTAAGCCTTACCCCGAACCAGACCAATTCTGTCCAAATCATCTCGACCAACGGGGAATCGCACGGACTGGGCCTGTTCGGCATCAATATCGCCAGCAACGCCGGCCCCTTCACCTTGGGAGATAACAGTGCCAGCGGAGTTCGAATCATTACGCGCCCGGCTGGAGCCATTCATCATTTCGTCAATAACTCCACCAACCCCGCCACGATCAATCCCAACGTGCTTTGGGTAGCGGCGGCGGCAACGGGTATACCGATGATTTCAACGGGACCGGCGATTGGATCGTCAACAGCGACCTTATTCCAGACAACAACGCTTTCTCTCCAACTTCCATTCAGGTAGGCGGACCCGGAAGCGTGTATTGGTTCGGGGGCGCGGCTGGCAATTATATTCCCGACAGCCTCCTCGGCACGATCACCGTCAACGGCGGCGCACTGCTGATCAACCGTGCGGAACCGCTCTATTTCGCCAATCCGGCTCCCACAGCTATCGTCAACAGCGGCATGCTCGGCGGCAGCGGAATGTTTTCCGGCTCGGTGACGATTGCGGCGGGTGGGACGCTCGCGCCCGGCGCTGCCATCGGCTCCATCGGCACGCTCACCGTTTCCAACGATCTCATCATCGGCGGCAACCTGGCCATGGAGTTGGACAAATCATCTTCGAACGACTTCGTCATAGTCACCGGCATTCTGACCAATAGCGGCACCGGCATTCTCCGCGTTTCAAACCTCGGTCCCCCGCTCGCGTTCGGCGACACGTTCACTCTGTTCAACAAACCCGTGCAGAACGGCGGCCGCCTGTCCATCATCGGCGCCGGCGTGCTCTGGGCCAACCACCTGGCTCTCGATGGCGGCATCACCGCCATTGGACCGAGCTTGGATTTCACTGCGAGTCAGACCAACACCTTGCAACTTTCGTGGATCACCAACTTCGGTCATTTCAAACTCCAGATGCAGAGTAACAGCCTGACCGTCGGCCTCAGCACCAATTGGGTCGATTATCCCGGCGGCGACACCAATCAGATCACAGTGCCCGCCAACCCCGGCACCGACATCCTCTTCTTCCGCCTCGTCCCGATCCCGTAAACCATGTAGCGGCGGACCACCGCCATATTCCGCAAAACGGAGCGCCGACAACGCTTTGCCAAAAATACGCGGCCACGGGATGCACCTTTGGAGTGTTGGATATGGGATGCTCGGTCGTGAAAACATTCATAGTCCATTGCTTAGCCGCGTGATTACGAATTGAAAACCCACCATTCGGTTTTTGCAAGATTTCTGAACCGGTCCGGCAGCACGATTTAAGGCAAAGGAATGAACGGCAGAGGAATCAATAAATCCATTCCCCTGCCGCTCATTCCCCTGCCTCTTCTCTGAGCCGCGCTGCCATTTTCGGCGGGTTTTCCCAAAAAAATGAATCGCAAACTCCAAAGCTATAACGGCTTCCTCCGAAAAACTTACCGTATGCTTTTCCTGCCCTGCTAAACTAAATCGAAAAACCCTCATGAAAATGTTTCGCGTTTCGAGTTTAGGGTTTCGAGCTCGATGAACTGGCGCGTGCTCCTGGGAGCGCCGCAGTTCCGGCGGCACGTTCCCTGCGCCCTCGGAGCGCCGATCTCCTGATCGGCCCGGCCCTCGAACCGCTTTTCCAACCAAATCCAACCTCTTCGGGGGTGTACCCATCAAACTCGAAATCCGAAAGCCGAAACCCAGAACGACTCAATCAAACCCAGTCGCCTCAAGTCGCCCCCCAAAAAATCATTTCTTTCTATTCAGCCTCATTGCGGACTCTGGACTTTGGACCTTGGACTTTGGAGACGCCACTTTGGACGCCACACTTGACACCTTACGAGGAAGAAATTACCACCTTACCGCCGACGCTCGTAACCACCCACAGCGCCTGCCCGTCCGTTATGGAACGAAAAAATTGCATTTTCATGAATAAAAAATTCCTTCCCCTATTGCTCGTAGCCTCAGTGCCAACCTTGTGCCCAGCCGCCGGCGGATTGATCGTCAAAGCCACCAACAAACTCCAAATTCCGCGCGCGAACCAGACCATCGAGCTTTCCGCCCAGGAACTCGCGCCGCTGGGAGCCAAAAATCTCGACACGATCCACGTCAAAGATAGCAACGGCGAAGAGGTCCTCTGCCAGGCCGTCGACACGGATTACGACGAATTGCACACGCCCGACGCCGTGATTTTCCAGGCCGATTTCGGCCCCGGCGAAACTGAAACTTTCAGCGTCACCACCGGCAACAAACAGAGCTATAAGAAGGAGGATTTCAAAGCCTATGGCCGGTTCGTCCGCGAGCGCTTTGACGATTTCGCCTGGGAAAACGACCGTATCGCCCATCGCACCTACGGCACCGCGCTCATCACCTGGAAAGGCGAACCGCTCACCAGCAGCTCCATCGATATCTGGTCCAAAGACACCCCGCGTCTTGTCATCAATGACTGGTACATGGTGGACGACTACCACCGCGATCATGGCGAAGGTTGCGATAATTACTCCGCCGGCCCCACGCGCGGCGACGGCGGCATCGGCCTGTGGACCGGCGACACGCTCGTCCCGCCGATTAACTTCATGAATTCGCGCGTGCTCGCCAACGGCCCTATCCGCGTGTTGTTCGAGCTGGATTACCCCGCGTTCGATTTCAAGGGCCGGCAAATCACCGAGACCTTGCGCGTCTCACTCGATGCCGGCAGCCAGTTGGATCATTATATCGCCAAATTCAAAGGCGGCAACGGTCCCCTCACCGCCGCCGTCGGCCTCAAGAAAGTTGCCGGTGAAGAAAAGGATTTCGATGCCAAAGCCGGCACCCTGACGAGTTGGGAATCCATGGAAACCAAAAAATTGGGCATGGAAGGCGTTGCCGCCGTCGTGAATCCGAAAGAACTTCAGGGCCAAGCCGAGGACGAGAAAAACAATCTGCTGGTCGTGAAAACCGAACCGGACGAAACGATCTCCTGGTGGGCCGGTTTCGCCTGGGATCGCGCCGGCAAAATCACGAGCAAGGATGCGTGGCAAAAATATGTCAGTGACTTCGCTCAAGGCGTCAGTTCCCCCATTGAAGTCACCGTTTCCAGCGAATAGATTTCATTCCCAACCCCTACATGCAAAAAAGAACCTTATCGTGCGTGGCACTGGCCGCCGTGCTGGTGCTGAGCGCGCCAGCGCTCCACGCGCAGGATGCCACCAAACCCGCCAATGGCGCTTCGCTGCTCGGGGCCGCTCAGGCACCGTCAGCCATCACCGATGCCGAAATACGCGATGTCATCGATCGCATCGTGAAACACAATCTTCACGCGCTGGCGGATGGCGAATATCCCGCCGTCACCAATCTCGATCAGGCCCGAGCCGCGAAACCGCCGGAAGGCATCGCATGGAATTATCCCTGGGGGGTGGCGCTCTACGGCATCCTTCGCTCCACTGACGTGACCGGCAATCGCGACGCGGAAAAGTTTGTATTGGAGCACGACGAAATTTGCGCCCGCTATTACCAATGGCTCGCCGGCCTCGAAAAACAATTCGGCAACGACGGCAAAGCCTTCGCGCGCAAAAGCAAAATCAAAGGCCTGATCACGTTGGGCAATCTCGATAGTTGCGGCTCCATGGGAAATCAACTCGTCGAAACCATGCTGCGCCATCCTGAATCGGTCACGCCCGCCGAAAAAGCCGTGGCCGAGCGCATCGTGGATTGGGTGACGCTCAAGCAGCATCGCCTTTCCGACGGCACGCTCGCCCGCCCCGGCAAGAATGGCGAGACCGTCTGGCCCGATGACCTTTACATGGGCTGCCCTGTCATCATTCGCTGGGCCAAATACACCGGCGACAAAAAATATCTCGATGACGCCGCGAACCAGATGATTCATCAGGCCGAATTGGAGCAGGATGCCGACGGCCTGTTCTTCCACGGTTACAACGTAAAGGAACAGAAACATTCGCCGTACAAATGGGGCCGCGGCAACGGGTGGGTGACGGTCTCGCTCGTCGAATTGCTGTCCGAACTGCCGCAGGATCATCCTCAACGCGCGAAGCTGCTCGCGATTTTGAAAAAGCAGATTGACGGCCTCAAACTCGTGCAGGCGCCGGACGGCATGTGGCGGCAGGTGCTCGATCATCCGGAATTGTGGGAGGAAACGAGCTGCACCGCCATGTTCGCCTACGGCATCGCGCGCGCGGTCAACCGCGGCTGGATCGATCCCTCCTACATGGCCATGGCCCGCAAAGCGTTCGCCGGCATTTCCAAGAACGTGACCGCTGATGGCGCCGTCAACCAAACTTGCATCGGCACCAACATCGGCCAGACCCTGAAATTCTACGCCGACCGCCAGCGCCCGCCCGACGACATGCACGGCCGCGGCCCCGTCTTGCTCGCCGGCACGGAAATTCTGATGGCGAAACAAAAGTAGGTTGCTTAGTGGCACGGGCAAGATGCCCGTGCCACTATTTTCCCGCCCGCACCGGCATTAATCCGAAATGCAGCACCAGCCACACCGGCACCGCGAAAATCGCAATCGCCGCCACGAACCTCCATTCCCATTGCAGCACGCGCGCCTGGATGGGAAAAATCGTGATCATGAAATAATTCGCGAACCGCGTGTATCCCAGGAATGAGCAGTATTTCGGATAACGGCGCCGCACGCCGCTAATAAACGCGACGATTCCGAGCACGAGCACAAGGAACGTCACGAATAAATTCACCGGCAGCATCGCGCCCAGATCGATCCGCGTTTTGGCGCCGTGATAAACGAAATACGGATACAGCCATTGCGCGCTGGCCCACACGAAGCTGAAGCCCGTCTGGATGGCCGTGCGAAAATTCGCCTTCGAGGAAGTCATTTCGCTGAGCAGCAGCGCGAAGTAAAGCGGCACGATTCCCCAGATCAACGCCTTGTACGTGAACGGCGTCCGAATCAGCTCTGCGAAAGCGGACCAGTATGGAGACATTATCGGGGTGTCCGGCTAATCCACCTTTTGCTTGATTTCGTTGACGAGATTCGTCGTCGCGCTTTCCACTTTTTGCGCGTCCACCCTTGTTTTGGCGGCCACGTTGGTCGCGAGCGAGGAACCTTTTTCCGCGATATTCGTGGCAAACTCGCTGACTTTTTCTACGCCGCGCCGGCCTGCGTCCGCCGCTTTGCTGGCCGTGTCTTTCACGGCCTTTTCAGTTTTGGAAGCGGTGTCTTTGATTCCATCCTTGGTCTTCTGTACGGTGTCACTCGTAGCCTGCGCCAGTTGCCCCACCTTGGATTTCGTATCGCCGGCATAGGCCAGCGTTCCCATTAGCAACGCGGCCAACAAAGCTGCGCGAAATTTAAAACACATCATGGCTTCTAAATAGCACACTTGATTGTTCTCGCAACTGAATCGTCCGCCGGCGCGCGGAATTCATTCCGCGAGTCGCCGGGAGCGCCGCACTCTGGGCGGCGAGTTTTCAACGCGCCCGGCCGGCGAGACGCCGGCGCTCCCAGGCGCGGTTACTCCGCGCGTTTACCATCGATCAGCTCCTTCACGAGCGCTTTGGCGTGATAAATCTTGTCGAGGCCCTCCAAAATCGCGGCGGAATCAACGGCGATGGCGCGGCCTTGGCGGTCATCAAAGGCATAATCCCACGGTAAACTTTGCAGGTTGCCGTCGAAAATGATTCCGACGAATTCACCCGCGCGATTCACCACGGGACTGCCGGAATTGCCGCCGATGATATCGCACGTGCTCACGAAATTGTAGGGCGTGTTGAGGTTCAGGCGCGAGCGGCCGGCTTGCCAGCGCGCGGGCAAATCAAACGGCGGCCGATCCCTCATTTCCCTCGCGCGCGCGTAGAGTCCGGCGAAGGTGGTGAACGCCGGCACCTGCTGCCCGTCTTCCTCATAGCCTTTCACCGTGCCGAACGACAGCCGCAACGTGCCGGTCGCGTCCGGATAACGCGAGCCGCCGGTGCCAAGCAGCGCGTTTGCGGCGCGAGAGATCTCGGCGTGCGCCTCCTGCCTGATTTCATTTTGTTCATCCGCCACTTTTCGCAAGGCGCGCGCTTCGGGATCGATCAATCGCGCGAGTTCAATCATCGGATCGTTCGCCGCCGAGACTGCGCTCGCGCCGCCTTCATAAAGTTTTTTGCGAAAGGCCACGTCGCGCACCTTCGTGCTCGTAATCAACTCCACCGCCCGCTCGTGCGGTGATTTTCCCGCAAGAACTTTTTGCACCAACGGATCGCCGCCGCCCAATTGGGTCGCGAAAAACGTGAGCGAATCGGACAGCGTGAGAATTTCCAAGTCCGTGTAAATCGGTTGCGGAGAGAACAATTCCAGTTCGAGCGAGGCTTTGTTCGCGTCCGAAAACTCCGGCAAGCGCTCGCCGTTCGGCTTGGGCCGCTCCTCGCCGGCGCGCAACAGCGTGCGCGCGATGCGAAAACTGGCGCCGCTGAAACCATCGCCGCGCTCAAACAACGAATACCGCTCCGCCTGGGCGGCCAGCGTTCTGGTCGCATTTGCAATTTTGTCATAGGCCGCGAGCGCGCCGGAAAATTCGGGCTTGTTCGCCAGTTGCGCTTTGAAATCCGCTTCTTCTTTTATTTTCGTGTTCATCAAATTTGGGTCCAGCAGGCCAGCCAGGCGGCCATCAAAGGCCTTGCGGGAATTCTGCACGCTGAACAAAAATTCCTTGGCGCGCCGAGCATTTTCCTCGGCGCGCTTGCTCCAGCTGCCCAACAGCACTTCCTCGCGTTTCAACACCGAAAGCCGATACGGCAGCGCGTGATCGCGCAAATTGTCCAGTTCAGCCATGGTCAGCAATCGGCTGGTGCCGCCCGGATGGCCGGAGACAAAAACCAGGTCGCCATCGCGCGGGCCGGTCGGCGAAAATTTCAAGAAATCCTTAGTCTTCGCGGGCTTGCCGTTCTCGTAGGCGCGAAAGAGGCAGATGTCGAAATCGTGACGCGGGAATTCGAAATTGTCCGGGTCGCCGCCGAAAAACGCGATCTGCTGTGCCGGGGCGAAGACGATCCGCACGTCGGTGTAGCGTTTGTAGCGATACAAATGATACGTGCCGCCCTGCCACAACGTCACCACCTCCGAATGCAGCCCGGTCTTCTCCATCGATTCTTTTTCGATTTGCGCGATGATTTTTCTGCGCGCCTCAAAAGCCGTTTGCGCATCGGCGTCTTTGGGAATCGCGTCATTCACGCGCGCCGAAACATCTTCGATGGATTGAAGCACTTCGATTTCCAGGTCCATGCATTTCAATTCCTCCGCGGGCGTGCGCGCGTAAAAGCCATCGCGGAGATAATTTTTCTCCTTGGTGCTGAGTTTCTCCAGCGAGCTGGCGCCGACGTGATGATTGGAAATCAGCAGCCCGTCTTCGCTCACAAAGCTCGCGGAGGCGCCGATCCTCACGGACGATTTTTGCAGATGCTCAAGCCAGGCATCGGAAGGGTCGAATTGATAACGTTCTTGCAAAATTGCGCGCGGCGGCTGATTGAAGAGCCACATGCCTTCATCCGCGCGGCTGGTGAACATGAAACTGACGACCAAAGCGCCGACCAATGAGAGTTTCATGGGAGCGAAGTTAGTCCAAGAGCCTCGCGCGCGCGAATGGAATTTGTCGGCGGGTTTTGGGCCGGACGCATCTTGATGGCGAAACGGAGCGCGGAGCATTGCTCCGCAAGTCTACAACTCGGGGACACGCGGAGCGATGCTCCGCGCTCCGTTTAGCTCGCGGGCGGATCACCGACGTGGGCTTTCCAGGAGGCGTAGGCGGTGGCATCGGAGAGCATGGCATCGATGGTTGCGATCAGGGGCTCGGCGCGCCAGCAGCCGGAGAAGACGGCGCGGTCGCCAATGTTGCTGTCGAGGACAAACGTCGGGCGTTGCGTGACTTGCAGGGCGTGAAATTCCTTCGTGCTCGCGCGGACGCGTTCTTCGATTTCCGGCGAACGCGCTTTGGTGAGCAGCGCGTTTTCGTTTGGGTAAATGATTCTCGAGACGACCGCGGCGCAAACGTTCCAGTCGGCGACTTTCTTGCCTTCACGCATGGCGGCTTCCATTAATGCGAGCCGGACGCGATCGTCGGTGACGCCGAAATCCTTGGCGGCTTCGGCAACGCAATTGACGGCGAGGAATTCCGGCTGATACGGATCGAGCCATCCGGAATTAAGCATGAACGGCGAGCGCGTGATGGTGCCGCTGCGGCGATAGAACCAATCGCACTGCGCGCGGGATTTCGACATGCTGGTTTCGTCGAGCAGGGCGATTTTCCAACTGAATTCGACGGGCGCGCTGGCGTAGCGGCGTTTTAATTCGGCCCAAGCCGGTTCGGCCCAGTAACACCAGGAAGAGGTGACGTCGAGGTAGTAGGTGATTTGGATGTTCATGGGAATACGTCGTGGTGACGGGTTGTATACTAGCTCAGATGCCGATAATCTGCGCACATTTAATTTGCGCCGCGCAGACTGGGCAGCCTGCGCTACGGGGGCGAGTTGGCGCCACCGGCGTTTGTGTTGCCGAACATTCCAACAGCGTGGTCGCCATGATCGGTACGACAGCGCGTTCTTTGATCTGGCATTTTGCCGGCGTGGGCGCTCGGTTTGTAGCGCAGACAGCCTTGTCTGCTGTATCGCAGGCTGCCGAGCCTGCGCGATGGTAATGATATGAGACTGTAAACAGATGTTGAAAAGGTTCCGAGCGTCTGTTACGCAGTCGCGGTGAATCCCGACGAGCTTAATCACGGCCTCAACCGTGTGAAGTTTCAATTGCGGGCGGAGGGAGTTCCCGACGATACGCCAAACCCACTTCGTTCCGGTATTCATTCGCGCGGCTATCTGCCGCATGTCAAGCGCGAGGGTGCGTCTTATTTCGTGACCTTCAGACTCGCCGATTCCTTGCCGAAACAGGTGTTGATCCGATTCGAACGCGAACGCGAGGAAAAGCGGCGGCGTCTTGGCGCGAAGGCGACAGCGGAACAGGCCAAAGAAATTGAGCGTGATTTTCGGAGAAGGTGGAAAGATTTCTGGATCGGGGAGTGGGCCAATGTCATCTGCGCCGGGCTGATATCGCGGAAATGGTTTCGGCAGCGTTGCTTTGCTTTCACGAACGGAAATACCTGTTGGATGACTGGGTGGTGATGCCGAATCACGTTCATCTCATTTTGTGGCCGATGCCGAACCATACTTTGAGCGATATTTTGAAAGGGCGGAAGCAGTATACGGCGAGGAGGGCAAATTTGCTGCTCGGCAGGACGGGCGAATTCTGGCAGCCAGAATCGTTTGATCACTGGATTCGCGATGATGAGGAAAAAGCGAGGATTCGGCGGTATATACGGATGAATCCGGTCAATGCGGATTGTGCAAGTCGCCGGAGGGATGGCAGTGGGGCAGCGCGTGGGCGGGATGGAGCAAGGCAAAATTATAGCAGCAGACAGCAAATTGCACCGCGCAGACTGGGCAGTCTGCGGCACAGCAGGCTGGGCAGCCTGCGCTACAAGGACTGGGCAGGCTGCGCTACGAGGGAGGCGGCAGCTCCGCGCTCCGTTACGCGCGCCGGTCTCTTATCGCCGCCAAAATATCGGCGATGACTTCGGATTTCGGCTTGGCGCCTACATTTCCTTTGCCATGGAGGCGGACGCTGACGTTGCCGGCTTCCAGGTCGCGGCCGCCAATGACGAGCATCGTGTGGACTTTGGATTTTTCGGCATCCTGGATTTTGCCATTGATTTTGTTCGAGGAAAAATCGGCGTCCACGCGGACCATGTTGGCGCGGAGTTCGTTCACGATGGCCTGGGCGTATTTCACCAGCGGTTCCTCTTCGCCGATGGTCAGCACGCGGACCTGTTCGGGCGCGAGCCAGAGCGGGAAGTTGCCAGCGTAATGCTCGATCAAGAAACCGATGAAACGCTCGTGCGTGCCGAGCGGCGCGCGATGGATGCAGAGCGGGATTTTGAGGGTGTTATCGCGGTCTTTGTATTGCAGGCCGAAACGGGCGGGGACGGCGAAGTCGACCTGATTGGTGGCGATGGTGAATTCGCGACCGATGGCGCTCCAGACCTGGACGTCGATTTTGGGGCCGTAGAACGCGGCTTCATTGGCGACTTCCACGAAGTTGATGCCGCTGTCCTGCAGGACGCGGCGGACCATGTCTTCGGTCTTGAGCCAGAGTTCGGGTTCGTTGACGTATTTTTTGCCGAGACCTTCCTTGGAGTGGGTGCTGAAGCGCATCTGATATTTTTCCAATCCGAAAATTTTGAAATATTTCAGATACATGTCGTTGACGGCTTTGAACTCGTCGGCGAACTGGCCCTCGGTGCAATAGATGTGGGCGTCGTTCATGTTGAGCGAGCGCACGCGCATGAGGCCGAAGAGTTCGCCGGATTGCTCGTAACGATAGCAGGTGCCGTATTCGGCGAGGCGCAGGGGCAGATCGCGATAACTGCGTGGCTCCGCCGCAAAAATGCGGTGGTGATGCGGGCAGTTCATGGCTTTGAGGTAGTAGCGTTCAACATTTTTGGCGAGCAGTGAATCGTAAACTGCGCCAGCGATCAGAAAGCCCTTCAAATAGTCCGCGTCCTCCTTCAAAGACCCTTCGAAAAAAACATCTCTGTTCTTATCTATCGCTTCAAACAATTCTCTATCGCTATTGCTTCCAGGGGTAAGAACAGCACGAAGTTTCTCCGTGAATGCGGTTATTTGTGCTTTATCCAAGTCACGGCCTAATAGAGCTTGTTGATCTGCACTTGGATTTTCTCGTAATTCCATCGGCGGAAACATGCTCTCCGCGTAATACGGCAAATGGCCGGAGGTCTTATACATCTTCTCCTTCGCCAAATGCGGAGTGCGGACGCGGACGTAGCCGGCGGCGAATTCGGTTTCCTTGGCCAGCTTTTCCAATTCCTCGACCAGCACGGTGCCTTTGGGGAGCCAGAGCGGCATGCCGGGGCCGACGAATTCGGTGTCGATGGCAAACAGGCCCATTTCCGCGCCGATCTTTCGATGGTCGCGGCGCTTGGCCTCTTCGAGCATTTTGAAATACTCTTCGAGCTGGGTCTTGTTCTTGAACGCGGTGCCGTAGATGCGCTGGAGCTGCGGGTTTTTTTCGTCGCCCTTGTAATACGCGCTGGCCACGGTGGTGAGCTTGAACGCGCCGATGTTGCCGGTGCGCATCACGTGCGGGCCGGCGCAGAGGTCGATGAAATCGCCGTTCTTGTAATAAGTGATCTGCTCGCCTTCGGGAATCGCTTCGAGGTTGCCGAGCTTGAACTTGCTGGGATTGCCGGGGCGCTCGGTCAAGCCGCCGAGCCGGCCGCTCTCAGAATCCTCGACGGCTTGCTCGCGGGTGACGACGATTTTTTCAAAAACGTTGTTCGCCTTGATTTCCTTTTTCATCTCGGCCTCGATTTTATCGAAGTCCTCGGGCGAGATGCGGTGTTTCAGATCGACGTCGTAATAGAATCCGTTTTCCACGGGCGGACCGGCGGCGAACTGCGCTTCCGGCCAGAGGCGGAGGATGGCGGTGGCCATGACATGGGCGCAGGAGTGGCGGATGCGCTCCAGTTCGGTCATTTTGGCGCGGTCGTCGAGACTTTTGCGTTCCTTCGGTTGTTCTTGTTCGTCTGCCATAAATCTTTTTTAACCACGGATGGACACGGATTCACACGGATAAAAACTCTTTACGCGAATTTCACGAATTGACACGAATTTTCGGACGGCGAAAACATGCGCAATCGCGCAATTCCCCTCGAAATCTTTTCTGAATCCGTGTTTATCTGTGTTCATCCGTGGTTAATGTTTGTTGTCGGTAAATAAAAACGCCTCGAACCATGAGTGCGAGGCGTTGGCGTCCGTTCCCTGCGGGGGAAGGACGCTAAATCGTCGTCGTAGTGTGGAAACCAACGAACATGCGGGAAGGGTACGCAAAAACCGAGGCCATGGCAAATCGCAATTTTTTGACACGAATTTCACGAATTGACACGAATTCAATTTCTGACAATTCGTGAAATTCGCGTCCAATCAGAGACTCGTCATCTCGTCTCCTACATGATAAGGACAGGCGTTCATGTTGATTTTGTTTACAGCACACCTTTTGAGAAAAGGAACGTTGCATTAACTAAACGAATCGTTAGTCTCGCGCGAAGTGAAAACCATGTCAGCACCCGTGGGGCGCGGTGAGGCCAAGCGGCTAAAAGTTTTGTGGGAGTACGAAATCCTCGATACCGTTCCGGAAGAGGTCTTTGACGATTTGACGGAATTGGCCGCGCGCATTTGCGAGGCGCCCATCGCGCTCATTTCGCTGGTGGATGAAGACCGCCAATGGTTCAAATCGCGCGTGGGGATGACGCTCACCGAAACTTCCCGCGACATTTCCTTTTGCGCGCACGCGATCCAGCAGCATGATTTGTTCATCGTTCCGGACGCGACGAAGGACGCTCGTTTCGCGGCGAATCCGCTGGTGGTGTCCGATCCGAAAATTCGTTTTTATGCCGGCGCGCCGCTGATTACTCCCGACGGCCACGCGTTGGGGTCGTTATGCGTGATTGACAAGGAGCCGCGTCAACTGCGGCTCGAGCAACAGCAGGCGTTGCGCGTGCTGGCGCGCCACGTGATGACGCAACTGGAATTGCGCCGCCACGCCAAGGACCTCGCCGAGGCCCACAACGCGCGCGAAGCAACGAAGGGGGAATTGAGCAAGGTGCAGGCCGAAAACGCGAAGCTGAAGCGCGAATTGGCGAAATTGAAAAAGGGGGAGGCGGCGCGAAAGATAACGAAGAAGAAGAAATAAGTTTCTGCTGCAAGGGGGCCTCCACGTTCTCCATCTGTAGCCGCCCGCGTCGAAAAAGCCAGACAGACCAGCAAGATGCCGGCCGCTCGTTAAACCAATTCCACTTTTGCGGCAGTGGACACTTGCTTTTGGCCCACTAATTCCGCGCGTTTTTGGATGAATTGGGCCATGATGCTGACGGCGATTTCGGGCACGCTTCGCGAAAGGATGTCGATCCCGACGGGGCAAACGACTCGCGCGAGTTGCTCGGGAGCGGCGATTTTTTCGTCGGTGAAATGGGTGAAAATGGTTCGCGCCTTGCGTGAACTGCCGATCATGCCGAGGAACAAAAACGGTTTATGAATCCAGTCTTTGAGCACCAGCGCGTCGTGGCGATGGCCACGCGTCACGATTAACGCGAAACTCGGCACATCCGGCAGCGGCAGCGTAGCGAGCGTTTCCCATTCGCCGACTTTCAGCGAGATTTCGTCGGGGAAAAATTCGTAATTCGCCAGCGCGGGGCGGTCGTCGAAGACAGTCACGTTGAAATCCAGTTGCAACGCCAGCGGCGCGACGGCTTGCGCGATATGGCCGGCGCCGGCGATCCAGAGGGCGCAGGGAGGGGCGACGGTCTCGCGATAAATAGAGGTGAGAGGCGAGAGGGATGAGGTGAGAGCGGTTTCGGAGCGGACGATTTCGAAATCTCTTTTGATTGCCCAGGCCAGTGTTTCTTTGCGCGCGGCCAAGTCGGACCAGAATTTTTCGCCCGCGGCTTGCGCATTGGGCAGGATCACGCCAAAAACTTTTCCGCCGCAAATCAGACCATCGTCCCAGCCGAAGTCGTGGTCGAGCAACAAATCAAAGGCTTCAGGCTGGCCGGTGCGCAAGGTTTGGATGGCGCGCTGCTGAATTTCCGCCTCCAGACAGCCGCCGCCGAGAGTCCCCTTGATGCGGCCATCGCGATAAAAAAGAGCCTTCGCGCCAACTTTTTGCGGGCTGGAACCTTTAACGTCGATGATGATTCCCAGCGCGACGGATTCGCCGCTCCGTGCAGCATCGGTCAGGGCCTGGAAGACAATGTTTTTCATGTCGCGATTAGAGCATTTCAAAACGCTCGGTCCTTTGCGACCACCGGAAAGTGTAAACCAATCAAGCCGCAGGGCAAGCGCGCGCGGGGTCATCGTTAGGGCATTTGCAAACGCTCTAACGCTGTTCAACCAAATACATCACGACGGCAAAGATACTGGAAGCGACGATTCCAAAGGCAATGGCCCACAAGAGAATCCGTCGATGCTTGCGCCGGGCGGACCGGCCGCCCTGGCCGGGAAATAAATAATACCGCTCTGGCTCTTTGTCTTTATCAAATCCCCACATGTTCAGGTGTTAAGACGGCGTCTCGTGGAAATTAGTTCCAGCTAAACGACCGAAACAAGTTCCCGTTGCGTAAGGGTTTTTTATCTCCCTGTACAGCTCCGTCCGCCTGATTATTGGACCGAATTTGCGGTGCCATGTCAATTGTCGCGTGAGGAAAGGGTGTGATTCATAACGGTGGTCAATTTGAGTTCCAATAAGGGAGCCAATCATTATTGGCGCGAGCGGTTCGGAGATTGAGCATGAGTTGCGCGTTGGGTTCCAACCACCACGAACCGGAAAGTTTCAGGCGTTTCTGAATGATTGTGGCAATGTGAGCTTTCGACTTC
>DATNEA010000052.1:0-173709 GCA_035606845.1 Candidatus Angelobacter sp. | reverse complement strand
GAAGTCGAAAGCTCACATTGCCACAATCATTCAGAAACGCCTGAAACTTTCCGGTTCGTGGTGGTTGGAACCCAACGCGCAACTCATGCTCAATCTCCGAACCGCTCGCGCCAATAATGATTGGCTCCCTTATTGGAACTCCAAATTGACCACCGTTATGAATCACACCCATCGGAAGCTCCAAGTTCCAAGTTGGTCGCGGAGAGGCTTGGGCTATCGACATAAAGAGATTAGGGCTCGACGGAGTCTCGCCCCACCATCGACTCGCGGAATGAATTCCGCGCTCCGGATTTCAGGTCTGCCGACAGGATGTCGACAGCACGTTGGTGGCGGCTCGCGGGGACGTTCGCTCCACCGACTTTGGACTTTGGACTTTGGGCTTTGGACCTTGGATTTTCGCTTACGCTTGCTGCGTGTAGTAGCGGTAGCGGTTGACGCGGTAGACCCACGCCAAAACTTCTGCGACGGCGGTGTAGAATTGGGCGGGGACTTCGCCGCCGATGCGGCCGTGTTTGAAGAGGGAGCGCGCTAACGGGACGTTTTGGAGGATCGGAACCTGGTGTTGCTCGGCGATTTCGCGGATTTTTTGGGCGTTCAAACGGATGCCTTTCGCGACAATTTTCGGGGCGCGCATGGTTTTGCGATCGTAGCGAAGCGCGACGGCAATGTGGGTGGGGTTCACAACGACGACGTCGGCTTTGGGGATTTCGGCGAGCATCTTGGCTTTGCTCTGGGCGCGGCGGCGGCGGCGGGCGGCTTTGACGCGCGGGTTGCCTTCGGTGCTCTTCATTTCTTCTTTCACTTCCTCCTTGGTCATCATGAGGTCTTTATTCGTGCGCCACCATTGATAGCCGTAATCGGCGGCGGCGATGACGATGAGGCAGAGGCTGACGCGCAGGAAAATTTGCAGGCACACGCTCGCGAGGAATTGCCCGATGCGCGGCACGCTCACGGACGACGCGAAGATCGGGTCGTTGAGAACTTTCACTACTTGCGAATAGGTGAGCGCGATGATGAGGAGCAATTTGGCGATGGCCATGCCGGTCGTGGGCAGGGATCGCGTGGAGAACGTGCGCTTGAAACCTTCGACGGGATTGAGGCGGTTCCAATCGGGCGTGAGGGCTTCGGAGGCGGTTTGGAATTTGTTTTGGATTGCGCCCGCGAGCAGGCCGCATAGCGCGGTGGCGAGTACAACGGGGCCGGCGCAGCGCAGGAACACGAGCGTGCCATTTATGGCGTAGCCCTGGAGGGCGCTGGAGGTGAGGGTGGTGTCGTGCAGGTGGCCGAAGGTGAGGACGGTGGTGTTGACAAATTGCTGCCAGGTGTCGCGGCCGGTAAAGGTGAGCGCGGCGAGGCCGCCGAGCAGGACGAAGACGGTTTGCACCTCAGCACTCCGCGCGGTTTGGCCTCTCTTTATGGCCTCATCGAGCTTTTTTGCTGTCGGTTGCTCGCTCTTTTCGCCGCCGGTGTCGCTCATGGGTTCGTTAAATTGTTAAATGAGTTAAATGGGACGAATGGGACGAATGGGACGAATGCGTGGGAGCGTTTTTAACGTAATTAACTCATTTAACTGATTTAACTTATTTAACTTCATTTACACTCCCAGCAATTGCGCGATGCGGAGCAGATCGTCGGGCAGGCGGTTGAGATAATTCACCACGTGCTCGGCGGTGAGTTGCAGGGTGAAGCCGAAGACAATCAGTCCGCCGACGATGCGGAACGCGAAGGCTTCGGCGAAGACGTTCATCTGCGGCACGGCACGGCTCAGGACGGCGAACACGACGGTAACGACAAAGGAAACGGCCATTATGGGCGCGGAGATTTGCAGCGCGACGACGAAAATGCGGCTGGTGTGGCCGACGACGTTTTCAAAGAGCGCGGCGCTCAGGTGCGCGGTGCCCATCGGCAGGACGGTGTAGGTTTGTTGAAAGCCAAGCAGCATCCAGTGATGCAAATCGAGCGTGAGCATGACGATGGCGGCGAGGTAAAAGAGAATCGTGGCCGGGACTTGCGTGCTGGTCTGGTCCATGGGGTTGAAGATGGAGGCCATTTGCAGGCCCATTTCGGTGGCGATGATGTTTCCGGCGAGGTCGACGGCGTAGAACACCATGCGCGCGATGAAGCCGAGCAGCAGGCCGATGACGACTTCCTGGATCATGATGCCGAACAGCGTGAAGACGGGCAGGTTGTGCAGCGAAAACGGCGGCAGGGTGGGGGCGAGCAACATGGCCGCGAGCGCGCCGACGGCGACACGCAGGGTGACGGGGAAGTTGACGGCGGAGAAAAAGGGGAGGACGAGCAGGAAGGAGCTGATCCGGAGGAAGACCAGCAGCCAATTGTAATAGTCCAGCTCGAGGTTCACGGGAAGGATTAGTGGATTAATGGATTGGTGGATAAATGAGTCTTGGCGGCGTGTTTGCCACCATCAATCCAATTATCCATTAATCCTTTTGTTCATTGGACCATTTGGGGCATTTTTTCGATGACGGCGGTGGTGAATTCGATGAGGGAGCGGACGATCCAAGGGAGCAGGAGCAGGAGGACGCCGACGACGGCGAGGGCTTTGGGGACGAACGCCAACGTTTGCTCGTGAATCGTGGTCACCGCCTGGAACAAGCTGATGAGGAGGCCGACAATCATCGCGACGATGAGGATCGGCGCGGCGATCGCGAGCGCCTGGTAAATCATGGTTTTGAGAAGTTCGATGGCGAATTCGGGGTTCATGGGGGTTGGTTAAATGAGTTAAATAGGTGATTGGTTAAATGGATTGAAACGTTTGCGACTTATTTAATTGATTTAACATATTTAACTCATTTAACGGTTTAACGGACATCACATCCCCAGGCTATGCACGAGCGATTGGACGACGAGCGACCAGCCGTCGACGAGCACGAACAGGAGCAGTTTTAAGGGAATCGAAAACGTAGTCGGCGGCATCATCATCATGCCCATGCTCATCAGCACGGTGGCGACGACGAGATCTATTAGGATGAAGGGCACGAAAATCAGGAAGCCCATTTGAAAGGCGGTGCGCAGTTCGCTGATGACGAAGGCGGGAATCACCACCCGCAAGGGCAGGGTGTCGGGCGAGGTGGGTTGCAATTTTGCCATCGCGACGAAGAGTTCCACGTCCTTGGGGCGCGTTTGCTTCAGCATGAACGTGCGCAAATGGGCGGAGGCGCGGTCCATGGCGACCTGGCTGGTGATTTGTTGGGCCTGATAGGGCTGGAGGGCGTCGCGATTGATGTTTTCCCAGACCGGCGCCATCACGAAGTAGGTGATGAACAGCGAAAGTCCGATGATGATTTGATTGGCGGGTGTGCCCTGGAGTTGCAGCGCGGTGCGGACGAATGAGAGCACGATGGCCACGCGCGTGAAACAGGTCATCAGGAGGAGAATGGACGGCGCGAGCGTGAGCAGGGTGAGAATGATGAGCAACTTGACGCTGGTGTCGACGTTCTGCGGGCCGCTCTGGCCGCCGAGGGTGATTTGGACCGGGCCGAAGCCGGCGGTGGTGATGTTCGTTTGGGCGGAGGCGTGGAAAATGAATCCGAAAACCACGAGAATCGGGAGCCAGCGGCGCAGGATGGAGAGGAACGATTTTTTCATTTCCCCTTGAGCACCTTGGTTAGGGCCTGCGCGAATGAGGGCGTGGCGATGGCGGTGATTTCGGCGGGCTTATCTTTTTCGTCGATGGCCTCAGCCGCGGGGAGATGGGTGAGGAGGTTCACGCCGTTGGGCGAGGAGGCGAGGAGGAAACGTTCCTGTTCGTAGCCGATGACGTAGATGGCGTGTTTGCCACCGAGCGGGCGGGTTTCAATGACGTTCAATTTCGGCGCGCGGCCGCGTTGAATGGTGAGGCGTTGCCAATTGCGGTAAAGCCAGGCGCCACCGAGAAAAATGCCGATCACGAGCGCAAGGGCGCCCAGGACGCGCAACACGGATGGGCCGGCGGCGGGCAGCGGCGGCAGGGTGAGCGGGGCGGCGGCGGAATTGGTGGCTTCGGCGCAGAACGCGGTGGAGGCGGTGAACAGTGCGGCGATTATGAGTAACGGCGCGCGCGGAGCGACGCGCCCTACCTTGATCGAGATGGTACCGGTTTCATGCATCGCAATCCTTAGGCGGCGGCGGGGATGTTGCCGACGATTTCGGTGATTTTGACGCCGAAACGGTCTTCGATGACGACCACTTCGCCGCGAGCGATGAGTTTGCCGTTGATGCTCAATTCGACGGGAGCATCGGCGGACTTATCGAGCTGGACGACGGAGCCGACGTTGAGCTGCAGCACTTCGCGCATGGGCAACTGGCAGCCGCCCAATTCGATGGTGAGGCTCACCGGGACGTCGAGGACGAGATTCAGGTTGTTCGGGTTTTCAACGGTTGCGTTCATGAAAAATCAGGTCGTAATCGGGCTCGTGAGTTGCACTGCCCATTTTCCACTGGAAGTGCCGGGGCGGCCGATGAATTTCGGCAAATGACTAAAACGAAGATGGACTTGCGCGGCGCATTGCGGGTCGAGCATGACGACGTCGCCGCTCTTGAGGCGCGTGATATCGCCGGTCGACATCTTGATGCCCTGCCACTCGGCGATAATGGGCACTTTGATGTCGTTGAATTCGGCGTTCCATTTGGTCTTGCCGGCGCGCGCGGGGGCGGCGTCCGTTTCCGGCATGGGCGGATTGAGCAGCCGCATCAAGGGCTCGACGGTCGCGTAGGGGAACAGGAGCTGAATCGGTTCCAATTGTTCGCCGAAGCCGCTGTTGATCGTGATCAGGAGCATGGCGGTGTCCGCGGGAGCGGTCTGGAGAAAACGGCTGTTGCTTTCGTGGCCGAGCAAAGAAGGCTTCAAGTCGCGCATCTCGGGCCAGTGATTGCACCATTCGCTGAGCAGCAACGTCGCGACCTGGTCGGTCAGCGCGGTTTCGATTTCGCTCATTTCACGATTGGCGTCGGGCGCCTGGCCGGGACCGCCGAGGAGCCGATCCACAATGGTCAATCCGAGCCGCGACGGAATCACGAGCAAGCCGACACCTTTGAGCGGGTCGGTTTTGAAGAGAGTGATGTGCGTGGGATTGGGCAGGCTCTCGATGAACTTTTGGTAACCGACGATTTGCACCTTGGCGGTTTGGACCGTGAATTCGAGCCGGAGGAAAAGGGACATTCTCCCCGCCAGGCTGCGGATGAATTGCTCGTGGCGCAGGCGGATGCGGCGCAATTCGCTCGGCGTGAGAAAGCCGGATTGGCGAAAATCATGCGCGCGAATATCGGCGCGCTTGCGATTTTCGCGAGCGCCGGTGAAGGTCAGCACCGCGATATCATCCTCCGCAGGAGCGGGAGCGCCGACCGGCGGGGTGGGAGGATTGGTGGGATTCATGGCGGTGCTTATTGGATGGCGAACTCGGGGAAATAAATTTCCTCGACGGTGCCATCGCCCAAAATGTTATTGAAACCGGAAAGCAGCTCGTTGCGGATCATGTTGCGCGCGCCGGGTTTTTCCAGGTCGGCGAGCGTTTTGGTCGCCAACGCGCTTTGGGCCATGTCGCGCAACTGCGCGTCATGATCTTCGATTTGCTGTTTGAAATCCGGCGAGGAACCGACGACGGAGAGGCTGACGAGCAAATAACGCGCGCCCATGGTGCCGGCCACGTTGACGAGCAGCTTGTTCATGGGAACGGATTCCTTTTTCGCGGAGGAAGATTCCTTTTTCGGTTTGGCGGCGGCGGCGGTTTCCGCGGCAGGGGAGGCGGCGGCGGCGACAACGCCGAGGCCTTTTTGCAACCGGGGCACCAGCACGAACGTCGTCATCACGTACGCCACGGCGGGCATGAGCACGGCCATAACGATGAGTGGCAGCCAGGCTTTGAAACCGCCGGATGCCGCGGCGGGCGCGGCGGCGGCCGTCTCCTCGGCGGACGTTGCTTCGTCCGGGGCCGGAGCGTTTTCGGTGCGATTGGCGGGTGCGGGCATGGCGATTAGCGTTTGAGGTTCACAAGGTCCTGCAACACTTCATCACTGGTGGTGATGATTTTTGCGTTGGCTTCAAAAGCGCGTTGGGCGGTGATCATGGCGGCCATCTGGCCGGCGAGGTCCACGTTTGAGGTTTCCAGCGCGCTGGATTGAATCAGACCCAGTCCGCCGGTATTCGGTGCGGCGGGAGTGGCCATGGCGCCGGCATTGGCGGTGGAAAGCAGCATATTGCCTCCTTCTTTAATGAGCGCCTGCGGATTGGTAAAATTCTGCAACACAACCTGGCCGATGACCCCGCTGGTGCCGTCGCTCAAGGTGGCGTTGATCTGGCCGGCGGAGTCAATGGACCAGGCGGTCAAGGTCGGCGCGGGAGTGGTGGTGTCATTCAGAGCGGTGGCGGCGGCACCGGCGCTGATCTGCAAATTGCCGATGGTGCTTCCGGAGGTGTAAGGTCCGGCGCCGACGTAGCCCTGGACGTTGTACCCCGAGGCGTTGATAAGGTCGCCCGTGCTTTTGTTGAGGGAGAAATTGCCATCGCGCGTGACATAGCTGACGCCGCTCGAGGAATCCTTCACGACGAAGAAACCATCCCCGCTGATGGCGAGATTGGTGGCGATGCCGGTGGGATTGATGGTCCCCTGGGAGTAATCCGAAGAAATGGTGGACGACATCACGCCGGAACCGACCTGCATGGGCCCTTCGGCCGAGCCGCCGATCGTCTGGCTGAACGTGTCCGCAAACTCCATGTTCGCGGATTTGTAGCCGGTCGTATTGACGTTGGCGATGTTGTTGCCGATGACTTCGAGGTCATCCTGGAATTGCTGGAGGCCGCTGACGCCGGTTTGAAGAGAGCCGATCATAATTTTTTCGTTTTGAGTGTTGGTTTAGGCCGGTGTGGCTGTGAGGACCTGGTTCATATCGTAAGCGCGTCCATTCACGAGCAGTTTGGGAATGCCAGCGAGCAGCATGACACCGCTGACGGTTCCGTGCGCGACGGCGCGGCCGGTGAGCACATCCACCGTCTTGCCGATCATGGCCTGGGCCAGATGCTGGCGGACTTCGCCAAGCGGGCCGTTCTGTGGAGCGCCGGCGTAGTTCGAGGTGAACAACATATCGTGGTTTTGAGTGGTGGTTTTCATTGAGTGGAGCTCGGATTGCTGACCGAAAGCACCAGCGCGAGCGGGAAGGATTGGCCGTTCACGGTGATTTGCGGCGTGCTGCCGCTGGTGTCGACGCCCGAGACGATTCCCTGGATCGTGGTGTTGTTGGTCGGGTCCGACAGCACGGTGACCTGTTTGCCCAACAGGGTATTCGCGATGGAAAATTGCTGCGTGTTTGTCAACTGCGACAAATCCGTCTGCATGGTGGTGTTCGAGTTGAGCGTGCTGAACTGGACCATCTGCGAAAGCAAATCCTGGCTGTTGGTCGGATTGAGCGGGTCCTGGGCGGTCATTTGCGCCACCAACAGGTTTAAGAAATCCTGTTGCGACAACATTTGCGTCGGCACCGGAATGGTGTTGTTGTTGCCGGTGGTGTTTTGTGGATTGGTGTTGGTGACGGAGGAGACGTTCATAAATAATTTTCAGGCCCAGGTTTCCCAGCCACGATAAGCACTGGCGCGGGCGGCGCGCGCGGCGGCGGTGTCCGTCATGGAACCGGCCAGCGCGAATTCCGCGAACGCACCGGCATACAGCGGCTCGTCCTGAGTGGTTGGTTGTTTGGATTGTTGAAAGTGATGCTCGCTCGTGCTCGAGAAATTTTCGGAGGTGGTCAGGTTGCCGACGCGAACGCCGCGCGCTTCGAGGCGCTGCTGCAATTCCGGCCAATGCTGGTTCATCTGTTCAAAATCGCCTTTGTGCAGGGCGGCGTGAACTTCAATGCCGTTTTCGCCCTTGCGCAATTCGAGCGAGAGCTGGACGCTGGCGCCGGGTTTCACGACCACGTGCAGCGATTGCGCGCCGGTTTCGCCGAGGCGCATGGCGTGCAACGCGACGATGTCATGGGTCCGCTCCAGAACGCGGCTGTCAATGGCGCTCGCGGACGAAGCGGCTTCGGTGCTGACGGTCTGGGTGGTGGATTCGATGGGAGTCAGGCGATTGGCGGCCGCAGAATCGACCGTGGCATTCGATTCGAGGTTCGTGCTGCCGTGGGCTGGCGCCTTGGCGGACAGTTTTTGCCCGCCGGGCAATTCTTCACTCCCCTTGGTGGCGTTACCCGGCAAATCTTGCTCTGCTGCCTCGGCAATTTTCAGCGTTTTTTCGTTTTTTTGCATCGTCATGTCCTGTTTAGCAGCGGATATGCCATCGAGGGCGGGCGGCGAGGCGGCCATCGGCGCAGGGCCTTTTCCTTGGGCGCTTTGCGCCTGCTGGGGGGTGGCTGAAGCACTGGCGGCATCGGGCGCGTTGGGCGACGTTTCGGCGGAGGTCGAATCGAGGTCTTCTTTTAGTTTGGCAGCGTCGCTGGGCGCGGTGGTGGAAGGTGCGGTTTTGGGTTTAATGGCGTCAGCGTCGGCTTGGGCGGCTTTGGCATCATGCGAAGTCGCAATCTGAGTTTTGTTGGCGTCGTCGGATTGCGCCGCTGAACGCGGCGCGGATGGCGCAAGAGCGCCGTCCCTACCTGAAACGGGATTCGCTGCGCCTGGGGCGCTTTCGCAAGAATCTTTGCCGGACTTTGCAACCGTTGGCGCGAGTGAGGGTGCGGGCAGTTGGCCCATGATGGCCATCAATGGCGAGTTGGCCGCCTTCTTGTCGTCGGATTTTTCGTCGGTGCGGGGGCCCTTGTTTTGTCGCGCCCGGATTTCCGAAGCATCGTCTGAGCTATCGTCGTCGGAATCGGCGCGTGTGATGAACGCGGGTTGTACCGAATTCTCCGGACTAGAATCGTCGCGCTCGGCCTGGCGGCGGCGATCGTCCGCCTGGGTGAGGGCGCGGTTCATGACCTCGCCGAAGGGTTCGTCACCGGGCGGCGGTTTTGGGGCAGTGAAATAGGAATCGGCGTTGCGGGACGAATCGATGCGGGAGGGTAGCGGTGCGGCGTTATGGGTTTGCATTGTTGGAGGGCGTGGCGATGGGCGGCAGGGTGCGGCGCATGCGCTCGATGATGTCCGCCGCGCGTTTGGCCTGGACCTTGCCCATTTTACTGAGCGTGTCCAGCGCGAGGCTGGCGTCATCCGGCTTCATGGTGAACAGGATGCGGACGACATCATCGTCGCTCATGTCATTCAAGGTCGCCGCCGCGCCTTCGGGCGACATGGCGGAAATGAGCTTGGCCTGGCGCTTGAGATTGACGACGTCCTGGGCGTTCAGGCGAACGACGTTTTTGTCGAAGTCCGCCTGCATTTGGGAGACGGCCTGGGTGACGACGGTCAGTTCCTGGCGTTCGGCGTTGAGGCGGGTTTCCAAATCTTTCAATTGTTGTTCGCGCAAGTCGAGGGATTCTTTCTCGCGCTTGATTTCCTCGATCCACTGGTCCATTTCCGGGTTGCGAAATTTCCAGGAAGGCTCGTTGTCGTTGATGATGCTGAGCTGCTCGGCAGGAGAGGAGGCGAGGACGGCGTGAAATTTTGCGGGATTCAACAGCACCACGGTCGTGGCGAGGTAAATCACGGCGCCCAGGATCATCGTCATCCAGGAGGATTGAAAAAAGCGGACCATATGGATTTTAATTTAAATTCCGGGTTGGGGCTGCTGGAATTGGAGCGGGCCGGGGGTGGTGGCGAGCTGGATGGCCAGTTCGTCCAATTCCTTTTGTTCCTGGCGCTGAACTTCCTGGTCGTAAGCGCGGCGTTTTTTCTCGTGAAAACGGTCGAGCGATTCGCGATCGCGCGTGGCGATGAGCATTTCCTGCCAGACGGCGTCGACTTTCAGGCGGGCTTGTTCGAGCGCGGCGGTGCGTTCCTTGAGGCGCAATTCCAAAACATTGCACCAGGCGCGCGCGCGGAGAAACTCGACCGCGGAGACGCCGGCGGACAACTTGCTGTTGAGATCGTGCCAGCAGGTCATCAATTCATGGCTCGCGGTTTGCACGCGGGCGGCGGCGTCTTCGCAAAAGCGGAGCGTCTCGACGTATTTTTTCTGCGCGGCCTGCTCCTCCTGTTCGCGCAGCACGGCGAGGGCCGACAGGGAGAATTGAAAGGCTTTCATGAGTGGTTATTTTTTGACGGGTTGGGTTTTCGGGATGGTCGGGGTGGGGGCGGTCACGGTCTGCGTGAGGAGAGACCAGCTTTGGGCGGCATTGAAGCCTTCCGTGACGGACTGGCGCAGAAAACGATTGAGCGGCTCATGCAACGCGATGGCCTGATCGATGGCCGAATTGCTGCCGGCGGGATAAGCGCCAATGTTGATGAGGTCCTGATTCTTCTTAAAAATCGCGAGATGCTCGCGCGCCGCGGCGGTCAATGCGAGTTGCTCGGGCTTGAGCAGATCGCGATTCAAACGGCTGACGCTTCCCAGGACATCAATGGCGGGATAATGATTTTGCGTGGCGAGTTCGCGCGTGAGCACGACGTGGCCATCGAGGATCGAACGCACGGAATCGGCAATGGGATCGTTCATGTCGTCGGCTTCGACGAGCACGGTGAACAGGCCGGTGATGGAGCCTTGTTCGCCGGTGCCGGCGCGTTCGAGGAGCTGGGGCAGCAGCGAAAAAACGGAGGGCGTATAACCGCGGGAACTGGGCGGTTCGCCGACGGCGAGGCCGATTTCGCGTTGGGCCATGGCGAAACGCGTGACGGAATCCATCATCAACAGAACGTTCTGGCCGGCGTCGCGGAAATATTCCGCAATGGCCATCGCGAGAAACGCGCCTTTGACGCGGTTCAAGGCGGGTTCGTTGGAAGTGGCGACGACGACGACGGATTTGTTGCGGCCGACTTCGTCGAGGTCGCGTTCCAGGAATTCGCGCACTTCGCGACCGCGTTCGCCGATGAGCGCGATGACGTTGACATCGGCTTCGGCTTGCGAGGCGATCATGCCGAGCAGGGTGGATTTGCCGACGCCGCTGCCGGCGAAAATGCCGAGGCGCTGGCCGCGTCCGCAAGGCGTGAACGTGTCGAGCGCCTTGATGCCGGTTTGAAACGTGTCGCGGATGCGCTGGCGTTTGAGCGGGTGGGGCGGGCGGAGATTGAGGCCGACGGTTTGCTGGGTGACGATGGGGCCGAGATTATCGAGCGGCTTGCCGAGACCGTCGATGACGCGGCCTTTGAGCGCGGCGCCGACGCCCACGCGCAATGGCGTGCCGGTGGCGATGACTTCGCTGCCGGGATGGATGCCGTGAATTTCGCCCAGCGGCATCAAGAGCAAATGATGATTCCGGAAGCCAACGACTTCAGCGAGCGTGTCGCCATCGTTATGGGCGGATTTGATGCGGCAGACTTCACCGACGGCGGCGGTGGGGCCTTCGGATTCCACCACGAGGCCGATCAATTGCACCACGCGGCCGCAGGTTTCCGTGACGCGCGCGGTGCGGACGCGCTCGAGGGCGGAGCTGAGGCGGTTGGTGGGGCAGGGATGAGCGGGTTTCATATAGTGACACGGGCGTCTCGCCCGTGAGTCCCTGTTCGCACGGGCGAGACGCCCGTGCCACTATTGCGGGCGCGCTCCCCAAAATGCGTTTGGCCGTTCGAAATTTTCATGCGGCGATGGCTTCGCGGATTTGGTCGAGTTTGGTTTCGCGGCGGGCGTCGATGACGCCGAAGCGCGTGCGGACCAGGCAGCCTCCCTGGGTGACTTCAGCGGAGCCGGCAAATTGCAATGGCTCCGAACCGCCGGGGGTTTGGAGCACGAGCGAGCGGTGTTTCTGCAGCAAGGCGAGGTCGCTGGGATGGAGTTGGATCGTGATCTGAGCCGTGTCCTCCACCTGGACCAAAGCTTCGCGAACGATGGCTTCGAGCGCTTTGGCATTGATGGGCATGCCGGCTACCAATTTGCGCGCGGATTCGAGCGCGAGCTCAATGAGCGCGTTTTCGGTTTCCTGCACGACCTGGGGAACGGCTTTTTTGAGTGATTCGATGACGCTGTTGGCGAGAGCGGCCATTTCGTTGCGTTGGGCGATGAGTTGTTCGCGCAAGGCATTTTCACCGTCGAGACGGCCGCGTTCGTAAGCGATCTTTTCGCGATCGGCGGTGATTTGCGCGGGATCGGGCGGGGTGGGCGCGTGATTTTGGACGCGCACGTCGCGGAGCGGGATTTTGAGGCGAATGGGTTCAGACCATTTCATATTCGTTGCTCCGGGCTTCGTCCAAATCGATTTCGCCTTCCGCTTCGAGCTTGCGCACGGCATCGATGATGCGGACCTGCGCGGCTTCCACGTCGCGCAACTTGACGTGGCCGAGGAAGGACATTTCCTCCGTGACGGTTTCGGCGGCGCGGCGGGACATGTTGGAAAGAATGAGTTTCTTGAGCGGATCGCTGGCCTTCTTGAGCGCGAGCGTGAGGTCGCGCATGTCGGTCTCGCGCAGGATGCGCTGGATGGCTTGCGCGTTGAGGAGCAAGAGGTCCTCGAAGGTGAACATCTTCTTGCGGATGGACATGCAAAGTTCCTGGTTGCGCTGCTCGATTTTGGCGAGCAATTCGCGGCTCACGTTTTTGTCCATGGCATTGAGAATGTCCGCCGCGGGCGTGACGCCGCCGGTCTGGGTGAGGGCGCGGGTTTGTTTGACGCCAAGTTTGGCGTTCAGAACGGCCACGACTTTTTCGGTCACTTCCACTGGCGTCGGCGCGAGCATGGCGAGACGTTCGATGACCTGGTCGCGTTGATCGAGGCGCAGCAACCCGAGCACCTGGCCGGCTTTTTCGGGAGACAGGAAGCTGACGACGAACGCGATGGTTTGGATTTGTTCATCGCGGATGAGATTCACGACCTGGCGCGGATCCATTTCCGCAATTTCCTGCATGGCGCCAACCTGCGGGCGACTTGGCGCGACGCGGCCGAGGACATCGCTGGCTTTGAAGCTGCCGATGGCTTTTTCCAGTGTGACGCGCGTGGTGTCCACGCCGGCACAAATGGACGTGCTGGCGGCGACGGCGACTTCGGAAAAATCCGCGAGAATATCCTGCTGCTGTTCGCGGGTGATGAGATTGAATCGCGCCATCTCGCGCGAGATGGATTCGATTTCGCGCGGCTGAAATTGCTTCAAAATCTGGCTGGCGCTTTCGGGCCCGAGCATCACCAGCAGGGCGGCGAGCTTCTGGGTTTTATTCAGTGCGCCGGTTTCGATGGCGTCCGTGGTTTCGGCGGAAGGCATAAAATCAATTCTCCGGAGTGCGGCCTTTGTTCATCCAATCACGAATCGCCTGGGTCATATTCGTGGGATTCTCTTTGATGAGACGGTTGAGCACTTCGACTGTCACGACGCCTGGATCGAGGTCGAGATGGCGGTGGCCATTGCCATTTCCATTTCCGTTCGATTGCGCCATCAGGCGGCCGACGGGAACGCCGATGGGAATATCCTGCACGGGCGTGCGCTTGAAGATGCGCAGGAGAACGACGAGCGCGATGATGCCGAGCAAAGGATAGGTGGCCGTGCGGGCGATGTTCCAGATCATGTCATGCTTCTGCTGCTGATCCATTTCCTTGGTCATCTCGGTTGCGAACGTGTCATTGAACGGCATTTCTTCGAGCGCGACGGTGTCGCCGCGGGTGTTGTCGGCGCCGGTTTCAACGCCGACGGCGTTGCTCACGAGGCGGCGGAGCTTGTCCAATTCGTCGGCGGTGCGCGGAACCACTTTGCGGTCCGTGCCCGTGCCTTCCATGTGCTCGGCCACGGTGACGGAAACGGAAAGGCGTTTGATGCCGCCCGCCGCGAGCAAGGTGTTGCTCGTGGTTTTGCCGATTTCATATTCGATGTTCGAAGTGGTCTTGTGATTTTTGGTATTGGATACCGGCGAGGAAGCGGTCTGGGTGTTGTTGCTCTCAGTCGCGGTGTTCGCGGAAATGCCGACCGGGCCTGACGGGTTGGCGGTCGTCGAATCCGTGTTTTCATCGTTTTTGGTCTGACTGCGGATCACCTGGCCGTCCGGATCGAATTTCTCCTGCGTCTCCGTGACGGTGTTGTAATTGATTTCCGCCGAGACGCGCACGATGGCCTGGCCGGGGCCGAGGACTTTTTCGAGCATGTCCTGGGCTTTTTTGGCGAGATACTGTTCGAGATTGCGGCGCGCGGCCAATTGCGTGCTGGTGAGGCCGCTCAGGGAATCGTTGTCGCTGTTTTCGGAAAGCACATTGCCGAGGTTATCGACGACGGTGACGTGATTCGGCTTGAGGCCTTCGACGGAATTGGCGACGAGGAAACGGATGGAATTGATGGACGAGGGCTGAAGCTGGGTGTTGCCGCGCACGCGCACGAAGACCGAGGCCGTCGCGTATTTGTCCTTGTCGAGCAGGAGCCGGTTTTCCGGCAGCACGATCATGACGCGGGCGGATTCGACCTCGTCGATCTGGCTGATGGTGCGGGCGAGTTCGCCCTGGACGGCGCGGATGTAATTGGCGCGCTGGACGAAATCCGAAATGCCGAAATTCTGCTTGTCGAAAATTTCGAAGCCGACGCCATCACTGCTTTGAGGAATGCCGCGCCCGGCCAATTGCATGCGCATGGCGTAGACTTTGTCCGTGGGGACGAGGATCGAGCTGCCGCCGGCGCCGATTTTGTAAGGCACCTTGGCGTCGTCCAGCGCGGCGATGACTTTGGAGGCTTCGGTGTCGGACAGGCGGCCGTAGAGCAGGCTGTAATCGCCGTGCGAGGACCAGAACGCGATGGCCGCGAAGCCGGCGATAAAGACAAACGTGGCTGCGGCGACGGTGAGCCGCTGGCCGGCGCCCAGTTGCTTCCAGATGTCCCGTAGTTGGGCGCCGAGTTTGGAGAGATTTTGATTCATGATGTGGCGAAAAGAGAAATCCGAAATCCGAAATCCGAAATCCGAAAGAAATCCGAAGGGCGAAATTCGATGCTGTTTTCCAATTCGGGTTTCGGATTTCGGACTTCGGATTTTGTCCGGTGAAGTTCGATCTTTAAGTTTTCGAGGTGAAAGGTCATTGAAAGGTCAGTTATTGCGCGCGGTCATATTTGCATCCGCATCAGTTCCTGGTAGGAATCCAAAAGTTTGTTGCGCACCTCGACCATCAGTTGGAACGACACGTTCGCTTCTTCCATGGCGATGACGGCCTGGTGCAGGGGAACGTTTTGCCCGCTTTGCACGGCGTCGATGGCGGTGTTCGCGATGTTCTGTTTCGCGTTGACGTCGGAAATGAATTTGCCCAGCACGTTGCCGAACGAATCGCCGGCTTCCTGGCTGGGGGTGACCTCTCCGGGTTGCTGCAGGGGCGTGGGCGCCTGGATCTCCGGCGTCGGCATCGCGTTCGGCCGCACGGCATCGGTGCCCGGCATGACGCCGAAGCTGTATGCCGATGAAGGGATGGCCGAGAGCGGAGACATGTTTGCGATGGGTCAGGGTTAAATCATTAATGTTTTCCAATGGCGAGCGTCTGCATGGCCATGGCCTTCTCGTTCTTGACCACCGCGAGATTGGCTTCAAAAACGCGCGAGGCGGAAATCAAGTCGGCCATTTCCTCGTGGATATTGATGTTCGGCATCTCCACCATGCCGCGCGCGTCGGCGTCGGGGTTGCCAGGTTCGTAGACGGCAATCGGCGGGCGGGTGTCCTTCTCGATGCGGGCGACGCGCAAGGGAGCGGGGGAGCCGTTGTTGTCGCCATCGGCGCCCATGGCGTCCTGCAACGCGTTCTCAAACACGACGATTTTGCGCTGATACGGTTTGCCGTCGACGCCGTGCGTGGTGTTGGCGTTGGCGATGTTTTCGGAAATGACATCGAGCCGGGTGCGTTCGGCATTCAACGCGGCGACCGTGTTTTGGATTCCAGAGAGAGCTTGAATCATATGGATTAGGAGGATTTGCCGGTGATGGCCATTTTCATGCGCATCAACAGGCCGCTGACCATTTGGGTTTCGAGCGTGTGGACGAGGGCGTTCTGGTTTTGCTGCATCATCTCGCTTTCGAGGTTGACGGTGTTGCCATCCTGGCTGTTGGCCACGGCGGTGGTGTCGACCGCGAGCGTGGGGGTCAAGGAAGCGATTTGTTTGGGATCGCCAGAGGCGCAGGCGCGGTCCAGCTCGGCGCGGAAATCAGGGGAGAGATCGATGCGCTTGTAACCGGGCGTTTCCAGGTTCGCGATGTTGTTCGCGATCGCTTCCTGGCGCACGGCTATGGCATCCAGCGTCTTTTTTGCCGCCAGATAGCATGGTTGATTGAACAAGCCTTCGATCATTGCAATTGCGTTTTTAGGGGCTGCTAAGCAACGGGGGTGCCAGAGGCAAAAAACGCCGGAAATCGAGGGATTGCGAAGGGGGCTAAAGCGGGGGGTGGGAAAATGTTACCGGGAGGGAAGAGCTGGTGGGCAAGTTCTGCGTGAGACGGTTGGTAGTTTTTGCAGATATGGTAGTGAAGCGCGAGGTGAGGATAGTCTGCGCGCCCTACCTTGGCGATTCGCGATTCGACTACTCCTCCACGATCGCTTCTTCCTCCGCTTTCGGCGAAGTGCCGTTGTACTCGTGAAGTTTGTTGCGGAGGGTGCGGATGCTGACGTCGAGGAGCTTGGCGGCGTGGGTGCGATTGCCTTTGCAATGTTCCAACGCGGCAAGGATGTGACGCTTTTCCATTTCGGCCAGTGAGGTCGGGCCGTCGCTGCCGGCGGCAGTGGCTTTGCTGGCGATGGGCGCGGTCAGGGCGGGGGTTTGCACAATGCCGCTGAGGCCGAGATGTTCCGGTTCGAGGATGCCGTTTTCGCCGCAGAGAATGACGGCGCGTTCGATGACGTTTTGCAGTTCGCGCACGTTGCCGGGCCAGGAATGATTCTTCAAAGCGCGCATGGCCTCCTCCGAAAAACCTTTCACGGCGCAGCCGTGCTTGCGGCCAAAGCGGCGCATGAATTCCTCGGCGAGAAACGGCACGTCTTCCATGCGTTCGCGCAACGGGGGAACGTGGATGGGCACGACGTTCAGGCGGAAATACAGGTCCTGGCGAAATTCCTTTTTCTCGACGCTCACTTCCAAATTGCGGTTGGTGGTGGCGATGACGCGGACGTCCACTTTGATGGTGCGATTGCCGCCGACGCGTTCGAGTTCGCGCTCCTGCAAAACGCGCAGGAGCTTGGCTTGCACGTTGGGCGAAATTTCGCTGATTTCATCAAGGAGAATCGTTCCGCCGTGGGCGAGCTCGAAGCGGCCTTCGCGCTTCGTCAATGCGCCGGTGAACGAGCCTTTTTCGTGGCCGAAAAATTCGCTTTCGATAAGGTTTTCCGGCACGGCGGCGCAATTCACGCGGATGAATGGCGCGCTGGCGCGCGGGCTTTCGAGATAAAGCGCGCGGGCGACGAGTTCCTTGCCGGTGCCGCTTTCGCCATGGATCAAGACGGTGGCGTGGGTGCGGGCGACTTTGCGGATGAGCTGGCGCACGTTTTCCATCGCGGCGCTTTGGCCGAGCAATTCGCTGGAACCATCATCGGCTTCCTGGCTGAGGAACCGATTCACGCGCAGGAGTTGCGTGAACTCCTCGGCCTTGCGCAGCGTGAATTCGATTTGCTCGTTGGAAAAGGGCTTGATGACGTAATCGAACGCGCCGTTTTTCATGCATTCGACCGCGGATTCAATGCTGCCGAAACCGGTCGTGACGACGATGAGCGGTTTTTGCGGGCGTTGTTGAATGGTTTTGAGCAGGTCGATGCCGTCGCCATCCGGCAGGCGCATGTCGAGAAAGATCAGATCGAAATTGTCCTTGGTGAGCAGTTCCTGCGCGGCGGCGATGGTGGCCACGGAGGCGACATCGTAGCGGCGGCGGCGCAGACATTGTTCAAGGTTGTTGCGGACGATTAAATCGTCTTCCAGGACAATGACTTTCTCGATGGACATAGGTCAGGTTTGGGCGTGGCGCTTGTAGACGTTGGCGACGAAGTTGGCCGGCTGGACGGCGGCGGTGGCGAGATGACGCGGCGGCACGAGCCCTCGGCGCAACAGCGCCTGCTGGTTTTCGCGGTCGAGCAGCAACAGCTTCATCAATAGGCCTTGAACGGACTGGAACAACTCTTTCACTTCGGAACAGCCGGCGCGTTCCGCCACGGGAACGCGAAGCCACGTCTCGCGCCACTTACGGAGCTTAACAAGAGCAGTTTCCAGCCGCGGAAGCAAGCTTGTTCTCAACTGAAAAAATTCGAAGGGCTGGTATTCCGTGGGGCTGGAGAGCGCCTGGTTTTCGCGCGTGGTCAACGCCAGCGCTTCGTCGCAGAGGCACAAATACGCGCGCAAGTCGGAAATCATTTCGGAAACGAACGGAAGCTCGGAGGTCATGGGATGGCGGTGGTGGGCGGCGGTGATGTTTTCGAAGCTTGCTCAGACATGGGGTTGTCTTTGGCCAGGATGTGGTTGATATCATCGGCTTTGGTTTGCCACTGGATGAAATGGATGCGCCAGCGGGCCATATCGATGATGGCGTTGAGACCGGGCGCGGCGTTGGTGCCGAGTTCCGTCTGGCGGCTGACGAGATTGCTATAAGTCTGCATGGCCATTTGCGGTTGCAGCAGGCGCTCGTAGGTCATGCCAATCTGGTAGCTGACCGGAAGCTGCCAGGCCGGAGTGTGATCGAGGTCCGCAAGACTGCGGTAGACTTCCAGCGCGCGCGGGTAATCTCCTTCGCGATAAAGCTGGTTGGCGATTTCATTGCCGGTGCGTTGCTGCCAATAGGCCCAGACTTCCGGATGCTCCCTGGCCTGGCTCTTTTCCTCTTTCAACAGCGTCAAGACCTGCTGCAGCGAATCGTTGTTTTGGCCGAGGCTCTTGAGCGCGAGCGCGAGGCAAAAACGCGCTTCGGCGAGATTGGGAGAATCCGGATAGCGCGCGAGATAATCGCGCGCTTGCGCCGCGGTTTCGGTATAATTGCCGCTGGCTTGCAGCGAGCGAATCAATCGGAACTGGATTTCGGGACGATTCAGCGCCGGACTGTTCTGCTTGAGCAAGCGCATGAAAAAATCGGCGGCATCGGAGAATCGGCCGGCTTCGTAATGCGTTTCCGCAATCTCCATTTGGGCGTCCAAAACAAGCTTTTGATAATAACCCAATTGGTCGTTTTTGAGGGCGAGCGCCGCGGTCATGACGCTGTAAAATTTCGAGAGCGCAAGGCTGTTCAAGCCCATCTGCCGGTACAATTGGCCTTCGTGCAGGAACACTTCTGGGATGCGCCGGTCATCCGACCAGCGGGTCACGAATTGCGCATAAATCTGTTCGGCGCGAACGAGGTTGTTTTCGTCCTGGTTCACCAGCGCGAGTTCCAGCAGCGCGGATTTCTGGATGGGCTCGGGTGTGTTGTCGGTGAGCAGGCTTTCGAGGATGGGTTCAGCCGTGGTGGGCTGGCGCATCAGGCGGAGATGCCGCGCGTCCTCCAACTCGGCGCGAAGCTGGCCCAATAGGCTGGAATCGTTCACTGTGCCGCTGAAACCGTCGGGATCGGTGAATTGCGAGGAAGGAATTCTGGAAGTTTGCGCGGCGAGATTGGTTGCGGCCGGCGCGTTGGTGTTGGCGGCGAAGGCTATTGGCGCGGGGCCGTTGGTCGCGGCTGCGAGCGAGTTGGTGGGCGCGATCGGACCGTTGGCGAAATGGGTTGTTGTTACCGGAGCATTGGTTGAGCGCAGCGCGGTGGCGGATGTTTCCTGCGCGCGCACCGCTGGCGACGCAAGAAATACTGCCAGCAAAGCGATGATGCCCCGGAAAACAAGTTTTCCGGAGGGCCATCGCGAAATCATCGCGAACATTAAAGTCATGGACTGTTGTACGTCGCCCGGCTTGAGGGCGCCACCGACGGAGGGGTGAATCCGACCGGCGCAGCGGGCGTGACCACGGGAGTTGCCGTGTTGGTTCCGCTCGCGTCGGGTTTAAAAAACTCCGTCAGCATCTGTGGCGAGACGACAAGCAAATCGCTTGCCGAGGGGCCTGAGGCGGAATTGTTCTGAGGCTCGGCGGTGGCCGTAACGGGCACGGTGGCGGGAGGCGGCAGAACGGGAGCCGAAGAAATGGCGGGACTGTTGGTTTTTGATTCAACCGATTTAGTTTCAGTGCTTTCAGTGGTGTTGGTGGGCGATGCGCGTTCGATGAGAAGGGCAGGGAGATCAAAGGACGTCATTTCGGCCAGGGTCGGGGAAAATCGCAGCGGCGACGGGCCGGATTGCTTCAAATACGGGATGTTTCCGCGCGTTTTCGGCGCGGCGCACAAGGCCAAAATCATGGCGGCGACCATGAGGCTTCGATTTGTTGAGGTTCCCATTGTAATCACCGATGTTTTTCCAGCAAAGGCACTAAGTTCGCTTTGTAATCGGCAAATATTGCCGGGGCTTGAGGAAGATATTGCAGGGAATGCATTTGGGGAGCGCACCTGCCTCGGGTGCGGTGAGACGCGCCCTCGCGGCTCACTCTTACGCGCGAAGATTTCGTTATCTCCGTGCCTTTGTACGCCACACTCGTTCGGCGCGAGGCGCACCGAACAGCAGCCGAGGCGGCCGCGCTCCCCAAAACTCGCAGAACATTCTCGCTCAAGTTCTTTTGGCGAATGCCGATAATGCGTGAGCCGCACGCGGGTGTCCGGCATTTTCATATGACACAGATTTCCGGGTCAGCCCGGGTCAGCAAGCTCGACCTCAAAGAAATTGAGTTGCAACTGGCGCTTTGTCCTTCGCTGCCGTCGCTGAGCAGCATCAACAAGGCGCTGCAAGGGCTGCTTGGCGCCGAGCAACGGTTCTCCGCGCAAATTTCCGAAATCATCCGCCGCGATCCCAGCCTCACTTCCCGGCTGTTGCGCCTCGTGAATTCGGTCTATTACGGCCTCACCACGCCGGTGAACAGCATCGAGGAGGCGGTGTTTTACTTGGGCGTCCGGCAAATTCGCCAGCTCACGATGGTGACGCCCATCATCGAGGATTTTCAACGGCTCACGCGGCAATGCGCCTTTCCATGGCGCGAATTCTGGCAGCATTCCATCGGCACGGCGATTCTCACCCGCGAAGTCATCGGCACCGTCCAGGCGCCGAACGACGAAACCGATTACGTGGCCGGCCTCGTGCATGACGTGGGAAAAATCGTGATGGCGTGGACGTTTCCGGATCACTTCGCCGAAATTCATCGTCAGGCCGTGGCGGGCACCGAAGAGCTGTCGAAAATTGAAACGGAAATTCTCGGCATCGATCATTCCGAACTGGGCGCGCTCTATCTCGAGCGGCATCGCCTGCCGGAAATGCTGGTGAGGATCGCGCGATTTCATCATTGCCCGGAAAAGGCGGACCGCCATGCGCACATCATCGCCGCGGTGCAAATCGCGGACCTGTTGTTGCGCAGCGAAAAAATCGGTTGCAGTGGAAATTACGTGCCCGTCACCCGCGAGCAATGCTTGGCCGCGAGCGGTTGGGCGGTGCTCTTCCCGAACGCACAGGAAGCGGAGCAGGCGATTGCGCGCGCGTCATTGCATCGGAGTTTGGAGCGGTTGCCGAGTGTGTTGGAGGGGTTGGTTTAGAGCGGCGTGGAAGCTTGAAATCGATAAAGTTTTGTGGAAACCTCCCCATGTGAAATTAAGAACTGACAGCGGGCGCGACTCGATGGCCGGGCCGTTTTGAAGCCTAACACGGATTACCAGGCTGAGACGGAGGGTAATCGCATTGTTTTAGTCGAAGTGGTTAAGGAGTCCGATGTGCCCAAAGCCCGCCTGGTCAAAGTCGGCGGCAGGTTGTTGGCTGCGCGCGCCAAAGTGACCAACGAGGACACGCAGAACGTTCTGGCCGAATTTCCATGACCCAGGATTGCGGCCGCGCGGCAGACTGTCGGGGGTAAAAAACCAGAAATATGCCAACTAATCCTGTTTTGTGCCACCAGTCGGATTCTCAGTTCGCTTGAATGTATGTTGACCAATCATGCTAATTAACATGATAATTCCGGCTGATTATGTTGCAATTGTTTTCAAAACGGAAGCAGCAGGAAACGCAGAAGGAGAAGGGCTTTGAATACGCCGAACTTCCTGGGCCACTCAAATATCAAGTCATACATATCTGCAACGGCGCGGCACAAAATTTTCCACACGTCTTTTTTCATGGACGGGACTCGTTTTATGTGGGCGTGCATCAATCTCTTTGTCGGAATTTAGGTCTTCCATTCCTATTTAGAGACGCGAGAAGCGCAGAGGAGGCGGTCTGGACCTATTTTCTGAACGAAAATGACGCGGGCAAATGTCTGGATGTGATCGAAGCGGTTCTCGATCATATGGTTAAAATCGTCCGAGGAGATTCATGGGTGAATTCGGGGATGGGATACGAGATTCAAGGAGCCACTGATGAAATCAATGCGCGATTTAAGGAGAACTATATTGGCTACGAGCTTCAAGAGGGGCGGTTTATCCGGATTGATTCAAGCTTTCTCCATTCCGAAATCATGGCTCCTTCATTGGTCGTTTTGCGGGAACCCTATCTTCAGGGAGCCAATCAAGAGTTTTCCAGGGCTAATGACCATTTTCGGCATCGGAGATTCCCAGAGTGCATGAACGAATGTCTCAAAGCGTTCGAAAGTACAATGAAATCGATCTGTGATAAGCGAGGTTGGACTTACAATCAGAATGCTACTGCCAACGTATTGCTTGATGTCTGCAAGAACAACAACCTGTTCCCGACCTATATGGAAACATCACTGGCGGGGCTGCGATCAGTGTTGGTCAACGTGGCTACAATGCGAAATAGACTTTCAGGCCACGGCCAAGGAAGTCAACAAATTCAAATCACCGAGGAAACTGCTGCGTTTGTGCTACGTTCCACTGCGAGCAATATTGTTTTCCTTGCCGATAGAGAAAAGCTTTTACGATAGGTAAAGTTGGGCTTGGCTTTAGGTCCCATCGTTTCGGCTCAACTGCGCCACAATCACCTCAATCCCCTTCGCGCGGAATTGTTCCACCAATTCCATCGGCGCGAGGCTGTCGGTGACGATGGTGTCGATGCATTCGACGCCGCACAAGGGCAGGACGGATTGGCGACCGAATTTGGTGTGGTCGAAACAGAAAATCACGCGTTGCGCGGCATTGATCATCGCGCGCTGGATGTCGATCAGCAGGCCGTGGGAATTGCTCACGCCTTCGGGCACGATGCCGCCGCCGCTCATGATGGCCACGTCCGCGTGCATTTTGGTGAAGGCTTCCACGGCGAGGGGACCGACCAGGACGCCCAGCCGCGGATAAATCACGCCGCCGGACACGACTACTTCCAAGCGGTTTGCGCCGGCAAAATGATTCGCCACCGGCAATGAATTCGTGAGGATGTGCGGCGTTTTGTTTTCGAGATAGCGCGCGACATGATATGTGGTGGTGCCGGCATCGATGATGACACTTTGATTCGGTTGGATGAGTTCGGCGCAGGCTTTGCCGATGGCTTCCTTTTCCGTGAGCTGATGCGTTTCGCGTTTGGAAAAAATGAATTCCTCGGAAGGAGGCGGCTCGGCGAGGCGCGCGCCGCCATGGGTGCGCTTCAAAACGCCGGTGGTTTCCATAAGCGTGAGATCGCGGCGGACGGTGGAAACCGAGGCGTTGACCTGCCGCGCCAGCTCCTCCAACGACGCAAATTCCACCTGTTTAAGGTAGTTTTCGATGCGTTTTTGGCGTTCTTCAGCCGACATCTGGCGCGACTTTGATAGATTTTGAAATATATTGCAAGATTTTTGTTGACTAATTTTCAAATTCTGGCAAAAAGAGCAGCATTGTATGGTTGCACCTAGTCCAACAAGGCATCGAGCGGTCGTGGAACATCTGGTTCGACAGGCTGTCTATCAACGGCTTGGGAAGCCGATGCCTAACGGCGTGAAGGCCCCGAATCCGTTGCTGGTGAACGTTAGCGCGAGGCATTGCCATCTTACGCAAGAGGCGGTCGAGATTCTTTTCGGCAAAGGCCACCAGCTCACCGTTCACAAATGGCTTTACCAGGAAGGGCAGTTTGCCGCGAAGGAAACTTTGACCCTGATCGGTCCGCGGAGCCGGGTGATTTCCAACCTGCGCATTCTCGGTCCGTGCCGAAGTTTGAACCAGGTGGAACTGGCTTACACGGACGGCATCGCGCTGGGGTTTGAATTGCCGTTGCGCATTTCCGGCGACATCAAGGGCACGCTCGGCTGCATGTTGATGGGCCCGGCGGGATTTTTTGAAATGCAGGAGGGCGTGATTCGCGCGATGCGCCACGTGCATATGTCGCCCGAGGATGCCACGTTTTACGGTGTGAAAGCCGGCGACAACATGGGACTGAAAATCGGCGGCCCGTGCGGCATCACTTTGGATAACATGCTTTGCCGCGTGGACAAAAGTTTCAAACTCGAGGTGCACATTGATACGGACGAGGGCAACGCGTGCAATTTGCAGGCGGATACGCGGTGTGAACTGATTAAGTAACCACGAATGAACACGAATCGGCTCGAATATTTGGAAGGTAGGGCGCGTCGCTCCGCGCGCGCCGCCGGTTCTATGTTCGGCAACGGCGCGCACGGAGTGACGCACCCTACCATCGCGGGTTTAATTAGTGTTTATTCGTGTGCATTCGTGGTTTAAAAAAAATTTCCATCAACTCTCAACAATCAACTAACAACAAACAATGAGCGAAGCATTAGGCATGATCGAAACGAAAGGTTACGTCGGCAGCATCGAGGCCAGCGATGCCATGGTGAAAGCCGCCAACGTGCACCTTGTCAAAACCATCCCCATCGGCGGCGGACTGATTACCGTCCTCTGCAAGGGCGACGTTGGCAGCGTGAAAGCCGCGGTGGACGCGGGTTCCAAGGCGGCCGCCAAAGTCGGCGAACTCGTCAGCTCCCACATCCTCGCGCGTCCGCACGAAGATTTGCTGACCGCCTTCATCGGCGACAACGGGGCTCCGAAGAAATAACTCTCAACACTCAACTTTTAACCTCAACGAATTATGGCTCAACAAGCAGTTGGAATGATTGAATGCAAAGGCCTGTGCGCTTTGCTCGAAGCCTGTGACGCGGCGCTCAAGTCCGCGAATGTCAGCCTCACCGGCTGGGAAAAAGTCGGCAGCGGTTACGTGACCGGATTTTTCCGTGGCGATGTCGCCGCGGTGAAAGCCGCCACCGACGCCGGCGCCGCCGCCGCGGCCCAGGTCGGCCAGGTGGTCAGCGTGCAGGTGATCCCGAGACCTCATGAAGGTCTGGCGGGACTGGGTAAATGGCTCCAATAAAATGACGAATTCCTGAATGACGAATGGACCAATTCGTCATTCGTCATTCGACATTCATGAAAATCCTCATCGCCAATATCGGTAGCACGTCGCTCAAGTGGCGGCTGTTCGATTTCTCGAGCAGCCCGGAGCGCATGCTCCATAAGGGCGGCTTCGAACGGGTGACGGATTACCCGAAGGCGATTGAGGATTGCCTGTCCGAACTGAAAAAGGCCGGCGCGATTCAAAACGAAAATGAACTGGCCGCAGTCGGTTTCAAAACGGTCCTGGCCAAGGACGTGACCGGCTGCGTGCGCCTGGACGAACGCGTGCTGAAGGCGATGGCGGATTACAACGGTCTCGCTCCCGCTCATAATCCGCCTTACATCGCCGGCATCAAATTGTTCGCGCAACGCATGCCGAACACGCCGCTGGTCGGCTTGTTCGAGACGGCGTTTTACCAATTCGCGCCGTCGCCCATGATGCGTTACGCCGTGCCGAAAAGCTGGTATGACGCGGGCATTCGCCGGTTCGGTTTTCATGGCGCGAGCCATAAGTTCATTGCCGAGCGCTCGGCGGAAATGCTCGGGCGCGACGATGTCGCCAGGCGCGCCCAGAATCTTTACGTGGATGGCGGACAAACGCGCGTCAGCGGCGCGCCGTTGCGGGTGATTTCGTGTCACCTCGGCGGCAGTTCGAGCGTGACGGGCATTTTGAACGGCGCGGCCATCGGCACCAGCATGGGCATGAGCCCGCAATCGGGTTTGCCGCAAAATAATCGTGTGGGTGATCTCGACGCCGAAGCGATTCCTTACGCGGTGAAGACGTTCGGCATCACGATTGAAGAAGCGCAACGTCAGCTTTCGAAGGAAAGCGGGCTTAAAGGTTTGAGCGGCGTTTCGAACGATATTCGCGAAGTGCAAGCCGCCGCCGCGAACGGCAACGCCGCGGCGAAGATGGCGCTGGATGTTTTTGTTGCGAGCGCGCGGCATTGGATGGGCAGTTACCTTTTTGAATTGAACGGCGCGGATGCCATTGTGTTCACCGCCGGCATCGGCGAGAACCGCCCGGAATTGCGCGAAGCGATTTGCGCGAACCTCGATCAACTCGGCATTGTGCTGGACCCGGCGAAGAACAACGCCATTAAGGCCCAGGAAGCGGTCATCAGCGCGGCGAATTCGCGCGTGAAAGTGCTGGTCATTCCGACAAACGAAGAACTCGTTGTCGCGCGCGAAGTGAAAAGATTTTTAGAAAATCCGAAATCCGAAATCCGAAATCCGAAAGAAACCCGAAGCTCGAAATCCGAAACTGACGCCGTAGCGTCTGGATCAAGTTCGGATTTCGGTTTTCGGACTTTGGATTTGTCTACTTTATCACCCTCATCTCCTAACTCATTAAGAAAGTAACATTATGGCCCATCAAGCAATCGGACTCATTGAAACGCGCGGCCTGGTCGCCCTCGTCGAGGGCACGGACGCCATGCTCAAGGCGGCGAACGTCGAGCTCGCCGGCCCCATGACGCAAGTCGGCAACGCGCTCGTCACGTCAGTCGTCGTCGGCGACGTCGCGGCCGTCAAAGCGGCGGTGGATGCCGGCGCGCAGGCGATCAAAGCCATCAAAGGTGAAGTCGTCAGCGTGCATGTCATCGCCCGCCCGCATGCGGACGTGGACGCGGTGTTGCCCAAAAAGAAATAGTTAAACGGTTAAATTGTTAAATCGTTAAATAAGTTCGCGCGGGTCGCGAGCTGTTATTTAAACGAATCACAATTTAACCAATCACCAACCTATGTTCCTCGCCAAAGTCGAAGGTTCGGTGGTCGCGACGAAGAAGGATCCGTCCATGGGCGGGCGGAAACTTCTGTTGCTGCGCCCGCAACTCGTGGATGACAAGGATCCGACGAAATTTCGTCCGGGCGCGAACACGATTGTGGCCGTGGACAGCGTCGGCGCCGGCACGGGCGAAATGGTTTTGTTTTGCCAGGGCAGTTCCGCGCGCCTCGCGCCGAATTTGAAGGAAGCGCCGGTGGACGCGGTGATCATCGGGATCGTGGATACGGTGGATGTGTTTGGGAAACAGATTTTCAGTGCGAAACAATCGTAAATCCGAAAACCGAATGCCGAAATCCGAAAGAAATCCGAAAATCGAATTCCGAACGGTAGTTCGCGCTTCGGGTTTCTTTCGGGCTTCGGATTTCGAACTTCGGATTTGGCATTTTTTCCTATGAGCGCAGTGAATGAAACTTTAATCCGGGATGTGGTGGCGGAAGTCCTGGGCCGATTGAATGGAAATAGTGGCACGGGCGTCTCGCCCGTGAGTTCCAACACAAAAACGCACGGGCAAGATGTCCGTGCCACTAGTTGCGGCTGCGGCGAAAAGAATCGCCTCAGCGGCGACAGCATCAGCATGAGCGGTCGTGGCAAATATGGTGTTTTTCAAGACGCCAACGAGGCCTGTGCGGCGGCGCATGAAGGATTTTTGCAATTGCGCGAGAAGGGCGTGGCGGCGCGCGCGAAAGTTGTCGAGATCGTGAAGACCATGGCGGAGGCGAATGCGGAGGCGTGGGGCAAGATTGAGTTGGATGAGACGAAGATTGGACGGCTCGACCACAAAATCGAGAAGCTGAAAATTATCAAGCTCGTGCCGGGCGTTGAGTGGCTGAATCCTTACGGGCGCAGCGGTGACCATGGCATTACGCTCGAGGAATACACGCCGTTCGGCGTGGTCGCGGCGATCACGCCGTCGACGCATTCGATTCCGACTTTGAGCGGCAATATCGTGAACATTGTCGCCGCGGGAAACGGAGTTGTTTTCAATGCGCATCCGGGCGCGGCGAAGTGCGCGGCGCTGGCCGTTCGCGAATACAACAAGGCCATTGAGCGCGAGACAGGCATTCAAAATCTCATCACGATCATCGAGACTCCGACGCTGGATTCATTCAAAGCGATTTGCAATCACGAAGCGGTGCGGCTGTTGTGCGTGACCGGCGGTCCGGCGGTGGTGAAGGCCGCGATGCAGACCGGCAAGCGCGCAATTTGCGCCGGTCCGGGCAATCCGCCGGTGCTGGTGGACGATACGTGTTGTCCGACGCGCGCTGCGAAAGCGATTATTCAAGGCGGGGCTTATGACAATAATTTGTTGTGCATCGGCGAAAAGGAAGTGTTCGTGCTCGACAGAGTGGCGGACAAATTGATGCAGCGCATGTCCGAGAACGGCGCGGTGAAGCTCAACGCCAGCCAATTGGAGCGATTGACCAAGGCGGCGTTCACGTTCAAGGAAGGGCAGGGCGCCGGTTGTCCGCATGCTTCGGTGAACAAGGAATTTATCGGCAAAGACGCATCGGTGCTCGCGAAGGCTGCGGGCTTGGATGTGCCGACCGGCACGCAATTGCTCTTCGCCGAGACCGACGCGAACCATGCGTTCGTGCAGGAGGAGCAAATGATGCCCATGCTGCCGATCGTGCGCGTGAAGAGCGTCGAGGAAGGCATCGCGCTTTCGAAACAAGCCGAGCACGAGTATCGGCATACGGCGATTATTCATTCGCACGACGTGGAAAACATGACGGCTATGGCGCGTGCGCTGGATACGACGTTGTTCGTGAAAAACGGGCCGTGCATGGCGGGATTGGGATTGGGTGGCGAAGGCTATTTGAGCTTTTCGGTTGCCACCCCGACCGGAGAAGGCATCACCAATCCGAAAACGTTCACGCGCACGCGTCGATGCGTGATGGTCGATAATTTGAGAATATATTAAAACCCGAAGTTCGAAATCCGAATGCCGAAAGAAATGCGAAATCTGAAATCCGAAAGTGCCGATCTCGTTGATGAGATGGTGGTGGAAGATTCTGCATTTTGGAATTGGGGTGATGATTTGACGGCTGAGACGTTGGCGGTTCATGATGCGCCGCCGCAAGATTTGATGGAACGAACGGCAGAATTTGGTGAGTCAATCATTCGATTTTCAAAAAAAATTCCGCACACACCAGAGAATACCCGTTTAATCAGCCAACTCGTGGGTGCCGCTACAAGCGTGGGAGCGAACTATTGCGAAGCGGATGATTCAGTTTCGGGCAAAGATTTTAAAAAGAGCATTGGGACATGTCGTAAGGAATCAAAAGAAACGATGTTCTTTTTGCGAATGGTGGCAGCTTCTGAAGAAGCTTTGAAAGACGAAGCACGAAAGCTGTGGCGTGAGGCAAAGGAATTGAATCCCATCTTTGGAGCGATTTGGAGAAAATGAAGAAAAATCTGGAATTCGAATTGGGTGTTTCAGGCTTAATCGAATATCGGGCTTCGGCCTTGTTTCGGATTTCGGATTTCGAGCTTCGGATTTCAATTTTATGTTGCTAGCCCGTGTTGAAGGCAATGTGGTCGCGACCCGCAAGCATCCGAGCCTGAACGGGTGGCGGCTCGTGATTTGCCAGCCGATCAATAATGCCGGCGAGCCCGAAGGCGTGCCGCAGGTGGCGATTGATCCGCACGGCGCGGGCATGCATCAGCGCGTGATTATTTCTTCCGATGGCCTGGCGGCGCGCAAGGCGGTCGGGGACAAAAAGAGCCCGGCGCGGTGGATGATCACGGGGATTGTGGATGAGAAAGAACCGGGAGTGCCGGTATGAAAGTTCCAAGCACCAAGATCCAAGCTCCAGAGAAGCGCCAAGATCCAAGTTCCAAACTCGGGTCGGCGCGCTCTTTGATGTTTGGAGATGGGGATTTCTCTGGAGCTTGGTGCTTGGAACTTGGAGCTTTTTTATGAGATTGGGAACTGTCATCGGTCGGGTCACGTTGAGCGTGGCGGTGCCGGCGCTGGAGGGCGGACGGTTTTTGATCGTGAGCCCGTTCACGCGCGAGCATTTTCAGCAGGGCACGGAGACGCCGGCGGGGATGAGTAAAGATCCGAGCCCGGTGGTTTATGACGATTTGGGCGGTGGCGTTGGGCAGACGATTGGATTTATTGAAGGCGCGGAGGCGACTGCGCCGTTTGATCAGCCGACACCGATTGACGCGATCAATGCGGCGCTCGTGGATGAGATTTTTTATTCGCCGTTTAAGAAATGAGATGAAATCCGAAGACCGAAATTCGAAATTCGAAAGAATGCCGAAGCCCGAAAGGAACTCGGCGGTTGATTCGTCATTCGGATTTCGGATTTCTTTCGGATTTCGGTGTTCGGATTTCGGATTTTAATTCATCATCATGAAACAAGTCATCAGTGTTCGGGATTTGGAAGAAATGCAGCGCAGCGGCAAGAACATCCTCGCGTTGCCGGAAGATGTCATTCTGACGCCATCGGCCCGCGATTTTTTGCGCGATTATGAAGTGGCGGGAAAAACGAGCTCCAATGGCAGCCTGGCGAAGGCCGCGGCGGGCACGGATGGCAAATTGACGCCTCCCGCCAAGCCGCTCAATTCGAAGACTCCCAAGGCGGAATTGGAAGCGTTTTTCAATTCGGCGTATTGCCACAATATCAAGGAACAGATTTGCGACATGGGCCGTCGCTTGTGGCAGCGCGCTTATGTGGACGGCAACGGCGGCAACATGGCCGTGCGCGTTGGGGAAGACATCGCGATTTGCACGCCGACGCTCGTGAGCAAGGGTTTCATGAAACCCGAGGACATGTGCCTAGTCGATTTCGAGGGCAACCAGCTTTGCGGTGTGAAAAAACGCACGAGCGAAATTCTGATGCATTTGCAGATGATGAAGCGCCAACCGAAAGCGGTCGCCACGTGCCATTGCCATCCGCCTTACAGCACAGGGTTCGCGGTCGCCGGCGTGGAACCGCCCACGTGCATGGTGCCGGAATATGAAGTGTTCGCGTCGGTGGCCATCGCGCCGTATCGCACTCCGGGCACGCCCGAAATGGGCAAGCTGGTGGCGGATTTGGTGGAAAAGCACAACACGATTTTGATGGCGAACCACGGCGTGGTTTCCTGGAGCCATAACAACATCGAGGATGCCTATTTCAAGATGGAAATCCTGGAAGCGTATTGCCGCACGATTTTGGTGGCGTCGCAATTGGGCCGGCCCGTCGGCACCATGACTCCCTCGCAGCTTCAGGATTTGCTCAAGATCAAACAAAGCCTCGGCATTCCTGATCCGCGTCATGGTCTCAAGGAGTGCGAACTGTGCGACAACGCGGAATGGCGTCCGGGCGTCAGTTGCCAGGTGCCATCGGAGGAAGCGCCGAGCATCGGTTTTGATTCCGAGGCGGAAGCGGCGGTTCAGGCGATCACCGACCAGATCATGGGGCGGTTGAAATAGCCCGAGAGCCGGCCTCCAAAACTGTCCCTGCCGTTTATCGTGACTCGCCGCATAGCGGAGCGCCGAGCACTTGCTCGGCCTGTTCGATAACCCCAACCCACCGAGCTGGTGCTCGGCGCTTCCTGTCCGCGAGATGGTCGATTCATTGACCCAGTATCGAGTTTCTGCCGTTGCCCGGCTGCCGAGCGGTAAGAAGTTGCTAATGCCTCGGCACTTGTGCAAACTGGAAAACGAATCTGGGGCGTTTTAGGGCACGCGCATTGCTCATTGTATCGTGAAAACGCGGGTTTTCGTCTGAGACAACTTGTGTTCTGTCCATAAATGGACAGGTTATGGCTGGCGATAAGACGTATTGGCGATGAAGAAGATCCTGGTAATTGACGACGAAGAATGGTTGCGCGAGATGATGCTGCTGGCCCTGCGCCAACGCGGCTTCGAAGTCATTGAGGCTGAAAACGGCGAAAAAGGCATCGAAATCGCCCGCCGCGAGCTTCCTGACCTCATCCTTTGCGATGTTAACATGGACAAGGTGGACGGCTATCTCACGCTATCCTCCCTTCGCAGCGAACCCGCCACGGCCTCCATTCCTTTCATCCTGATGACCGGTCTTGCCGACCAGGCCGGAATGCGCCACGGCATGGAACTTGGCGCGGACGATTATTTGCCCAAGCCGTTCACCATCGAGGCGCTCTACGCGGCCGTGGATGCGCGGTTGAAGAAGGCCAAAACGGTTCGCGAAGAAGCGGAGCGGAAACTGGCCGATTTGCGCGACAACATCAGCATGATGCTGCCGCACGAATTGCGCACGCCGCTGAATGGCATTCTCGCCTACGGCGAAATTCTGGTGGCCGACGCCGAGACCATTGCGCCGAAGGACATCGCGGACATGGGGCAGGTGATTTATGATTCCGGCAAGCGGCTGGAACGGTTGATCGAGAATTTTCTGATTTACGCGCAGCTTGAGCTGCTCAATTCCGACCCGCAAAACCTGACCAATTTGTTGCGGAAACAAACGCCCGCGCCGGCTCCATTGATCGAGAAGCATGCACGCGAGCAGGCCAGCCTGGCCAAGCGCCCGCAGGACCTCAAGCTCGAACTCGCGGATGTCGCGATGCCGATTTCCGACGAATACCTTTCGAAAATCGTGGATGAATTGGTCCAAAACGCGTTCAAGTTTTCGCCCGTCGGTTCTCCCGTCCGCGTGACGCTCTCAGATTACGACAATTCCGTGAGCCTGACGGTGTCGGATGTGGGCCGCGGATTTTCCACCGAACACATTACCAAGGTTGGCGCTTACATGCAGTTCGACCGCAAGCTTCACGAGCAGCAGGGTCTCGGCCTCGGCTTGACCATCGTCCGCCGCCTCACCGAAATGCACGGCGGCACGCTGAGTATTCAGAGCGAAAAAGGCGTGAAGACAGCGGTGACTGTGAAGTTGCCGAAAGTGATGGCGAATGAAAGCGGCGGTGGTGTGACCAGTGGGGCCGGGGTTCTGGCTGGACAGCAGCGGATTTAGAACCGGTGATGAATTGAGACTTCTTGCCCGTGCGGCGCCGCAAAATCACCCAATGACGGCGCGCACGGAGTGACGCGCCCTACCAGCCAATGCATTTTGCTGCGCGCTTAATCTTTCATAGAAACGCCAATTGCTGCCCGCTCGGTTCCCGCAAGCCGCTCACGCCCAAACCCAGCAGCCGCAAGGGGCGCGATACCAATTTCTCGCGGCCCAACAGAAAACACGCGAGGCGATAAATATCCGCGGGCTCGGTAATGGCTTCCTCCACGGAAAATTGGCGCGTGAGCGTGGTGAAATCGCCGTAGCGAATTTTCACCTGGACGGTATGCGCGCCGAGGCGGCGCCGTTTCAGGCGCGCCGAGATATCCCCCGCCTGTTCGCGCAGGCAATGCCGCAGGATTTTCCGGTCGTCGGTGTCGTGCAGGAAAGTTTCTTCGTTGCTGATGCTCTTGATTTCGTCGCCGAGTTCAAGCGCGCGATTGTCCTCGCCAAAGGCGTAGCGTTTCAGTATCGGGCCGAACGAGCCGACGAGTGCGCGCAGATCGCCGGGATGATCCTGCAGCGAACCAATGGAATCGATGCCGGCTTTGTTTAAAATCTCCTCGGTTTTTTTGCCGACGCCATAGAGCGCGCGGACGGGCAGGGGACGCAGGAATTGTACTTTCTCGCGTTCGGAAATCAGCGTCAACCCGTCGGGCTTCTTATGGTCGCTGGCGATTTTGGCGAGAAGTTTGTTGCAGGCGATGCCAATTGTGGCGGTCAGTTTGCGTTCGGCGCGAATGCGGTCTTTCAAGCTGCGCGCGAGCGGCAGAGCCTCGCGCAGAGCGTCGTCAGCATTGTCGCTTTGGCAAAGCTCGGAGAAATCGGCGTAGGCTTCATCAATCGACATTTGCTCGACGTTCGCGCCGGTCTCGGCGACGAGGCGCATGATTTCGCGGGATTCCTGGCGGTAAACATCCATGCGCGGCCGGACAAAAATGCCGTTCGGACAAAGCCGTCCGGCGGTAGCGCTGGGCATGGCGGAGCGGACGCCGAATTTGCGCGCTTCATAACTCGCGGCGCAAACCACTCCGCGTTGCGTGGCTGGCGCGCCGACAATGACGGGCTTGCCGTGCAGCGACGGCGTGTCGCGTTGCTCGACCGAGGCGTAGAACGCGTCCATGTCCAAATGAAAAATCACGCGGTTCATGCGCGGCGAGCTTGGTTACTGCGGCCAGAGGGTCAGGTTCCTGCGGTCGAGCAGATGAAGGAGATAGCCGGGAAGCAAATACAGCAGCAAAACGATCAGCGCGATTCCAATCAGCGGCGCCAAATCGATCCGGCCCACGCGCAATTGCAACCGGTTCAATGGCGAAAGCAGGTTGCGCGACGTGGTGCTGATGAATTCCCAAAGCGGATTCGTGCCGAGATAGACGTAGTTGACGATGAGATGCACGATCAAAAACGCCAGCAGGAGAATTCGCAGCGAGAGGTAAACAATCAGCGTCAGCACCGCACCCTGGGCTACCAACAACGCGTTCGACCGGATGCGCGTGGTGACGCCGAGGTAAACGAACAGCGAATGCGCGAGTGCCCAAAGGCCGATGACGAAAATAAACGGCAGGAGCAATTGAATGATCAGTGGCCAGCGCGCGGCGGGGCCAAGCTGGAGCAGCAGCAATTTTTGCAATGGATCGGGAGTGGTTTCACTGCGGTTGATGACCGCAATCGCGAGCAACCAGAAATAAAACACAATCAACATGCGCAAAAAGCTCGCGACGGAAAAGACCAGGGCGGAAAGAAATGGATGACTGTGGATCCCCAGCGGGAAAGCGGGCGCGACCACGAGCAAATTCAATTTCGGCGTCCAATCCGCCGCCGGCCCGATGTGTTCATAGAAAAACGCGCGAATAAACAGGAGGACGATGAGCGCGGCGAAGAAGTGCCAGCGTTTGAGCCGCATCGGCTCCGCGCGGCGGACGGTGCCGGCGAGCGTGGCGGGGACGCCGCGCGTGAATGGGTCAAGGCGTGCGGAGCGCCAATTCAGCCACAGCAGCAGCCCGGCGACGTTCAGGATGAAATCAATCGCATCAAGCATGAAGCGTCAAAGGCGAACTGGCTCGAAGAGGAGACGCTTTCGCGGCTGCCTCACATCATCTTCAACAAGGTCTCGGCCATTTCGCTTGGCGTGGCAGATACACCAATGCCGGCTTCTTTGAAAGCGGCAATTTTCGCGGCGGCCGTGCCCTTGCCGCCGCTGACGATCGCGCCGGCGTGGCCCATGCGGCGTCCGGGCGGGGCCGTGGCGCCGGCAATGAAGCCCGCGACGGGCTTTTTGCAATTCTTTTTGATCCATTCCGCGGCTTCTTCCTCCGCGCTTCCGCCGATTTCGCCAATCATGATGATGCCGTGCGTGTCAGGGTCGTCGTTGAACATTTTGATGACGTCGAGGTGCGAGGTGCCGTTGACGGGGTCGCCGCCGATGCCTACGCAAGTGCTCTGGCCCACGCCGCGCTCGGTCAATTGCCAGACGGCCTCGTACGTGAGCGTGCCGCTGCGCGAGACCACGCCGATGTGGCCTTTCTTGTGAATGTAACCGGGCGCAATGCCGATGCGGCAGCCGCCATGCGATTCCTTGCCTTCGCCGGGCGTTACGACGCCGGGGCAATTCGGCCCGATGAGCCGCGTCTTTTTGCCTTCCATCGCGCGCTTCACTTTGACCATGTCGTTGACGGGAATGCCTTCGGTGATGCACACGACCAATTCGAGCCCGGCATCCACGCCTTCCAGGATGGCATCCGCGGCGAATGGCGGCGGAACGAAAATGGCGGAGGCAGTCGCGCCGGTTTGCTTCGCGGCCTCGGCCACGGTGTCGAAAATCGGCACTTTTTTATCGAAAAGCTGTCCGCCCTTGCCGGGCGTGACGCCCGCCACGATTTGCGAACCGTAAGCGAGCGAAAGTTGCGCGTGCTTCGCGCCGAAGCTGCCAGTAATGCCCTGGACAAGAACCTTGGTGTTGGGTTTAACGAGAATAGACATGAAAAATTTACGATTCAGAGTTACGATTTATTCAAACAAATCTTTTTGATGCTCTTTTCTTTCTTTGATCGCGCGCAACAATTTAACAGCATCCAAATCTTTTTCGCGACCAACTGCGAGTTTTGCTGTGATCAGCGCGTCCAGATCCAAAATACGAAATTCGCCATAGGACATACTTTTAAGAACAGATCGCTGTAGAACCTGCTCATAATTTCCGATCCCCGCCACCTCGCTTAAGCAATCCAAAGTTCCCAGGTCGGTGGTCAAATAAAGATTTTTCAATCGATCGCAAAGCTCATCCGTTAGTTCCAGCAAAACGACAGCAAATGTCCAAATCAAAAGTGACAAGCGACGCGCCATGCACTACTCCGCAAAAGCCGCCAATGATGACGAATTCGACTTTTCGTTCTCTGAGTAGTGACAATAACGCTTTGTCATTTTGCGGCATGACATTCTCCTGCAGCCATCACTTCAAGAGCTAGATCCAATGCACGCTGATGTTGCTCAATTCGCTGCTCCGGCGTCATGCGCAACGCATCCTCGACAAGTGACATGTCGAATCCATATTCAGCCGCAGCGCGCCAAGCCGGTCCGGCGTCCGGCGGGATCACGTATTTGCCGTTGATTTGCGCCAATGTTTCTTCGTCAATCATTTCGCGTGCCTCTTGTGAATGCAAATCGTATTGCCGTCCGGGTCCGAGATGAACGCCATTTTGCACACGGGAGTGGGGAACGGTTCCATCTTGAACTTCACGCCTTTGGACTTCAACTCGGCGATGGCGGAATCGAAATCTTCCATCTCCAGCCCGACGCTGCAGCCGTCCGCACGCGGATGCCAATCCGGCGCGCCCGCGCCGAGCGCGAGCGTTCCGGGACCGATGTCGTATTCGGTCCATTGCATCCCGCCGGCTTCGCCAATCGTCACCGTCGGTTTCAAATGAAGAATGTCTTCATAAAATTTCCGCGCCCGGGCCATGTCGGTGACCGGGTAACAGGAAAACGCGATTTCGGTGACTTTGAGCATATTATTCAAGCACGTTTCTTCCAAATCGCCGGATTCCGGCTGCCGTGAAATACTGAAACCACAGAAATATCGCTCGTCGTAACCCTATAAACCACAAGATACGGAAACCGATTCAGCTTTCGCTTCCGCAAGCCTAGATAGACGACTCGCGCTAACAACGGATTCGCAACTATAAATTCGAGAGTGCGTATTAATTCTCGATAAAATTCTCCGCCTAAGCCTGTTTGCTGGTCTTCATACCAGTTAAATGCCTCGTTGGCTTCGTCCGTCGCTTCAGGCTGGAACGTGATTCGACGCGTCATTTTGTCTTGGAGCGCCGCTTCAAGATCCTTCGTTTGGCCTCACTCCATGGCAATGCGCGGTCGGGATTTTTACGCATTAATTCCATCCGGCGACTCAATTCCCGCTTTTGAGCTTCCGTCAGCGGAATTTCATCCGGCTCGTCGGCGATCGAGTCCCAAATGTCCTCCACCAGTTTAATCCGGTCGAGGACGGGAAGATTCGTTGCCTTTTTCAAAAGTCCTGTCGTCATGTGGGAATAGCCTATCATTTCCCTACAGCCTTCACAACCTTCTGCGCCGCATCCGCCATCGAATCACCCGTGATGAGCGTCAAGCCGCTTTCGGCCAGCGTTTTTTTGCCGGCGGCGACGTTGTTGCCTTCGAGGCGGACGACGAGCGGGAGTTTTAATCCGGTTTCCTTCACGGCGGCCACGATGCCGGTGGCGATGACGTTGCAGTCCATGATGCCGCCGAAAATGTTGACGAGGATTCCTTTCACGTTCGGGTCTTGCAAAATGATTTTAAAAGCCGCGCTGACCTGGTCCTTGCTCGCGCCGCCGCCGACATCGAGGAAGTTCGCGGGCATGCCGCCGAAATGCTGGATGATGTCCATGGTGGCCATCGCCAATCCCGCGCCGTTCACGAGGCACGCGATCGAGCCGTCCAGTTTGATGTAATTCAGGCTGAACTTGCTGGCTTCGATTTCCAACGGCGCTTCTTCGCCGAGATCGCGCATCGCCTGGATGTTCGGATGGCGATAAAGCGCGTTGTCATCGAGCGAAACTTTGGCGTCCACCGCGTAAATCGCCTGCTTGCCGTCGGGATTGGTGACGATGCAAAACGGATTGATTTCGACGAGCGAGGCGTCGCATTCCCACCACGTTTTGTAAACGCCGATGATGTTTTTGGCGCCGAGCGAAATCAAATCGCCTTTCAAGCCAAGCGCCGCCGCCACTTTGCGCGCCTGGTAGGGCATGATGCCGACCGCCGGATCGATCCATTCCTTGAAAATTTTCTCGGGCGTTTTGGCGGCGACCTCTTCGATGTCCATGCCGCCCTCGGTGCTGGCCATGATGACGGGCCGCGAATTGGTGCGGTCCAGCAGCACGGCGAGATAAAATTCCTTTTGAATATCCGGCGCCACGGACACGAGCACCTTGCTCACGAGCCGGCCTTCAGCGCCGGTCTGTTTGGTCACGAGCACATTGCCGAGCATCGCCTTGGCCATCTCGAAGACCTCATTGGCGCTCTTGCAAAGTTTCACGCCGCCCTTGAAACCACTTTTGAACACGCCCTTGCCGCGTCCGCCGGAATGCACCTGCGACTTGACGACGACCATCTTCGCGCCATCGGCAAACAATTTTTCGGCAATGGTTTTTGCGATTTCCGCTTTGTCGCAAACCTCGCTGGGAGGAATGGCGACGCCATATTGGGCGAGCAACTGCCTGGCTTGGTATTCGTGAATGTTCATAACAAAAGTTTCGAGTTTTGAGTTTCGAGTTGTTAGCGCGACGCGTTTTGGCGGAATTTAGTTCCCCGGATTTCGGGAATTCGAAACCCAAAACTTAAGGTTATTTGCGCTCTTTCACCGGTGTATAGTGGTTGAGCGTCGGCCCGGTATAAATCTGGCGAGGGCGATAGATGCGCGTCGGTTCGTCCATCACTTCTTTGTAGTTTGCAATCCAGCCCGGCATGCGGCCGATGGCGAACATCACTGTGAACATCTCCACTGGGATGCCCACCGCGCGCATGATGATTCCGCTGTAAAAATCCACGTTCGGATACAATTTGCGTTCGACGAAATAAGAATCATGCAGCGCCGCGTCCTCCAGCCGCTTGGCGATCTCCAGCAACGGATCATCCACGCGCAGCTTGGACAGGACATCGTCGCACGCTTTCTTGATGATCTTGGCGCGCGGATCGTAGTTCTTGTAAACGCGATGGCCGAAGCCCATCAACTTTTTGCCGCTGGTTTTGTCCTTGGCGGCGGTAATGAACTTGGAGCCGTCATCGCCGTTACGATGGATGTCGTCGAGCATTTCGAGCACCGCCTGGTTGGCGCCGCCGTGCAACGGTCCCCACAGCGCGCACACGCCCGCCGCCGTGCTGGCGAACAAATTCGCCTTGCTTGACGCCACCATGCGGACCGTGGACGTGGAGCAATTTTGCTCGTGATCGGCGTGCAGGAGGAAAATCAGGTCCAGCGCCTTCACGATTTCCGGCTTCAATTCGTAATCCTGGTAAGGCAGCGAGAACATCATGTGCAGGAAGTTCTCCGTGTATTTGGCGTCCGGTTTGGGATAGATGATCGGCAGACCGTGGGATTGCCGATGCGCAAAGGCCGCGATGGTCCGCACCTGCGAAATCAACCGCGCCGCCTGCACCTGGAACGCGTCCGGATTGTCATGTGAAAACAGGTCGGTATCAAAGCAGCCGGCGGCATTGATCATCGAGGAAAGAATCGCCATCGGGTGCGCCGTGCTGGGAAAACCCTCGAAGTTGTGCTTCATGCTTTCCGGAAGCAATTCGTGCTCCGTCAGCAGATGGGAAAACCGCTTCAGTTCGGCGGCGTTCGGCAGGTGTCCCCAGATGAGCAGGTGGGCGACTTCGATGAAGCTGGACTTTTCCGCGAGTTCCTCAATCGGAATGCCGCGGTACCGCAAAACGCCTTTCTCGCCGTCAATGAAAGTGATCGCGCTCCGGCACGAGCCCGTGTTGCCGTAGCCGTCATCGAGAGTGATGCATCCGGTTTGATGGCGGAGCGAGGAAATATCTATGCCGCGTTCCTGTTCGCTGCCTTCGACAATCGGTAGTTGGTAGCTTTTTCCATTTAATTTCAGTTCGGCGGTCTTGTCCATATCGTTACAACTTCCTTCTAAAAGTATAAATCTAAAGGGGGAAACTATTGAAAAGAAAAAATACAGGCAATCACAAATGGCATTTCTCTTGAATTAAAATTCTTCTCCTTGCAAAGATTGGCCGCGTGAAGAAAGCAGTTTGTGGATTCTTGTTCGGTTTGTTGCTCCTGCCCTCCCTTCCCGCGGCGCCGCGCGCCGCCCATGTGCGGCCGGATTACGTTTCGCTCGCGAGCTGGGCCAAGGCCAATGTGTTCACCTTCAAATGGGTGGAGCGCGAAAAAACAGTGGAGCTGGACGGACACGGCGTCCGCCTGACGTTCAACCTGGATTCCCGCTCGGACGCGCGCCGCGCCGAGATCAACGGCGTCCAGGTATGGCTGGCGTTCCCGGTTCTTTACCAGAACGGCCGCGCATTGATTTCGGAAATCGACCTCTCGGACAGCATCGGTCCGATTCTTTCGCCGCCCGTCAATCGGCGCGGCATCGATGTCAAAACCATTTGCCTCGACCCGGGCCACGGCGGGAAAGATCCGGGCAACCGCGCCGGCTCGCATGAAGAACAGAAATACACGCTGCTTCTCGCGCAGGAAGTTGCCGCCGAATTGAAAGCGCAACACATTAAAGTGTACTTCACACGCACGACCGATACTTATGTGGATCTGTCCACGCGCACGGAGATTGCCCGGCGGCATGACGCGGACTTGTTCGTGAGCCTGCATTTTAATTCCACCGAGGAGGGGCGCAACGACGTCAAAGGCACGGAAGTTTATTGCCTCACTCCAGCCGGCGCGACTTCCACCAATGCCCGCGGCGAAGGCGACACGCGCTGGGTGGCGGGAAATCGCCACGACGAACGAAACATGCTGCTCGCGTATGAAATGCAAAAGTCCTACGTGAAAAATCTCAATGTGGAAGACCGCGGCGTGAAACGCGCGCGGTTCCAGGTGCTGCGCGAAGCGACCATGCCCGCCATTCTGATCGAAAGCGGTTTCATGTCGCATCCGAGCGAGAGCAGGAAGATTTATGATCCCGCGTACCGCAAGCGGATGGCGCATGCGATTGTGGAGGGAATTTTGGCTTATAAGCGCGCGGTGAAGGGGTGAAGTCCAGTTAAATAGTCAAAACGCTAAATCGTTAAATAGCGGAAACTGCCGAGCGCGTCGTCTCGTTTAACCATTTAACTTATTTAACCGATTTAACGAACCTCAATCCGCCTTGCTCTTGCTCCCACGTTTTCCACCAGCCGTCAGGATCGTTCCAGTGATCACGCCCACCGCAAAAAATCCAAAATACATCAGCGCGGCCGGGAATCGCTGGGTTTGCTTCACGAGCGGCGGCATGGAGAGATCCACGTTCTGACGATTGTTCATCCCCATGAGAACAAGCAGCGAAAGAATCGCGATGACGAAAATCGTTTTCAAAAGCAATTTAGGGTTCATAGCTCGGTTGCGCCGAAGCGTAGTACAACAAATTCGGAAACGCAAAAGGAATTGGCGAAGTGAAACGTGAAACGTGAAACGTGAACACGGGTGACCCGCCATTCACGTTTCACGTTTTACGTTTCACGAACCCCTCACTTTGGACTTTGAACTTTGGACTTTGGACTTAATCTTCTGGCCGTGAGCATCGTCACGAAAACCGGCGATAATGGCACCACGGCGCTGATGTATGGGCGGCGCGTGCCCAAGGATCATCCGCGCGTCGAAGCCTACGGCGCGGTGGATGAGCTGAACGCCGCGCTCGGGCTCTCCCGCGCCACGGCCGGGACGGATTTCCCGCGCGAGAACCTGCTGCGCATCCAAAATGACCTGGTCGTGTTGATGGGCGAACTTGCCACGGCTCCGGAAGATTTGCCGCGATTTCTCAAGGACGGTTTTTACCAGATCGGCCCCGACAAGACGGCGTTGCTGGAAAAATGGGTCGCGGAAATCGAGCCGAAAATTTCGTTGAAAGATTGGGCCATGCCCGGCGCGACGATGAATGGCGCCGCGCTCGATTCGGCGCGCGTGGTATGCCGTCGCGCGGAGCGGCGCGTTTGCACGCTTCAGGCGGCCGGCCAATTGGGCAACAATGAAATCGTCGTCTACTTGAATCGGCTGGCCGATTTGCTCTGGCTCCTGGCGCGGTGGGCGGAACTCAAACAACCATAACGGCTAATTTTCGCAACCAGGTTTCACCATGGTCCGGGATCCAGATCACTTGGCCTGAAGTATTGGTAGAAATTGCCTTGCGCCCCGATGGTGACCTGAGAACCCGCGCTCACGGCGCCGGGTGACTTGTAAATAAACTTGAGCCAATACACGTGGCCATCCTCATCCAGGAAGTTTCCGCCCGTCGGAATCGCGCCCTTCCCGACATGGTTGGACGTCGGCTCGGTGGTCCCGGCGGTCGAGTCGAACCAGGACGTGCCTTTCTGCTGAATTTTATCCATCATGATGGGCGCTTTCCGAAAGTGGCTGTCGAATTTCTTTCGCGTAAACCAGCCTTGCAGCCCTTGACTGTTATAAGGACAGTTGTCTCCTCCATCTCCGGCGTCCCGGCCCGGGAGATAACTATAGCCGATCAACGACACCACGCGATTTGCGCTTTCATAAAGCCGGTGCCACTGGTCCGTGGGGCAAAAGATCACATCGTTTTGCTCGCGCTGCGCTGAGATGGAAGTGCCGGCCCTGTTTTTGTTAAGATACACGGGATAGAAATTTGTGTTGAGGCTCGCGGACATCCACGAGACGTCTTTTGCTCCGTCGTGCAGAGCCGTCCGATTGTCCGGAAAAGCGCCCTGGTAGTCGTTCGAGTACATGGTGAGCGCCAGCCCCCATTGCTTGAGATTGCTGGCGCACTGTCCCTTCAAGGCGGTGGCTTTCGCGCTGGCCAGGGCCGGCAGCAATAATGCCGCGAGAATGGCGATGATCGCAATTACCACCAATAATTCAATCAGTGTAAAACCACCCCTGCGGACATTCGCCTTGGTTAAAAAATGCGCAATCATACGAAGTTGCAAAGGCCTCTCTCCCCAGGTTTTTTGGGGAAATTTCGCCGTATCGGGGTTTGAACGACAGGATAACAGCACGGTTCAAACCGTCAATGATGAACTTGGGATGAATCTGGGAAACAGCCAAATCAAAGTGCGACGTTTGCCAACCGGTCCGGCTGCCTTTTCTGGGATTTCTTTTGAGAAACACCGTAAATCACGAACAATTCATCCCCGATGCGCTTCATGGATTTCAGTTTCAATTGCGTCGCGTCGGATAATTTCAAAACGCCGGTCCCTTCCGCAATCGTGGGCGCGATGCGGCCGCCGAAAATTTTCGGGCAGATGGTCAGGTGCACTTCGTTCACCAATCCCGCGCGGAACATCGCATCGTTCAACTCCCCGCCGCCTTCACACAGCAGCCGTTTCACGCCCCATTCCGCGCGCAGCCATCGAAGCGCCCGGCGAAAATCGATTTCGCGCGCGCCCGGGATTTTGACCTCAGCACCGATGTTGCGGAGTGCATCCAGCTTTTTCTCGTCCGCCCGCCCGGTGGTCAAAATGATGATCGGTGAAAATCTTTTTTTGAAAATTTCGGCGTTCGGATTCACGCTGCCGCTGCCGCTGGTGACGATGCGCAAATTGTATTCCGCGAGGCCGCGACGGATTCGCATCCGGCGAAATTTCGCCGCGCCAGGTCCAAGAGTGATCGGCCCGGCATTCACCGTGCCCGCTCCGCACATGACCGCATCGGCCGTGGCGCGCAATTCGAACAGATGTTCCTGATCCCGCTTGCTGCCGAAGGATGAAACCGCCCGATTCGCCGTCGCGATCTTGCCGTCGGCGGTGATCGCCATGTTGACGAACACGAAAGGGAGTTTCGTTCCCTGCGTTTCGAGTTTCGAGTTTCGAGTTTCGAGTTTTGGCTTCACGCGCGCGGGCATCTTAACTCGAAACTCAAAACCCGAAACTCAAATGTAGCGGCGGTCTGTGACCGCCGGTGATTTTTTCCTCTCGGCCTGATCAGCTTTGAAAAGTCGCGGAGCGACAAAGGATATTAGCCAGCCACGCAGTGGTTGGTGGAGCGTGTTATTGAGCGTTGTCCTGAAAGGACACCGGAAAAGTCATCGATTCCAGCGTCCCTTCAGGACGCGTCTGCTATGTTGCCTTTTCCAGCCACTGCGTGGCTGGCTAATTTCCAGAGTCGCTTCGCGACAAAACAGCAATTACTGCGGAGCAAAAGGCTTCAGAGCAGGAGCATTGCATCGCCATAACTGAAAAATCGATATCGCTCGCGAATGGCTTCGGCGTACGTGGACAAAATCATTTCGCGTCCACGCGTTTCGCCGGGCGCGGCAAACGCGCTCACGAGCATCAATAACGTGGAGCAGGGGAGATGGAAATTCGTGAGGAGCGCGTCCACGATTTTAAAATCGCGCGGCGGATAAATAAAAATCCGCGTGCGTCCCGGGCCGGCAATCATTGCGTTTTCGTGCTGTTCAGCCACGCTTTCGAGCACGCGCATGCTGGTCGTGCCCACGGCGATGACGCGCCGCTCTTCGCGTTTGGCGTCGTTGATGACGCGCGCCGTTTCTGCGCTCACCGCATACCGCTCCTCGTGCATTTTGTGCGCGGAAAGGGTTTCGGCTTTCACCGGGGCGAAGGTTCCCAATCCAACGTGCAGCGTGACGAAACAAATGGACACGCCGCGCCCGCGAATTTCTTCCAGCAACGATTCCGTAAAATGCAACCCCGCGGTCGGCGCAGCCACGGAGCCGGGCGGTTGCGCGAAAACGGTCTGATAACGTTCGCGATCGAGACTGGCCGGGCTGGTGCTCGGCGTTCCGGGATTGCGGTTGATGTAGGGCGGCAGCGGCACTTCGCCGAGTCGGTCGACTTCTTCCAAAATATTTTTTGCTCCCCTGAAGCGCAGCCGGCGATGTCCTTCGTCATTGGTTTCCAGGACCGTGGCGCGAATTTCCGTGGAACGGCCGCCATCGAGCAAAATAATTTCGCTGCCCACGCGCGCGCGTTTGCCGGGCCGCATCATCGTCCACCAATCGTTCGCCACGTTTTCCTCGAGCAACAGAATTTCAAAATGTCCGCCGCTGCGCGCGTTCACGCCGCGCAATCGCGCCGGGATCACGCGCGAGTTGTTGAACACGAGCACATCGCCTGCGCGCAGGAACTCCAGCACGTCGCGAAATTTCCGATGTTCGATTTTTCCCGAGTTGCGATGCAGCACCAGGAGCCGCGAAGCGTCGCGAACGGGCGCGGGCGTCTGGGCGATCAACTCCGGAGGGAGTTCGAAGTTGAAATCGGCGGTTTGCATTGCGCGGGAATGCTAACTGGGAACGAGCAGGAGCAAAGGGATTTCGGGTTTCGGATTTGGACCGCGTTTTCCGAGGACGAGGAGGAGAGAGGAAGGACGAGGACGGGCGCTTGTGGTTTGCATCGGCCGGTACCCCACAAATTGCGCTTTTCGGAGACAGCGCCGTTTTGTGAATAACTTTGGGATAAACGAAGTGGATTCTTATTGACGAAAGTGGGTCAAAGTGGTTTAAAAGGGGCCGTTGTGGGGCAAAAGGCGCACTTAGGCCTCGGTTGTGGATAAGTTTGAAAGCATGCAAGCGGACGGAAATAGTGAGCCGACATATTATAATTCGCTCTATAAACACGGAGTGGATGAGAAGCGGCGTCTGCAAATTCCGGCCAAGTGGCGGCCTGCCACACCCAACACGGAACTCACCCTGATCGTCTGGCCCAAGTCCAAGGAAGGCCCCTGTCTCCGCGCGTTGCCGCCGGCCAAAATGGCGGATCTCATGCGGGACATCGATGCCATGCCCAACTCGGACCCGAACAAAACGGTCCTCAAACGATTTATCGGCAGCGAATCCGTCCAGGTGGCTTTGGACAAAGCCGGACGCATTTGTCTGCCCGACGCGATGGCGTCCGCGGCGGGAATTTCAGAAGAAGCCACGTTGGTTGGTTTGCTCGATCGATTCGAGATTTGGAACCCTGAGCGTTACGAAAAAGTCCGCGCTTCCGATGCCGTGATGGCGCAGGAGGCGTTCAAATTAATGGAGTAACCATGAGCCTGGGAAAATTATTAACGACCGGAAAAAGTTTGGTGGGTTTGCACGATGCGAATGCGCGCTATGAACTGCGCACCGGCGCGCTGCCGAAATTCGAATCGTCGAAAAACCCGTTTGCCGCCAAAGCGCACGCCGAACGGGAGCCGCAACTGCCCAAGTTGTCCCCGGCTGAAACTGCCGCGCCCGATGTGAAGTCAGCGGAATTATTGCCCGCCGCGAAACCAGCCGCTGCTCCCGTTGCGCAATCCGCTCCGGCCGCGCCCGCGCCGGCGAAACCGTCGCCGGCCGTCGATGGCTGGCTGAAAAAATTGAATCCGCTCGTCTGGTTTGGAAATCGCAAGCCCGCCGAGCCGAAATCCGCCATCCCGCGCTTCAACAAAGGCAAAGCGCCCGTCCAGGGCGAGCTCTCTCTGGAGAACATCAAGGTGATGCGGAACGATTTGAGCGATGCGGACGTGGAAGTGGTGGCGGCGCAGGTGAAAGTCCGCGCGGCGAAAAAAATCGCCGCCCCGGTAGCTCCCGCCGTGCCGGAAGCGTCCGCGCAGGCTGCCGCGGCGGCCATGGCGATTCCGGAACTGCCGCCGGCGTCCGCCGTCTGGGAATTTTTAGGCGAACGTTTGTTGAACAAAGATTAACCGGTGAGGAGCTGATGCGTGTCATTCGCTTTCGTTCACAAAACAGTGATGGCGGCGGAGGCATTGGCCGCGCTGAACCCGAGGCCGGGCGGGCGGTACGCCGACGGGACGGTCGGTGGGGGTGGACACGCGGAAGCCATTTTGGCCAGGAGTTCACCGACTGGATGGTTGTCTGGATGCGATCGCGATGGCGACGCCGTTGAAGCCGCGAAGCGCCGGCTGGCGCCCTTCGCCGGGCGTTTTGAAATCCGGCGCGGAAATTTTTCGGAACTGGCGGATTGGGTGGAAGCAGGCAGTTGCGACGGTGTGCTCTTTGATTTGGGCGTGAGTTCGCCGCAGTTGGATGTGGCCGGGCGCGGGTTCAGTTTCCAGCAGGAAGGCCCGCTGGATATGCGGATGGATTCGCGCCAGCCGGTGACGGCGGCGGAAATCGTGAACAGCGCGAGCGCGGAAGAACTCGCCAGGATTTTTTGGGAATACGGCGATGAGCGGGATTCGCGCCGGTTTGCGAAGGCGATCGTTCACGACCGGGAGTTGCGGCGGTTTGAGACCACGCGGCAATTGGCGGAATTGATTGAGAGAATTTCGCCACGGCACGGACGCAAGGCGCATCCGGCGACGAAAGTTTTCCAGGCGTTGCGGATCGCGGTGAATGACGAGATTGGCTCTTTGAAACGCGGTTTGGAAGCCGCGATGAAAATTTTAAAGCCGGGCGGCCGGCTGGCGGTGATCACGTTTCACTCGCTGGAAGACCGCCTGGTGAAAAATTTCGGGCGCGCGGGCGCGCGGGACTACACGTTTGCTGGAGGAACCGACGTCCCGGAGCTCCGCGAACCGCGCAGGCCCGAATTAAAGATCGTGACGCGCAAGGCGATTGCGCCCGGCGAGGCGGAACTGGCGGAAAACATCCGCAGCCGCTCGGCCCAGTTGCGCGTTTTTGAAAAGACCTGAAACCACGAATGGGCACGAAATGAAACACGAATGGACGCCAGACAAAAAACGTTTTACGCGAATTTCGCAAATGCTCGCGAATTACCGAGACTCAATAGCCAAAAAAATTCGCGGAAATTTGTGAAATTCGCGTAAGTCCGGTGGTTTTTGATTCGTCCCGCCAGGGCGGGATTCGTGTTGATTCGTGGTTAAAACAAAATGGCAAAGAACAGAAAACATCAGTCGGCGGCGATCCGGTTTGGGCCGGCGCTGAAGGCGTTTTTGCTTTGCCTGCTCATCGGCGGCTCGGGCGTGGGTTATGTCTGGCAGAAAAACCAGATTTACGATCTCGGCCAGCAAATCCGCAAGCGGGAGATTCGCCTGAAGGTTTTGCAGGACCAGAACGACGGACTGCGGCGGCAATTGGCGTTCATGAAATCGCCGGCGTTCCTTCAGGAACGCGTCAAGGAATTGAACCTTGGCCTGGTGCAGCCGCAGGCATCGCAGGTCTGGTATTTGCAGGAGCCGGCGCCGGAATCGAACCATGCCGGGCGGCAATTGGCATTGCGGCAAATGTCCCCCATCGCCATGAACGAATGAAAATGATTTTGGGCAAACAGACGAACCGGTCACAGACCGCGAAGGACGCGGGAGTTTTTGGTCTCCCGCGTCCGCGCGGCCGCAAGCGCGGCACCCGGGATTTTTTTCGCGCGCTCTCGGAGACGACGTGGCCCGCGCCGCACGCGCCGGTTCTGCGCCGGTTGCACGACTGATGAACATTTTTGCCGCCGCCCGTGACGCCGTCGGAGAGGAACCGATCGCCGCGGGCGGCCGGCGAGCTTTGATGGATGATTAATTAATTAAAGTCGTACCAATGAAACATTTAACCGCCGCCCGTGACGCCGTCGGAAGTGAGGAACCGATCGCCGCGGGCGGTTGGTCTTTTTTATCGGGGAAGTTAAATCAGTTAAACAGGTTAAATGAGTTAAATAAGGGCGAGTTCCTCTCGCTATTTAACCAATCACTTATTTAACGAACTAAATGGCCAAGAAACTGCAATTTCGAAAACTGCTGATGCTGGGGTTGGTGCTCGTGGCTGCCTTCAGCGGGCTGGGCTATCGCCTGGTCGATTTGCAGTATCTGCGCCATGATGAACTCAGCGCCAGGGCCGAGTCCAATACCCGCCGCGAATTCGTTTTCGAACCGCGCCGCGGCGACATCCTGGACGCGCGCGGCAATGTGCTCGCGACCAGCGCCTTTGCCAAAACCGTGTGCGCGGATCCCGCGCTGATGGATGACCACCAGGCCGATGTCGTGGCGCGCGCGCTTGCTCCCTTGCTGCAAATGGACGACCGCGCATTGTATCAGCGCCTCGCCACACGCACGCGCGTCACGGAAAAAGGCGCCACCAACCTCATCCAATACGTTCGCATCAAGCAGCGTGTCCCGATGGAAACGTGGGGCAAAATCGAGGGCGTGATGACGAATCTTTCATTCGGCGTGGACGAGAAGAAATTGAAGAAGACGGAACAGGCGGATTACCGCGCGGTCCGGCAAAAGGCGATTTTCTCTGAGAATTATCCGATTCGCGTTTATCCCGATCAATCCCTGGCGGCGCACGTTTTGGGATTTGCGCAAACGGAGGACATGGACATCAACAGCAACACCGTTTCAGAAATCGTCGGCGTCGATGGCATCGAGAAAACGATGAACTCGAAGCTGGCCGGAGTACCGGGTTGGAGGCTCACGGAAACAGACCGTCGCGGGCGCGAACTGGTCGCCATGCGCGACCAAGACCTCGAAGCCTGCGACGGTCTGAATGTCGTGCTGACGATTGATTCCGTCCTCCAGAACATCATGGAAACCGCGCTGGCCGGGGCGATGAAAGAGCACACGCCCATCAGCATTACGGGCGTCGCGGTCCGGCCGAAGACGGGAGAAATTCTCGCGATGGCCACGCTGCCGAATTTCAATCCGAACAATCCCGGCGCCTCATCCGCGGACGCGCGGCGCAATCGCGTCATCACGGACGTGATCGAGCCGGGTTCCACGTTCAAGATCGTGGTGATTTCGGGCGCGTTGAATGACCACCTGGTGACGCTGAACGACATGTTCGATTGCGAGCACGGGCATTTTGCCTTTGCCGGGCGCGTGTTGCACGACCACGAGCCCTTCGGCGATCTTTCCGTGGAACAAATCATCACGAAGTCGTCGAACATCGGCGCGGCGAAAGTGGGCATCCGAATGGGCGAAGACCGGCTCTACGAATACATCCGGAATTTTGGCTTCGGCTCCCGCACGGGACTGCCGCTGCCGGGTGAAGTGTTCGGCATCGCGCGGCCGGTGAAAGATTGGAGCAAAGTCACGGTGGCGCAAATCCCGATGGGGCAGGGCATCGCCGTGACGCGCCTGCAAATCACCATGGCCATGGCCGCGATCGCTAATGGCGGTGTCCTCATGCGCCCGATGCTGGTCAAGCGATTGGAAGACGAGAACGGCAACGTGGTCGTGCGTTATGCGCCCCAGGCGGTTCGCCGCGTGATCAGCGAGGAGGCGGCGAAGGAAACGGTGGAAGCGTTGAAGACGGTGGTTACTTCGGACGGCACCGCGGCCAAAGCGGCCCTGCCAAATTACACCGTCGCCGGCAAGACGGGCACCGCGCAAAAAGTCGTGAATGGCGAATACGTCCACGGCAAATACGTCGCCTCGTTCATCGGCTTCTTCCCGGCGGACGATCCGCAGTTGTGCATCTCGATCATTTTGGATGAGCCGAAGGAAGGCTATTACGGCGGCCAGGTGGCCGGCCCGGTGTTCAAGGAAATCGCCGAGCGCGCCGCCAATTATTTGAACATCCGCCCGGATATTCAGGACGACAATCGACCCGATGTGCTGGCCGAAGCGACGGATAATCGCCAGACGAGGGCGCCGGGTCGCGGTCAATGATTTGGCGAAACTATTTTGAAGTGAACTGTGGAAACTCGAGACGTGGAATTCATTTTAGGGGCGTGCGCCGGGAAACTGGCGGCGGGATTGCCGCAGACGCTGATTCAATGCGTCAACACCGATTCGCGTTCGGCGCAGCCTGGTGATTTGTTCGTCGCGCTCACGGGCGAGCGCCACGACGGGCACGAGTATTTGCCGGATGTCATCCAGAAGGGCGTGGCGGCCGTTATGGTCGAAACAACCAAAGTTCCAACAAGCTTGCCGAAGTGCGCTGTCATCGCGGTGGAAAACACACGAAAAGCGCTGGGGCAGGTCGCGGCGCGATATCGCAGTGATTTTTCGCTGCCGGTCGTGGTGGTCGGCGGCTCCAACGGAAAGACGACCACCAAGGAACTGCTCGCCTCCATCCTGCGCCAAAAATTGGACACGGTTTGGAGCGAGGCAAGCTTCAATAATGACGTCGGCGTGCCATTGACGCTTTTGCGGTTCGAAAAGAAACATCAGGCCGGCGTGATGGAAGTGGGCACGAATCATCCGGGCGAACTCGCGCCGCTGCTCGGAATGATCCGGCCGAAGATTGGCGTCATCACCAACATTGGCCGCGAGCATCTGGAATTTTTCAACGATCTCGAAGGCGTCGCGCGCGAAGAGGGAACCATCGCGGAGCAACTTCCCGCCGGCGGTGTGTTGTTCATGAACGGCGACAACGAATGGACGCCGCAGATTTTGCATCGCACCCAGGCGCGGGCGGTGCGCGTCGGCATCGGCGAGAAAAATGACTGGCGCGCCAGCCACATCCGCCTCGCCAACCAGGGCGTGGCGTTTCGCGTGAAGGCGCCGCTCGCGGATTTTTCCGGCGAGTATCGCATCAATCTATTGGGCCGGCATCAGGTGATGAATGCGCTGCTGGCCGTGGCCGCGGGCGCCGAACTGGGGCTGAGCCGCGCGGAAATCGAGCGCGGACTCGCCGAATGCCAGCCGCCGAAAATGCGCATGCAGCTTTGGGAATCCAACGGCGTGCGCGTGCTCGATGACGCCTACAACGCCAACGCTGATTCCATGCTCGCCGCGCTGCAAACCTTGCGCGACATGCCGTGCAAGGGCCGCCGCATCGCGGTGCTGGGCGAGATGGCTGAACTGGGTTCGCACAGCGAGGAAGCTCACGCGGAAATTGGACGGCGCGCCGCGGAATTGGGCGTCGCGCAGCTTTTCGCGATCGGAAAAATGGCGGCCATCCTGGGCGGCGCCGCCCGCGAGGCCGGCCTGACGCGTGTCTTTGAATTTCCCGATGTCGAACCGGCGGCTTCGGCGGTGAAGAGTTTTGTGAAACCGGGTGATGTGGTCCTGCTCAAGGCTTCGCGCGTGGCGCGGTTCGAGCGGATCGCCGAGTTGTTGCGCCCGGATGCAGGAAGAAAAAACTAGAACAAAGACTATGGCCGCAAAAGAACACAAAGAACCCTTTGCCTTTATGCGTTCTTTCGCGGCTATAAAATTATTTGATCAGCTATAATGTTTTATTTCCTCAGCCAAAAATTACTGGACTGGTCGGCAGGGACGCCCTGGGCCGATCGGCTCTCGTTTTTGCGGCTGTTCCATTACATCACCTTCCGCAGCGCCGGTGCGGCCATCACGGCCTTGCTGTTGAGCTGGTGGCTCGGGCCGCGAGTCATCCGTTGGCTGAAACAATTGAAGTTCGGCCAGGAATACGCGGACAAAGCCGAGGAAGGCGGCGGGCTTGGCGCGCGCGTCCTCAGCAAAAAGGGAACGCCCACCATGGGCGGCATCCTGATCATCGTCGTGCTCAACTTCACCACGCTTTTTTGGGCGCAATGGAATCCCTTGATCGAGCTGGCCCTGCTCGCGGTGCTCGTGCTCACCGGCCTCGGCTTTTACGATGATTACGCGAAAATCACCCAGCAAAGCGGCGGCGGCACCAAGCCGCAGGTGAAACTTTGGGTCCAGATCATCCTCGCGTTGTTCGTCGCGTTTTACCTGTGGAACCTGCCCATGCGCAGTGAACTTCGTTTTGCCGACAGCAAAAATGTCATTGTCAGCAATCTCGTGAGCACGCTGATGGTGCCGTTTTACAAATACCCGATCCACATCGGCGCCATCGCTGGCATTATCCTGACCTCGCTGACCATCGTGGGCAGTTCCAATGCCGTGAACCTCACCGATGGCCTCGATGGCCTCGCCATCGGCTGCACGCTCATCGTGTCAATAGTGTTCCTGGTGCTGACGTATCTCGCGGGCAATTTCAAAAGCGCCGAATATCTCGGCATCCCCTTCGTGCCCGGAGCGGGCGAACTTACCGTGTTCTGTTCCGCCATGATCGGCGCCGGACTTGGCTTCTTATGGTTCAACTGTCATCCCGCCCAGGTGTTCATGGGCGATACGGGCTCCCTGGCGCTGGGCGGCGCGCTGGGATTGATCGCGATCTTGATCCATCAACCCCTCGTGCTGGTCATCGCCGGCGGCGTTTTCGTGATGGAAGCAGTGTCCGTGATTTTGCAACGCGGCTGGTTTCGGTACACCAAAAAGAAGTATGGAGCGGGGCGAAGAATATTTTTAATGGCCCCCATCCACCATCATTTTGAAAAAAAAGGCTGGTACGAATCCCAGGTAGTGATGAGATTCTACATATTGTGCGTGCTCTTTGCGGTGGTGGCCTTGAGTAGTTTGAAAATCAGGTGACGAATTGTTGCGTGTTCCGTGTTTCGTGACGCGTGGATTACGAATCACGGAACACGGAATACGGAACAGGAAAAAGAACGATTTTGCGAAAATTGAACGACAACAAAAAACATCACTCGAAGAGCGCTTTTACCGCTTGCACGGGCGGAATTTCACTGTTAGAAACGGTGACAGACGCGGCAAAAATTGTGGAAAAACTGGCCACAAATTTGCTTTCAACCGCTCGTTCGAGCTTTGATGAACTTCAAAACGCCCGGAAAAGCGGTTTAAAGCTTTGTTTTGCAGCCAAATCAATTAGTTGGGGTCGGAATCAGCTCCACCCCAACATAAGCGGTGAAATCATCGCTCGTCAGAATCGGAACATGTTAAACGCTGGAAATGCCAATTTTTCGTTTCGTGCTTTTTTGAGGCAAAAGCACGGGACGAATCAACCCATCAATCAGTCCTCATCAGAGAAAGGACGCCAACCGCGCCAAACCAATGAATAATCCCAATCCGTTTCTCCCCCAAAGCTCCTTCTTCCAGGAGCAAAAAAATCGTGCCCGCGCCCGGCTCAAAATCGCCGTTTATTTTTCCATCAGCCTGAGCGTCATGGCGCTGATGGCCCTGCTCATCCAGGGCTGCCGCAAGCCGAATGACGTCGCGGACAATGGCGGCGTGGACACCAACAACACGCCGCAGTTGCCGACCAATCCGCCCGATATGGCAGCTGGCAGCAACACCGCTATGACGCCGCCCCCGACGGAAACCAATCCGCCGGCGCCCGTGCCCGTTCCCGTGACTCCGCCGCCACCGCCTCCGCCGGTCGTGGCGACCCCGGTCGGAGAAGACTATACGGTGGTGAAGGGCGACACGCTCGCCGCCATTGCCAAGAACAACCACGTTTCGCTCCGGGCGCTTGAAGATGCGAACCCGGGCGTCGACGCCAAGCGGCTCAAGATCGGGGAGAAGTTGCATCTGCCGGCTGCGTCGTCCACGTCCGCTACTCCCATGAACAACGGCGCGGCGGATGAAGCTGCCGCCGGCGGCGAACAGACTTACAAAGTCAAATCCGGCGATACGCTGACCAGCATTGCGAGGCGTTTCCATGTTTCCATCAAAGCGTTGGAATCGGCCAATCATCTGGGCACGACGAGCATCAAGGTTGGCAAGGTGTTGAAGATCCCAGCGACTGCGGCTGCCGCTCCGGCGCCGGCTCCGACCGAAACCGCGCCGCCGCCGCCGGTCCCCGCGCCAGTGGCTCCCGCGCCGGCTCCGGCCACGCCGCCCGCGCAGCAATAATCATTCAGCGGACGCCGGGCTTCCTCTGCCCGGCGTCCGGCTTATGGATGATTTCCGATTTTTGATTTCAGTGAGTTAATGGCACGGGCATTTCGCCCGTGAGCTTAGGGAAGGATCGCACGGGCAGGATGCCCGTGCCACTAGAAGTCAAAAATCAGAAACCAAACATGAAAGTCGCTGTCACTGTACTCGTATTCTGCGTTGCGGCATTGCTGTCGCTCGGCATGGTGATGCTCTACAGCTCCAGCATGACGCAAGTCGGAGCGCACTATCTCATCATGCAGTTGATCTGGTGCTGCGCCGGGCTGGTCCTGTGCGTGGGCGCGGCTTCGATGGATTATCGCTGGCTGAAAAAACTCGCCTGGCCGCTGCTCATTGTCTCGCTGGTTCTCCTCGGACTCGTCATGGTTCCCCACATCGGTCGCCGCATCAACGGCGCCCGGCGCTGGTTCAGCCTTGGGCCGGTCAGTCTGCAACCGTCCGAGATGGCCAAGATCGCGCTCATCATTGCGCTCGCCTGGTATGGCGAACATTTTCAGCGCAAGATGCCCACCTTCAAGCGCGGCATCCTTATCCCCGGCCTGTTCATCGCGCCGATGCTGGTTTTAATTATCCGCGAACCCGATTTTGGCTCCACGATTCTCTTGGCCACCGTGTGCGGGGCGATGCTCCTGCTCGCGGGCGTTCGCTTTCGCTACATTTTGCCACCGATCATGGCTGGCGTGGCGGGGCTGGCATATTTGCTGTGGCATGATGCGGTCCGGCGCGAACGCATTCTCGCCTTCCTCCATCCCGACAAATACAAAAACGGCGTCGGCTATCAAGCCTGGCAGGCAATGATTGCGTTGGGTTCCGGCGGCTGGACGGGGCTCGGGCTTGGAAACTCCACGCAAAAGCTGGGGTTCGTCCCCGAGCATCACACGGATTTCATTCTTTCGATCATCGGCGAAGAACTGGGTTTGGTCGCCACGCTCGGCGTCGTTTTAACTTTTGTCATTTTTGTGATTTGCGGGCTGTACATTGCGAGCAAGGCGCGCGATACTTTCGGCCTGTTGCTCGCGTCGGGCCTGACGCTTTTGATCGGGCTGCAGGCGGCCATCAACATCGGCGTGGTGACGAGCGCCCTGCCGAACAAGGGTCTGCCGCTGCCGTTCATCAGTTATGGCGGCTCGAATTTGTTGGCGATGCTCACGTGTGTCGGCGTCCTGTTGAGCATCGCGCGCTACTCGCGCATTGAAGATTTGGCGGACGAACCTGTCGGTGAAGCACAAACGGCATGACGCAACCCAGCGCACCCAAGATTGCCATCGCCTGTGGCGGGACCGGGGGCCATTTGTTCCCGGGCCTGGCCGTCGCGGAGCAACTGGTCAAGCGCGGCTGCGCTGTCACGCTGCTCGTCTCGCCGAAGGAAGTGGACCAACAGGCGGTGAAATCCGCGCTGGTGCTCGGCGCTTCGATGAGCGTCGTGACACTCCCGAGTGTCGGTCTGCAAAACCGCAATTATTTTTCCTTCGGCATCAGTTTCTTGAAATCCCAGATTGCGGCGCGGAGAGTTTTCCGCGGACAAAACGTCAACGCCGCGCTGGCCATGGGCGGCTTTACCAGCGCTCCGCCGATTCTCGCCGCCAAGCAACTCGGCGCAAAAACCTTTTTGCACGAGTCGAACACGATTCCCGGCAAGGCGAATCGCTGGCTCTCGCGTTTCGTGAATGAATGCTTCGTCGGTTTTCCGCAAGCCGCGGCTCGGTTGCGCAATCGCCACGTGACCGTCACCGGCACTCCGGTGCGGCCACAATTTCAGCCGCGCAACGCCGCCGCTTGCCGCGCCGCGCTCGGTCTCGACCCGGCGCTCCCGACCATCCTGGTGATGGGCGGCAGCCAGGGCGCAACCGGGATCAATGATTTGATCCTCAAAGCGCTGGATTATTTTAAAGATGGTAGGGCGCGTCTCTCCGAGCGCGCCGCAAGCAGTTCCGCCGCGCCAAATGACTTGCAATTCTTCCATCTCACCGGCCCCGCCGACGCCGACAAAGTCCGTCGCGCGTATGCCGAAAAAAACCTCCGTGCGACCGTGCACCCATTTTTCGGCGAAATGGATCTCGCGCTCGGTGCCGCCACAGTGGCCGTCAGCCGTTCCGGCGCGTCCTCGCTGGCGGAACTGGCCGCGATGCGCGTGCCATCATTATTGGTTCCGTTTCCGGCCGCCACGGACAACCACCAGTTTTTCAACGCGAAAGCCTTTGCCGACACCGGCGCGGCGCGTTTGCTCGAACAAAAAGCAGCCACGCCGGAATCCGCGGCGCAAATGATTTGGGAATTGATCGCCGATGCCGCCGTGCGCGAAAAAATGCAGTCCGCGCTCGCCCAATGGCACGCGCCGCTCGCAGCCGAGCAAATCGCGGAAACGATGTTGAAGCTGATGGCGCAGGAAACCGAGCACGTGAACCCCAAATTGAAGGGCGCGAATGGCGGCTGCGGCTGTGGCGGAGAGCACCGCGCCGAATTGCGCGCCGACACCGCCCTATGAACACGATCCTGGAACCGATGCTTAACAAAGAACAGGCAGCCGACGAACTGACGAAGCGCGTTTCGTCGGAAACCGTCGTGCGCCGCGATGAACCGCTCGCCAAACGCACCACCCTGCGCGTCGGCGGCCCGGCGGACATTTACGTCGAGCCCGTGTCGGAGGAGGATTTGTCCGCGATTTTGAAATGTTGCGCCGAGCACAGCATCAAATTTTTCGTGCTGGGCCGCGGCTCCAACCTCGTCGTTCGCGACGGCGGTTTTCGCGGCGTGGTCATCAATTTTGCCGCGCCGTTTTTCAGCCGGATCGAAATCAAAGGCGAACGCTTGCATTGCGGCGCGGGCGCGAAGTTGAAAAATGTGGCCGTGGAAGCCAAGCGCGCGGGACTCGCCGGCCTCGAATTCATGGAAGGCATTCCCGGCACCGTCGGCGGCGCGTTGCGCATGAACGCCGGCGCGATGACTGGCGCCACCTTCGACGTCGTCGAATCCGTGCGCATGATGAATTACGCCGGCAACGCCTCCGGCGCCGTGCCTGGCGAGATGAGCGTGGAATATCGCTCTTGCGCGACGCTGAAGACGCACATTGCCCTGAGCGCCGTGCTGAAAGGCCGTCCGGATTCGCGCGAATCCATCGAGCAACGGATGCTTGCCTACAGCAAAAAGCGCTGGACCACGCAGCCCGCCGCGCCGAGCGCCGGTTGCATGTTCAAAAATCCGGCCGCAATCCCGGCGGGCAAGCTCATTGACGAATTGCATTTGAAAGGCACGCGCATCGGCGGCGCGTTTATCTCGGCCGAACACGGAAATTTCCTGGTGAACGACGGCACGGCCACCGCGCGCGACGTGCTGGCGCTGATTGAAAAATTGCGCGAGCACGTGAAAGCCGAACGCGGCATCGAATTGCACACCGAAGTGGAAATCATCGGCGATGAGAATTAACGACAGAGATCAGCGCAGCAGCCGACGATGGCGTGTTGCCCGAGGCGAAAGGAGCGCGGGCCTGCGACCCGCAGCAGCCGCGGGAAAGCGAAGCGCGTGAAGAAATTCAGGGACTTGCGAAAATGGAACGTTGCAGCGGCTCACAGAGCCGCGCTCCAACCGTTTCAGCAAAACGCCCGTGCCACTTTGCAGACCGCGGCGGTTTTCCGCCGCCTTGTTTTTGAGATTTAAAATGTTTCTCAAAAGAGATTTTCAAAAAGGCAGGGCAAACCTGCGGGTTTGCCACGACGCCCCGCAGGGCATCGTCCCACCTTTTTGAAAATCTCTTTTGAGAAACGCATAACAATGTCCCGAAAGTTAAATATTGCAGTCATGTTGGGCGGCCCAAGCGCCGAGCGCGAAATTTCGCTGCGCACCGGCGCGGGCGTCGTCAAGGCCCTGCGTTCTCTCGGCCACGTCGTCACCGAGGTCGACCCGAAAAATGCCACATTCACTTTGCCCGTCAAAATTGACGTCGTTTTCCTCGCCTTGCACGGCACCTACGGCGAAGACGGCACGGTGCAGCAGGAATTGGAAAAACTTGGCGTGCCTTACACCGGCTGCGATTCCGAAGCGAGCCGCCTGGCCTTCGACAAAGTGCTCACTAAGGAACGCTGCGTCGAGGCCGGCATTCCGACGGCCAAATTCGTCGTCGTCGATTCGGACAAAACACCGTGGCCGATGGGCTGGCAGCCGCCCGTGGTAGTGAAACCAGTGCGGCAAGGCTCCAGCGTCGGGTTGCAATTCGTCGAGCGCGTGGCCGATTGGAACGCGTCGCTGCGCGAGGCGTTTCGCTACGATTCCCAATTGCTCGCCGAGGAAAAAATCATCGGCCGCGAAACCACCGTCGGCATTCTCGCGAACAAAGCGTTGCCCGTGGTGGAGGTTTGCCCGAAATCCGGCAGTTATGATTATCGGAACAAATACACCGCCGGGAACACGGATTATTTCTGCCCCGCGGATTTCGATCCAGTCACCACGCTTGCGATTCAGGAAGCCGCGCTCGGCGCGTTTCACGCCATTGGCGGACGCGATTACGCGCGCGTGGACGTGATGGTGCGCGCGACGGGCGAGCCGGTGGTGCTGGAAGTCAACACGCTTCCGGGGATGACCGAAACCAGTTTGCTTCCCAAGGCCGCGGCGGCGGTGGGAATGAGCTACGCGGACCTGTGCCAGAAAATGGTCGACCTGGCGCTGCAACGCAGCCCGGTGAGCATTAACCATTGAGCGATGACTTTGGAAAACCAAAATGTCCCATGCCGAAGGCTTTATTTTATGAGAGGCGCTGGAGCAACTTCTCCCTCTCCCCTCCGATGGGAGAGGGCCGGGGTGAGGGTTCGATTCGTGGTAAGGGGCAGCGTAAAATTTGACTGAAATATTGCCGACTATGTTCTGGCGCAAACGTAAAATGACCAACCGGCGGCTTGGCCGCGTGCACGTGCTCGATGTGAAGCTGCGCTCGAGCAAGGTGCGCGCCGCCCGCGCGCGCCGCGTCATCGTTGGCCTTGCCGTTTGCTTCGGCACCATCCTCGGCCTCTATGCGCTTTGGTGTCTCGGTGAATTCACGCTCAATCGACTCGTTTACGAAAACAAATCCTTCGCCATCCAACGCATTGACGTCCAGACCGACGGCGTGATTTCCGCGGACCAATTGCGCCGCTGGAGCGGTGTGCGCCGCGGCGAAAATTTGCTCGCGCTCGACCTGGCGCGCGTGAAACGCGATCTCGAGATGCAGGCCGTGATTGAATCGGTTTCTGTAGAACGCATTTTGCCCGGCACATTGCGCCTCCGCATCAGCGAACGCGAACCCGTCGCGCAAGTCACCGTCCCGCAGCCTCATCAGGGCGGCGGTCTCGAACTGAAAACCTTTCAAATCGACCAGGACGGCTGGGTGATGCTGCCGCTCGACCCGCGCCAGCGCGCCGTGCCGCCCACCGAGGCGGACGATCAGTTGCCGCTGATTCTCGGCATCAACGCCGCCGATTTGCAGCCTGGCCGCAAGCTCGATTCGCCGCAGGTGCAGGCCGCTTTGAAGTGGATCGATATGTTCGAATCCTCGCCGATGGCCAATCTCGTGGATTTGAAAAAAATCGACGTGCTCTCGCCCGAAGTGCTCATCGTGACGACGGGGCAGGGCAGCCAGATCACGTTCAGCCTCGATAATTTCGATCAGCAATTGCGGCGGTGGCAAAAGATTCATGAAGAATGCGCGCGGTCGAACAAGACCATTGCGACGCTGGATCTCGCCGTCAAAGACAACACGCCCTTGCGATTCACGGACGCCGGCGCCACGCCGCCGTCCATTCCAAAAACTCTAAAACCTCAACGCACCAGGAGAAGAAATGTTTGATTCCTCAAGCATCATTGTCGGGCTGGAAATTGGCACCTCCAAAATCTGCGCCGTGGTCGGCGAGATGAATGCCGATTCGTCGGGGCTGAACATCGTCGGCCTCGGCCAGGCGAAGTCCCGCGGCGTCCGCAAGGGCGAGATTTGCGATGCGCCCGCAGTTGAGGAAGACATCCGCAACGCCATCGTGGAGGCCGAGCAAATGGCCGACGTGGAAATTCGCAGCGTTTATTTGGGCGTCACCGGCGGCCACGTGCGCGGTTTCAACAATCGCGGCGTGCATCCGGTGGTTTCGGCCGATCGCGAAATTTCCGAGGACGACGTCCAGGACGTCATCAAGAACGCCAAGACGATTAATCTGCCCGCCGGCAATCACGTCATTCACGCCATCCGCCAGCATTTTCTCGTGGATGGCCAGGACGGCATTACCAACCCGGTCGGCATGCTTGGCTCGCGTGTTGAAGTGGATGTCCACGTCGTGCACGGCAATTTGAACCGCCTGCAAAACGCCATCCGCACCGTCAAAGGGCTGCAATTGGAAGTGGACGAAATTGTCTTCAACGGCCTCGCCGCCTCGCTCGCGTTGCTCACCACCGAACAAAAGGAATTGGGCGCGCTGGTCATCGATATCGGCGGCGGCACCACTGAATACGTGGTTTATTCCGACGGCGTGATCAAGCACGCTGGTGTGCTCGCCATCGGCGGCGACCACGTTTCCAACGATCTCGCCTACGGCTTGAAAGTGCCGCTTGGGCGCGCGGAACTATTGAAAATCGAACACGGCTCGGCGTTCGTGGAAGGGCTGGAGGAAAAAAGCGTCACGATCACCAACGAACTCGGCATGCCGATGAAGACGGTGAACCTCGAACATCTCCGGCGCATCATGTCGCTGCGCGTTGAGGAAATTTTTCAATTGATCGGCCAGGACCTGGAACAGGCCGGGTTGCTGGAGTATTTGCGCTCGGGCGTTTTCGTCTGCGGCGGCGGCGCGCGTATTCCGGATATTGCGCGGCTCGCCGAGCAAGTGCTGCAAATGCCGGTTTCCGTGGGCCGGACCAATTCCATCAGCGGCCTGAAATCCGCCCTGGACCAGCCGGAATTCGCGACCGCCATTGGCCTCGTAAAATTCGGCTCGTTCCAACACAAAAAACGCACCGGCAGAGGCACGCTGAAAGACGGCATCAAATCAACCCTCGGCCAATTTTTCCGACGATCATGAAGCGAAACATAATGCTCTCCGCGCGCTGGATTAAGTCAGGCAACTATGAACTTTCCGGAGCGGCTCCAAAGCGCCTCCCTCTCCGCCACGAAGTGGGGGAGAGGGTCGGGGTGAGGTGGTGCTTAGGGGGCAGGGAACACCTTCTAAATGTTGACTAATACGTAATGGCAATCTTATGGAAGACACCAAATCCACTATCTCGGTGAAAATTTTCGGCATCGGCACCGCCGGGATCAATATCCTCGAGGAAGTCGCCCAAGCCGCGCTGCCCGGCGCCATGCTCGCCGCGGTCAACACCGACTCCCATTCGCTCGCCACGTCTTCAGCATCGGAAAAAATCTCGCTCGAAGCCAAATCCGGGCGCGGCCCCGGCCCCAGCGGTGATTCCAAGCGCAGCCGCGCCGTGGCCGAGGAACATTTGCCGAAACTGAAGCGGGCTTGCGAAGGCATCGACGTGGTCTTTCTCGTCGCCGGTCTGGGTCGCGGCGCAGGCACGGGTATCACGCCTGTCCTGGCTCAAGCCGCGCGCGAAGCCGGCGCGCTGGTCCTCGCGTTCGTCGCCATGCCGTTCGATTACGAAGGCAATCTCCGCCTGCAACAGGCCCGCCGCGGCCTCGAACAACTCAAGAACGCTGCCGACGGCGTCATTTGCCTCTCGAACCAGGAAGCTTCCAAATTGATCGACGAAAAAACCAGCTTTGTCGACACGTTCAAAATCTTGAACAGCCTCCTCGCCGAAGGCGTGAGCGGCGTCTGGCGTTTGATGGCGCACAAGGGCTTGCTGGAAATTCATTACGCTGACTTGTGCGCGTTATTACGCGAGCGGCGCGGCGACAGCTCATTCGCCACGGCGGAAGCTGCCGGCGCCACGCGTTCGCGCGAGGTCATTGATAAATTGTTCGCTCACCCGATGCTCGACGGAGGCAAAACCCTCGCCGAATCCGACGCCGTGCTGGTCAGTTTGACCGGAGGCCCGGACCTCACCATGAGCGAAGTGCAGCGCGTCATGGAACACATCAACGGCAAATGCGAGCGCGCCCAGGTCGTCATGGGCGCGGCCATCGATGAAGCCTTTCGCGAGCGCCTCGCCATTACGCTCATCGCCGTGCGAGGCGGTTCGGTGCCGATTGAAAAAGAGGAAGCCACCGAGGAACAGCCGCAGCAAGCTCCGCCCGAATCGCGCCCGACCGAAGACTTAAGCTCGCGCCTGCTCAGCCAGGAAAGTGGCACGCGCCCGCAATCGCGCTTTGTGCCGCCCGCGCCCGCGTTGTCGCCGGATAAACTTGAGCAGCTCGCCCGCCAGACGCGTTCGCGCAAGGGCGGCTCAAAAATGCGCCAGGGCCAATTGCCATTGGAAATCATTTCCAAAGGCCGCTTCGACAAAAGCGAACCGACCATCCACAAAGGCGAAGACCTCGACGTGCCGACGTATATTCGTCGTGGTGTGTCATTGAACTAAGTCGCAGAAGTCGTGACGGAGCGTCGCTCCAACAAGGTCAGCATCGGCCGCGTCTTCTTGATTGTGGCCGTAATCCTCTGTTGCGGCTTTCTCGCGTGGTTCATGTACATGGAAACTTTCGGAAGAGACACTCTGTGGAAATGGAGAGTGCGCCGACAAATGGATCCGCAAGCGCTGCGCGCCTGGGCTTTTCAGGTGTTATCGAATACGCCACCAGGTAAATACGAAATGCCAGAGATGTTGACCAATGCTCCGGCTTACGTTGTCAACAGCGATCGGCATAAGCCTTCGGTTGTATCACAGGTTGAGAGTGTTCGGGTTATCTACGGCGGCGGCCTTTATCATTGGGGACTGACGATTGGCGATACGAATCTTCCGCCACCTGCATCTTATCAACGCGTTGAAACCTGGGCGCCCGGAATTTACTATTGGAACGAATAACGGTCAGCTTGCGCGGCTCACTCCGCCGAATTCTTCAACAGCACCTGCAACGAATTTGTCGTGATCGCCGCCGGGTGGCCCATGTAACGCACGATATTATTCGTGTCCACCAGCAGCACGCACGGCAATGACTGCACACCCGCGTCGCTGATGAATCGCCCATCGGGATCCAGCGCACACGGGAAATTAATCTTCGGGTCCGATTGCGTCACGTCCGCTTCGCTCGCCGTCGTCACGCCCACGACTTGCACCTTGCCCGCCAGCGCTCGTTCGAGATCATTGATCGCCGGAATCCATTTTCGGCACGAAGCGCTCTTTGGCGACCATACGCTGATGATGGTCAATTTCCCCGCCAGGTCCGGCTTCGCGCCCACCCAGTTCGTGAAATCCATTGAAGGCGCGGCCTGCCCAAGCTGCGAATCGTCTCCCACCGCATCGCCGAAACCGGCTTGCGAATAAACGGCCTGGATGCGCGCCTGGCGTGCCTGCTCGGCCGCTTTCACCTTCCTCGCCAGCGATGCCGCCAGGCTCTTCTGATAATTTTTATCGTCCTGGATTTGCTGTTCCTCATCCTTCTCGGCTTCCTTCGGATTGTAGTGAAATTCCTTCTGCAACTCCGGGCTCAGGTATTTCAATTTCACATTGCTCACGCCGGAATCGGACGAGAAAAAAAGATCGGTCGAATTCGCGCCGAAAACCGTCACGTTGCTGTAAGTGACCGAACCCACCGTGAGCGTGTCCAGCTTCACCGTGCCCGCGCGCAGCGAAATTGCGGCTCCCAAACACAAGCAACCAATCAACAACCGGTACATCATAAACGGTCTTATAAGCAAAATGCGCGCCACGCACAATCCCGGAACTGCGCCGAAACCGCATTTTTGCCGGAGTGCGGCTGTGTCGAAGACCAGCCGCAGCAACGTTCGCATTTCCGGATGTGAAGGTTCTTCCGGGCGCCTCGTCTTTTTTCGTTGCTGCGGCTGATGCTGCGCACAGCGGCGCTCCCGGGAGTTGACTTGATTTCGCCAAAGGCGATTATCCCCTCCATGGACTCCGCACAAATCGCACCATTGGTTTCAAAGATCATCGCCGCAGTGGAAAAACGCCTCCCGGAATATCTCGCCATCGAGGACGACCGCAGCCGCAACGAAGGCAACACCGCCCTCTGCATCATCGATGAATCCGGCGCCGTGCACGGCAAACTGTTCGGCAAAGACAAGCTCCGCACGCGCCACTCGTTTCGCGTCGCCTGGACCAAAGCCAGCCAGGTGTGGATCACCGGCATCAAAACCGGCGAATACGAACGCCTCGTGTTCACCGGCCAGATCGACGACAAAAAATTCGGGATCATCCGTCCGGATTTCATCGGCTGGGAAGGCGGGCAGCCGATCGCTGTCGCCGGCGAGGTGAAACTCTCCGTCGGCTTCAGCGGCTTTCGTGGCGCGAGCGATCTCGAGATTGTGCAGAAAGCCCTCGTGGATGCATTCGGTGGGAAATAACGGTAGGGCAAACCTGCCGGTTTGCCGGCTGGGAGCACCGGCGATTCGATTTGGGTGCGGGCACGACCGCGCTTTCCGCTCTGGCAGGCATGTCTGTCAGAGCCAAAGCGGCGATATGTTGCCGCAGTTCAAATACATTCTCACCGGCTCAAAAAATTCGTCGCCACCGTGGGCCCATCGCAACGCGGCCCATCGGGCATCCATACAAGGTGATCGATGTACATCTCGCGCGACTTCATCGCCTTGTCCCATGCGTGATACACGATGAACTCCGTCTCGCCGTCCGGGCCGAGCACGATGGAATTGTGCCCCGGACCGATGAGCTGGTTCGGAATCGTGTGCAGGACACGCGGGCCGTGTTCGTTCCCCGCATCCGAATAAGGGCCGAGCACGTGATCCGCCACGCCATAATCCACGCCATAATTTTCCGTTTCCCAACGGCCGCCGCTGTAGAAGCAATAATACCGTCCGCCATGCTGCCGCACGAACGGCCCCTCCAGCGTGTGCCAATCCCACGCGCGGCCGTACATCGCGCGATTCGCCTGGAACCGCTGCCAATCCGAGCGCGCCCGCAGCACCACATGTTCCTCGCCGTCCAGTTCCGTCATCGATTTCATGCGACGCACCGCCAGCGCCGTCCCCGGCCGCGCGCCGTTCGCCGCGTCGAGAAAATCGCGCGCGTAAAACAAATACCATTCGCCATCCACGTCCTGGAACGGGTGGGCATCGATGGCGAACGGGCATTCGTCCAGCGCGATCAACGGCTTGCCGGAATCGAAATACGGCCCCTGCGCGCTCTCGCCGATGGCCACGCGGAGCTGGTGATCGGCGTCGCCATGGCCGACGGAATAATAGAGATAGAACCTGCCATCGTCGCCCTCGGCGACTTCCGGCGCCCAAAAATGCGACCCAAGTTCCGCCACGGGCCGGACGAGCGCGTTGCTGGCAAATTTCCATTGCACGAAATCGGAGGATTGAATCACGGGAAAAATTTTCCCCAGCGCCTGTCCTTTGGCCTCGAGTTCGCCCGTGCCGATGCCATAATAAGTGTCGCCCGCCTTCCAAACGAACGGATCGGCGAGGTAACTGCCGTAAACAGGATTTGTATGAATGATTTTCGGGAGCGTTAAAGCCATGGACGAATGTCCTACGTCCGGCGGCATCGTTGAAGTGGGGGAAAAACCTGAGGGAAAAGGGGACCAATGTTTCGGTTTTTTTAACCACCAATGGACACGGATTGAATATGAATTTATGACTTGCATGGGAGGTTTTGGAGGTTTCCTGCCGGCGGGACGCCGGCAGCACGTTGGCGGCGGAGCGCCGATCTCCAGATCGGCGCGTTGAGGAACGGCCCAGGAGTTCGCCGGGTCCGGAGACCGGCGCTCAAAGGAGGGCGGCGAGTCGTGAATTCGTGCTCTTTTTTTCGCGACTAGATTGGAGTGGGTTTCGAGTTGGAAGTCAGGGCTCGACGGAGTCTTGCCCCACCGGCTGTCGACTGCGGACTGTGGACTTTTTGTCGCGTGCGCTTTTACGGCGGGCGTTGTCCAACCAAACGGAAGCCAATAAAGCCTATGTCCAACTTTACTTATGAAGCCGTGGATTCCGGCGGGCTCAACGTAAAGGGCAAGCTGGAGGTGGTGGATCAAAATGAAGCCATTCGGCGCGTCAAGGAGATGGGATTGTTCCCAGTCAGGATCGTCGAGCTTCGCTCGACAAAGGGGCGAGGGTCCCGGGAAGAGGGGAAGAGGCGTGGGATTTGGCGAGCGAGCGGAAGGAAACGGGACTCTTCCCCCGACACTCGGCACCGGACACTGCAGCCTCGCGGGCGCGGGCTGAGTTTGGAAATTCAGATTCCGTTCATCAGCGGGCGGGTGAAGCCGGCGGTGCTGGCGGTGTTCACGCGGCAGTTGGCCACGCTGGTGGAGGCCGGGATGCCCTTGTTGCGCGGGCTGCGGTTGTTGCGGGAGCAGGAGGAGGATTCGCCCGCGTTGCGCCGGGTTTTGGATGAGATTTCGGACGGGATCGAGGACGGCGGGTCATTGTCCGAGGCGCTGGCGGCGCATCCGAAGATTTTTAATACGCTTTATGTGAACATGGTCAAGGCGGGTGAGTTGAGTGGCGCGCTGGAAGTCACGCTGCGACGGTTGGCGGATTTCATGGAGAAGGCGCAGAAAATCAAGGGCAAGGTGAAGGCGGCGATGTTTTATCCGGCGGCGGTGCTGGTGGTGGCGACGGCAATCCTGATCCTGATGATGGTCTATATCATCCCGAAATTTCGCGAGTTGTTCGATGGGATGAATATGAAGATGCCGGCATTCACGGTGTTCGTGCTGAAGTTAAGCCTGGCGCTGAAGACGCATTTGCCGTTGATGGGCGCGGGCGCAGTGGCGTTGGTGGTGGCGTTTTTGCTGGCGATTCGCACGAAGGCGGGGCGGCGGGTGTGGGATCAATTCCGGTTGAAGGCGCCGGTGTTCGGGCCGATTTTCCGCAAGCTGGCCATTTCGCGGTTCGCGCGGACATTGGGAACGTTGATTGCGAACGGCGTGCCGATTTTGCAGGCGTTGAATATCGTCAAGGAGACGACGGGGAACGTGGTGGTGAGCGGAGTGGTGCGGTCGGTGCACGACAGCGTGAAGGAGGGGGACACGATCGCGGCGCCGTTAAAGGCGTCGCGGGTGTTCCCGGCGATGGTGGCGGGGATGGTGGATATCGGCGAGCAGACGGGGGCATTGCCGGACATGCTGATGAAGGTGGCGGATAATTACGATGACCAGGTGGACAACGCGGTGGCGTCGATGACGTCCTTGCTGGAGCCGGTGATGATCGTATTCCTGGCGGTGGTGGTGGGGAGCATTGTCATTGCGGTGTTTTTGCCGATCATACAATTCGCGCTGCAACAGGGTGTTGGAGGACCGGGAGGAGGGGATTGAAGGAAGAAGGCAGAATGAAGAATGAAGAATGAAGAAGGGAAGCACCAAGCGTCCAACTGCTTGGGATTTTTCTGGAGTTTGGATTGCTTGGAGCTTTTGCTGGACCAATTAAAGATCAGTGAACATAACTACCGTGGTCAAATTAGCATTGGCGATGCAAGCTTTCCTGAATTATAGGTGTGACCAGCAGAGCGAACGGTGCGTCTCATTGGTTACCGTCCGGAAAGTGAGAATTTTATGAAGATGAAAATGCGCATGATGTTGTCGGTGGCGACGGGGCTGGGCCTGGCGTGGTCGGCAACCGCGGCGGCGACTTTGAAGTTCGGCGATCCGGCGCCGAAGTTGCAGGTGGGGAATTGGGTGCAAGGCGACCCGGTGAAGGGCTTTGAGAAGGGCAAAGTTTATGTGGTGGAATTTTGGGCGACGTGGTGCGTGCCTTGCCGGGAGTCGATTCCGCATTTGAACGCGCTTTACCAGCAGTTCAAGGACAAGGGCGTGGTGGTGATCGGAGTCGATTGCCAGGAGGACAATACTGCTGGTGTGGCGCCGTTCGTAAAGACCATGGGGTCGAATATGACCTATCGCGTGGCGCTGGATGACAAAAGCAAGGATGAGAACGGCGCGATGTTCACCACCTGGATGGAGGCGTCGGGCATGGAGGGAATTCCGACGGCGTTCATCGTGAATCAGCAGGGAGTGATCGCGTGGATCGGGCATCCGCAGGAAATGACCGAGAAGCTTTTCAACGCTATTCTCGGCGGCCATTATGATATTGCCAAGGCTTCGGCGGATTTTGACAAGGAGCAGGCGATGGAAAAGGAGATGGCTGAGCTTTCATCCAAATTGGACGTGGCGATGTCGGCGGGGAAATGGGACGAAGCCAATAGCATTGTGGACCAGATTGCGAAGGCGGACCCCGAGGATACGGTTTCGCCGCAGGCGCTGCGCATGGAGATTTTGTTCAAGCAGAAAAAATATGACGAGGCTTACAAGCTCGTGGCCTCGTTCAGTGACGCGCATCCGGATGAGGCGAAAGTGCAGGATGGATTGGCGTGGATGCTGGTGGCGCGGCCGGATTTGGAGAAGCGCGACACGGTGCTGGCTCAGAAATTGGCCGAGCGCGCGAACAAGCTGACGGGCGGGAAAGACCCGGGGATGCTCGAAACCCTGGCGCGCGCGCAGTTCATGAACGGGAAGAAAGAGGATGCAATCGCGACGCAACAAAAGGCGCTGGCTGCGGCGGCGAATGCCAGTCAAAAGGCTACGTTGCAGGCGGCGTTGACGAGCTATCAGGATGGGAAACTGCCGGACGTGAGCGGAAACTGATGAGTTGGAGAGAAATTTGGCGGCGGTCACAGACCGCCGCTACAATCGATTATTTCAGCTCGGTGACGTCGATTTTTTTCGGGTCGCTGATGCCGAGTTCCATGAGGGCGGCATTGTTGTAGAGTTCGGGATCGAAATGGATGGCCGCCAGTTTGGCCAGCGCGCGCTGTCGGTCGAGTTCCTGCAAGGAGAGCGTGTCGAGGGCCACGGGATCGCGGCTGAAGCGGAGCTGATTCAGAATGGCGGAGTAATGCAAGAGGCTGCGTTCCTCGCCTTCGTACTGGCAGATGAGGGCGTCGGTGATGTTGAGAACCACGCGGTCGCTCAGGATGGGCAGGGCGTAAATCTCCGGCACGGCGGTGGCGAGGCGTTGTTGGTCTTCAAAGCGGCCGAAATTATCCACGCTGCCGCTGGCCAGGCTGAACAGGTTTCCCACCACGCCGGCTTGGTTGTGGTTCATGAGCGGCGTGATATTGATGATTTTCGTCATGCCCTTGGTGACGAGTTTCGAGACGAAGGATTTGCGGCCCACGCCTTCGCCTTTCTTTCCAAATTCCAAATCGCCCCAGACGAGATTTCCGAGGAGCGGAGTGTCGTAGAACACTTTTTCGTCGTAACCGGCCTCGGCGCTGCCGGCGACGCGGATGCCGAAGCGTTTGGCGAGATCGAAATAACCGGCCAGGCGGAGGTCGGTTTGGTGTTTGTCCCAAACGACGATTTGTTTCGGCGGCAGGCCGGCGTCGATGAGTTCCTGAACGACGGCGGCCACGACGGCGGGGCGGGTGCCGCTGTTCGGGCCGGGCTCGGAAAAGACCTTGATGCCGACGATGTCCTGGGTGGAGACGAGGCTGAGCCAGGCGTCGCCGACGTAGGTTTTTCCGGTGAGCGCGGTGATGCCGCGCGTGACCATGTTGCGGACGTGATCCGGGTCGGGCAGAAAGGCGTCGGTCGCATTGGGGTCCTGGACGATGACCACTTTGGCGCGAGCCGTGCTGCTGAGCGCGGGGGAATAGGAACTGGCGCTGTCCGCGCGGGCGGCGATCGCAAATGTTAAAAGAAAAAAACTAAAAACTTTACCTGACACGGCGCGAATGCTACCACGAGCTTTGATGCTGACCACCAAAAAGGCGAGCGGGAATGATGGCGAAAAAGAAGGAAAAGTCATTTTCGAGCGCCGCGCCTGCCGGATTTATGTTTCGTTTGTTTGCCCGCTGATTTGCCTGTTTTTGGGCGTGCTGATGACGGGTTGCAAGCCGCCGGGACCACGGGCGTTGCTGGCTGGGAAACAATTGCTGGAGCGCGGCAAGTACACGGAAGCGGTGGCGCGCCTCCAGAAAGCGACGACCATCCTGAGCACGAACGCGCAGGCGTGGAATTATCTCGGGCTGGCGTACCATCAGGCCGGCAACGCGAATGACGCCGCCGAGGCTTACAAGAAGGCGCTCGGCCTCGACCAGAACCTGGTGGAGGCGTATTACAATCTCGGCTGCCTGTTGCTGGAGCAAAATCATCCCGACCAGGCGAAAGTGGAATTCACGGCTTACACGTTGCATCGCGAGAAGTCGCCGGAAGGCTGGGTGAAGCTGGGCGAGGCGCAGTTGGCGTTGCGCGATCTGGTGGGCGCGGAGAGGAGTTTCAACCAGGCGCGGCAGATCGACGCGCAGGAGCCCGAGGCGCTGAATGACATGGGCGTGCTGGAGATGGAGCGGAACCGCACGGTGGAGGCGGCGCAATTTTTTAACGCGGCGCTGAGGGCAAAACCGGGTTACGCCCCGGCGCTGTTGAACCTGGCGATCGTTTCGGAGCGTTTGGGCAATCGGCAATACGCGTTGCAGCGTTACCAGGAATATCTCGCGTTGAAACCGCGCCCGGCGAGTTGGGATGAAGTGAATGCCATCGTGCGCGCGTTGACACAGGGGAACGCGCCTCAAGCCGAGGCGCCCCGGCCGGCGCCGGCGAGTTCCGCGCCTGAACCCGCCCCCGCGCGGCCGGCAGCCGCTCCGGCTCCGCGCCCGGCGCGAACCGAGCGCGCCGCGCAGAGCAATCCCAAGCCGAACCCGTCCAGCCCCGCGCCGCGCACGGAAGTAGTGCAGGTCGCGCCGGAACCGGTGATTCACGGCGCGGCCGAGTCCGGTGGCAGAAACGCAAGCGAGCCGGTGGTGACTTCGAATACGACGGCGCAGCATCGCGGCTTTTTTTCGCATGTGAACCCCGCGAATCTTTTCCGAAGCAGCGAAAAGCCGAGTGCGTCGTCGGCGCATTCGTCCACCGAGACTGCGCCGGCAGCGCAACAGGTGGAACCGGCGCTGACGTTTGCACGTTATAATTATCGATCGCCGAGGAAGCCTGCCGACGGCGACCGTACGGCGGCGCAAAGGTCGGTCTACGACGGAGCGCAGGCGCAGCAGGCGCGGCAATTTTCGACCGCCGTAGCGGATTACAAGAAAGCAACCCAATTGGACCCGGGATATTACGACGCGTATTACGACCTGGGTGTGGCGAGTTTCCAAATTGGCAACGTGCCGGAGGCGCTTTCCGCTTATGAGATGGCGCTGGCGATTCAGCCGGATTCCCATGATGCCCGGTTCAATTTTGCGCTGGCGCTGAAGCAGGCCAATTACCCGGTGGACGCGGCGAAGGAATTGGAGAAGGTGCTGGCGAGGTCGCCGAATGATGTTAACGCGCATTTCGCGTTGGGCGCGCTGTATGCGCAGCCGCTGCGTGAGCCGATCAAGGCGCGCGAACAATATGAGAAGGTGCTGTCGCTGAACCCGAATTTTCCGCAGGCGGCGGCGATTCGGGATTGGCTTTGGGCAAACCCGAAATAAAGCTCCAAGAACCAAGTTAAAGCTCCAACCGTCCAAGCTCCAGGGAAGCTCCAAGATCCAAGCTCCAAAACTGCCGGCGCGCCGGGCTCGTCCGATTGAAATTTGATGCTTGGAGTTTCTCTGGGACTTGGCGCTTGGACGGTTGGTGCTTCAATTTGGCATAAATCCCGCTATTTGGCTGGCGTCCTTGTAAACGACCGCACATTGCGGGAATTATGAATTTACCATTTGGTTGGTTTGATATCGTGGTTGCGCTGGTGCTCGCCTTTGGCGTGGCGCGGGGGCGCAAGCATGGCATGTCCGAAGAGCTCATGTTGGTGCTCAAATGGCTCGCCATTATCGTTGTCGCCGGGGTGGGCTACCAAATCGTCGGAGACGTGCTTTCGGACAATTCAATTTTCAGCCGTCTTTCGGCCTATTTGATGGCCTACATTGTCATTGCTTTAGGCATCACTGTTGCATTTTTGGCCATTAAGAAGCTGGCGAAGGGCAAGCTGGTGGGGAGCGATGCTTTTGGCGGCATGGAATATTACCTGGGGATGCTGGCGGGTTTGGTGCGGTATGCGTGCATCATCATTTTTGCGCTGGCGTTCCTGAACGCGCCGCTCTACACGAAGGCGCAGATTGACGCGGACCTGGCATTCCAAAACGACGTTTATGGCAGCGACTTTTTCCCGAAGCTTTACACGGTGCAAGCCGACGTTTTTCAAAACTCGTTCGTTGGGCAGGAAATCCATAACGAACTCGGCTTTCTGCTGATCAAGAGCACGCCGCGCGAGGTGAAGCAGCTTCGCAAGGAGCGGGAAATTGGGCAGTTGAACGGGGGGAATTGATCCGGTCGGCTCGGAGTTCGACAGAACGAAATCAACAGAACAAAGAACTGAACAGGAGGCAGCAGAGGAAGCTGAGAGAGGCCGTGAAGCGTTTTGCGCGCTCCGAAACGTTTGCTTCCGCTTCCGGCATCCGGCATTCTGGCTTCGTAGATGGCCGGGTTTTTTTCTGACGATTTAATCGAGCGCATTCGCGCCGCCAGCGACATTGTGGACGTGGTCGGGTCCTATCTGCCACTGAAGCGCGCGGGCGCGAATTTCGTGGCGCTGTGCCCGTTTCACAAGGAGAAATCGCCCAGCTTCAACGTCAACCCGCAGCGCCAGATTTTCCATTGCTTCGGCTGCCACAAGGGGGGCGATGTGTTCACGTTCGTCAAGGAATACGAAAGCATCGATTTCGTGGAGTCGGTCAAGCGGCTGGCGGATCGCGCGAAAATTCCGCTCGAATTTGAACAGGGCGCGGGGCAGCAGGAGGCGAGGCATCTCAAGGATACGCTGCTGGAGATTCACGGGCAGATTGCGCAGCGCTGGCATCATTGCCTGCTCAATGAAGCGGCGGGGCAAGTGGGGCGCGATTATCTGGCGAAACGGGGCGTGTCGGCGGAAGCGATTAAATTATTTCGCATCGGCGCGGCGCCAGAGGCGTGGGATGACACGGTGAATTGGGCGAAAAGCAAGGGGCATGATCTGGCCATGATAGAAAAAAGCGGGTTGATTATTCGCAAGGAGGAGACCGGCAATTATTACGATCGTTTTCGCGGGCGACTGATGTTTCCGATTTGTGATGAGCAAGGGCGGGTGATTGGGTTCAGCGGGCGGGTGTTGTCGGGCGATGAAAAAACGGCGAAATACGTGAACTCGCCGGAAACGCCGATTTTCACCAAAAGCAAGGTTTTCTTTGGGCTGGATAAATCGAAGCGGCCGATCCTCGACGCGGGTTTTGCGATTATTTGCGAGGGGCAACTGGATTTGATCGCGTGCTTCATGGGCGGCGTGCAGAACATCGTAGCGCCGCAGGGGACGGCTTTCACAGACCAGCACGCGCGCATTTTGAAGCGTTACGTGGATGAGGTGGTGCTGTGTTTTGATTCCGATGAAGCGGGCCAAAAGGCGGCGGTGCGATCGTTGGATCACCTGTTGGAATCGGGGCTGGCGGTGCGCGTGGCGGTGGTGCCGGCGCCGCATGATCCGGATAGTTTCATCAAGGCAAACGGCGGCGAGGCGTTTCGCAAGCTGATCGAGGGCGCGGACGGATTTTTTGATTATTATTTGAATCGGCTGTGCGCGACGAATGATGTGGCGACGGACAAAGGGCGGCAGGCGATTTTGCAGGGTATGGCGGAGGCGGTGCACAAGACGGGGAATACGGTTTTGATTGATAAATTTGCGCAGAAGACGGCGTTGCGGTTGGGTGTGTCGGTGGAGGCTGTGCGGACGGAGTTCAAAAAAATTTCGCGCGCGAAACCAGCGACGATGCCGGCTGCGGAAGAGGCGCCGGAAAGTGTTCCGCAAATGCAGCGGCCATCTCCGACGGAATTCTGGTTGTTGAAATTGATTTTCTTGAATGAAGACCTGATGGAGTCGTGCGCGGCCAATTTGCCGCCGGAATGGATCCAGCACGATTTGGTGCGGCAGATTTTTTCGCGGCGGGTGGGGGCGCATCGCAGCGGCAAATGGACCATTCTCGGTGGATTTCTGGATCAGTGCGAAACGCCGGAGATGCGAAACCTGGTGACGGAAGCGGCGACGGAGGACCGGCCAATTCCGAATCCGCAGCAGCAATTGGCGGATGTGATTCTGCGGTTAAAGACTCAATATATCGACCGCCAACTCGCGGCGCTGATGCACCAGGCGAACCAGCCGAATTTGACGGATGAGGAACGCGTGGCGTTGTTGAAACAGCAGCAGGAGTTGAGGGAATTGAAGCGGAGGAAATAGCGTCCGAGCGGGGGGTGGTTTCCGGAGCGGCGCGCGCGGAGCGACGCGCCCTACCAATTCGGGAAGCTCTAGCTGCAGGCGTGAGGGCGTGTTTTCCACATCGAAAGGAGCGCGGGTCTGCGACCCGCAGCAAGGTGGGGAAGCGGCACGTGTGAAGAAGTTCGACGACTTTCCAAAGTGGAATGTTGCTGCGGCTCACAGAGCCGCGCTCCGTGCGTTTGTGCAATGCGCCCTGACGCCGGGACTACTCAGGAAATTAGATCTTCTGGCGAGACGCCGGCAGCACGTTGCCGGAAGCGCTTATTTTGCCCCTTGATCGATCCAGGCGCGGACGAGGCCGATTTGTTCCGGCGTAAGCTTCGGATATTTCTTGGCGTCCTTCGGCGGCGGCATGAAGTCGTCTTCGTCGCCGAGATAGGAAATGTTCGCCACGAGAAAACTTTTGGCGCTCTTGCCGGGTTCGAGCACTGGGCCATCGATGCTGCCCTTAAGCGCACCCGCGAGCGTGTCGAGCCGGAGTTTGCCTTTCGGCTTTTCGGCTCCGTGACAGTGGACGCAGGACGCTTCGAAAAGGGGTTTGATGTCCTTGTCGAACGTGACGTTTTTTTGCGTGGACGGCGGCGGCAGTTTGCTGGTGTCGACATCCACGGCACTCGCGAGGAGGGAGAGCCCGAGGGCGCCGGCGAGGGCGATTGCGGTTCTTAATTTCATGTGTCGAGCGGCAGGGAATAACTAAATACAGAGTGCTTTCCCCCGTGCCCTGGGCACCACCTCACCCCGGCTCTCTTCCCCGCTTCGCGGCGGAGAGGGAGATGAGATTTGTGGTTAGTTTCGAATTTGGGATTCAATCGGTGCGACGGGCGTTTGACGGTCACATTATTTCGCGCCTTGATCAATCCAGGCACGGATGAGGCCGATTTGTTCGGGGGAGAGTTGCTTGAGGCCCATTTTGTTCTTCGGCGGCGGCATGAAATCGTCTTTGTCACCGAGGTGAGCGACGTTGAGGACCAACATGCTTTTGGCGCTGTTGCCGGGTTCAATGACCTTGCCGTCTTCGCTGCCTTTCAGGATGCCTTCCAGGCTGTCGAGGTGAAGCTTGCCCTTGGCCTTGGCGCCGTGATGACATTTGACGCACGTTTCGTCAAATATGGGCTTGATGTCGTTCTGGTAAGTGATGCCCGTCCTGGTCGAGGGAGGCGGCAGTTTGCTGGTGTCGACGTCAGCCGCGAGCGCCGCGAGGGAGGTTCCGATGAGGGCACAAATGGCGTATGCGAGTTTGCGATTCATATGTTGATTTACGCGATTTTTAGCTAAGACGGGGGAAAGGTCAAAAGGTTTCAAGATTCTGCGGGTGGAAGGGGGATGAGAGTGTACAGATTTGGGTCTATGGGGGCCGCGGAAGGAGAGGAGAACGCCCAGGGGTTACTCCTGGCCACGAGACGCCGCCGACACTCGCAGTCGGGGCGACTGCGCTGCATGCGATGTTTTACAAAGAAGGGGGCAAATTGTAGGTGCGAGCGGGTTGGGGGTGTTGTTTGCTGGAGGCAGGTAATGAATGGGAGACGCAAAGGGGCGGCAATGGTGAAGAGCGAGGCGGGCGCGAATTCGTTTCGTGCTTGCTTCGGTTGTTTGGTTAAGACTTAACTAACAGCCAACAGAAGGACGAGGCCTTTATGATTATCTACGCAATCTGTCTGGCTGTCGGCTTGGTTTTCACCATTTGCAGTGTCATCGCGGGCCATTTCTTTGGACACGATTTCGGCGGGCATGCCCACGCGGATTTGGGCACGAGTGGCCACGCGGACGCGGGTTTCGACAACAGCGGGATGCCCGGCATTTCCTTCTTCAGCCCCACGATACTGGCGTCGTTTGTAACGGCGTTTGGCGCGTGCGGTTTGATCCTGAACAGCATTCCGGCGACCAAATCCATTTGGGTCAGCGCGCCCATTTCCGCGGTGGCCGGAGGCGTGCTGGCCCTGCTCACGTTTTTGCTGTTCAATGCCATGTTCAAAAAGTTTCAGGGATCCAGCGAGTCGCGAGTGGCAACGCTCGTTGGCCAGATTGCATCAGTGGCGACGCCGATCCCGCAAAATGGCGTGGGTGAGATTTCATACGTCCAGGGCAATTCGCGTTACACGGCGCCGGCGCGCACCACGGATGGTTCGCCGGTGACTGCCGGGCAATGCGTGCGCATCCGGAAAATCATCGGCACACAATTTTTTGTCGAAATCGAACCTCACCAAACCAAGTAACCAAAATGCAAGTCACACCCTTCTTCGCTGAAGTCACCACCGGTATGATTATCGCCGCCTGCGTGGCGGCCATTGTTTTTCTCATTTTTCTGATGCTCGCCCTTTGGGCCAGTCGTTACACGAAGGTGGGCCCGAACCAGGTATTGGTCGTTTCCGGCGGCAGGCATCGCATCATCGATGCCGACGGTACGGCGCGCGACATTGGCTTCCGCATCGTGAAAGGCGGCGGCACGTTTGTCATGCCGGTCAAGGAAAAGGTGGACATCCTTTCGCTGGAAATCCTCACCATCGATGTGCAGACACCGGAGGTTTACACGAGCAAAGGCGTGCCGGTGAAGGTGGATGGCGTGGCGCAAATCAAGATCAAGGGCGACGATATTTCGATCGCCACGGCGTCGGAACAATTCTTGAGCAAGACGACGGATGAGATCAAGAACATCGCGATGCAGACGTTGGAAGGGCATTTGCGCGCGATTCTGGGCACGATGACAGTAGAGGAAATTTACCAGAACCGCGATGCGTTCGCGTCGAAGGTGCAGGAAGTAGCCGCGGGCGACATGGCGAACATGGGGTTGGGTATTGTGAGTTTTACGATTCGCGACATCCGTGATTCCCAGGGTTATCTGGATGCGTTGGGCAAACCTCGGATTTCGCAGGTGAAGCGGGATGCGGTAATCGCGCAGGCAGAGGCGGACCGCGACGCCACGATCCGTTCGGCGCAGGCAACACAGGCCGGACAGGAGGCGAAATTCGCGGCGGACACGAAAATCGCGGAGGCGCAGCGGGATTACCAGGCCAACGTGGCGCAATACCAGGCGGCGGTGAACCAGAAGAAGGCCGAGGCGGACCTGGCGTATGATTTGCAGAAGTTCAAGACCGGCCAGTTGGTGAAGGCGGAAGAGGTGCAGGTGAGCATCGTGGAGAAGCAGAAGCAAATCGAGTTGCAGCAGCAGGAAATTCAGCGCAAGCAACGCGAACTCGAAGCTACGGTGCAAAAGCCGGCGGACGCGGAACGTTACCGGGTGGAAACGCTGGCGAATGCGACGAAGTTCCAACTCGAAACCGAAGCGGAAGGCGCGGCATCGGCGGCCAAGGCAAAAGGCTTTGCCAGTGCGGACGTATCCAAGGCGACCGGTTTGGCCGAAGCCGAGGCGAACAAGGCGCGCGGTTTGGCGGAGGCATCCGTCATTGAAGCGCAAGGCAAGGCGACCGCGTCCGCCATGCAGGCCAAAGCGGAATCCTTCAAGCAATACAACGAAGCGGCGGTGATCGAAATGATCGTGCGCGTGTTGCCGGAAGTGGCGGGCAAGGTCAGCGAGCCGCTCTCGAAGACCGAGAAGATGGTCATCATCAACAGCGGCAATGGGCCGGGCGGCGGCGCGAGCAAGTTGACCGGCGACGTGACGCAGATCATTGCGCAATTGCCGCCGGTATTGGAAAGCCTGACGGGCGTGAAGTTTGAAAAGTTGCTGGAACAAGTGCCGGCGTTGAAGAACGCAATGGCTAAAAACGAAAAGGAGAAAACCTGAGTATTGAAACCGGAGCAAGCCGAAACGATTGTTTCGGCGATCGATAGAACCTGAACGAAAGGAATGTTATGTTAGGAGGATGGGAAATTCTGTTGTTTCTGTTATTTATCCTGCCGCTCGGTTTGCTGGCGACGGCGTTTTGGATCTGGATGCTGATCGATGCGGCGAAGAACCGCGGCCTCAACAACGACGAGCGCGTGATCTGGGTCGTGGTGGTGGCGCTGCTGCATTTTTTGGGCGCGGCGATTTACTTTTTCGCGGGCCGGCCCAAACGCAAGCTGGTGCCGCCGGTTCACGCTTAACAGCCCGTTAAAAATGTAGGAGACGACGTGAGGAGTCTCTGACTTGATACATTAAAGCCATGAAATTTGAGACTCGTTACCTCCTCTACTACGATAGAAATGCTTTAAACGGTCGATCAACGGTCTGATACAGAAAAGGAATCCTATGCACCCCGTCTTTGAACCTTTGTTGGGATTTTTGATATTAGCCCCGGTGTCGTTGCTGGGCGCATTGGAGGTGATCTTTCAGATTTGGATGCTGATTGACGCGATTCAGAATCCGCGATTGGAAGGAAGTCAGAGAGTGGTCTGGGTCCTGGTGATTATTTTAATGCCCTGCCTTGGGCCGCTGCTTTATTTCCTGGTAGGCCGGAAGAAGTAACGTTCATGGACGCTGCCGCCGAAACGAAGATTTGCCCGTTTTGCGCCGAGACGATCAAGATGGCGGCGAAGAAGTGCCCGTTTTGTAATTCAAGATTGGGCCGCTTTCCAATCTTTCGACAGGAGTTGATGGCGGGGTTGGCTGCCCTGATTCTTTATGGCTCCTTCATCTTCGTTTGCGCCTCGGTTTGGCCGGACGATTCCGATGGCAGCCGGTACCCTTTTGAGAGACATCGAAACGAGTTGAAGGTCGTGAATGTGAACGTCACGGTCGAGAATCAGGAGTCGAACAAATATTATTACGCAGTTTCAGGATTCGTAACGAATAGAGGCAGGCTGCCATGGCGCGTTCAGGAATTTGAATTGACGGTTACCAATGCTCAAGGCGCTCCTGATGTCGTGCATGCGAGCGTGGCAAATCCGTTTGTCGTTCAGCCCGGCGACGAACACGCATTCGCTTTCCATCGTTCGACGACGTTGACGAATAGAGTTCTTGCCGCACGAGCGCGCGTGGAAAACGCCCGCGATGGCAACGCGCCGGCCAAACCCATTAGCGAATTGCCCTAAATGAGTTGCGATAAACAGGACACAAATAAAATCTGCCGCTATTGCGCGGAAAGCATTCCGGCGGCGGCAAAGCTTTGCCCGCGCTGCCGACAATGGCTCACATTTTTTTCTTTTCGCAATCCGATTGTATTGTTTCTTGCTTGGAGTGTGCCGTTTCTCGCGATGTTTGGCATCTTTACGTACTTCGCTGGAAATATAATGAATCCATCGCCGTACTATTCCGCTTACAAGGATTCCATTCGGATTCTTAAATCCAATATGAACTGGGTGGAGACGTCGGACGGGCCTCGGTTATATGTGACCGGCATCCTGACCAACCAAAGCCCGGTTGCATGGAAGGATCCTGAATTCGATTGCCGATTTTTCAACTCGAAAGGGCAGATGATAGACGCTGCGAATGGACTCGCTTCCCTGACGGTTTTGTCCGGCGCGGACTCGGCATTTCGAGTTGCCGTGAAACCCGCCGTTTCGTCAAACGATTACCGTTCATTTAAAATCTCAGTGAGCAACGCGAGAAATTGGCGAACTGTTTTCTGATATGCGCCTCTTCGAAGCCATCATTGATGCCAATCATCTCGTAGAGGAGGGAGGGTCAAAAAGCTGGTTTTTCGCATTGGAAGGTATATTTTAGATGAATCATGAGCACGACCGAAGCCATCATGGAGAAGGTCAGCGCCTTACCGCCTGAAAAACGTGAAGAAGTGCTGCGTTACATAGAATCCATAAGCGAGGCGGCTGACAAAAGTGGCGACCCTTATGAATGGATGAAAATCGCTGCTTCGATGAAATTGGAAGGCCCGCCCGATCTTTCGGAGCATCTGGACGATTATCTTTATGGAGATAAAAAGGATGCCTGGTAACGCATTCTTTCTTGATTCGTCTTATGTTATCGCGCTCGCTTATGCCAGCGACCAGCACCGAGCCAGGGCTTTGCAGGTAGCTGCAGCTATTGAAAAAAACAGAACGAGACTCGTGACGACGCGTGCCGTGCTTCTGGAGATCGGCAGCGCTCTTTCCAAAACAAAAATCAGGAGAGACGCAATTCGGCTCATCAACGCGCTTCAGGCTTCGTCGCAACTCGAAATTATCCCGTTGACGGAAGAGATCGCAATTCACGGTTGGAACTTCTTTTGCCAGAGGCTCGACAAAGAATGGAGTTGGACGGATTGCATTTCGTTCGTGGTGATGAAGGAGCGAGGTCTGAATGAGGCGCTTACTTCGGATCAGCATTTCGAACAAGCGGGATTTGTGGCTTTACTACGCCCATAGGAATGCGCCTCTTCGAAGCCATCATTGATGCCAATCATCGCGCCGTGGCAGGGGATGCGCAGGCGGGAGTGCGCGTGGCGGATTTTAAAAAGGAGCTGCCGGTGGTGGCGCTCACGTGCGTGGATCCGCGGCTCAATGTGCTGTTTCCCACCGGCCCGCTGAGCAGCACGATGCGCTCGCTCGCGCTATCTTGCGCGGTCAAAGGGGGGAAGGAGATGGCCATCCTCGGCCATACCGATTGTCAGGAGGGAAGCAAATCCAAATCAACGAACGATTATGATGCCTGGTGAACAACAGAAAAAAGGGCGCGGCTGTTTGTTTTGGGGCGGCATTGTCGCCGCGGTGTTGTTGTTATTGGCGTTGCTGACCGGCTACTCGGTTTATCGTTACGTAAAAAAACTCGTCGCGGAATACACCGATACAAAACCGATGGAAATTCCGGCGGTAACTTTGTCCCAGGCCGAGATCACCAATTTGCAGCAGCGCGTCAATGATTTCGACGTGGCCCTGAAAAAAAACCAGGCCACGAAGCCGCTGACGTTGACGGCCGAGGAATTGAACGCGCTCATCGCCTACGCCACCCGGACCAATCCCACACCGGTGCGGCTTTATTTCAGTTTCACCAACAACAGCGTGCAGGCGATGTTGAGTTTGCCGACGGACGAGCTCGGGAAACGGCTCGGGTTCCGGATGCTCAGGGGGCGGTATTTCAACGGGAGCGGAGACTTTGCGGTGTCGCTGCACGACGGGCGGCTGAGCCTCACTGTGAAATCGCTTTTTGTAAAAGGGCGGCCTTTGCCGGAGAAGTTCATGGCGAACATTCGCTCGGAAAATTTCGCTGACTCGTGGACGAACGATGTCCAGTTAACGCAAGCGCTGGCGAAGTTGCAGGAGGTGAAGGTGGAGGATGGCAAGCTGATTGTGATTCCGAAGCCGCCTGAGACGAATGCTCCACCGAAAACCGCGCCCGCGACCAACCAGCCGAATGCGAGACCCCCGTCCTCAACGAATAAGCCGACTGTGGAAAAGCTGCAGGTGCGATTGGAAGTCCGGAAAGTGTTGTGTTGTTGAATTGCGGCTTTCGTTGCCACTACGTTGTTCGCGCCGATCGGGAGATCGGCGCTCCGGCTACTGGGAGGAAAAATCGCCCGTTGGTTTCCGTTGGGGATTCGTCTAGGTTATCGGCATTTAAATTATGGCTGAGCCGCAACAGAATCGCAAAAAGGGTTGTTTGCCTTATGTTATTTTCGCCACCGTGGTGTTGTTGATCGGCGCTTGTTTTGGCCTGCTTTACCATCATTGGATGGTGAATCACCTGACCGACACGCAACCGATGACGCTGCCGAGTGTGAAATTGCCGGACGTGCAGATGTTCCAATTGCATGATCGCGTGGACACGTTCCAGGAAGATGTCCGTGATGGTGAACCGACCGAACCGCTGGTGCTGTCCGCCGACGAGTTGAACGCGCTGATTGAGACCGACCCGCTTTTGGCATCACTGAAACTGAAAGATCATTTGTATGTGTCCATCAAGGGCGATCAATTGAGCGCGCAGATCAGTTTTCCAGCGGCGGATTTGGGGCTGGCGCGGTTGCGCGGCCGATATATCAACGCGACCGGTGATTTTCATGTGGCTTTGACCAACGGTGAACTGATCATCATGGCGAAATCGCTGTCGGTGAAGGGCGAGCCGGTGCCGGGGAATATCATGCGGGAAATAGCCTCGGAAAATCTGGCGGAGAGATTCAATGACGACCCGCGCGCGGCGGCGGGGTTGAAGAAGCTGAAGTCGATTGATGTGAAGGATGGGAAACTGGTGATTGCGGCGCGGAAGCCGGGGGTGTGACGTTTCACACAACGGGATTTTCTTTCGGCGCGCACGGAGTGACGCGCCAACTCGCGGAATGAATTCCGCGCTCCGGAGGCCTGGCGGCCGGACGCCGCCGCCACTCGCGGCCGGGACGGCTGCGCTACGATCAGGCCGCTTCAGGTGAGAAAATGCGCTCGTGTTCCTGCATGGCATAGCGGTCGGTCATGCCGGCGAGATAATCGCAGACGGCGCGGTGAATGCCCACTTTGCGCATGCGCTTGCGCGCGTGCTCGCCGATTTCCGCGGGGTGCTTTACGTAGTACGCGAACAAATCGCGCAGCAATTGCTTGGCGCGGAGATGCGGTTCGTTCACGGCGGGGTTGAAATATAAATTTTTGTAAAGGTATTTGCGCAGTTCGATGTTTAATTTGCGGCGCTCCGGGCTGTATTGGATGAGCACTTTCGGATGGAGCCGCGCGTCGTCCGCCGATCGCACTCCGGCAGCCAGAATTTTTTGTTCGCTGGTTTCCACGACGTCCTTGACCTGCAAATCAATAATGGTGCGAATGGTGAAATAGCGGCGGCATTCATGGGGCAAATCGCCGTGCTCCTTTTTCACGAGTCGTGCGGCGCAGGCCCAGATGCGGACGTCGCGCGTAAGATTTTTCTCGGAGAGCAAACCGGATTCGATGCCGTCATCGAGGTCATGGCTGTAGTAGGTGATTTCGTCGGCGAGATTGGCGATTTGCGCTTCGAGGGAGGAATTCTTCGCGGCGAAATCGGACCGCTTGGTAGGATGATCGAAGGCAGTGTAGTGCTTGACCAATCCTTCACGGACTTCCCAGCTCAGGTTGAGGCCGGGGAAATCGGGATATTTTTGTTCCAACTCTTCGACGATGCGGAGGCTGTGGCGATTGTGCTCGAAGCCCCCGTGTTTTTTCATTAGCTCGTTGAGCACGGTTTCGCCCTTGTGGCCGAAGGGTGAATGGCCGAGGTCGTGGGCGAGCGCGATGGCTTCGGCGAGGTCTTCGTTCAGCTTGAGCGGGCGCGCGATGTTCCGCGAGATCGCGGCGACTTCCATCGTGTGAGTCAGGCGGGTGCGGAAATGATCGCCGGTGCCATTGAGAAAGACCTGGGTTTTGTATTCGAGGCGGCGGAAGGCGCGCGAATGGATGATGCGGTCGCGGTCGCGCTGATATTGGGTCCGCCACGCGGGCGGGGCTTCGCTGAATTTGCGGCCGCGCGTATCGGCGCTGTGTTGGGCGTACGGCGCAAGGATGCGGCGTTCGATTTCCTCCAGTTCAAGGCGCGTGCGAGGCATGGCGGCAAGGTAGGCAGAAAAGCTCCAAGCTCCAAGACAAGATCCAAAGCCGACGTGGTAATTTTTCGAGCGGCGGAGGACCGCCGCAGTCCGGGACGCTTCGCGACTTCTCGTGCAGCGGACTTTGCGCTGACCTTCGAAATCGGCCAAAACCGATTTTACATCTTCCGCCAGGCGCTATGAAGAGCGAAACCTCCAGCGGCTCCGATCCACGCAAATGCCGCGAATGCCCAGCGGGCTTTGATGGCAGCTCGAAACTTTCCAGGCGATCCCTCGCGAGTGACCAATTCCATCGGTTGCTTTTTCTGAAAGTTGGTGTAAGTGGTTTGTCCTTTGATGGTGCCGGCGACAGCTTGAAAGGCGAAGATGCTGCCGAAAATACGCGCGGCTGTGGCGAACCAAAATGCTTTCCATTCTCCTTGTGACATCGCAATCAACAAAAAAATATCCCGATTCCTGCCATCACCAGACCGGTCAATATTTTGCCGGCGATCATGAAAAGGATTCCCACTCCGAGCAACACCGCCGCACCCGTTGTTTTGCTGTGGAACATTCCGTAGGAGCCGGCCGGCCATCCTGTTTGCGTGGTTGATATTTCGTCGCGAGGATTGCGCTGTCGAGAGGATTCTCGGAGTCTGGAGTGCCGGAGCGCATCCTGACACCCGCGCCGGAGCGCGGCTGTGCTGAAAGCCAGCCGCAGCACGCCAGCCTCGACTGACGCGCTTAGCCTTTAGGTTGAATGACACTGCTGCGGCTGGTCTTTGACACCGCCGCGCTCCAAAATGGTGCGGGTGTCAAGTTGCGCCCGAGATTCCCGGCCGGGTCGCAGACCGGCGCTCCGGGGCAATTTTTTTCATTTTTAATTTTGCATTTTTCATTTCTAATTCCTCTATGTTGAAGCGGACCTGTCTTTTCTCCGAGCACCAGAAATTGGGGGGCAAATTGATTGAATTCGGCGGGTGGGAAATGCCGGTGCAATATACGAGCATCACCGATGAACATCTGGCGGTGCGGAATGCCGCGGGGATTTTTGATATTTCGCACATGGGCGAAATCACGGTCAGCGGCGCGGCGGCGGCGGATTTTCTGAATCACGTTTTCACCAATGACATCCGCAAACTCACGCCGGGCCTCGGCCAGTACACGCTGATGTGCAATGAGCGCGGCGGAACGATCGATGATCTTTACGCGTATTGCTTGTCCAAGGGCGTTTATTTCCTGGTGGTGAACGCGTCGCGCACGCAGGACGACGCGGCCTGGCTGCAAAAACAGGCGGAGGCATTTCCGCGTCGCGACGAATTTTTTATGACGAACGCGTCGCACAATTACGCCGCGGTGGCGGTGCAGGGGCCGCGCGTGAAGGAGTTTATTGACGAGTGCATTCACGGGCCGTCCAATTGCGCCTTGCGCGTTCCGCGCGTCACGGATTTGAAAAAGAACGAGATTGGAGGGTTTAAGTTTGATGGCCACGACGTGATGGTGTCGCGGACCGGCTACACGGGCGAGGACGGTTTTGAAATCATCGGCAACGACAAGTGCATTCAGGAAGTGTGGGAGACCGTGTTGCAAAAAGGAAAACCGTTCGGCATCAAACCGTGCGGCCTTGGCGCGCGCGATACGTTGCGCACGGAGGTGTGTTATCCGCTATATGGCCATGAACTGGACGAGAACACGTCACCTATTGAGGCCGGGCTGGGATTTTTTGTGGCATTGGACAAGGGCGATTTTATTGGGCGCGCGGTATTGGCGGAGCAGAAGGCGAGGGGTGTTTCGAAAAAATGCGTGGCGTTCAAGATGACGGAGAAATCCGCGCCGCCGCGGCCGCATTATCCGATTTGGGCGAACGGCTCGCGCGTGGGCGAGGTGGTGAGCGGCACGCAGAGTCCGTCGCTGAATGTCGGCATCGGCCTGGGTTATGTGCCGCCGGAATTTGCCAAAGCGGGCACGGTGATTGAGATTGAAATCCGCGGGAAACGCGCGGCCGCGGTGGTGGTGCAGAAGCCGATTTATAGGAAGTAGACACGAATTTCACTAATTATCACGAATTCGAGAGATGCCTGAGCCCGCTCTCGAAATTCGTGATGATTCGTGTTAATTCGTGTCAAAAAATATTTTGTGAATTCGCGCAATGCGCGTAATCTGCGAGGGCAATTTTATGAGTGATATTCCAGCGGATCTGAAATACGCGAAATCGCACGAATGGGTGCGCATGGCCGGCGACGTGGCGACGGTGGGCATCAGCGATCATGCGCAGCATGAATTGACGGACGTGGTGTTTGTGGAGTTGCCGGAAGTCGGCCGGACGGTCGAGGCGGGCGAGGCCTGCGCGGTGGTGGAATCGGTGAAAACCGCGAGCGATATTTATTCGCCGGTCAGCGGCCAGATCACGGAAATCAACAAGGCCGCGGTGGACAACCCGGCGTTGGTGAACACCGCCCCTTACGGAAACGGCTGGTTTTACAAGATCAAATTGGCGAACCCGGCGGAAGTGAATTCGCTCTTGACGCCCGAACAATACGGGGCTCAGGTGGGTGGTTGATCGCGAAAAATTCTTGGCGCTGCGATTTGAAAAACGACATTTTGTCCTCCACTGTATAGCGTGAAAGAGAAAAGGATTCGACTCTTCATCAAGCCCTATTGCGGCTGGTGCCACAAAGCGATGGATTGGCTCGACAAACGGGGCATCGATTACGAAGAGGTGGATGTCATCGCCGACGAAGCGGCTTTCGACGAAATGATCCGCTTGTCCGGCCAGGAACTGGCGCCGGTGATCGATGTGGATGGCGAAATTCTTGCCGACTTTGGTCCCGATCAGCTCGCCACGTTCTGGCAGAAACTCGAGAAGAAAAATGCCAGTAACTAATCTTTGCGGCAGGGAACTTCTGTTGCGCTGTTTCCGATGAATGATTTGACCGAAACGCAGAAACGCACGGGCGGGACGCCCGTGCCACTAACGCGCCCGCGTTTGCCGGAATGGCTGCGCATCAAGCTGCCCACGTCCGATACGTTTTCACACACTCGCGCGCTGCTCGACGAGCTGAAATTGCACACGGTTTGCGAGAGCGCCAAATGTCCGAATCACTGGGAATGCTGGAGCAAGGGCACGGCGACCTTCATGATCGCGGGGGATCGCTGCACCCGCGCGTGCGGATTTTGCGCGGTGTCGACCGCCAAACCTTTCGCGCTCGAAGCCGATGAACCGGCGCGGGTCGCGGAAGCCACGCGGCGAATGCGATTGAAACACGTGGTCATCACGGCCGTGGCGCGCGATGATTTGAAGGACGGCGGGGCGGAGCATTTTCGCAGGACGATTGAGGAAGTGCGGAAATTGAATCCGGGCATTGTCATTGAAGTGCTGGTGCCGGATTTCAACGAATCGGACGCGGCGATTGAAGTCGTGCTGGGCGCGAATCCGCATATTTTCAATCATAACCTCGAAACGGTGCGGCGCCTGACGCCGTCGGTTCGTTCGCGCGCAACCTATGATCGTTCGTTGAGCGTGTTGCGCAAGGTGAAGGAGCGGCGCGGCAGTTCCATTTTCACGAAGTCCGGGGTAATGCTGGGGCTGGGCGAAACGGAAGCGGAATTGTTCGCGGCGATGGACGATTTGCGCGGCGCGGGCTGCGATATCCTGACGCTCGGGCAGTATTTGCAGCCGACGATCAAGCATTTGCCGGTGGTGGAGTTTGTATCGCCGCAGAAGTTCGCGGAATACGGCGAACGCGCGCGGCAGATGGGGTTTGTGCATGTGGCGAGTGGGCCGATGGTGCGCAGTTCGTATCACGCGGATGAGTTTAAGCAGCCGGGGCACTGAATTATTGTGGCACGGGCATCCCGCCCGTGAGTTCCTATTCGCACGGGCGAGACGCCCGTGCCACTAAATGGGATTCATCGGTGCATGAATTGGGACCGTTTCATCGCGAGGTAAAACACGCCGGCCAGCGCCGCCATGAAGAAAAGAATGGCCAAGACCGTGGCCAGAGTTTTCACCGTTTTCATGCTCTGCACCGTGCGCTCGGTCTGCTTCTTTTGGGCGCTCATGAACATGGCCATCTCGCGTTCGGCGGCGTCGATGACGGCTTCGTTTTTCAATTGAAGGGTGAGCCAGCCAGGGTCCGATGGCTTCCAGCTTTCGGGCAACTTTTTCAATTCCTCGGCGCCGGCGGGTTTGAAGCCGAGGCGCGCCCAGAAGGACGTGTGTTCTTTCGTCCATACGCGCAGGACGCCGTGATTGGTGGCAAGGGTTTGAATGCGCTTCCACAAAAGGTCTCGCGCGGTATCGGCGATGGCGGCGTCCGCGAAGACATCACTGTGCAGGCGGCCCTGGCTGCCGCTGATTTCGAAGCCGATGCTGCCGGTGATTTTCCCCTCCGTGTCCTCGGCGACTTGGAATTCGGTGAGCCGCGGTTCGAGTTCCGGCCCGGGCAGGCGCGCGGAATTCCACAAAGCGCGGAGATCGTTCAAATCTTCAACGTTCGCCCGCCGCACGCTCAGAGTGGAGCCAGTCATGGCTGAATGGTAGGTTCGCCGCTGGGGAATTCAAGCGGCAGATGCTGGCAACTAATGTAGGAGCCGATGTGAGGAGGCTTTCGAGTTTTGCGCGGAAAGGATTAGAGTCTCGTCGCAAAGCAGAACCCTCACCCGGCCCTCTCCCATCCGATGGGAGAGGGAGAACTTGCTCCAGCATCTCTAGTCGATACAGCCATTGGTACGCTGCTATGGTTGAGAGGCGCCGCGGTAGACTTCGGCGAGCAACGTTATCGGGTGCACCACGCGCAGTTCCAGTCCTTCCGCGCGCGCGCCATTGATGATTTGCAGCAGGCAACCGGGATTTGCGGTGGCGACGACACGCGCGCCGGTGGATTTGATGTGGTTCAATTTGCGTCGCAATAGTTCGCCGGCCATTTCGGGCTGGGTGAGATTGTAAATTCCCGCGCTGCCGCAACACCAGGAGCTTTCGGGCAAATCCACCAGCATCAGACCGGGAATTAAACGCAGGAGGGCGCGGGGTTGGGCGGTGATTTTTTGGCCGTGGCACAGGTGACAGGAATCGTGATAGGTGACCGTCTGGCGGACCGGCAGGTCCGCCCTACCGGACGGCGGTTGCAGGCCGGTTTCCATGAGCCATTCGTGGATGTCTTTGACTTTTTTGTCCCACAGCTTAGCGCGGTCGCGATAGGCGGGATCGTCGGACAATAGCTTGGCGTAGTGCTTCAGATGCGAGCCGCAGCCGCCGGCATTCGTGATGATGGCGTCGAATTGATCCGGCGGGAACTGGTCGATGTTCCGCCGGGCGAGTTCGCGCGCGAGTTCCCATTCGCCGTTGTGCGCGTGGAGCGAGCCGCAGCAGGATTGACGTGGCGGCGTGATGACTTCGCAATGATTGCGTGCGAGGACGAGTACGGTATCGCGATTCACATTGCTGAAAATCGGATCCTGTGCGCAGCCAGTGAGCATGGCGACGCGGAATTTCTTTTCGTCGATGGCCGGGGTCACAGGCGCAATCAACTCAGCCGAAAATTGCGGCTGGATGGGCGGCGTCATGGCTTCGAGTTCGCGCAGCCGCTTTGGCAACATTTTTAAAATGCCGCTGCGACGAATGAGTGATTGCAAGCCGAAGCGTTGATAAGCGCGGATAAGCCGGCTCACGAACCGCAGCCTTCGCAAATCCATGAACAGCCAGCGAAGGGTAAGAGCGCGGATGACATTGCGTTTGGGAGATTGCAGGGCGCCGCTTTGCTCGGCTTCGGCGCGGGCGTGTTCGAACAATTCCGCGTAGTTCACGCCGGCGGGGCAGGCGGTCTGGCAGGCAAGGCAGCCGAGGCAAAAATACATTTCACTACCGAAGGCTTTGGTTGGTTCCAGACGGCCGTCGGCAATCGCGCGCATAAGCGAGATGCGGCCGCGGGGGCTGTTGCGCTCGATTTTGGTCGCGTCGTAAGTGGGGCAGGCGGGCAGGCACAGGCCGCAGTGCATGCATTGCTGCACGACGGAGTAGTCGAGATCTTTCAGATGCGAGTGGCCAGCCATTTACGATTTACGATATACGATTTACGAGATGCAGCCAGTTTTCGCACGCTTGTAAATCGAAAATCGTATCCCGCAAATTAGAAGTCGTGCGATTCGCCGGGTTTCAGCAGGTAGAGTTTTTTGCCCTGTTTGGCGAAAATTTCAATCGCCGCGGCGTGATCAATTTTGATGGGCGGGAACGTGTCGAAATGGACGCCGAGAACCTGGCCGGCCTTGACGAAATCCGCGGCCCGGGCGGCTTCGGCGGGGCCCATGGTGAAATTGTCGCCCACGGGCAGCACGGCGAATTTTAATTTCGTGAACTCGGGAATGAGCTTCATGTCCATGGTGAGCGCGGTGTCGCCCGCGTAATAGAAATTGCCTTCGCTGCTTTCCACGACAAAGCCGCCCGGATTGCCGCCGTAGCTGCCGTCGGGGAGGCTGCTGGAATGGATGGCATTGACGAGGCGCGCCGAGCAAACGTCCAGTTTCGCGGCGCCGCCGTGGTTCACGGGATGAATTTTCGGCGCGCCCTGTTTCTCACACCAGCGCGCGACTTCGAAGGGGGCGATAATGGGCGCGCCGGTCCGCTTGGCGATCGTGACCGCGTCCGCCAAATGGTCCGAATGTCCGTGCGTAATCAGGATGTAATCCGCGGGCACTTGGTTGACATCGATGGATTTGGCCAGTTCGTTGGGCGTGATGAAGGGATCGAAAAGGAGCGTGCGATTTTTGATCTGCACCGCGAAACAAGCGTGGCCGTAAAAGGTTGTTTTCATAAAAAATTTTCCGAAAATGGCAACCCGGTTTCCAAAATATTTAGTGCGTCGAGGATGAAAGGTCAATGCGGGGCATTTTACGGAAGCATCTTGATTGAAATGAACCTGAAGAAAGCGCCGTGGGGGGAACTCGGGGAGCATTCGCGATTTTCCGGAGCAACGGGCCTCGCGGCAGCGTCCCCGAGTGCGGCGGCGCTCCGGCACTTTTCGGTCGCGCGAACCGAATTCCGGCACGACATCATTATCCTCGACAAACGGACGCCTGAAAATAAAATCGCACTTACCCCAGCCGACCGACTGCGGCTGGGGTAAGTGGTGTTTTACAGAATCGCTAACAAATTCAAGGACGGTTTTTAGGAAACTTTTTCCACTATGAGGCTGAGACTGGACGCGCTCTTGACGGCTTCGCTTCAAAAAAATAGCGGCGGTCATAGACCGCCGCTACATGAATAAATTTTTTAGCTCGCTTACGCGGCGGCTTCTTCGTCGCTTTCGAGGAAGCCTTGCAGATGACGCACGCGCGTCGGGTGACGCAGCTTGCGCAGCGCCTTGGCTTCGATCTGCCGAATGCGCTCGCGGGTGACGTTGTACATCTTGCCGATTTCCTCGAGCGTGCGTTCGTAGCCGTCCACGAGGCCGAAGCGCATCTCGAGAATCTTGCGCTCGCGTTCGGTCAAGGTTGTCAGCACGTCGCCGAGTTTTTCCTTCAAGAGGCTGTAGCTGGTGACATCCGACGGATTCTCCGCGGATTTGTCCTCGATGAAATCGCCGACGCTGACATCGCCCTCATCGCCCACGGGCGCGTGCAACGAGATCGGCTGCTGCGCCATCTTGAGCAAGGAATGGATGCGCGAGACGGGCATGTGCATTTCGTCCGCAATTTCCTCCGGGGTCGGCTCGCGGCCAAGCTCCTGGGTGAGCTGTTTCTGCGCGCGCCAAAGCTTGTTCATGATCTCAATCATGTGCACCGGGATGCGGATGGTGCGGGCCTGGTCGGCAATGGAGCGCGTGATGGCCTGGCGAATCCACCAGATGGCGTAGGTCGAAAACTTGTAGCCGCGGCGATACTCGAATTTCTCGACGCCCTTCATGAGGCCGATGTTCCCTTCCTGGATGAGGTCGAGGAAGGACTGGCCGCGGTTGGTGTATTTCTTGGCGACAGATACGACGAGGCGCAAATTGGCTTCGGCCATGTGGGTTTTGGCCTGTTGCGCGCGGTCGGCGGCGCGTTTCAATTCCGTGAACGCCACGTAAAATTCATCGCGCGACATGCGCACGAAGAGTTCGAGCACGGAAATCTTCGAGCGTTCGGCTTCGATTTCCGCGGTGCGGGCGTTGGATTTGTGCAGCGCTTCGAGTTCCTGGATGCGGCGCAGGCTGGCCTGGAATTTTTCGTGGACGTTGCCGGCCACGACGATCATTTCCTCCACGACCTTCTGCTTGTAGAAAAATTTCGGAAACATCGCCTGGACTTTCTTGTCCAGCTTTTGAAATTCGCGATGCGATTTTTCGCGGCGCGCCTTTTGGCTGACCTTGCAATACGCGAGGTATTTTTTGTCCACGTTCTGGTCCATGACGCGGACCTTCTTGATCAATGCGCGCAGGTTGCGGAGGTGGCGCTCGCGGTTGGCGACCTGCTTGTCCACGACCACGCGGTCAAAGCGTTCCTTGGGCGGCTCGGACAGGAGTTTTTCGGCGATGGCAATGTGCTCTTTGGCGGCGAAACCGAGGCCGTAGATGATGCGCTTCATCTCGATTTCGGCGTCCTCAATGCGCTTGCAAATTTCCACTTCCTGCTCGCGGGTGAGCAGGGGAACCTTGCCCATCTGGTTCATGTACATCCGGACGGGGTCATCCAGGATTTCCAGCCGTGCATCTTCGTCCTCTTCCTGCGGGGCGGGCTTGGCGCGTTCCACTTCCGCCTGGTCCACAATCTCAATATCCAGGCTGCGCAGCTTGGTATAAAGTTCGTCGAGATCGTCCGGATTGAGGTTGTCCGGCAAAATATCGTTGATATCGTCGTAAGTGACGTAACCATTCTCCTGCTGAAGACCCAAGAGGGTTTTGATGGTTTCAGTTAAATCTACGGAGGATTGCAAAAGAAAACTCGGTGTCGCTTCCGGCGTGGCCGGATTTTTCTGGGCGGTTGATTTTTGAGCAGCCGGGGGTTTGCTGTGGCCGTTTGGGGATTTGACATGACCATTGGTGGAATGGCCTTCTTCGTTCTGGGCGCGTTGCATCGCCGACTTGCTGGAAATGATAAAGCGATGGCGGACCGGACGCCCCTTGGGAGCCGGTTCTTGTCCGCGCCGAGAGCCTTTGGCCCCCGAAGCTTTGTGCCCTTTTCTATTCAACATAAATAATCAGACGCGCGCAGTCCGTTTTGGTTCATTTATTCCGCGGTTTATTACCGCAAACGGCTGAACAGCTTAATGTTAGGTTTGTCGCCGAGGCGTTTGAAGACTGCAAACACCGGGAAGACCGCCGCTCAAAGCGACACAGCATACCGTAGCCCCGTTCGAATTCAACCCCAACGCACCAAAAATTAACAGGCCATGACGTTGTCTCCATCCACTTCAACAACATCCAAGTCCGGGATTCCGCTACGAGTGAGCCGCCTTCACCGTGAGCCGCTTCTGCCACAACGAGTTACGTCGAGCAAACCTTGCAAGGACGACTCCATCACACCTACCCTTGGCTTGCAAGAAGTAAAAATGATTATTTTTGGGCATATTCTCGCCTTTGGCACCATGGAAGGTGACGTGTGTGGCGTGACGAGTGAGGAGAACCGAGCTACTCTCATGAGTCCCTCGTCACCCGTCACTCCTCCTGTGCGTCAGGGCGGTCTTTGCCCCAATTGTGAGTTCGAAGGGGCGAGGCGATACTCTACCCCAAGAGGCGAAAATGAAACGACCCTTGGACGAGGCTGCCGAACTTTTCCGGGAAAACGAGGCCCACGCCAGAGGCGACACCGAAAAGGTGAATCTCTATCGCGGGTTGGCCAGGTTGGCGGAGGGAGTGCGCCGGTTGGAAAAGGAACTCGCGGAAGTGAAATCAGAACGGCAGTCCGGTCCGGCTCTCTATCAACGGCGCCGGACGCGCGTTCTCCGCGCGGGCGGGCGGGTCATTTCCGCGGCGGGACAAAGGACATATGATTAAAGGCTTCGAACAACCGCATCCAACTGAACCCATTCGGAAAAGTCATTGGCAGGGATTGCCTGCGATCGCAGCGGCGCTCATAGCGGGCGTGATCCTGCTGATTGTGCCCCACGCCAGTCCTTGGGAAGGGCTAACTACATTCAACCCGGCATTCATGGGCCGCGTGCCGCCGCCGGCGTGGAACCTGGGAATTATATTAATTGTCCTCATTCACCTGGCGCTTTCCGTGATTTACGGGTTCATTATTTCGATCGCGGTCCTCAATATCCATGAACTGCGGGCGGTATTCGTAGGTGGCGTGGTGGGACTGATTCTTTATCTTGTGAACCTGGGGGTGGTTTCGCTGTGGTTTCCGGCGCTGCGTGGCAACGAGGTTTCGGTAATCATCACGCACGGCGTTTTTGGGTTGATCGCGGCGGGGCTATATCGCGGTCTGCTGCGGCGAAGAATACCCGCTGAATCTCAAAATCCAACGCCGCCGCCGGCGCCGCCGGCCGCTTGATGGAACGGAATTCATTCTGCGGGTTTGCGATCAATGACGAATAACAAATGACTAATGGATTTGCTGGTCCATTCGTCATTTGTCATTCGTCATTTGTCATTCGTCATTCGTCATTCGTCATTCGTCATTCGCATAAACCGGAGCACGGAGCATTGCTCCGCGAGTTGTGCCCCAGCCATCGCGCGGGGCAATGCTCCGCGCTATCCCGATGACTGCGCTTCCTGTATAATTCGCGTCGTTTTCTAATCCCCGCCAGCCGTCATTCCCACGCTGTCAGACAAACTACGACATCAGAATCAGACCGGTGCCGATTTTGCGGTTTTTCGCGTTGGTGAATTCTCTCCTCGAAGCGTGCGCCATGCGGCGCTCGTTTCGGCGACGTGAACCATTAACGAACAAAACTATAAACCCGATCCTGCCACCGCATTCGGCCGATCCGTGGATGATTTTCCACGGCGGATTTTACTTCTACTGCGAAAGCCGGAACAAGCGGCACATCTACATCCGGCGCTCCCGCACCATCGCCGGCATCGGGCAGGACCCCGGCGTGCGCGTCTGGACCGCTCCGGAAAGCGGCCTCAACTCCGACAATGTCTGGGCGCCGGAATTGCATCTCATCGACGGGCGCTGGTTCATCTATTACGCGGCTGACGACGGCGACAATGCCAACCACCGCATGTGGGTGCTGGAGGCCGACGGCACGGATCCGCGCGGGAGATATTCCTGCCGCGGCGAGTTGGACACCGGGGGCTGGGCGATTGACGGCACGGTGCTCACTCTCGACAACGCGCGGAAATATTTCGTTTGGTCCGGCTGGCCGGGCAAAAAGGACGGGCAGCAGAACATATACATCGCCCCCATGCGCGACCCCATGACCATTTCAAGCTCGCGCACTTTAATCGCCGAGCCGGAGAAAAAATGGGAACGCGTGGCGATGCCGATTTGTGAAGGCCCGCAGGTGCTTCGCCGCAATGGCGATTTGTTCATCGTTTATTCCGCCAGCGGCAGTTGGACGCCGGACTATTGCCTGGGCCTGCTGCACAACAATACCGGCGATGTGCTGAATCCCGAGAAGTGGCGCAAGCACGGACCGGTTTTCCAGAGAACGGAGCACGTATGGGGCGTGGGCCATTGCTCGTTCGTGAAATCGCTTTGCCAGACGGAGGACTGGATCATTTACCACTCGAAATCCAGCGCCAAACATGGGTGGGAGGACCGCGATGTCCACGCCAAGCAATTCTATTGGAGCAGCGACGGCTTTCCCGATTTCGGCGAACCGCTGCCGCGCTCGCTTCCGGTGCGCCCGCCTTCGCGCAGTCGCACGCGCAATCTGCCGATGGCCGCCTAGCAAAACTTTTTACCAATGTTAAAACTTTTCACGCCGTTCAAACTGCAATCAAAACTTCACCGCTCCATCGTTGCGCTCGCCATCATCGTGGGGGCCGGCGCCGTTTGTTTCTGGCCGTCGCCGCCGACCTACGGGGCGGTGGCCACGGACAAAACGAACGTGAAAGTCACCACCGAACGTGACGGTGGCAGCACGCATTTCTTCGTGGAAAATTCCGAGCTGACCGAGGTCACGATGACTTTCGATTTCAGCACGATGAATTTGAAGGGCGACGTGATATTTCCCTATACGGCGACGTTCAAGCCGGGCGAAACCGAGGCGTTTACGCTCTCGCCGGTGAACACGAATAAGGATTGGGAATATGCCTACACCAATTATTACAAGCTCGGCAGCATCGACGCGGTGCCGGATGATTACGTGTATTCGTTGCCTTATGCGCCGGGCACGTCGCATCGCATCACGCAGGGTTACAACGGCAAATTCAGCCACCAAGGCTCAAACAAATACGCCATCGACTGGCAAATGCCGGAAGGCACGGTCGTTTGCGCGGCGCGCGGCGGGCTGGTCGTCAAAGTGAAGGACGATTCGGATCTGGGCGGTGGCAACATCAAATTCGATCCCTACAATAATTACGTGCTGATTCGCCATGACGACGGCACGCTCGGGCATTATTGCCATTTGAAAAAAGGCGGCGTGATGGTGCATGCCGGCCAGCGAGTGGCAACCGGCCAGCCGATTGCGCTCTCGGGCAGCACGGGATTTTCCACCGGCCCGCACCTGCATTTTTGCGTGTTCATGGCGCGCGATGGCATGCATCGCGTGAGCGTCCCGGTGAAGTTCCGCAACGAATGGGGCGAACCGGTGACGCTGGTGGAAGGCGGAAAATATATCGCTCCGGAGCCGCCGGCGAGAGCCATTGCTTCCAGGTAAGGACGCCGGATGGGCAATTGCTCCGTCACTGAACTTTTCGCCGCGGAAAAATAAAAAAGAGACAGCTGCAATACCTGTCTCCCGGACGATCCTCATCCCCGGTGAGCGGCGGCGGTTTACGGCCGCCGCTCACACCCCATCCCCCGAGCGACGCTACCCGAGCGCCGCCATATTATGGAAGCGCGGCTGAGTTTGAGCTATTATTTACCCCCATTCTGGACGGCGTTGGTGCTGTTCGCACTGCCGCTGCTCGTGGTGTATTGATCACTTGTGCCTCCTTTGTTACAGCCCGCAAGGATCAACGCCGCGCCCGCACCCAGAATCAAAATCAATTTCCTTATAAAGCTCATCGGCTCAGTCTCACTAACTTTCGCAGTAAACCTAAACTCGCTGAGAACCATCTCAACGCGGTGAACCCCCCTTTTTACGGGGGCAATAACCCTCAAAGAGGGCAAGAATGACGAATGACGAATGGCGAGGGAAAACCGCCATTCGTCAATTCGTGTCGCTGCGATCAGCGCGCCTCAACTCCGACTTTCTGCAACCATTCAGGGTGAATCACCGGATGGAACCTCAGGATGGTGGTGCCTTCCTCCGACTCCACGGCCATGGCATTGTAACTGCCGCCGTCGCCGGATTCACGGAGGAAAATGCGGATCGGCTCCAGGATTTCGTGCCGCGTCTCCCGTTGCCCGCTGGCGCGGACGACGATCTGATCGCTGCAACCGTTGTGCGCGCCAAAAGTGATCTCCTCCAGCTCCGCTGATTCGGCGATGGAACGCTCCTGGTTCGTGGCGCGGTCAATCCATTGGATGTCAACAGTGGCGCCGTGTTCGAATTGATTCATCTGCTGGCAAAACGTGTTCCAATCCTGCGATTTGATTTCTTTCATAATCGTCCTTGGTCGCAACACGGGGTTCGTCGGTGATCCGTGCGGCGTCTCTTGATAACCATACTTCACAATTGGGGGTTGGCGATTGGCGATTTAAGCGGAATAGCGGCGACATTTCGGCCCAAAAGGAGCGCCGAGCACCAGCTCGGCAAGCTGGGTTCTTCAAACGGGCCGAGCTGGTGCTCGGCGCTCCATGGTCACGAGTGACGAACCCTCCCGCGCCACTTTCAACAATCCATTATTCATTCATCCATTCATCCCTCAACCCGCATCGGCCAGCATCTGCATGATCTCCGCCGGCGCGCGCTCTTCGTTCAGCAATTGCGCCATCATGCGCATGTGCGGATCAATGTGGTTGAAAAATTTCTTGTAGGCGGCGCACAAATAATTCAACCCGCTTTCGCCATCCGGCGTTTCAATGAACCGATGCTTCGGGCACTCGCCGTTGCACGCGAAACGCACTTCGCATTGACGGCAAAATTTCGGCAGCGCGTCCAGCTTGTCGTTGCCGAACTTGGTTTGCGCCGGCGACGCGACCATCGCGCCGAGGTTCTGGTTCATCACGTTGCCCAGTTTGTGCCGCGAGTAGACGTAATGATCGCAACTGTAAACATCGCCATTGTGTTCGATGGCCAGCGCGGCGCCGCATTTCTCGGCAAAGACGCACAGCGAGGAACCCAGGCCCATCCAATTGCCGAGGGCGACGTCGAATAATTGCACGAAGGTTTTGCCGACGTCGTGGCGGACCCATTCGTCGAAAATCGTGCACAAGAAATTGCCATACGTCTCCGCCTGCACGCTCCATGGCGTCACCGCGAACGCGTCTTCGGCCTGGCCGGGCAGGGGAGGCGCGGCGAATTCCCCCGGACGCGCGGTGGCGCGTTCCACGAGCGGAATGAATTGCAAAAACTGGCTGCCGATGCTTTTGAGAAAGCGATACACCTCGAGCGGTTTTTGGGAATTGGCGCGGTTCACCACGGTCAATGTGTTGAAATCCACGCGATGTTTCTTCAGGAAGTCCAGCCCCCGCATCACGGCATCGAAGGTTGGCTTTTGCCGTTTGTCCACGCGGTATTGATCGTGCAACTCCGCCGGGCCATCCACGGAAAGGCCCACGAGGAATTTGTGCTGCGCGAGAAACGCGCACCATTCATCGTCCAGCAACGTGCCATTGGTTTGAATGGCGTTGGAAATCGTTTTGCCCCCAGAAAAGCGTTTTTGCAGCGCGACGGCTTTGCGGAAAAAATCCACGCCCAGCAAGGTCGGTTCGCCGCCTTGCCACGCGAAATAAATGTCCGGCCCGGGCTGGCTCTGGATGTATTGACGGACGTATTCTTCCAGGACCGCGTCGCTCATGCGCCACTGGTTTTCGCCGGGGTAAAGCTTCTCCTTCTCGAGGTAGAAGCAATACTTGCAATCGAGATTGCAAATCGGCCCGACCGGTTTGGTCAAAAGATGAAAACTGCGCATCGGCGCAATGGTAGCAGTTGCCGGGGAAGCGTGACGAGAGGTAATTGAGTGAAACGTGTTGCGGGTTGCGTGTTCCGTGATGGTCGTTCCGCATCATCCGAATTGCTGATTTTCACCCACGGTCCAACCTGCTACGTTAATCCCATGAAACCATCCTGGACGCGGCGCGAATTTTTGGGAACCGTCGCCGGCGCGGCGGCGGCGGCATCGTTGCCGGGCATTCTGCATGCGCAAGCGGCCAAAACGGGCCGCAAACCAAACGTGCTTTTTCTCATGGCTGACGACATGCGCGTCGAACTGGGCTGTTACCACAGCATGTTCCACGCGCAGACGCCGAACCTCGATGCGCTCGCGAAATCCGGCGTGCGTTTTGACCGCAATTTCTGCCAGTTTCCGCTGTGCAACCCTTCCCGCTCGTCACTGCTTACCGGGCGGCCCGCAACGAAGACCAGCGTGCTGGATAATCGCACCAATTTTCGCATGGCGCATCCGGATTGGGTTTCGCTGCCGCAATTGTTTCGGGAAAACGGTTACGTGACGGTACGAGCGGGAAAAATTTTTCACGGCAACGGCCTCGACGATCCGAAAGCGTGGATGCATGCGGGGGAACAGCCCGATCCGCGCGAGGCCGGCGGCGGTCATACGCGGTATGTTGCCCGGGCGGGCAAAACGAACCAACTCACGCGCATTCCCGATCCGCGGCACATGACCAAGGCGCAGTATTCGGACCGCATCGTGGTGCTGGACGGCATGGGTGAGGGGCACGGCGATTACCGCACCGCCGACCACACCATCGAGAATCTGCGCAAATACAAGGACCAGCCGTTTTTCATCGCGTGCGGTTTTGTGAAGCCGCACAGCCCGCCGTGCGCGCCGCAGAAGTTCTACGACCAATACGACGTCAAAAAAATTCAGCTCACGCCGGATTTCGCCGCGTGGCCGACGGTGCCGCCGGGATTCCCGAGCGCGGCCATCCGCAAGCGCAACGCCGATTTGTTCATCGGCCGGGCCGCCAGCAAGAGCGAGGCGCGCGAAGTCATTCGCGCCTACATCGCCTCCATTTCGTGGACGGATTGGAACATTGGCCGGGTGCTGGCCGAAGTGGACCGGCTCGGCTTGCGCGAAAACACCATCATCGTTTTCCTTGTGGATCACGGCTATCAACTCGGCGAAAAGGGCAAATGGTCCAAGGCCGGTTCGCTGTTCGAGATGGGCACGCGCGTGCCGTTCATGATTTCCGCGCCGGGCATGGCCGGCAACGGGCAGAGTAGCACGCGCATTGTGGAATCGCTGGATTTGTATCCGACGCTGGTGGAACTGGCCGGGTTGCCGGTGCAAAAGGAAATCGAAGGCACAAGCCTGGTGCCGTTGCTGCAAAAACCGGCGACGGAATGGGCCAAGCCCGCTTACAGCATCTGGAGCGAAGACGGAAAAACCATTCACGGCACTGCCGTGCGCACTGAACGCTGGCGCTACGCCGAATACGGCAACGACGGCGTGAACGGCGCCATGCTGCTTGATCCGCATAACGATCCGCTGGAGCTGAAGAACTTCGCGAATGACCCGCAGTATAAATCCGTGGTCGCGGAATTATCGGCGCTGACGCGGGCGTATGCGGCCACGCTGAAAACGGCATGAGCGGCTGCATCAGCACACTGGATCAGAATTTGATGTGACACGGCCGTCCTGGAGGGACAACTGAAACCCTGCGTTAAAACGCTGGGCTTTTTTCAAGAGTTCCTTCGGAACTTGGTGATGTGCGCTCGCACGGCAGTCAAACAAGCTTTGAATGTCGTGGATAATGCCAGGACATTCGCCGCAATCTTGGCGCTGTCGCGTGCCAAGCTGATTCTCGAACTCAATGGACACCGACAGTCGACCGGCGGCCGCCGGGTTCGAGGTTTGCCTTCACATTTTCATCCCAGGTGCGGCGGAGGATGTCGCGGCTGTAGGCGAGGTATTGGCGGTTGGGGCTGAATACTTCGAGGGTGATGGTGCCGTCGTAGCCGGTGGATTGGAGCAGGTGGATGTAATGCGCGTATTCGATGGTGCCGACGCCGAGGGGCAGATGCAGGTCGGCATCGCCGCCTTTATTGTCGTGGAGATGGACATGCCGCAGGCGCGAGCCGTAGGCGACCAGCAGGTCGCGCGTGGTATTGCGGTCGACCATTAGATTGGCGTGGCCGATGTCGAGGTGCAGGCCGAGCTCGGGCAAGGGATCCATCAGTTCGGACAGTTGCATGACGGTGTTAAAATTGCCGGGCAAATTTTCAATCATCAGGCCGACGCCGGAGCGGCGGGCTTCCACGAACAACTCGCGCAGGCTTTGGAGATTTTTTTCGATGATGAATTTCCGGTCGTGCATCGGGGCGATGCGGTCGGGGTGCAGGTTCATCCATTGCGCGCCGAGTTCCGCAAACGCCGCGATGCAGCGCTTGAGTTCATCCACGCAGGCGCGGCGAATGGTTTCGAACGGGCTGCACAGCGGCAGGTAATAGGCGGTGTGGCCGACGATTTGCAGGCCGTTGTCATCGAGCGCGGCGCGCACGGCCCGCAGGTCGATTTTATCGACGGAGGCCATGGGCGGCTCGAGGGTGAGGTCCACGAAGTCCAGGTTCATTTCGGCCATCCATTAGATTTCCGAGAGGACGTTGCGACCGGGATGGTTCATGGCGCCGATTAACATAATGATGAATGATGAATGACGAATGGCAGTTGATTGGCGATTGCTGATTGGCGATTGCCGATTGGGCATTGGTGTTTCACGTCACACCTCCAAAGGTTTGTTTTTGGGCAGGATGGCGGCGAACCAGCCGCGGGTGTCGAGCAGGCGAATGTGATCGCGTTTTTTGGGCGGCGAGCCGGGCATGGGCAGTTCCAATTGCGCGCGAAGCCAGCGGGGCAATTCGCGCGCCTGCTCGGGGCACAGCCAATCGTACACCGTCAGCATCCCTTTGAGCAGCGGCCAATCCTCGTCCAGCCGCGCGAGCAAATGGTTCCAATCGAGTTGCGCGCCGACGGCGTAGATCAGGTTGAAGACATCGGTCCAGTCGCAATGATCGCGTTGCATGATGTAAAGTTTGCACCAGAGGAATTCCTCCATCGGCAAAATGGAGAGCGGTTCGCCGCGGACCCTGGCGGCCGGGGCGCGTTCGAACCATTGTTCATCCGTCTGCGCGCGTTGGTTCGCCATGGCCCAAATGATGTCCACGATGACGCCATCGCGCGTGCTGCGGAAAATCCATTTGCGGTCGTAAGGGAGGCGCTCGAACAAATCGGTAAAACCTGCTTTGGTGAGGGCCGCCACCGCTTTGTCGCGGTCTTCCTGCATGATATAAAAATCGATGTCCTTCGTGTTCCGCCAGCGGCCGATGTACGTCGCCAAAGCAAAGCCGCCGCCAAGCAGGAAGCGAAGATCGGCCTGGCGCAACGCGTGGATGGCGTCGCGATAGGTGGCCCATTGTTCGTCCGTGACCGCGGTGACCCACTCGAATTGCAGGCTGGGCGGCAGACGCCGGGCGTTTTTTGAAGTGGTCTCGCGGTTGCGGACCGATTCGCCAATGATTCTCTTGCTGCGATTAACCATTTGTCTCGCCGCGGTTGGAGTGTTTCTCCGATGACCGACCCGGATATCAAATCAACTCGCGAACGGCGCGCTCGCTTTACTCATTGTCGCGCCGTGCTTCATCGCGAGTGGCTTGAATTTCCTGATCGTGTTCGGCGTCGCCGACGCCTTCATCGTAAAGTTTTTCGGCGTACGTTTGCTCGTCCGCTGCGGGCACGGTGGGCGCCTCGTGGCCCTCGGAGCCGGGCACGGGATCCCAGCGCTTGTCTTCGGGCAGGTTTTCCGACGCGCTTACCGGCGGATTGATTTCGTCTTCACCCTCCAGTTCGCGTTTGGCCTGCATGAAATCCGAATCCAGAACGTTGTTTTGGGACCGGCCATTGATGACGGCAATTTGACGGGCGCGTTTCATGACCATTTCCCGGGTGACGGTGCCGAGACCTTCCCCGCGGTCGCTCAACCGGCCTTCTTCCATTTGATTCCGCTGCTTCATACGACAAAATTCCTTGGTTGGCACAAGCGATTTCGCTGGTGCGTTTTGCTCTGACCGCGCCGCGCCGGTTATTTGCCTGGACTTGCGGTTAAGGGGGCGGTATCTGCGGGCCTGAATTCGGAAGCTGCGGCAGAGAAGGATCAGTCACGACCGGTGAGGGTTGATACATATAGCCCGAGGAATGCTCAGGATTCTCCGCCGTGCCACCGCGCTCAGTGCTGCATCCGCCGATAAGGCAGGCGGCGCAAACCATTGATAGCAACAACGCGATCTTCATAAAAATAATGTGCAAGTGACTCGCCTTTGCAACAATGGAGTGAAACCCGCAAACTGAGCTGACGGTGTGTAATTTCAGGGTAGACACGCCCGTGCCACTAAAAAACGCAGGCAGCGCAATGCCCGGTCCCGGCCGAAGTAGGACATCACCGGTGATTTGTTTTTTTGCCTTCGCGGGGTTTTTATTTCATGCTCACGACATGGACCGCGCACGCATTGCGGCTGGGGTGGTCATTTTAATCTCCGCCGGAGCCAGCTTCTTTTTTGCGCTGGCGGAGACGGCGCTATTTTCCCTGAGCAAATGGCAGGTGCGGCAATTGGCGGAGCGGGAGCCGCGTTTGGGAGCGGTCATCACGCGGTTGCTGGCCGAGCCGCAGGATTTGCTGGCGACCATGGTGCTGGGGAACACGTTTGCCACGGCGGCGATGCTGGCGATTGGGTTTTGGGCCGCGTTGCGGACGCATTGGCCGATTGTTTACACGATGTTGGGGTTGTTCGTGCTGATTCTGTTCGGCTGCGAGGTGCTTCCCAAGACGATGGCGGTGCGGAGTCCCGAGGCATGGGCTTTGCGGCTGGCGCGGCCCTTGTTGTTCCTGGAAAAGCTGGCGCTGCCCCTGCGGCTGGCGGCGCAAAAAATCAACGGACTGTTGCTCTCGCTGTTGCCGCGGTTCAAGCCGCAGGCGGCGGTGGCGGACGAGGAATACCAGGAATTGCTGGAACTGGCCTATCAGCAGGGCACGCTCGGGCAGTCGGAGAAGGAGATTATTTTGCAAATCATCAACCTCGACCGCCGCACGGTGAAGGAAGTGATGCGGCCGCGTTCGCAGATGGCGTGCATCCCGGACGATTTGCCGGTGGCGGAAATGATCACGGCAGCGCGGGGGCTGAAGCATCGGCGGCTGCCCATTTACGACGAGACGCCGGACACGATTGTCGGAATTCTGAACACACGCGCCTTGTTGCTGGATCCCGAAGTGGATCTGGCGGACGCGATTGATTTTCCGTCGTTCGTTCCGGAAACGATGAATTTGCTCCAGCTTTTGAAAAGTTTGCAACGTCAGCAGCGCGGCATGGCGATGGTGTTGGATGAATTCGGCGGCACGGCGGGGTTGGTCACGACAGAAGACATCGTGGCGGAATTGATCGGGAAAATCCGGAGTGAGCTGAAGCCGGAAGGGTTCGTGATGGAAAAACTTGGTCCCGGGCGCTGGCGCGTGAACGGCACGATGCGGCTGGATGATTTTCGGCGCGAACATCCGCCGCTGGGCGATGTGCCGGAGGTCGAAACGATGGGCGGGCTGCTCATGAGTCTGTTGGATGTGGTGCCCAAAACCGGAGATTTCGCGACCTTTCGCGGCTTGAAACTGACCGCGCATGTGACGGATGAGCGGCGCGTGCGGGAAGTGATGGTGGAGCTCTGCAAATGAACGCGACGGAATTATTAACCTGGGTGGCGTTTGCAGTTTGCCTGGCGCTGTCGTTTTTGCTGTCGGGCATGGAATCGGGCGTGTTCGCATTGAGCCGCATGCGCGTGCGGCAACAGATGCGCGCGGGCCGTCGCTCGGCGCAGGTGCTGCACGGCTACCTCGAGAACCCGGAAAATTTCCTGTGGACGATCCTCGTCGGCAATACGATCGCGAATTTCATCATCCTGGGCATGGTGCTGGTCTTTCTGGACGGCGCACTGCTGGGCAGGTGGGCGTGGTTCCTGGTGATTTTTGTCGTGGTCGTATTTTTGTTTTACACGCTCTTCGATTTGTTGCCGAAAATGCTGTTCCGGCTGTATCCGAATCGCTTGTGCCTGATTTCCGCGCGGCCATTTCGAATCATTCACGTGCTGCTGCAGCCGCTGGTGTGGATGGTGGAGGGAATCTCAAAGCTGCTGTTGCATTGGAGCGGGGGCAAGGCGTTCACCGGCCACTTGTTCGGCAATCGCGAAGAACTGCGGTTCGTGATGCAGGAATCGGGCGCGACACTCACGACCGAAGAACGCGCGATGATCAATCGCGTGCTGGATTTGCAAAGCATGACCGTGCGGCGCATCGTGAAACCGATTGGCTCGGTGGCGACCGCGACGATGGAGATGCCTGTCCGCGATGTGCTGACGTTGTCACGCGACCGGCGAGTGACGCGGTTGCCAGTGTGGGAAACGCGCGATGGCCGGCGGCGCGTCGCCGGCATCATCAGCGTCGTGACGCTGCTGTATCTTCCCAACCTGGATCTGAACAAGTTCGCGGCGGAATTCGTGCGTCCTGCCCTGTATGTGGAAGAAGACATGCGGCTGGAAAATGCGTTGCAGCGAATGCAACGCAGCGGCCAGCGCATGGCTGTCGTTCTCGGACGCGATCAAAAGGAAATTGGGATCATTACATTGACCGATATTCTAAAACTCATCTTTGGCGAGGTGAGCCTGTGAAAGGGAGGCAGAATGAAGAAGGCAGAATGAAGAAGGCGCACCTGCCTGGCGTTCGCCCGTCCATTCGTCATTTCATCGCGCCGAAGCGTTGCGAAAGCGGATCGTCATTCGTCATTTTGGAAAGATGAACTGGAACTCGCTCATTGATGACGGTGGGAAAATCCTGGCCGTGTTCGCGCTGGTGGTGCTGAACGGTTTTTTTGTGGCGGCGGAGCTGGCGCTGGTCCGCGTGCGCAACACGCAATTGGACGCGCTGGCGGCCAAGGGCAATCGCCGCGCGAAAACGGCGCGGCACATCATTGGCCGCATTGACGCCTATCTCGGCGCGACGCAATTCGGCATCACCGTGGTCAGCCTCGCGCTAGGCGTGGTGGTGGAACCGGTGTTTCGTCATTTGCTGCATCCGCTGTTCGGGCTTTTGAAAATCACCTCACCGCACACCGAATCCGTGGTGGCGATTGGCGTCGGGTTTCTCGTGAATGGCTATTTGCTGATCGTCGCGGGGGAACTCGCGCCGAAAGCGATGGCGATCCGGAACACGCTGGACACGGCGCTGGCAGTTGCCACCCCGATGCAATGGTTTTATCGCATTTCGTATCCATTCATCTGGGTGCTGAATCACTCGGCGCAATGGCTGTTGCGGCAACTGGGCATTTCGGCGGCCGGCGGAACGGAGCGGGAACATTCGGAAGAAGAACTGCGGCTGTTGTTGTCCGCGCAAAAAATTTCCGGCACGACCGCGCCGGGAAGAAGCATCGCTTTGAACGCGCTGGATTTGCGGCGTCGCATGGCGCGGGACGTGATGCGTCCGCGGCAGGAAATGGTGGCGTTCGACACCGACGCGAGCATCGCCGAGTGCCTGGAAATGGCGGAGAGGACGCGTTACTCAAGGTTTCCGTTGTGCGAGGGCGGCGATTTGGACAAGACGCTCGGGGTCGTGCATATCAAAGACCTTTACGGCATGCGCAATCGCGCGCAGACCGCGCGTGAATTGCTGCCGGTGGCGAGAAAATTAATTTACGCTCCCGAAACGGCGCGGCTGGAGAAATTGTTGCAGTTATTCCTGGAACGGAAGCTGCACCTCGCCATCGTGGTGGATGAGTATGGCGGCACAACCGGCATGGTGACGCTGGAAAATGTTTTGGAGGAATTGGTGGGGCAAATCCAGGACGAGTTCGACCAGGAAAATCCGCTGCTGGTGCGCAAGGGCGAGTTGGCGTGGGAAGCGTCCGGCGCGCTGCCGTTGCACGAACTGGATGAAATCATCGGCCAGCCGTTGCAGGAAGAGGGCGTGACGACGGTGAGCGGGTGGGTGACGCACAAGCTGGGCGGGTTTCCGAAAACCGGCGATGTACTGACGGAAGGAGCCTGCGAGTTGCGGGTGGAGGAAATGGACGGGACGCGCGTGGCGAAGTTGAAAATTACGAAGAAGCCGGTGGAAGAGGCGCCGGTGATTTGATGCATCGTCAAACCGCCTTTCGCGATTTGGCCGGCAGCATTTCGATCCGGGCAATGTGTTCATAAGGAACGAGATTGATGCTTCCCGAAGAGCCACCGCGGAGCACGTTGGCGATGACCACATACTCGGCCGTGACCAATGCGAAATCAGGGTGGGGGACGCGGAGATCTTTACCGCCAGAAAGATGAAGCCGAAACGGTTGAAAAGGGCTCTGGTGGACGAGTTCGCGCATTTCCTTTCTTGTCATGCTCATAATTCGGGCATAGCTGCTTTCAGTCGAAACGACAAGCTCGCTCCGTCACCACCTTGCGCCGCGAATAGCGAAAGGAATCACGGCGATGCAGCCGATGGCGCTGACGACCGCGGCGGCGAGCAGGTGTTGGGAGAGTGAGCCGGCAACGAACAGCAGGTTGATCGCAGTCCAGATGATCAGAGGATGGTATTCGGGATAGGACCTCGCCGGCCTTTTCTTCATCAGCGCCGGTGTGGAGAACGCGAGGATGAGCAGGGCAGTGACCACCCAGCCGAGAAAATTGCTCAAAGGCGCGCCATACCAACTGACGGGCAGTTTGGTTGGGTGCCAGACCCAGTAATGGCGCGCATGCGTGGCGAACGGTTCGAGGCCGAGGACAAAAACGAGGGTTAGCGCAGCGGTAATGCCGATGAGCCAATAACCATAGACGCGAAGCTTGCGCCAGGGCCGCAAAATCAGGCGAGCGACTCCGCGGGCATTGAGAATGACGATAATCCAAAGCAGCGGCATGAACCATGGGAGCGCGCCGAGCAGCGTGGGTCCGCTGGCAGACGTGTAGCGGAGGGGGCCAAACGGGATGCCGGTCACCCCGCCCAGGCAATGGATGCCGCCACCGATGCAGGCGATGACGGCCGAGCCGAGCAGCACATTTTGCGCGGGGAGTTGACCGGAAATCGAGGCCAGGGTGCTGGCGAGCACCAGCAAAAGCACCGCAGCCTCCCAGAATCCGCCGCTTATGGGCCGGCGGCCCGGAATAAAGGTCTGCACAATCGAAAAACCAATAGCGAGCAGGCCCAGCGCGAGAAGGATGCGCTGGGCTGTCCGCAGCGGATTACTGGAAATGGTTTCCGGCATTCCGCCGGCCCTTTTAGTTGCCCCGTTCATGTCGTTTTTTCAATGTAAAGGGAAGCGCGGCGGAGGACACGCAAATTGTTTAACGCGCCGGCAGCGCGACAGCGCCCGCAGATGGCTGAAATCGTCTTTAGTCTGGACAGAATGCAAAAAGTTTGACGGTGCGGAACGGGAACACCGGCGGATTTCCACGAATGAAAAAATTTCCGCTCACTGGTCTTAAAATTGCTTCGGAGCAATGAACGACAGCACATTATGACACTGGACGAAGCCACCAAGCAGGTTCGGAAATGCGGACAGAAAATGAATGACCTCTACGGCCGGGTCGTTTTTGACGAATGGGTGATTATCTCGCTCGCGCAGCAGAAGGCGCGCATCCTGTTTTACGCCGGGCCGCGCAACGACGATTTTTTGAAGAATTTCGCCTCGGACCTCGGTTCGTTGCGGTCATCGCTGCTCGATTCGAGCTATAACGTGGGTGATTTCGAATTCGCGCGACATGGAGTCGGCACGGGATTCGAGGCGTTTGTGGTGCTTGGGGATGGGATTTATTTGATTTGCAACAATACCCAGGCGTCCATGGAGCAAATTTCACGCGACCCGAAATGGCTGAATGCACAGGTGCCCTTTGCCGAATTGAGCGAAGCGATGCGTCCTGATCCCCTCGTGGTTTCCGGCGATAACACAAAGTTTTTCAAAAAGGCGGCGCTGAATTGATCCACGCCAACGTCGGGCCCGGCCCAGTGAGACTTTGTGGGCCAACTCCTTCCGCCGCCCCAAGCGGCTCCAGTCCTTTCCGTCGGAATGAAGCTCCATGCTTCGTCAGACGTGTTGGTGATTGCCTCGTGCGCCGTCGCGCATAAGCCCCTGAAAAATCCGTGTGCATCCGTGTTCATCCGTGGTTAAGCTTTTCGCATCATGGAATACGAAGCCGTTATCGGTCTGGAAACGCACGTCCAGCTTAAGACGAAATCGAAGATGTGGTGCGGGTGCGCCAACGCCTTCGGCGCGCCGCCCAACACCAACGTCTGCCCCGTCTGCCTCGGCATGCCCGGCGTGTTGCCCGTCGCCAACGAGGAAGCCATGCGCCTCACCGTGCTCACCGGCTTCTTGCTGAACTGCGGCATCCCGCCGTTTGCGAAGTTTGATCGCAAAAATTATTTCTATCCGGACGCGTCCAAGAATTACCAGATCACGCAATACGACAAGCCGTCCACCGCGAACGGCTACGTGGAATTTGAATTCAACGGCGGCATCTCGCGCGTCCGCATCACGCGCGCGCATCTCGAGGAGGACGTCGGCAAGAACAGCCATTTCGACCGCAACAGCGGTGTGGATTTCAACCGCGCCGGCGTGCCGCTGCTCGAAATCGTTTCCGAGCCGGACATTACCGGCTCGGACATGGCCTATGAATATCTCAACGCGCTGAAGGACATTTTGGTCTACGGCGGCATCAGCGACGCCGACATGGAAAAAGGCATGGTGCGCTGCGATGTGAACGTCAGCGTGCGGCCGAAAGGCCAGCAGGAACTCGGCGCGAAAATTGAAATCAAAAACATGAACAGCTTCAGTGGCGTGCGCCGCGCCTTGGAGTATGAAATCCCGCGCCAGATTGACGTGCTCGAGAAAGGCGGCAAGCTGATTCAATCCACCCGCCGCTGGGATGACGACGCCGGCATCACCGACGAAATGCGCACCAAGGAACACGCGCACGATTACCGTTATTTTCCGGAGCCGGACCTGATGCCATTCGAGCCTACGGAAAAATGGCTCGCGGAAGTTTCCGCGCGCGTGGTTGAATTGCCGCTCGCGCGCAAGCAGCGTTTCATGCGCGAATTCCAATTGCCCGCCGCCGACGCGCAAACCTTCGTTTGGGACGTTCCGCTGGGGAATTATTTTGAAAACGTCGCCAAGCAATCCAAAAATCCAAAGGCCGTGGCCAATTGGGTGATCAACAATCTGCGCGCCAAACTCACCGAAGCGAATGACAAGCTCGCCGCCGAGCAGGCCACGCTCGGCCTGGAACGCGGCGACATGAATTTGCTGACGCTGTCTGATTTGAAATTCAAACCCGAAGCTCTCCTCGAACTCACCGCGCTCGTGGAAGCCAAAACCATCAGCAGTTCCGCCGCGCAACAGGTCTTCGCCGAGATGTTCGAGACTGGCAAGGCTCCCAACGCGATCGTCCAGGAAAAAGGCCTCGCCCAGGTGAGCGACACCGGCGCGATTGAAAAATTGTGCGATGAAGTCATCGCCGCCAACCCCGGCCCCGTCGCTGATTTCAAAGCCGGCAAAGGCGCCGCCTTGAATTTCCTCAAAGGCCAGGTCATGAAATTGAGTAAAGGCAAAGCCAATCCCGCCCTGGCTGGAGAGATTTTGGAGAAGAAGCTGAAAAGCTGAAATTGACTCGCCGCTGCATTGAGTCAGAGACCAGCGGGGTGGCCTAAAGCGTTCCAGAGTTTCACCCGTCCCTGTGGGAGAGGGCAGGCTGAGGCGAGCGTTCCTCCAACTGAATCGTTTTATACCAATCTGAAGGAGGGTGCTAACGAAACCCGCCCGCACTGCATTCTTATGCATGCCGGGCTCTCGCATGTCAAAAAGCGCCCCCAACCGGACGATCCGATTCTTACTTGCGCTTCCGGGCCGTTTGCGCTTTATTCGCCCGTAACCCACAACATCCAAATCCAGGAGTCAAAATGAAAACAACCATCCTGTTCAGCATCGCGGCCCTGACGGCGTTCTCGCTCGTCGCGGCTGATACCACTCCCAAAGACGACGTCACTGCCGCCGCCAAGGCGCTTGGCGAAAAAGCCAGCTATAGTTGGCACACCACCGTGGTCGTTCCCGAAGACGCCCGGTTTAAACCCGGCCCGACCGACGGCAAAACCGAGAAGGGCGGCGCCACCTCGGTGACCATGACCTTTGGTGACAACACCACGCAGTTTATTCTCCAAGGCGGGAAATCCGCCATCCACACCGAGGACGATGGCTGGCAGGCGCTTTCGGAATTGGACGACCAAGGCCCGGGCCGTTTTTTGGGCGGCATGGTGCGTAATTTCAGAGCGCCCGCCGCGGAAGCAGCCGAAGCGGCTGGGTTGGCGAAGGAGTTGAAAAAGGACGGCAACATGTATTCCGGCGACCTCACTGAAGAAGGCGCGAAAACGCTCATGTCATTCCGCCGCGGCCGCCGTGGCGGCAACGGCCCGGAAATCAGCGATGCCAAAGGTTCGGTGAAATTCTGGGTCACAGACGGCGTCCTCACCAAGTTCGAAACCAAAGTCTCCGGCAAGATGAGCTTCAACGGCAATGACGTTGATGTGGATCGCGATACCACGACTGAAATCAAGGACGTGGGCACCACCAAAGTGGAAATCCCCGACGAAGCCAAAAAGAAACTGTCCTAAAACGAAATATTTTTCGTCACGCAGCGGAGCCGATTTCGGCTCCGCTTTTTTTTGGAGCGCGCCCGCCTCGCGCGCAGTGAGACGCGCCCTCACGGGTCACCCTTGCAGGTGACACTGCTTACGCCGCAGCTGTCCGGTGCGAGGCGCACCGGACTGCACCCGACGTCGTTGCGCTCCCCAGAAATCGCGAACCGTCAGAGCAAATCAAAAAAGCCATAGCCGCAAAAGAACGCAAAAAACGCAAAGAACACAGTATTTATGTGCGTTCTCTGCGTTTTTTTGCGGCGATTAATTTTCTAACTGCTCTACCGCTTGGGCGCGACCTCAATCCGCACCGGCGCGGAAACCTGCTTCGCGCCCTGGGTGTCCGTCGCGCGCGCGTGCAAGAAGTGAATGCCCGCCGGTGCGTTGCTCCACACAAATCCATATCCTCGAGGCTCTCCCGGATAAATCGGCAACGTGTTCAGTTGTTCTCCGATTTGTTTCGCGCCATCGAAAAAGTCGACCGTGGTTACGTCCGTGTCCGGGTCCATTGCCCTGGCGTAGACTCCGATATTCGTGCCGGCCGGAAATCTCTGCCCGGGATACGGCAGCAGGATTGCCACTGAAGGGGCGTGTTCATTCCGCGGACGAGCCTTGATGTAAACCATCGCGCTGCTCGGCGTTCCAAGCTCATAACTCGGGTGGAACAGCAGCACTGTCCCCACCGGCACAATCCCCGCGCCCTGAACACCCACCAAACCCAGGACCACCACCTTGGAATTCGTCGCCGAAAACTGCAGCCCATTGATGGAAATGTCCACCGAAGACACTCCGGCCGGAATCGTCACCGCATCGGACACCGTGGCATAATCCACGCCGTTGAGCGCGTTGCCATATAGAGAGAAGTCTACCGTCAAATCCGTATTCGTGTCGCCCGTGCGGCTGATCGTGAAATCGCCCGGGCTGCCCGGCGACGCGATCGGCTGTGTGGCGACCACCGTGACAATCGGTATTGGCACCACCCTTACATTCACCGGATCGGACATCGTCGTCACATTCACCGGATCGGAGATCACCGTGGTCCTGATCGTTGCCTTGGCCGTGAGCGTGTAATCGCCGGGCGCCGGGTTCCAATACAGTCCCAAATAGGGCCACCGGGGAAACGGTATTGGCCAGGGTCTGGGTATTGGCCATGGTGTCGGTATTGGTTGAATGGTGATCGAGGATGGCAACGGCGAAATAATAGGAACCAGGGGCTGCCGTCGATGAAACAGCGACGCCTCCCTCGGCGCCCCCCATAGACCAGCTTCCGGATCCATCACACCCACCGGATTTACAATCACTGGATTTGTCTGGCTAACTGGAATGACCATCACCGGGTTTGTCCGCCCCGGGTTCAGAATTTGTATTGGAGTTATCGGAAACCCCGGCCCTATGGCGATCGGATTCGTCGGAAACACCGGCTTGATCGGCAAGGGAACAAACGAATTGGTCGCAATCCCAATGCTCTGTCCATTCGCGAAATACTCTACGCGCACGATATTCTCGAAGACCGGTAACGCCCCTACGCCCACTTGCAGGACCAAGGGTGCCATGACCGTCGCCCCGTTCGTCGGATTTATAATGCTCAACCACGACTGCCCGTGCGCCGCCAGTGCGCCCATCAATGCAATGGAAAAGGAAAGAATCCGTTTCATGGCTCCTCGTTTCTGTTGGTGCCGCTCTTCCTAGACGATTCAGTGCGAACCGTCAATCTCGAAACGCACTCACCGCAAACGACCAGCCGACCCCACAAAAACCCGCACCGACGTCGAAAATTGTATGGCGCCGAGATTGTCCATTGCGCGAGCCCGCAGTGCATGGCTGCCGGCGGGCGCATTGGTCCAGGTGAAATTGAACGCCACCGGCACCCCCGGACTTATGGAAGTGGTATTCAAGCTCTCCCCGATAAGCTTCACGCCATCGAAAAAGTCTACCGCGGTCACGTAGCCATTGGCATCGATCGTGTTGGCAGTAATGCCGATGTTCGCGCCGGAAGGAAATCTCTGCCCCGGCCTCGGCTGCGATAATTTCACCGAAGGCCCGTGGCGGCCTCGCGCTTTCGCCTCAATATAAACTGTCGCGCTGTTGGGCGAGCCTGGCATATAAGGCGGGTAGAGTTCAACCAACGAAGGCGAAGCGGCTGTTTTGGATTTTGAATAAAGCGGCACCGGAAAATTCGCTATTGTCAAGATCACGGTCTCCGTTTGGTTCGCCAAAGGCGCCTTGGCGTTAATGAGCACGTCCGCCGAAACGGCGCCGGCTGGAATCACTATATTGGACACACTCGCGTGATAGATGCCGTTCGCCGCATAGGTCCCCAGGTCAAATTGCACCGTCAAATCCGAATTCGTATAGCCCGTCCGGCTGATCGTGAAATCGCCCGGGCTGCCCGGCGACGCGATTGGCTGCGTGGCGACAACGGTCACGACCGGCATCGGTACGACCGAAACGTTCACTGGTGCGGACGTCGCCATGACTCCTTGTGCATCCGTCGCCAGCGCGATCAGCGCGTAATCTCCCGGCGACGGGTCCCAATACAACGTGAACGGAGAATAAAAGACGATCGACGAGCTTGCCGGTGGCGCTGGAACCCGCGAAATTTCCAATTGCGGCTCGGGGATGGACGTGGCGGGATAAGCGATCGGCCAATTGCTCACGATCCCGATGCTTTGTCCGTTGGCGAAATACTCGACGCTTTCCAGCACGTTGGTAAAGCCGCCCCAGCCGACCCGCAGGGACAACGGCGTCGTCACCGTACTGCCATCCGTCGGATAAAGGATATCCACCATCGGCTGCGCGTGTCCGGCCAATGCGGCAACCAAAGCAAAGGTAAAATAAAGAATCCGTCTCATGAGCGACCTGTTTGATTTAGCGGCGTCCTTCGTAGAATAATCGATGAAAACCGTCAATCGCGGATGGACCCGAGACCCGACCCAGTAATTTCCCGGTGCCTTCCTGGCGCAGACGTCCTCGTCTGCGGGTTCCGGCGGCGTCTCGCCGCCAGGCTGCAAAAAACTTTCTGCCGCGCCGCCTTCATGGTTTAATGCGCCGCGATGTTTTCGGAAATCAAATCAGTTCATTTCACGGGGATTTGCGGCACGGCCATGGCCAGCGCGGCCGCCGCCATGAAGGATAAGGGCTTTATCGTGACGGGTTCGGACCAGAACGTCTACCCGCCCATGTCCACGTTCCTCGCCAGCCGCCAAATCGAAGTCGCCAACGGCTACACCGAGCGCAATCTCGCCCACAAGCCCGACCTCGTCGTCATCGGCAACGCCATCTCGCGCGGAAACGCAGAAGCCGAATACGTCCTCGACCACAAACTGCGCTATTGTTCGCTGCCCGAATTGCTGAAGGAGTTTTTCATCCGCGGCAGACGCTCCATCGTCGTGTCCGGCACGCACGGCAAAACCACCACCACCTCGCTGCTCACCTGGGTTTTCGAACACAACGGCCTCAACCCGAGCTACCTCATCGGCGGCATTCCAAACAATCTCTCGCAAGGCGCGCGCTTCACCGAGAGCGAATGGTTCATCATCGAGGGCGACGAATACGACACCGCCTTTTTCGACAAGCGCAGCAAGTTCGTTCATTACCTGCCCGAGGTTGCCATCATCAACAACCTCGAATTCGATCACGCCGATATTTTCGAAAATCTCGAGGCCATCAAAAAATCCTTCTCGCATTTCATCCGCCTCGTCCCGCGCAATGGGCTCCTGCTCGGCAATGGCGATGACGCGAACCTCGCGCCGCTCCTGAACGTCACGCATTGCCCGGTGAAGAAATTCGGCCTCGGCGGCGATTACGCCGTCTATGCGTTCAATATTCGCTATGGCCCCACGGCAACCGAATTCGAAATCCCCAGCTTCAAATTTCACATCAACCTCGTCGGCGAACTGAACGTGCGCAATGCCCTCGCCGTCATCGCCTGCGCCAAGCATTGCGGCCTGTCCAACAAACAAATCCAGTCCGCCTTCGACACCTTCAAAGGCATCAAACGCCGCATGGAAGTCCGCGGCATCGCCGGCGGCGTGACCGTCATTGACGACTTCGGCCATCATCCCACCGCCATTCGCGAGACCCTCCGCGCGTTGCGCATCAAATATCCCCAGCAAAAAGTCTGGGCCGTCTTCGAGCCGCGCACCAACACCACCCGCCGCAACGTCTTCCAGGACGAACTTGCCACCGCCTTCGCCGATGCCGACGCGGTGGTCATTGCGGAAGTCGCGCGCCTCGATCAACTCGCGCCCGGCGATCGCTTGAATCCGGAAAAGCTGATGCAGGATTTAAAAACCTCCGGCAAAAATGCCGCCTACCTCGCCGATGTCGATGCCATCATCGCGCATCTTTCCAAAGACGTCCAAGGCGGCGACATCATCTGCGTCTTCAGCAACGGCGGCTTCGGCGGCATCCATGGAAAATTGCTGGACCGCCTCGGCCGCCGATAGCTGGGAGCGCCGGCGTCCCGCCGGCAAGACGAGGTGGGGCGAGACTCCGTCGAGCCCTGATTTTAAACGGCAGGGGCGCGTTCTGCCGCGCCGCCTCATATTTTTTCACGAGTCCATCCAGCCTCACTCTTGCATTTTCCGATGGCAATTGCCCGTTTTGCCATGAGGGCTTGCAGACGTCCTGCGTACAGGGCGGCTTTTTCGGGTTCAGCGAAGGTGTTGGCGGGGCCCAAGCCGAAGCGGTCCGCATTCCCTTCGCGGAACGGAACACTCTTTGTCCTTCCTGTGCGTGAGGATAATGCGCTATTGCCGCAGGGCATTGGTGGAAGTCAGAGGCGGAGTTTTAACTATTCAACCTCGCCAAAAACTCGTTCCTCAAATTCTGATCCCGCTGAAACGCCCCGTGCATCACGTTCACCTTCATGACCGAATGCGTGTCCCGCACCCCGCGCGCCATCGCGCACATGTGCTTGCCATTGATCAGCACCGCCACGCCCAGCGGGTCGACAATCTGCTCGATAAAGCCCGCAATCGAATGCGCCGTCCGCTCCTGGTTTTGCAAACGCCGCGCGAAATATCCCGCAATCCGCGACAGCTTCGACAGCCCGAGAATCTTCTTGTCGGGAATATACGCAATCGTGATGTCCATCAGGATCGGCAGCAAATGGTGCTCGCACAAACCGACTTCCTTGATTCCTTCCACGATCACCATGTCGTGGCAAATGGCTGTCTGGCACTCCGCCTTGAACATTTTCGTAAGCTGATCCGTTTCCATGCGCGACCCTTCGGTCATCTCGACCAAAGCCTTGGCCGCGCGCATCGGCGTTTCCCTCAGCCCCTCGGAATCCACCTCCGCGCCAATCTCTTTCAAAATTTCCGCATAATGTCCCGCAATTTTCTCAACATTCGGTTGTGCCATAATTGAAATGACGATACAACAGCCACCGTTCAAGGCAAAGCACCGCTTTCGTCTCGGAGCGCGGCTCTGTGAGCCGCAGCAACGCTCTATTTTCGCGAGTGACTGAAGTTTTCGTGCGTTTGGCTTTTGTATATTGCTGCGGGTCGCAGACCCGCGCTCCTTTCGCACTGGGCGAGAGGACTTCGTGGCGACCTACACGGGCTCCTGTTTACTTGATATGAACCCCGAAGCATTCCATGATAAAGCCGAACTATTTCGCGGCGGATCCAACCCGCCCGCAGGAGAATTTTTGATGCCATACCGAGCCTGGTTCCAATGTATCAACCCGGAATGCGGAGAGACCTATCCGCTGAATTCCATCGTGTACCAATGCAAGCGCTGCAATTCGCTGCTCGAAGTCCAGCATGACATGAAGGCACTGGCCGCCCTCAGCGGTGCGCAGTGGAAAGCACTGTTCGAAAAACGCTATAAAGGCAACGAATGGCCCTTCGGCTCCGGCGTCTGGGGCAAGCAGGAATGGATTCTGCCCCAAATCGACATCGAGAAAAACGTTGTCTCACTCTACGAAGGCGGCACCAACCTTTTTTGGGCCGAGCGCTTCGGCAAAATCATCGGCGTCGATAATCTCTGGGTCAAACTTTGCGGCAACACCCACAGCGGGTCGTTCAAGGACCTTGGCATGACCGTCCTGGTGTCGCAAGTGAAGCAAATGATTTCCGAAGGCGCGCCCATCAAAGCCGTCGCCTGCGCGTCCACCGGGGATACCTCCGCCGCGCTCGCGACCTATTGCGCGGCTGCCGGCATCCCGTCGATCGTGCTCCTGCCGCGCGGGAAAATTTCTCTCGCCCAGCTTATCCAACCCGTTTCCAACGGCTCGCTCGTCCTGTATCTCGACACGGACTTCGACGGCTGCATGCGTTTGGTCCAGGAAATCACCAAGGACGAAACGCTTTATCTCGCGAATTCCATGAATTCCCTGCGCGTTGAAGGCCAAAAAACCGTCGGCATCGAAATCGCCCAGCAATTCGATTGGAACGTGCCGGACGTGATGATCATTCCTGGTGGCAATCTCGGCAACGTGTCCGCCCTCGGCAAAGGGTTGCTGATGATGCGCGACCTTGGCTTGATCAAGAAGCTGCCGCGCATCGTGGTGGCGCAAGCCGAGCGCGCCAACCCGTTGTATCGTTCCTACCTGAAAAATTTCGAAACCTTCGAACCGATCCAGGCGCAAAAAACGCTGGCGAGCGCGATTCAAATCGGCAACCCGGTGAGCATCCAAAAAGCCATCCGGACCTTGAAGGCGTTCAATGGCATCGTCGAGCAAGCGACGGAAGAAGAATTGGCCGATGCTGCCGCGCTCGGCGACCGCACCGGCATGTTCAACGACCCGCATACCGGCGTGGCGCTGGCCGTCCTCATCAAATTATTGAAGGCTGGAACAATTGATAAAGCCGAACAGGTGGTGGTGATTTCGACCGCGCACGGATTGAAGTTCGTGGAAATGAAGGTGAAATACCATCAGCGCGAACTCGGTTTCCCGAGCCAGTACGCGAATCAACCGATCGAACTACCCGCGCGGCTTGATGCCGTAAAGGACGCTCTGAAAAAAGCGCTGGCTGAGAAAGGGCGTTTCGATGTCTAAAAAATCCCAGCGCGTGTGGCGCCCGGCCACAGTGGCGATTCACGGCGCCGACAAGATTCGCAAGGCCTATCACGCCGTCTCCACGCCCATTGTTCAGACGTCGAACTACAGCTTCGATTCCACCGCTGAAGTGCTTGAGTTCATGAAGGCCAAGGCCGCGGGCCGCATCATCCGCGAGCATGAATACGGCCGTTATTTCAATCCCACGCAGCAGGAAGTCGAGCGCAAGCTGGCCGCCATCGACGGCGCCGAACGCGCCATCACTTTTTCCAGCGGCATGAGCGCGCTCATCCTGACCGTGCTGGCCTACGTGAAAAAAGGCGGGCACGTGGTCTTCACCAGCGATTGCTACCGTCAGACTCGCGATTTCGCGAATAATTGGCTCAGCAAGTTCGGCATTGAATCCACATTCGTGGATTCGACTCCCACCGCCATCGAAAAAGCGATTCGCCCAACCACGAACATCATTTTCACCGAGCTGCCCACGAATCCCTTCCTGCGCGTGATCGATTTGGCCGCCGTGGTGAAAGTGGCAAAAAAGCACAAGCTCCTGACCATTGTGGATGCAACGCTGGCCACGCCTTACAACATCAGGCCGCTCGAATTGGGCGTGGACATCGTGATTCATTCCGCGACGAAATATCTCGGCGGCCACAATGACCTGGTCGCCGGGGTAGTGCTGGGCAAACACGCGTTGCTGGAAGATTTGAACAAGCTCGAACGCATGGTCGGGGCGACGCCCGGACCGCATACGTGTTTCCTGCTCGAGCGCGGACTGAAAACGTTCGGCCTGCGCATGGAGCACCACAATCGCGTCGGCCTGGAAGTGGCGCGTTTCCTGGAGAAACATCCCAAGATTGAAAAAGTGTTTTATCCGGGGCTGGCGTCGCATCCGGATTATCGCATCGCGAAAAAACAAATGCGCGGTTGCGGCAGCGTCGTCAGCGTGCTCGTCAAAGGAAATAACGCCGCCACCTGCCGCTTCATCGACGCCCTGCAATTATTTTTCATCACCCCCAGCCTCGGCGGTTCCGAAAGTCTGGTTACCCAGATGGCCGTGATGTCCTTTTTTGATTACACACCCGAATTCCGCCAATCGCTCGGCATCACCGACAACCTCGTCCGCCTCGCGCTCGGCCTGGAAGATGTGGACGACCTGATCGAAGATCTCGATCAGGCGCTTGTCCACGTTTAAAAACAAGTAGGAGCCGACGTGAGGAGGCTCTGATGTTTCCGCGCGGAAAATTCGAGAGACTCCTTCGTTGTCTCCTACGGGGCGGCGGCTTGTGGCTCGTTCGTCTTCCCATGCGGCACCGGCAGCGGCGGCCCGAGCGGCGGCCCGTTTGTCAGCAATTCCGGATGCTCCTTCTCATTGATGCTCCGCGCCACCCGCCGTTTCAATTCGGCGTACATGGAATTCGTTACCTCGTCCAACGTCTTCTTGCCCTCGGCAAATCTCCCGGTCGCTCCGTCCAGCCGCGCGAAATGGATGTAAACCCCTTCGCGCTCGGTTTCATCGCGCGCCAGCTTCAGCGCGTTGGACCACGAAAGGAAAGCGTCGTTCGTGCGCAGCGGCTTGATGCCGTAGTAACTCATGGCCACATTCGAGGCGAGAATGAAGTTCGTCGGGTCCAGCCGCGTGGCATTGCTGTAAAGCAGAAGCGCCTTGTCGAAGCACTGTTGCTCGTTGAGGTGATAATATTCCTTCACGTCCTTGCGAAACAGGTACACCGTCGTGCCGAAGTTTTCGTAATAAATCGGCTCCGTGGGATCGAGCTGAATGGCCTTTTCGTAACATGCGAAAGCGTTCGTCACCGGGCCATTTTCGCCGTAGTAATTGGCGAGATTATTCCAGACCGCCGGGATCTTGGGATCCAATTCGCGCGCCTTCAATAGTTGCTGATACGAACCATCCTCATCGCCGAGATCGTTCAGAAAGCTGGCATAAGCGATTCGCCCCTCGGCATAATCGGGATGCCGTTGGATGAAATCCTCATAGGCCTTCTTGGTCTTGTCGAAACGCTCGCGGATGCGGCGATTCAATTCGGCATTGGGAATGCCGGCGCCGTCGGTGGCAAATTTCTGGTTTTCCTTGATCCATCCGTCCACCTCGGCGGCCGCGTCGTCATCCTGCTGCTCGATCTTTTCGAGTTCCTGCTCGACGGGATTATTGGTGTCCTCAGCGGCCACGGACACGCCGGTCGTCTGGCTGACCAGATTGTTGAGGGCAGCCGGCTGGTTGCTGGCCATCAATGCGCCCAAAACGCCTATTAAAAGGTTGCTCACGGCTTCAAATTAACATGCGCAAAACTGAAGTCGAGCCGGACTCTGCATTCAGGGAATGAATTGGGTGCGCGTGATTAAATGCTAATGTTAGCGCCCATTTTGCCATCTTTTCGGGTCCAGAACTGGCCGGCTGCGCGCGTCGGCGGCAGATCAAACGAAGGGCGTTGACACGCCATTGGCCAACGTCTAGTCTGGCGAAGTTAGAGCAACATTTTAGAACCAAGCCATGTTGATTCGAATCAGTCTAATTATCGCGATTATTGCCGGACTTGCCGCAGGAGCGATTAATCTTTCCAAAGTCAGACAGATCATCACGGATACTCGTGCGCAGCGCGATGATTACCACCACAAGTGGGATGATACGACTCAAAAGCTGAACCGGACCACCGCCGAACTGAACAAAACCAAGGACACGCTGGCCCAGACTCAAAAAGATCTCGCCCAGACCAAGAAGGACCTCAACACCGCGGTCGCCGCCGAGGAACAGCTTAAGAAACAGGCCGCCACCCTTCAGTCGAATCTCGACAAAGCCAACAGCGAATTGACCGACGCGAAGATTGAATTAACAAAATATCATGCGGCCTTCCCCACGCCGCAACAGGCTTTGAGCGTTTCCAAGGACATGAAGGCGCTCCAGGAACGCATGGATGTGGTGGAGGATGAAAAGAAGGTTCTGCAACGTCAGATTGTTCGGGTTCAAAACGAACTCAATCGATACATTGATCCGAATCGTCCGGTGGAATTGCCCGCAAACCTCGTGGGCAAAGTTCTCGTGGCGGATCCCAAGTGGGACTTCGTGGTCGTCAGCGTCGGCGAAGATCAGGGCGCCCAGCCGCGCGGCGAACTGCTGGTGAATCGCGACGGCAAGCTGGTCGCCAAGGTCAAAATTACCAGCGTCCAAAAAGATCGCTCGATTGCCAACGTGATGCCTGGCTGGAAATTGGGTGAAGTGCTGGAAGGCGACCAGGTCATTCCCGCGTATCCTTCGCAATCATGAGCCGCATTGTTTCCAGTTTCCTGCTCTTGGCCATGTTCGCGCTCCTGCTGGTGAGCGCGAGCGGATGCGCCACTACGGATCCTGCGAATGCCTCCGTCCGTCCTTGGGATGCTCCCGTGGGCTGGGAAAACGGCATTCCCAGCAACATGTATCAGAACCGCTGAGTCCGAACTGCTGAGTCGCAGTAGTCCGGTTTCGGAAGGTTGTTCGTTTTCCCGACGTTTTAAACGTCAAATCCGAGGCTCGAAATCCGAGATCCGAAGAAATCCGAATTCCGAAATCCTCCAAATGATGGTTGGTGATTCGAGACCGTGATTCACGCAGCGTGGATGGCCGCCGGATTGTGCGTGGCAAGCATTTTCGGATTTCTTTCGGATCTCGGATTTCGACCTTCGGATTTACGGCACACCGATGCCGATGACAAAGAACGCCGCGCCTCCAAACATTTTTCGCCAATACAATCATTTCAGGATCGCGCGCCATGGCTCGATCCAGCGCGTCGGCGTCAGGATGCAATTCAAATGAATGTCATGCGGCTCAACCGGCACCCGATCAACGATCTGCTCGTCGAACGCGACGCCACAAGTCATGCCGCGCACGGACGCCAGCAATTGGTCATAAAACCCTTTTCCCCGGCCAAGCCGCCGTCCCTGCAAATCAAAAGCCACCCCCGGCACAAGAATCAAGTCCAGCGGCTTTGATGAAATTGCCATACAATGCCCCGCCGGTTCGCGAATGCCGAATTCGCCGTGCTTCAAATCCCTGGTGAGTTCTTTCACCTCGCACGCGACATACCGTTGTGTGGCCGCATCGAAACGGGGCAGGGCAGTGGTTTTACCCGCGGCGATGGAATCCTGCAGCAACCGCCAGAGATCAATTTCCTGCGGCAGCGGCGCGTAAAACAAAATCAGCTTCGCTTGTTTCCAAAGCGGCTGTTGTTCCAAAAGGGCGCAAGCTTGCTGGGAGGCAACGGCACGTTGGTCCGGCGTCATCGATTTCAGCCGTGTGCGGATATCATTTCGTAAGGATACCTTTTCAGTTTTCAATCCCACTGTCATGAGCGAGAGATTTCCTCCAACTGTTTTAGGTCCAGCCGCAAAAGAGCATCGCAATATTTCCTTAAGCCTTCAGCGTAAAATTTCAGAAAGGCCTCAAAATTTCTGGGCGCCATATCCGGGGTTTCGCTCTGTGGAAAGGATTTGAGGAAATCCGGCGCAATATGTTCCAGGATTCCTCCGAGGGCGAATATCCGCTTTCCACTTGGACGCAGTATCGATGTATGAACTTTGACAAATATCATGACGCACACCTCGTTTTTATCCACGTGCACCCAGATAAAAATATGCGGCGCATCATATCTCACGGCGATGAGTGAATCACCGAGTTCCGGTAAAATGGAGTGCTTGGCCCCTTGTATGAAGCCGTATTCGGTGGTCAGAAAATTGAAATGCTCCCGGGCTTTTTCCGCAAAGTTTTCCATGGTCAGCTTTTAGCCTTCGAGTTTCGCGCCTTGGCTTCGGCAATCAGCGCCCGCCACTTTTCCACGCGGTCCTTGATTTTTTTCTCAACGCCTTGCTCGGTCGGCTCGTAATATCGTTTCTCCGCACCCAAATAATCCTGCACCACGAAATGTTCCGGATGATCGTGCGCGTATTCGTAACCGACGCCATGACCGAGCCGTTTCGCGCCTTTGTAATGCGAATCGCGCAAATGCTCCGGCACGGGCAGCGTGCGGCCGGATTCCACATCTTTCATCGCCGCGCCAATGGCCATGACGGTGCTGTTGCTTTTCGGCGCGGTGGCGATGTAAATCGTGGCTTCCGCGAGCGGAATCTGCGCTTCGGGCCAGCCGATGAATTCAGCGGCCTGAAAAGCGGCATTGGCCAGCACGAGCGCCATGGGATCGGCCAGGCCGACGTCTTCCGCCGCGTGAATGACGATGCGCCGCGCGATAAAACGCGGATCCTCGCCGGCGTGGACCATCTTCGCGAGCCAGTAGAGCGCCGCATCCGGATCACTCCCGCGCATCGATTTAATGAACGCGGAAATCGTGTCGTAATGCGCGTCCTCGTCATCATAGACCACCGCTTTTTTCTGAATGCTCTGTTCGGCGACCGAAAGAGTGATGTGGATGAAACCGTCCTTTTCCGGCGCTGTCGTGAGCGCGGCGATTTCCAGTGAGTTGAGCGTCTTGCGGGCGTCGCCGTCGGAAAGCTTGGCCAGATGCCGCAGAGCATCTTCGTCGGCGCGGATTTTCATGAAGCCGAGTCCACGCTCTTCGTCTTTCAGCGCGCGTTGCAGCAAGGAATAAAGATCCTCTTCGGTCAACGATCTCAGTTCAAAAATCTGCGAGCGCGAAACCAGCGGCGAATTGACGAAGAAAAAGGGATTGTGCGTCGTCGCGCCGATCAATTGCACCACGCCGCTTTCCACGTCCGGCAAGAGCACGTCTTGTTGCGCTTTGTTGAAGCGATGGATTTCATCCACGAACAGAATCGTGGGCTGGCCTTTATTTTCGAGCCGATTGGCCGCGGACGCCAGCACTCGGCGCATGTCCGCCACGTTGGATTCCACGCCGCTGAGGCGCTCGAATTTGCTTTTGGTTTGCCGCGCGATGATTTGCGCCAGCGACGTTTTGCCGGTGCCGGGCGGCCCGTAAAAAATCAGTGATTGAATGCGGTCCGCCTCGATGGCCCGCCGAAGCAATTGGCCCGGGCCGAGAATGTGCGTCTGCCCGACGAACTCGCTCAAATCCCGGGGCCGCATCCTCGCCGCGAGCGGCTGCGGTTTGGCGATAGCCGGCGCGGATTCTTCCGGCTTGGATTCAGCCGGGGTTGCAAAGAGATCATCACGCGCCATAAGGAAAAGCTAACATTCCGGGTCTGAAAATGAAAATTGCAAATTCGGATGGGAGCGCACAGAAGGGAACGAAGGAAACAAAGATTCGAACATTCGGAGGTTCACATTGAGTTCAATGGGCGCGCGGGCGGCAGCGTCGTGCCACCGGTCATAAAGGGGGGTGTTATTTTTTTGTGGGTAGACTGGGCTGGACTCGGCTGGACTGGGCAGTTTCGCGTGGCTGCCTGGAGTTCCTGGAGAGAGAGGCGTTTTTCACGGGCGTGAGCGGTTTGGAGGCGCGCGAGGGTCATGGAGATGGTCCGCATGAGTTTCCAGCGTTGCTCGGTATTTTTCATGGCGTGCAACTGGTCCAGGGCTTCGGCGAGTTCGACTATGAGGAAGGTGACGAGCCGGTTGCGAAGGTCCGCGCCCTCGGCGCGATGGTTCAATTCATGGGCGCGTTCGAGCATTTCACGCCATTGGGCGCGGCCGTGGCGGGCTTCGGCCCATTCAAAATAACCGCCGTGCCGCCAGTCGGAGAGGTTTTGTTTGGTGATGGGACGGCCGCCGAATTGGGCGGCGAGGACTTTTTGGACTTCGAGCAGGGTATGGAGCCAGGCGAGGAGTTCTTTGCCGAGAACGCCGTTGGCGAGGCGATGATTGAGTTCTTCGCGGATCTGAGCCGGTAAGCGAGCGATTTTTCCGATTCTGGTTTTCATGATTTTTGATGATTAGGAAGGGACGGGAGTGACGTGGGGGACGCAAATGACTGGTTGCGCCGGTATGCGCCAGGTCTGCTCCTTGTTTCATCCCTTGCTTTTAACAGAACTAAACGATCGGGAAAAACTTACGGTAAGTTTTTAGTAGCAAGCCATTGGGGCAAAATAATTTGCGATCGAATTTTAAGGAAAATAGGGTCGAAAATGAAGCGCTCGGGGGGACTGGTCAAAGGGGAGGATTTGGCGGTATTGTTGTTTTAAGTATCACGAAATCAGCGTTTTATGAGAATGCGAAACGGTTTCGCATTTCCGGGTGGGACTTAAATTGTTTTGAGACGCAGACAGGGTCGCTGGGTGACGCAAATGACTTGAAAAATAGATCAGGCGGGCCTTTAATCGGTTGTGCGCAAGGAAACGATTGCTTCGGCAGCAACCACACGCTTATGAAAACATATCGCATTCTTGCAATACTTTGGCTCATTGCTAACAGCGTTGCTGCACTTACCGCCGTCAGGACGCTGATGTTTCCAGCCCCGAAGGTTTCAGGTTTGGTGCTCACATTATTTTATATTTTCCTCGGTTCTTTATTGCTTCTGGATTTAGTTGGCATTGCGGCGAGCATATTCCTGATCTGTGGTGCCACATGGGCGCGGTGGTTTCTCGGTTTGGGTGCCGTCCTGTATGTGTGCGCTTGCATTGCGCAGGTTGTGGAGCTTAGAAGTCTTTCCATGTCGACCGGCGCTTACGGCATTTTTGCGTTTGTTTCGGCGGTTCTCCTGTTAATGCCCAAGCGATATATTGCCGCCTGACACGGTGCGGGGAACGCGACTTTGCTAGTGGGTTTGGCCGAGAGCCGCCCGCTGGTCGTTATCAGCGGGATCCGCGTGGCTGAGTTCTATTGTAGTCGTTGAAATCGTAACGTGCATGACGAGATTCCTGTTAAGTTTGGCTGTCGTGGTTGCAATCTTGGGAATCGCAATCATTGAGCTTTACTGTGCGAGCTCCCTGTTTTCGGGAAGCAGGAATCGGATCGTGTATTTTGCTTTTCCGAGGCCAGCGATTGCTTTTCCACGCGGCAGACACGCGGTACACGACTGGGTTGTAAAACCTGCGGGCTGCGAAGTCGGTATAATCGGGTGGTCCTCCGCGGATGTTTCAGGCTCCAGCGACGCTCTGACAGATGTTCTTGTTGGTCCATTGGTCTTGAGGTTCCATTCCAGCGTGCCCATAGTCGGCATTTATATTCTGTTGCTATTGGCGGTCATCGTATGTGCATGCACTTGGATAATCAGGAGGAAGGATCAACATGCCTGAATTGCTGCCGCCGATACGGGCATCGTTCCGCTGTGGTCGCTGCGGCGAGTACATTTAATTTATGATACCCATAAAAATTCAATGCGGTTGTGGCCAGAAATACGCGTTCGAAGTTGAACCTGTCAACGGGCAGATGGCGGCGGCCATTGCTTGTCCGGTTTGTGGCGCAGACGGCACGACCGACGCGAACCAAATGATTGCTCAGACGTTGGGGGCGCAGCCTAACGTTGCGCCAGCTTCTGGTTTGAGATTGAGCGTGGCGCCATCCGCTGCCGCCCCCGCTGCGCGACCTCCGATTCCGCCAATGGGCGCAGCACGCCCGGCAATGGGTGCGGCTCTGGCATCGACCAGTCTCGCGTGGTATGAGCAGCTCTGGATCGCATTGCCGATCGGTCTGGTAGCTGTCGGCGGCGTGATTGGCGGAGCGTGCGGTGGCGCGGCTTGGGGCATCAACAAGACGGTTTTTAAGAAGTTCGAGAATCCAATCCTCAAATACCTGGTGACCGGTTTGATTTCCGCGTCGGCCGTGGTTGTGTGGCTGGTGGTTGCGGCGTTCTTTTTGTCGATGTTCAAGAAGCATTGATGTTTCGGCATGAAAAGGTGCCCTTATTGCGGTCAGGAGTATTCAGATGAGTATTCCGTTTGTGCCATTGACCAGAATGCGCTGGAGTCATGCAATCCGCCGCCGATGCAGCCGTCCGAGCCCGTTGAGACCAAGGAGCCTGATGCGCCACCGGCTGGCGCCGTGGTTCTGGCTGGCAAGGCAGTTGCAACCGCAGGGGGCAAAGTTGCAAGCGCGCTGGAGGGTTTTGGATTTCTAGGCACGTTTGGGGCCGTTGAAGCAGACCATCTGCTGAATCAGTTCGATCAAGCTGGAATTCAATTCCACGTAATAAGGATGGAGAAGCGCGTCTTGATGGAGGGAAGTTACCAGACTCAGTATGAATTCCAGATATTTGTCCGTCGAGATGACCAAGAAGCGGCCGTCAAGATATACACGGCGGACTGGAAAGTGTGACGTCGGATCGCTGACACGGCGAGTTGCATGATGAGGATTAAGTCAATTTTTTGGATTGGAATCGTGGAATAATTTAGAGATTCCTCACGTCGTCTCCTACTTTATTGAAGGCTGCCAGGAATGGATCAAATAAAAAACCCCGCCAGTGCCGTGTGTAACAGTTCCTTTGAACTTCTTTAGAAACAGTTCGGAACCCGCCGGATTGCTTTCGACTTCCAGTTAAGGCCTGTCGGCTGCAACCGCGGCTCTGATTCCTTGTTTATTCACTACGGTTCAAGGACATAGTTTCTAATCACGAGCGTAGGCAGGGCAAATTTTATTCCGAAGTTATTCGAAACCCCGGACAAATTCTTTTCCAAAGAACAGGGCGCCTCTCGCGCCAGCTAATTTCATTATCGGCGGAACGGCTTTTTCCTCAAGGAAAAATTGTTCACTGCACGAATCATTTTCAACGTTGTAACCTGTTGTTGATTTCAAGTGCAGAGGGTGTTCACCCCAAATATTTTCTCTTGCGAAAATTCTTGCCTTGAAAGAGGCGCCGAGCGACGGGGGGTTTTTATTAAACAATGCAATTTCGATGTTGCGCGATTTTTTCAAACGCTTTGACAAAGGCGCGGTCGAAGCGATAGTGGGGAAATCGTTTTAGGCCGGTGTTGGTCGGTTGAGTGGTTGTTTCAGGGGTGTGCAACTTATTTAACCCCAGCACCGGCCGTTGCATTTTCAAAGCCAGTAAAAACTTCGACTGGCAATTTCGCCGGCGCGCTGCCTACATTGCCGCCAATCCATTCAACCAAAGGAACATTATGAGCATTTTGAAGGAGTTCAAAGAATTCGCTATGCGCGGCAATGTCGTCGACCTCGCGGTCGGTGTGGTCATCGGCGCGGCCTTCGGCAGGATTGTCACTTCATTGGTGAATGACATCATCATGCCGCCGATCGGCAAGTTGACCGGCGGCGTGGATTTCAACGACAAATTTTTCATCCTGGATCGCGGCAAGCTTGAGCCGGGCCAGCACGTCACGCTGGCGCAAGCCAAGGCCGCGGGCGCCTCGGTGATTGGCTACGGCACGTTTCTGAGCACCGTTCTGGATTTCCTGATCGTCGCGTTTTGCATCTTCCTCCTGGTGAAACTGATGAATCGCCTGTGGAAACAGCCGGCCGCCGCGCCCCCCGAACCGACGCCGCAGGAAAAGTTGCTGGCGGAAATCCGCGATCTGCTGCGCGCGAAAACGTGACATTTCGGGCGCAGTGGGCCCGCTCGTTATCCCGTAGGAGCCGACGTGAGGAGGCTCTGATTTTTGGCGTGCAGAATAGCTGGGAGCGTGGTGATGTCAGTTGCTACTTGTCCGCACGGGCGAGACGCCCGTGCCACCAAAACTTCCACTGGCCTAAAACGCATCCTTGAGGCTATCTTCTGCGCCTGATTTTCGGTGGAAATGACGGCTGCGAAATGACATCGCCGCGCTTCTGCCATTGAGTTTACATGATGACCTCTGCGCAAATACGCCAGTCGTTTCTCGACTTCTTCAGGTCGAAGCAGCACACCCTTGTGCCGTCTTCCAGCCTGATGCCGGATTCTCCGAACCTGCTGTTCACGAACGCAGGCATGAACCAATTCGTGCCGATTTTTCTCGGCCAGAAAAAGCCCGATGTCGGCAAATGGGCGGGCGCCATTCCCGGCCTCGACACGCGCGCCGCCGATACCCAGAAATGCATCCGCGCCGGCGGCAAGCACAACGACCTCGACGATGTCGGCCTCGACACCTATCACCACACGTTTTTCGAAATGCTGGGGAACTGGAGCTTCGGCGATTATTTCAAAAAAGAAGCCATTGAATGGGCGTGGGAGTTGGTGGTGCAGATCTGGAAATTTCCGCCCTCGCGCCTCTATGCGACTGTTTATTCGCCGGACAAATCGCAAAACGACCCGAGCGATTTCGACCAGGAAGCGTGGAATTATTGGGCCGAAAAATTTCGCAGCGCCGGACTCGATCCGAAAATCCACATCGTCAACGGCGGCAAGAAGGACAATTTTTGGATGATGGGCGAGACTGGTCCGTGCGGCCCATGCTCGGAGTTGCACGTCGATCTGACGCCCGAAGGCAACACTGAAGGCCGCCTGGTCAACCAGGGCAGCCCGCAATGCATTGAGATTTGGAATCTGGTGTTCATCCAATTCAACGCGAACCCGGATGGCACGTTTTCCCCATTGCCCGCCCGGCATGTGGATACCGGCATGGGTTTCGAGCGCGTGACGAGCATCATTCAAGGCACGAAGGGCCTGAAGGATTTTGCGAATGCGAAAATTTCGAATTACGAGACCGACATTTTTCGCCCGATCTTCGACGCGTTGGAAAAATTAAGCGGCAAAAAATACGCGAGCACGTTACCCGGGAGCGCCGGCGTCTCGCCGGCAAACCTCGGCGACGCTCCGCTCAAAACCAGCGGCGAAGGCCCCAGCGACATCATTGAAATTGAAAAGGACGAGCGCACGACTCATCCTGGACCCGCCAGCGATGAAAAATCCGTGCCCGTGGACACGCGCGGTTTGCCGTCCGCGGAGCAAATCGCCACCGACATCGCTTTCCGCGTCATTGCGGACCACATCCGCACATTGAGCTTTGCGATTGCGGACGGCATCCAGCCCGGCAACACGGATCGCAATTATGTTTTGCGGCGAATTCTGCGCCGCGCCGTTCGCTACGGCCGCACACTCGGTTTTCACGACCCGTTTTTCTACAAGCTCGTGGATGTACTTGCGGAAACCATGGGCGATGTCTTCCCGGAAATTCGCGCGAAGAAAAAGCACGTGCAGGATGTGATTCGGGCGGAGGAGGAGGCGTTTAATAAGACATTGGACAAGGGCATCGCCCTGTTTGAAGAAGAGGCAGCGAAGCTGCAGGGGAGCGCGCCCGCCCCGGGCGCAGCCGACCGCGCCCCCGCGGTCGGCGGTGGCGCGTTCGAAGGCCCGGGAGCCAAATATTCCAAGCGACGCCTCCCGCATTTTGAACGCCCTTGGGCGAAATACACAGTAACTTTTTCGACGCGACAAAAGCGCCAACTCACCCCGTCTGAACGCGATATTGTTTTGGATAGTGTTCTTTACGCCCATAATCATCGGCAATATCAACTCTTTGCCGCGTGTGTCATGCCGGACCACGTGCATTTGCTGTTCGAACCGCAGGTCAAGGAGCAGGACAAGGAAGGCAAGCCTGTCTTCTGGTCCCTGGCTGAAATTCTCCAGGGCATCAAGTCGACGACTGCTCACAAAATCAACAAAGCTTCGGGTGTCACCGGTGTTCATGTGTGGGAAGAAGAGTCGTTTGATCGCTTGATTCGTGGAGATGCGGATCTGGAGGAGAAGTTTCATTACATCTGCCGAAATCCCTGGGATAACGGAGCTGCTTCCCTGGCGGAGACTTATCGCTGGCTTTGGACTCCTGACGCGGCGGTTGCAGGCAGCACGCCGCAGGTTTCCCGCGAGGGCGCGGGAAACAGCGCCCGGGGCGGGCGCGCTCCCCGGATCTCGGGCGCATTCGCGTTCAAGCTTTATGATGAACAAGGGTTTCCGCTCGACCTCACCGAACTGATGGCGCGTGAGCGTGGGTTGACTGTGGACAAAGCGGGGTTTGACAAATTGATGGAGGAGCAGAAAGCTCGCGCTCGGGCGGCGCAGAAAAAAGAAGTCATTTCGCTGTCGCAGATCGAGACGACCACGCCGACAAAATTCATCGGTTACGATTCGCTTTCGACGATGGCGAAAGTTCTCGAAGTCGTCGGAGTGAAGGACAAGACGGCCGTCGTGCTCGACAATTCGCCACTGTATGCAGAGATGGGCGGGCAGGTGGGGGATACGGGCGAACTCAGCCTTGGCGGGCAGCTGTGGCGCGTGGCCAATACGCAAAAGTCCGGCAACACGTGGCTGCATTTTATTGAAGGTGGCGAAGCGCCGGCGCAGGGCGCGAGCGTCACGTTGACGGTGGAAAAGCCCCGTCGCAACGCCATTCAACGCCATCACACTGTCACGCATTTGTTGCATTGGGCGTTGCACGAAGTCGTGAGTCGCGAGGCTTCGCAGAAAGGCTCGTTTGTCGGGCCCGATAAGTTGACATTCGATTTCAACAGCGCGCCACTCACGCCGGAACAGGTGGCCGACATCGAGAAACTTGTGAACGAACGCATCCTGGAAAACGCGGGTGTTTCATGGACCGAAGTTCCGTACGCGGAAATCAAAGGCCGCAAGGACGTGATGCAGTTCTTCGGCGAGAAATACGGCGACACCGTTCGCGTGGTGCAAATTGGCGGCGCACCGCACGGGCTGAATGGTTATTCCATGGAACTTTGCGGCGGCACGCATACGCGCGCCACGGGCGAGATCGGATTATTTCGCATCGTGGGCGAGAGCGCCATTGCGGCGGGCGTGCGACGCATTGAAGCCGTTGCCGGCCTGGAAGCGTATCGCAAATCGACGGACGAAGTTTCGCTCATCAAGAGCCTGGCAGCCAAGGTGAACTCGCCGGTGCATGAACTGGACAAAAAGATTGAGGCGTTGCTGGCGCATCAAAAGGAAATGGAAAAGTCCTTGCGAACGGCCACGATGCGCGAAGCATCGAACGCTGCGAGTCGGCTATTGGAGGAGATCAAGACCATCAACGATGTGCCGACGATCATTCACAATCTGGGCGCGGTGGAAGGTGATTTCCTGCAGGCTGTCGTCGATTCGCTAAAGAGCCGGTTCAAGGGTGTCATTGTTTTAGGCGGCGGACCGCATCGCGAGAGCGTGGCACTGGTCGCGGCGGTCACGTCTGAGTTTACCTCCAAGGTTCAGGCTGGAAAAATCATCCAGCAAATTGCGCCAATAGTCGGCGGCAAAGGCGGCGGCAAGCCCGACAATGCCCGCGGCGGTGGCAAGGACGCCAGCAAACTCGACGAGGCGCTGGCGAAGGCGAGAGGGCTCATCGGCTAGGTGATTCACCAAAAAAATCTCACCCCGACCCGTTGAAACTGCGGAAACAATTTAGTCAAACAACCGGCGACGGCGGTTTGTTTCTCGACGGCGCGCGCGGAGTGACGCGCCCTGCCAAAACCTGAAAGAACAAACCTGCCGCTTAATGTGCTTGCGGCGGCTGCCCCGGCGGCACTCGCCTCACACCCATACGCTTCATGATTTCCTGCTGAAACATTTGCCGTTGATCGGTATATTTCCGGTAATCCGCCGGCGGATCGAACAGGGCGGGGTCGGGCTTGGAGGTCTTGATATTTTTGAAGAACATCGTCGCGTTGCGGCCCTCGTCGGAAGTCTGAAATTCGACGGGAAATTTTTTCAAATCGGTGGCGTTCCAAACCGTGAACTCGTGCGCTTTGCCCTGGTCATCGGTAATGACCACCTTGTTCTTGATGCAAGGATGGCCGTCCACGGTTTCCTTGCCGAGTTCGGTCGTCTGGATTTTGGAGGCCGAATCGGGTTTGCCGACATCCTGGAGGGGCGTCTCGGTGTAGGCGTTCAAGCCGGGATAGATGGTGTAGTAAACTTTTTTGTCTTCGCGCGAAATGCCAACAGTCTGGTCCATGCCCATTCTCTTCATCTGCTGGACCATGGCCGGGTTCATCTGGCTGCCTTTGGCGTCGCCCAAATCGAGTTCGAAGCGCGTTTTGTCGGCATCGTGGGCGATTTTGCCGGGAGTCGTGCTGGCGCCGCGGCCGGGCAGTTCGGTTTGCATTTCCACGTCGGCGGAAAACATCGGATTATCGCCGAACAATTTCGCCTCCATGCTGTTGAAGGCAGGAACGCGCGGCGCGCCGAATTGGGCGCGAACCGAGCAGGTGAATGCCACAGTCGCGGCCATTAGAGCGAGGGTGTGTTTATTCATATGGCTGGTGTACGCAGTAGCATAGGCGAGGCAAAAAGTCCATTCCCGGTTCGATCAAAACAGCATTCCTACAGAAGGCAACGAAGGGTGGAATTTTAGATTGGAGATTTGAAATTTCAGATTTCAGAGCGCGTGAGGAATGCTTGCGCCACAAAGTTCCGGACGCGGTATCGAAACGACGCGCGAGGCGCACGTGCTACAATAGCGATTTCGTGCGCGTCAATTGGGCGGCCGATGTGAGGTGTTCACATCACTTCCGCGGAAAAAGTCAGAGCCTCGTTGCGTCGGCTCCTTTTTTCATTTGGTTTGGGCGAAGAGCAGAAAGACGCGGGGGCCGCGGTCGGTCGTGATGGTGTATCGCTCTTCTTGCAGGCCGTGCGGGGGGGCCATGCCGTCGCAATTTTTGTCCTGCGTCGGTACGCCGTCCACGAGCAGCATGTAATGATGCGTCTGATGCGCGGGGATGTTGTGGAGAGTGACATGCCAGGCGTCGAGCGTGCTGTCGCGCATGAGCGCAACTCTCTGCCAGTTGGTGAATGAGCCGACAATCTCGACGCTATTCGGCTCCTCGGTTTGTCCGTCCGGCAGGCGCCAGCGGAAAACTTTGGCATAAGTGGGGCTTTGTCCCCTGGAATGATTGTTTGGTTGTGAAAGCGGTGAACGGATTCCCGATTCCCACGTCATTGGACCACCTTTTTGCGGCGGCTTCTTCCCGAATAAACTATTAAACATACGGTTACTTAAAAATTCAAATTAGCTTACCACAAATTTCGAAAGCAAATTAAAAAAGTTTTTTTTCGGTATTTACGGAGTTCGTTGTCTCGCTTTACGAAATTTGACAGCGATGAAATTGAAACGACATGCGCGATTTTTGGAAAGGAAGATACGCTCTCGCGATGCTGTTACACAACGAGGCGCATTTATGGCGGCACGGGCGTCTCGCCCGTACGTTTCGATTCGCACGGGCGAGACGCCCGTGCCACTATGTCCGCAGGAAGGAGCGCCGAGGCTGGAAAATCGTCTGGCGCGATTTATTGGACATTGGCGGCTTCCGATGTATTTTCCTCGCGGCGAAAAGGCTCGCCTTGGAAAACCTGAACAACATGATGCCAGAGATGAAAGGCCAGAAGGATTGCGCCATTAATTTGTTTGCCGAATTGGTTCCTTTTTTTGCCGCGATGATTTTTGCGGTGGCAACGCCCGTGACGGCGCAGGTCTATTCGGATTATCCCATTTCAACGAATTCAAATTCCAACTCGAATTCGAATCTGGTTTCGGCCCTTTCCGCGAATGTCCCGGGCTGGTTGAGCCAGCCGCTTTCGGTGGTGGATGCGCTGAACCTGACGATCCAGCAAAACAGCACGCTGCAAAAGGCGCGGGCGGATTTGGAGGCTTCGCGCGGTTTGGTGATTCAGACCCGGGCGGTGGCGTTGCCGAGTGTTCAGGCGACGGGAAATTTTCAGCGGGAAGCGCAGAGCTTGGTGAACTTCCCCTTTGGACAGGTTCCCCGCGACAGTTGGAACACCGGCATCAGGCTGGTGCAAACGATCTATCAGGGTGGCCGGACAATTTCGGCGTTCAGGGCGGCCAGGCTCGAAAAGGAGCAAGCGATGCTCCAATATGAGACCGCGGTGCAGGATGCGCTGCTGGCAACGCGCGTGGCGTATTACGACGTGCTGGTGGCGGAGCAGCAGATCACGGTGAACGAGGCCTCGGTGAACCTGCTCAACAGTGAATTGCAGGATCAACAGCGGCGTTACGATGCGGGCACGGTGCCCAAGTTCAATGTGTTGCAGGCGGAAGTGGCCATGGCGAATGCGCGGCCGCCGCTCATCAATGCGCGCAATCAATATCGAATCGCGAAGAACAATCTTTGCAATTTGCTGGGATACAATTTGCCGAGAAATGTGTGGGAAGACATCCCATTGCATTTGACGGACAAATTGGACGCGGCTCCTTACGAAGTGCAATTGCCGGCCGCCATCGAGCAGGCGCTGGAACGGCGGACGGAATTGCAGGGGTTGCGGAAGACCGAAGGTTTGCAGCGGGAAAACGTGATCAATGCGCGCGCCGGATACAAGCCCACGGTCCAGGCCTTTGTTGGTTATCAGTTTGAAAACAATGGTTTTACCAACGCGCTGGATTCGGAACTGGATGGGTGGGTTCTGGGCGGGCAACTGACGTGGAATATTTTTGATGGCCTGTTGACTCACGGAAAAGTCATCCAGGCCAAGGCGCAACTCGAGCACGCGAAAGCGGACGTGGAAGATCGCGCGCGGCAGATTGAATTGGAGGTGCGGACGGATTATTCGAGCTTCATCGAGGCGCGGGAAGTTTTGGAATCGCAGCAGAAGGTACAGGAGGAGGCGGAGGAAGCGTTGCGGCTGGCCAAGGCGCGCACGGAAGCCGGCACGGGCACGCAGTTGGATGTTTTGAACGCGGAAACTTCCCTGACCCAGGCCCGCACGACCCAGGTGCAGGCGTTGCATGATTATGATGTGGCGCGCGCGCGGCTGGAGCGCGCGATTGGGCAGGATTTGGCGCCCCCGCGCACGACGAAATAAAGCTCCAAGCATCCAAAAATCCAAGTTCCAGAGAAATCCCAAGCACCAAATCTCAATACCTGTTTTGGCGCTTGAAACCTGGAGCTTCTTCTCTGGAGCTTGGATGTTGGTGCTTGTGAGCTTCGCCCCGCCGGCTGACTAGGCTCTAACCTCTTTCCACAGGGCGTTTTGGGGCGAAAACCCCATTTCAACCAACCCCATTACTGTATTCAAATTTAACGTCATATCCAGAATCGCCGAAAGAAAATTGGAAACCAAGCCGTCGGTGAAGGATAGTGTAGGTTGTAAGACATCGTATGAACGCAATTCAGAAGATCTCCAATGGCAGTCCGGCCGAAAGCCGATTGCTGCGCGTGCTATTTGTCGAAGATTCGCTTGCGGATGCGTTTTTGCTGGAACGGGCGCTGATCCGGGGCGGATTTCGTGTCACTTGCGACCGCGTGGAAACGGCGGAAGCGATGGACCGGGCGCTGTCGCAACAGGAATGGGACCTGGTTTTGTGCGATCATTCGATGCCGCAATTCAGCTCGCCCGAGGCACTGCAACTCTTGCGTCAGAAAAAACTGGATATTCCATTTATCATCGTGTCGGGACACATCGAGGAGGACCTGGCAATTTGGGCGATGGGCTCCGGCGCGCATGATTACATCATGAAAGATCGGCTGGCGCGGCTGGTGCCGGCGGTGGAGCGGGAGTTGCGCGAGGCGGAGGTGCGGCGCGCGCGCGCCAAATCAGAGGAGGAATTGCGGCGGGCGCAGGAGGAATTGGAATTGCGCGTGGAACAGCGCACGGCGGCTTTGAAGGAAGCTTACCAAAAATTGCACAATGGGCTGGAAGAACGGAAGCGGCTGGAGGCCGAGTTGCTGGAAATTGCCGAGAACGAACGGCGCCGCATTGGTTTTGATTTGCATGACGATCTCGGCCAGAAATTGACGGGCATGCTGCTCCTCAGCCGCGCGCTGGAGCAGCGGCTCGCGCGCGAGGGGCACAAGGAGGCGGAGGAAGCGCGAAGGATTTGCGAATTGATCGAGCAATGCGTGAATCATACTCATAACCTGGCGCATCATTTCAGTTCGATTGACGCCAATGGCGGAGACCTGGCGGACGTGATGAACGGGCTCGCTGCCACGGTGGAAAAGATGTTCGGCATCCCTTGCGAATGCACTGTGCGAGGAGAAATTCCCGCGCTGCCGGAAAACACGAACGCGCAATTTTACAAAATCGCCCAGGAGGCGATCAGCAACGCCATCAAACACGGCAAGGCGACCTGCGTGTGGATTTCCGTCCAGGGCGGCGCGCAACGCCTGGTGGTGACGATCAAGAACGATGGCGTTCCGTTTTCGCCGCCGGCCAATCCGAAGGCCCGGATGGGATTGCGAACGATGAATTATCGCGCGAACACCATCGGGGCGACGTTTGACATCAAGCCGAACCAGAAGAACGGGACGATTGTCACGTGCACGCTGCCGGTCAAGGCCACGGCAAAACCGCATCGCAACGGGACCCACGGGAAACATGAGAACGGGACGGCGGAATGTGCGGAGGCGGGTTTTCAGATGGCGTCGCCGAATTGATTTCTGGCGAGGTATTTTGATCTAGCTGATAGACGCTCGTACTTATCCCCTCTCTCTGTAAACCCGGAGCGCGGAGCATTGCTCCGCCATTTGCCACCCAACCATCGCGCGGAGCAATGCTCCGCGCTCCGTTTCGCTCCACGATGCATCGGCACCCCTCGACTTTCGTCCGCCAAGGGCTGATTTATTTCGAACTCATTGGAGGTTGACCTGTCGAAGCTGGAGATGTTCCCTGGCCGCAACTACTGGCGGTTTTTGGTGTTGCATCATTGTGGCCGGGTCATAAGATAGCCCGGAACAGGGAACGGCGTATTCACTAGACTCTTATGAGTGATTTCAAATTTTTTTGCCCGGAATGCGGCCAGAAGATTTCAGGGGATGCACGTCTCAGTGGCTCGCAGATCAGTTGTCCCGCCTGCCAGCAAAACTTCACGGTTTCGCCTGCTCCCATGGCCGCGCCGGCTTTGGTGGCGGAGCCGATGCCAGCGGCCGTGGCGGCGCACGCTCCGCCTCCGGCGCCGGTGAGAAACTTGCCACCACCGCGGGCCGCGACTTTGCCACCACCGCGAGCAGCAGCGGCAGGCAGGCCGGTCGATCAGAGCCATTATTCGGGGCTGGCGATAGCGTCGCTGATTTCTTCGGTATTTGCGGTTTTCGGTTTCATCCCGGGAATCATCTGCGGCCACATGGCCAAGGCGAGGATGCGGAAGGACGTTTTTCTGGAGGGCGAAAAGCTGGCCAATGCGGGGCTGGCGATCAGTTATAGTGTGTTGGCAGTGGTGCTCATCCTGGCGATGACGGGCATGGCGACGCGATTGAGTTATCACCCAAGCCGGACGGTGCTGGCCTCGACTGAACCGATAGTGCCGGGGGAACGATTGGTGGACGAGGTGAAGGTGCCGGACACGGAGGAAGATCACGAATTTGAAGGCCAGGCGACTTCCACGAGCGTGCAGGGGACGCAAAGAGGACGGAAGGCGTCGCACGGCGGTTATTTCACTTACACGATGAAAGTGTCGCCAACGGCGCCGATGAGCCTGATGTGCCGGTATTGGGGCGGCGAACCGAAGGGACGGTTTTTTGATATCGCCATCGGCGACCAGGTGATTGCCACGCAGAAACTGGATCACGATATCCCGAACAAATTTTTTAATGTGGAATACAAAATCCCGGCCGAGCTGACCCGTGGAAAAACGGAAGTGACGGTGGCGTTCCAGGCCCGTCCGACGGCCACGGCGGGGACGATTTACGGCTGCGAAATGCTCAAACGCTGAGGCAACATTATGAAAACGTTTCGGACAATTCTTTTGGTTGTCGCTGCTGTCGTTGCGTTTCGTTTGCAGGCGGCGCCGGGTGCCATGGTGAAGTATTCGGGCACGGTCGTGGATGCGAACGGCAAACCGGTGGCGGATGCATCCGTGGGATATTATCGTTTTGCGCAACTGAGACAGGAGGCCGAGTCCAAAGGGCAAACCACCAGTCGCGAGAATGGCACGTTTGAATTTTCGGCTCCGGATAGCGAGGTCATCGTTGTGGTGAAGAAAACGGGTTTTGCTTACGTATGGAAAACATTGCAATCGGGTTCAACCGGAGATGCCGGGTCGCTGGTGTTGGAGACGCCGTCATCGCTGGCGGGAACGGTGGTGGATGAAAATGGCAGGCCGGTGGCCAATGCGGAGGTGAGTGTTTGGATGGCGGTGGAAAAATTCGACGCGGCCTTGAACACGCAACCCAGTTATATTTTTGGGCACGCGGCGAAGGATCTGTTTTCCTCGCGCACCTCCTCGGATGGGCATTTTCGAATTGCAAACTTCCCGTCCGGCGCGCAGGCAAATCTGACGGTGAAAGCCCCGGGAAAGGTGCTGAAAATATCCAACGTGCGAACAGTTGGAAACCAAATGCAGGCGCAAGCCGGGCAGGAGAACATCAAATTGGTGACCGAAGCGGCGGCGAGCATCGAGGGCGTGGTGGTGGCGCGGGATGGCGGCGCTCCGCTGGCGGGCGCCGGGATTATGTTGCAGCCGGCCAATGGGGGCGGGTTTTTCTCCGGTTCGATGGAATCATCATTCAGTGGAGCCAACGGCGCGTTTCGCATTGCCGATCTGCCCGCGGGTTCATACCGGTTGACGGCGACATTCACCAATAAGCCGGTGGCCGACTGGGTGGCGGAAGCCGTCCCGGTGACGGTGACGGCGGGGCAGACGCTGCGCGATGTGAAGGTGGAGGCGATCAAGGGCGGAGTGGTGGAGGTTACGGTGACGATGAAGGGCAGCTCGGAAGGTGAGGCGGGTGTGACTGTTTACGCTTATAGCCAGGAGCAGGGCCAACCGGCAAATGGAATCACGGGGAGCGATGGCAAGGTCTCGCTGCGGGTGCCGCCCGGGCAATTCACGATTTCAGCGAATAAACGCGGCGCGTCGCAGGCGCAAGTTCAAACCAGCGTTTCGGACGGCGAAACCACCCGCGTGAAACTCGCATTGCCTTTGCCCTTGAAAATCGCGGGCACGTTGCGCGATTCCTCGGGTTCGCCGGTCGCGGGAGCGACGGTGGGCGTGTATCCGAATTATGGCGGCGGCAACCAGGACGCGAAGTCCGGCGCGGACGGCCACTACGAGGTGACGTGGCAAAAGCCTTCGTGGGCGGGAATGCAGGACCAGAGATTTTACCTGGTGGCCCGTGATGCGCAGCACAACCTGGCGGCGGTGAAGGAAATTGATGAATCGGCGACAAGCCTGGACGTGGAAATGAAGCCCGGGATGAGCATTTCGGCCACGGTGCAGGACGCGCAAGGCAAGCCGATCACGAATGCGAGCGCCTGGGTGATGCTGCAAATGCCGAACATGGGTTTTACGATTTCGCGACAGCAGGCGCGCGTGGACGAGGAAGGACGCCTGCGCGTGGACGCCTTGCCGAGGGGTGAACATTACAATGTGAGCTTTTTTGCGCCTGGTTACGGGAACAATCAGGGAAATATGGGAGCGCCCGATCCCAAGGCGGACCATTATGATTTCGCGCCGGTGGTGCTGAACCTGGCGGACCGAAAGGTGGCAGGGCGCGTTTTGGGCAGCAATGGCAAGCCGGCTGCGGGCGTGCAGGTTTGGATAAACGGCCCGGGCCAGCCGAACGGCAACGCGACCACGGACGCCGATGGTCGTTTCGCTTTCGACGCTGTTTGCGAGGGGCCGATTACGATTCAGGCCAGCGGCAAGGGGGGAAACGGCTCGATTCAAGCGAAAGGCGGCGACACGAATGTGACCATTCGATTTGGCGCGAATTATTATGCGGGGATGAATGCGTCGAGCGTTTCGGGAACAGTTTATGATGCCAGTGGCGCTCCGGTGTCCAACGTGAGCGTGATGGTGACGCCTTCGTTTGGGCCGTACAACAACGATACGACCGATGAGAAAGGCGCGTTTACGGTGAACTGGCAGGCGCAAGGGGGAATGCGCGGAGTAAAATATTATGTGATCGCGCGCGACCCGAAGCGAAACCAGGTGGGGTTGGAGGAAATCAACGACAAGACAACGTCGGCAACGGTGCGCATGCAGGAAGGAATTTCCATTTCCGGCACGGTGCAGGACGAGGATGGAACCCCATTCCCGGATGCGCGCGTGAATTTAAACATGATGAGCGGGAACATGGGAGGATTGATCACGCACGAGCCGATCCGGATTGAATCGGACGGGACATTTACGATTCCGGCGCTGCCCAGGGGACAGCAATATCTGGTGAATGTTTCCGCGATGGACCACGGTTCGTTGTCCAGGAACGTCAGCAAAACTCAAAGCCAGAACAACAATGTGGAATTGCAGACGTATAAATTGAGAAAGGCGGACCAGGATCTCGCCGGGCAGGTGGTGGGTCCGGACGGAAAACCGATCGGTGGCGCGCGGATTTACACCTATGGGAACAATCAGCCGAATGTGAATGAGGAGACCGATGCGGACGGGCGTTTCAAAATCAAGGTGTGCCCCGGAATGGTCAGTGTGCAGGCTTATTCCCAAACGATGATGGCCAACGGTATGAATTTTGCGAACGCCCAGGTGCGCGGCGGTGACATGAACGTGGTCTTGAAGCTGGGAGTGCCGCAGCAACGCGGGAGGCCAACGGTGACGGCGCTCAAACTGAAGCCGCGGCCATGGTCATTGAGCGCGTTCGTGGCGTGGCCCGCCGGGCACAAAACCTCGGCGATTATCCTGATGGGATTGCAGGCGTCGCTGCTGCTGGGCGCGGGGGCGGTCGTCTTTCTCGTCACGCGAAAGCGCGATTCGTAATTCTATTCAACCTCTTCCATTTCCGAGCCGCCGGAGGCGCATCCGGCAGCAAGCAAGCCGAACAGAAGACCGACGCCAAAAACGATGGCGAGGGTTTGGTAGAGGCTTTTGCGAATCGCGCGGTCGGTGGTTTGGGCGCCGAAAATCGCTTTTTGTTTCATCTGGCCCGCGCCTGCCTTGAGCAGTTCCTGCCCGTCCTGGACGACGGTTCTGAGGTCTTCCAGAAATGTGTCGATATCCACATCGTGGCCGTTGCCAATTTTTTGTCGCATGGTGCATTTATGGCGTGGAAAAGGGGCGCGGGAAATGGGGTGTTTTACCGCTTAACGCAGTGAAAACGTTGGTGCTGGATTCGCCCTCCGGTTCTGGGGATTACAACCTATAAACAACAAAGCGGTTTTTGCAGAAAACTCTTGAAAGAGGGCTTTCGAAGAATGCCCGCTTTTTTCGCAGGAACAGGGTTAAGACGCTAATGTCCGCGGCAATAAGTGATACGTTGGCAGGTTTATATTTGGTTTATTTGAATTGCGCAAAGGCGCTGGTTTGCGGCGTAATTCGTCCGCCACGCCAGCCAGGAATCAACGCAAATAGAGCATCTATGAGCAAAAAAAGATCAAAGATTGAAACTGGAATCCCGGGCTTCGACGACATCCTAAAGGGCGGGTTTGTGCGAGGCGGATTTTATCTGCTCCAGGGTGATCCCGGCGCGGGAAAAACAACCTTCGCCCTCCAGTTCGCGCGGAGCCGCATGAAGGCGGGAGAAACGTGTGTGTACGTCTCTTTGACGGAAACGAGCAAGGATCTGGAGGACACCTGCGCGAGTCACGGCTGGACGATGGAGGGAATCAAGCTGGTGGATCTTTCGCGCACGCCCGCGAATGTGCGCGGTGAATCGGAAGCTTCGGTTTTTCATCCCTCAGAAACCGAGTTGGGCGAGACGACGGAAACCATTCTGTCGGAGGTGGAACGTTTAAAGCCGGATCACGTAGTTTTTGATGGGTTGGCGGAAATGAGATTGATGGCGGGCGATGCGTTTCGTTATCGGCGGCAGTTGCTGGCGCTTAAAAACCATTTCGCGGAGAGAAACATTACGGTTCTGTCGCTGGACGACCGCACGTCCGCCATGGGAGAGATACAACCGGAAAGCTTGGTCGGCGGGAACATCATTCTCGAGCGAATCCTGCCGGAATACGGGCGGGCGCGGCGGCGGCTGTATGTGACGAAGGTTCGCGGTTCCAATTTCCGGGAAGGTTACCACGATTACGAATTGATCGAGGGCGGGATGATTGTGCACCCGCGCCTGATTGCCGCGGAGCATCACGATCGATTTTCCTCGGATGTTTCGTCGAGCGGCGTGAAAAACCTGGACATGATGCTTTCAGGCGGCCTCTCGGCGGGCACCACGACGCTTTTATTGGGGCCGGCGGGAGTGGGCAAATCCACGGTATCGATGCTTTACGTGGCGGAGGCCTTGAAGCGAAAGATCAAGGTGGCGGTATATATATTTGACGAGGTGCTGGGCACCATGATCGAACGAACGGAAAAACTTTGTTTGGGGAAGAAGGGCGGGGTGCGCGCTTACATCGACGAAGGACTGCTTCATGTGCAACAAGTCGACCCGGCCGAGATGTCGGCCGGCGCTTTTTCCTATGAAGTGCGCGGGGCGGTGAATGCGGGCGCGAAGATCGTGGTGATTGACAGCTTGAATGGCTATTTAAACGCGATGCCCGAGGAGCGTTATCTGACGACGCATTTGCACGAAATGTTCTCCTATTTGAACCAAAAAGGGATCACCACGATCATGGTGGTCGCGCAGCACGGAATGATTGCCGCGATGGGACGAACGGGGGACGAGATCGACGTCAGTTACCTGGCGGACACGGTCATACTTTTTCGCTATTACGAGGCGGACGCTGAAATCAAACAGGCGGTCAGCATTTTCAAGAAACGGACGGGGCCGCATGAGCGAACCATCCGTCAGTTGGCGATCAGTTCCGACGGGGTCAAGGTGGGAGAACCGCTGCGCGGTTTTTCCGGAATCATGAGTGGCATCCCCGAATATCACGGCGGTCTCACCGCTCCGACGGAAGCCGCCGAATCAAAAATTTCAGGACGTGCCAAAACGAGATGAATTGAACGAACGCCTGCTGGTTTTGCTGCCAACAACCAGGGATTCGGAACGCGCGGTGGCGGCTTTTTCCGCGCTGGACATACCGTGCTGTACCTGCCCGGACCTGGCGAAGCTGTGCGAAGAAATCGCGAAGGGGGCCGGTGCCGCTCTGCTGAATGAGGAAGCCATCGTGCGGGACCAGTCCGGTTGTCTGCTGGAAATCTTGCGTTCTCAACCGACGTGGTCTGATTTTCCGCTGATTGTTTTGGTTCATGAAAACCGCAAGCATATCTGGTGGCCTGAAACTGAACTCCCTGTGAACGTGCTGTTGGTCGATCGACCGTTGCGAATGGCCACTCTCAAGAGCGTCGTCAATACCGCCCTCCGCCATCGCCGCCGGCAATATCAATTGCGGGATGCGCTGGAACAATTGAAACGGTCGAATCAGGAATTGGAGCAAAAGGTGAACCAGCGAACGGCCAGGCTCCAGGCGACGATCGCGGAACTGGAGACGTTTTCCTACAGTGTTTCGCACGACCTGAGGACGCCGTTGCGCGCGATGCAGGGTTACGCGGAGGCGCTGCTGGAGGATGAAAGCAAGGCGCTGAGTGAAGAGGGCAAGGAATATCTGTTGCGAATCCAGCGCGCCGCCGCCCGGCTCGATCAATTGGTGCAGGATGTATTGGCCTACAGCAAGGTTTCCAAGAGCGACACCAAACTTCAGCCGGTGGACGTGGGCGCGTTGATGGATGAAGTGCTGCACAGTTATCCGGAGCTGGCGGAAAAGGCGACCATCACGATCAAGACTCCGCTGCCCGTGGTCCTGGCCCATGAATCGTATCTGGCTCAGTGCATCTCCAACATTCTTGGCAACGCCATCAAGTTCGTGGCCCCGGAAGTGCGGCCAAAGATAGATATTGGAGCTGAGTCGCAAAGGGAAAACGCGCGCATATTTTTTTCCGATAATGGCATCGGCATCGCGCCGGAGCACCGGGCGCGGATCTTCGAATTGTTTGGACGCGTCCATCCGGATAATGCTTTTCCGGGGACTGGCATTGGTCTGACGATTGTAAAAAAGGCCATCGAGCGGATGGGCGGCTCGGTGGATTTGGAATCCGAACCCGGCCGGGGAAGCTGTTTTTGGCTGACGTTGCGAAGGGCTTGAGGGTTCGCCATGATTTCTGCTTGAGAGCGTCGCCGCGAATTTTGTTTGGGACTGCCGGCGGGACGCCGACAGCAAGTTGCGATTTGAATCGCCGGCAAGATGCCGGAGGCACTTTGGGGGCAGGACGCTGATGCGGAGTACAATACGGGGTATATGCCCCACTACCTAAAAGAATGAAATCTTATTAACTACATTAACCTTGTCGAAATCGTGAAAAATTTCACAAACTTTACTTGCGGGGTCGGCGGGAGGGCGATTTAATACCGGCGTTCATCGAACTCTGGTTCGTCTTCTGTAGTTTTGGTTTGAGTGTTTGATTTGGCTCGCCGTTTTTTTTGCGTGGAAAAAACAATTGACGGTGAGCGATTCTTGAAAAGAATTCATGTCTCAAAGAATTCTTGTTTCGCATTGGCTCGGGTTGGGTCGTTCGTTTGCAACTTGACGGTTAACGAAAATAGATGTCAGCGATTTTTCCAAAATGGACCAATCGGCTGCCCCTGATGATGATCGTGGGTATCATCATGGTCGGCAGCGCGGTGACGGCGGGTGTGTGGTATTATTTCACGCCCAAATACACGCGCGTCGGATACCAGCCAATTCAACCGGTTCCTTTTTCGCACGCGGTGCATGCCGGCCAGTTGGGCATCGACTGCCGCTATTGCCATACCGGCGTTGAGCGGTCCTGGTTTTCAAATATTCCGGCGGCATCCACGTGCATGAATTGCCATACGCAGGTGCTGAAGGATGATCCGCGGCTGGCGCTGGTGCGCGAGAGCGCGGCGACCGGCAAGCCGATCCAGTGGATTCAAATTCACAAACTTCCCGATTTCGCCTACTTCAATCACTCGGTGCACGTCAACCGCGGCATCAGTTGCGTGGAATGCCACGGGCGGGTTGACCAGATGGATGAGGTATATCACGCCAAGCCTTTCAGCATGTCCTTCTGCCTGAATTGCCATCGCCATCCGGAATTGCACATCCGTCCGAACAGCGAGATTACGCACTTGGCCTGGCAGCCGAAATCCGAGGCGGCGCAGCTTGAATTTGGAAGGAAGGCGATGCACGACTGGAAGGTTGAATCCATGCAGACGTGCTCGACGTGTCACCGATAACAACATTTATGATTTCCGATTGGCGATTGGCGATTGAACGCGCGCGCGCGGTGGCGCGGGCATCACGCGCGTCCATTGCGGATAGGGTTATGAGCCGATTTTTGGAAACGCACGGGCGGGACGCTCGTGCCACTATTTGGCGATGAGCAAAACGATTCCACCAACTTGTCCTGAACCTGAGACAGGCCGCCAGTACTGGCGGAGCCTGGATGAACTGGCGGAAAAGCCGGAATTTCGCCAATGGCTGGAGCGTGAGTTTCCCTCGGGCGCGAGTGAATTCACCGACCCGGTGACGCGGCGGCATTTCGTGAAGATCATGTCCGCCTCGTTTGCGCTGGCGGGGATTGGATTGGCCTCGACGGGCTGCCGTCGTCCGATTGAGAAGCTGGAACCCTTTGGCAAGCAGCCGGCGGATTTTTATGTGTATGGCATGCCGGTATTTTATTCGACGGCCATGCCGACGCGCGGCGGCGCGGCGCCGCTGCTGGCGAAGTCTTACGATGGCCGGCCGATCAAGGTTGAGGGCAATATTCTATTTCCGGGCAGCAACGGCGGCACGGACCGCTGGGCGCAGGCTTCCATTCTGAACCTTTACGATCCGGACCGCTCGCGGCGCTTTGCCAAAGCCGGCGTGACGATGCGGGCGGAGGATGCGATTGCGTTCCTCGACGAGATTGGGAAAAAATTTGCGGCGAACGAAGGGCGGGGCCTGGCGTTTTTGCTGGAGCGCAACACGTCGGCGTCACGCAAGCGGTTGCAGAAGATCATTGCCAAAAAATTGCCGCAGGCGAAATGGTTCGTGCATGAGGCGATTGACCTGGACGTGCATCGCCGCGCGGCCTCGCAGGCTTTCGGCGCTTCGGTGGCGCCAGTTTTCAATTACGACAAGCCAAAGGTCATCGTTTCGCTGGATTGCGATTTCATCGGCGCCGAGGAAGACGCGCACAAAAACATTGCCGGATTTGTCAATGGCCGCCGGATGGACACTCCGCAGACCGAGATGAACCGGTTGTATGTGGTGGAAGCGTTGATGACGTTGACGGGCATGAATTCGGACCATCGCTTGCGCGTGCCGGCGAACGCCGTGGCGCAGGTTGCGGAGGCGCTGTCCTCGGCGGTGAGCGGCGGCAATGTTTCCGAATTGCCGGCCGGTGTGGACCCGAAATGGATCACCGAATGCGCGAAGGATTTGGCGGCGAACAAGGGCAAGTCGCTGGTAGTGGCCGGTTACAACCAGCCAATCGCGGTGCATGTGCTGGCGCACACCATCAATGCGGCGCTGGGCAACATCGGCCAGACGGTGGTGCTGCATGAAGTGGAGGATTTGCGCGAAGGAAACCTGGCTGATTTTGCGAAAGCTGCGGGCAGCTTCGAGCAAATCGTCATCGTCGGTGTCAACCCGGCTTACAATGCGCCGGCGGATGTTGATATCAAGCAGGCTTTGGAATCGGCCAAGGGCAAAATCGTCCGGCTCGGCTATTACGAGGACGACACGTTCCCGTATAGCGACTGGCATTTGCCGCTGGCTCATTATTTGGAATCGTGGGGCGATGCAGTCACGGCGGATGGCACGCTGGTGCCGGTGCAGCCGCTGATTCAGCCGTTGTTTGGCGGGTTGACGGAAATCGAAGCGCTGGCGCGGATTGCCGGCGAGGAAAAAACGTCGCCGTACGACATCGTGCGCGAGACGTTTGCGGAAATTTCCGGCAGCAAGGATGACTCGGCTTGGAAGAAATTCCTGTATACCGGTTTCCTGGAAGGTTCGGCTGCGAAGCCGGCGAATGTTTCTCCCAAAAGAAATGCTTCCTCGTCCGCCGCGAAGGCGGTTCCGGTCAGCAAGGACAGCCTCGAAGTTATTTTTTACCGCGACTACAAGGTGGATGATGGCCGCTACAGCAACAACGGCTGGTTGCAGGAATTGCCGGACCCGGTCACGAAGCTCGTCTGGGACAACACGGTGATGATGAGCCGCAAGACGGCGCGTGATCTGGGCGTGAAAAGTTCGGACGTGGTGGAAGTCAAGGTCGGCAGCCGCAGCGTGCGCGGGCCGGTTTGGGTGCAGCCGGGCATGGCGGATTATGTCGTGGGCCTGGCGCTGGGTTACGGCCGCGAATGGAACGGCCGCATTGGTTACAAGGTCGGTTTCGATGCCTACACGTTGCGCACGACCGAGACCGCAAATTTCGTCACGGGCGCCACGATTTCCAAGACCAGCGAGACTTACCCGCTTTCGACGACGCAAAATCACTGGTCGATGGAAGGCCGGCCGATTATTCGCGAGGCGAACCTGGGTGATTACCGGGACAATCCGGAGTTCGTGAAGAACATGGATGCCGAGAAGCCGCCCGGCGGCGACCGGCCGATGTATCCGAACCCGTTCGATTTCAACGAAAAGATGGGCCGGCCGGCGGGGCACCATCAGTGGGGCATGTCGGTGGATTTGACGGCGTGCGTCGGCTGCTCGACCTGCGTGCTGGCATGCCAGAGCGAAAACAACGTGCCCATCGTGGGCAAGAACCTGGTGGGGCGCGGGCGCGAGATGCACTGGATGCGCATCGACCGTTATTACACGGGCGACATGGCGAAGCACCGGTGGAACGGGATCCGCGCCGACAATGAGACTTTTCACGATACGGACCAGCAGCAATTCGAGGAATGGATTGACGACCCGCAGGTCATCACGCAGCCGATGTTCTGCCAGCACTGCGAAGCGGCACCGTGCGAAAACGTTTGCCCGGTCAATGCGACCGTGCACGACCAGGAAGGTTTGAACCTGATGGTTTACAACCGCTGCGTCGGCACGCGCTATTGCTCGAACAACTGCCCGTACAAGGTCCGCCGGTTCAACTTCCTGGATTACAACAAGCGGTCGCTGCAGGAGTTGAAAGGTCCTTTTTATCCGCCGTTCTGGGCGAAGGGCGCCTTTGCCAAATTTGTGGAGAATCCGCAGGACCCGACGGCGGGCATGCGGCGCGACGACGAATGGGACTTGTACAAGATGATCAAGAACCCGGACGTGACAGTGCGCATGCGCGGCGTGATGGAGAAGTGCACGTATTGCATCCAACGCATCCAGCAGGCGGAAATCGCGCAAAAGGTCAAGGCGCGCGAGTCGGGCGATGTGCTGGTGCCGGACGGCGCGGAATCGAAGGACCCGACGGCGCTCAAGACGGCGTGCCAGCAGGCGTGCCCGGCGAACGCGCTGGTGTTCGGCAACATCAACGACCCGAACAGCAAGGTTTCGAAATTGAAAGCGCAGCAGCGCAATTATTCCGTGCTGGATTTCCTGCTGACGAAGCCGCGCACGACGTATTTGGCGAAATTGCGCAATCCGAATCCGGCCATGCCCGATTTCATCGCGCACCAGCAGCCGTACAGCATCGAGGAATACAAGGCCAGACACAGAAATGAAAGCCCATTCGAAAAGCACGCTGAAGAGGGCGGCGCTGAGGGTGAAGCTGCAGGGAAAGGAGCTAAATAATGGCTTCGAACGTTAGCAGCAAGCCTTTGCCGGTGGTGCCGGACGATTTGCAGAGAATTCCCCTGGTGCAGAACCAGCGCAGTCTCGGCTGGATTTCCGACCGCGTGACCTCGGTTACGGAAGGCAAGCCGCCGCTGTGGTGGTGGATCAGTTTCAGCATCAGCAATTGCTTCCTCGGCCTGCTCGGCTTCATGCTGGCGTACCAGATCACGACGGGCGTCGGCGTTTGGGGAAATATGAAGCCGGTCATGTGGGGCTGGGACATCATCAATTTCGTGTGGTGGATCGGCATCGGCCACGCGGGCACGCTGATTTCGGCGATTCTCTTTTTGCTGCGCCAGCGCTGGCGCACGGCGGTGAACCGCGCCGCGGAAGCGATGACGATTTTCGCGGTCATGTGCGCGGGCATTTACCCGGCGCTGCACGTCGGCCGTGTGTGGTTCGATTGGTGGCTGTTCCCGATTCCGAACTCGAACGGCCCTATCTGGCCGCAGTTCCGCTCGCCGTTGATGTGGGATGTGTTCGCGGTGTCGACCTACTTCACCGTGTCCGTGTTGTTCTGGTACATGGGATTGATTCCCGACCTCGCGGTGATGCGCGATCGCGCCAAAACGCGCGTGCGCCAGTTCCTTTACGGCCTGTTCTCGCTGGGTTGGACTGGTTCGAACCGCCATTGGAGCAATTACGAAAAGGCCTATTTGATTCTCGCGGGCTTGGCGACGCCGCTGGTGCTGTCCGTGCACTCGATCGTGTCGTTGGACTTTTCCGTATCGCAATTGCCGGGCTGGCACACGACGATTTTCCCGCCGTATTTCGTGGCCGGCGCGATTTACTCCGGCTTCGGCATGGTGCTGACGCTGCTGGTGCCGTTGCGCAAGCTGTGCCACCTGGAAGACATCATCACGATGCGGCACATCGACATCATGTGCAAAGTGACGCTGGCGACCGGCTGCATTGTGAGCTACGCGTATAGCATGGAGTTTTTGATTGCCTGGTATGGCGGCAGCGCGATGGAATCGTTCCATTTCATGAACCGCGCGCTGGGTCCGTATCAATGGGCGTGGATCCCGATGATGCTGTGCAACATGGTGGTGCCGCAGATGTTCTGGTTCAAAAAAGTGCGCCAGAACCTGTTCGTGGTGTTCTTCATCTCCATCCTGGTGAACATCGGCATGTGGTTCGAACGGTTTGTGATCATCGTGGTTTCATTGCATCGCGATTTCCTGCCGAGCAGTTGGGGTTATTTCAAGCCGACGTGGGTGGATGTCTGCACGTTTCTCGGCACGTTCGGATTGTTTTTCACCTATTTCCTCTTGTTCATCCGTTTTCTGCCGATGATTGCGATTTCGGAAGTGAAGGGCGTGACACCGCAGGCGGATCCTCATCATCCGCTCGGCGGCGCGAAACAGGAAGAAGCTGTGCCTGACGAGGACGAATAATATGAACGGCACCACCAAACCATACGGAGTGATTGCGGAGTTTCCGAACCCGGCCTCCATCATGCACGCGGCCCAGGCGGTGCGCAAAGCCGGCTTCACGCGCTGGGATGTCTTTACGCCATTCCCGGTGCACGGCATGGACCGAGCGATGGGCCTGAAGAATTCGAAAGTCGGCTGGTTTGCGTTTATCGGCGGCGTGACCGGCTACACCTGCGGCATGTTGATGATTTGGTGGATGAACGGAGCGAACTATCCGATCGTCGTCGGCGGCAAGCCGATGTTCAGCCCGTTCTCGGCGTTTCCGCCCTCGTATGAATTGACGATTTTGTTTGGCGCGTTCGGGTCGTTGGGCGGCATGCTGTTCCTGAACCGGCTGCCGAAGCTGTATCACCCGTTGCTGAAGAACCGCCGTTTTGCGCAGGTGACGCACGACAAATTTTTCCTTGTGATTGAAACATCCGATCCGAAGTACTCGGAACAGGCGACGATCAAGTTGCTCGAAGAGGCCGGCAGCAACCATATCGAGGTGGTGGAGGAATAATGCGCTACTTCCTGCTCATTTTTGTTGTGTGCGTGGCGGCGGTGATCGGCATCGCCGGCAAGCGCGGGTCGCTGTCGCGCAAGACGCCGTTGTATATTTTCCCGGACATGAAGCGGGAGCTCAAGCTGCGGCCGATGGAGCCGAACGACTTTTTCCCGAATGGCGTGAGCTCGCAGTTGCCGCCGGAGGGGACGTTCGCGCGGAGCAAGCCCTTGATGGTCGGGGACAAGGCGGTTTATCCGTACGAAGATTCGCCGGTCTGGACCGGTTGCGAGCCGGGCACGACGAATTTCGTCGATACCAATCCGTTCCCGATCACGGAGACATTGCTCCGGCGCGGGCAGGAGCGGTTCAACATTTACTGCTCGCCCTGCCATGGCCGTGAGGCGGATGGCAATGGCATTGCCAAAAAGTTTGGCGTGGCCACGGTCGCGAATTTGCAGGATCCGCGGATCATGAAGTACCGGGACGGCGAGATTTTTTACGTGATTACGCACGGCCGGAATACGATGGGCGCTTACGGGCCAAATGTCCCGGTGGGAGACCGCTGGGCCATCATTGCCTATCTGCGCGCCTTGCAACTGAGCCATGTCGCGACGATCAATGATGTTCCGCAGGAGGAACGCGGGAATTTGAAAAAGTAATATGAGTTCGCCTAAAAACACTGCCAAACTGCCGCCGCTGGATTTGTCCATGTGGCGTCCGGTCCCTGCCATATTGATGGTGGTGGGCGGCATCATGGCGCTGATTGGCTTCTTCGTGAACCGCACGCAGTTCGCCCATTGCTGGGTGCTGGCGTTCATGTTTTGCCTGAGCATTTGCCTGGGATGTTTGTTCCTGGTGATGGCGCACCATTTGTTCGATGCCGGCTGGTCGGTGCCGATGCGGCGGTTCAATGAGCAAATCGCGAGCCTGATATTTCCGTGGCTGGCCGTGCTGTGGATTCCGGTGGGACTGCTGCGGGTGCATATTTACGACTGGATGATCCAGAAGCCGCCGTTTGACGAAGCGCTCGCGGCGAAGCAGCCGTTGTTCACGCAGGCGGGTTTCTGGATTATTTCGGCGATCCTTTTCCTCGTGTGGTGGGTGCTCACGAGCGGCTTGCGGAGATGGTCCATCCGACAGGACACGACCGGCGGGTCGCTGCCGACCTATAAAATGCGGGTCTATTCCTACTGGGGCATTTTCGCCTTTGCGGCGACGCTGACCATCGGCGTGTTTCTGTGGATGAAGGCGATGCAGTATCATTGGTTCTCGACCATGTATGGCGTGTATTATTTTGCGGGCAGCGTGTGGATGGCGCTGGCGCTGGGGTATGTCATCACGATGATCCTGGATCGGAAGGGTGTGCTGACGGACGTGCTGCACGAACATCAATATTATTTCACCGGCTCGCTGCTGTTCGCGTTTACGGTCTTCTACGCCTACGCGCATTTCGCGCAGTATTTCATCATCTGGAACGGCAACCTGCCGGAAGAGACGTTCTGGTACGTGATTCGCGAGCAGGGGTCTTGGTTCGCGATTGGGATGATCATTATTTTCGGCCATTTTCTCGTGCCGTTCCTCGGGTTGCTGCGAATCGATGTGAAGAGCGTGTTTCCCTACATGACGCTGATGGCCGCCTGGGTGTGGCTGATGCATTATTTCGACATCGCTTTCAACGTGCATCCGATCCTGCACAAGGATGGTTTTCCGTGGCAATGGATGTGGCTGGATTTCGGCTGCATCGCATTCATGCTGGGGCTGCTGACGAACCGGTTCCTGGCGCGCTTCAATGCGGCGGCGCCGTTCCCGCTGAAGGACCCGCGCCTGGTCGAGGCGATGGGCCATTATCATCCGGTGCCGACCCAGCTTTCGGGCGGTGAATTGGATCAAACCGACGAAATGCGCGCCGCGCCGGACCACGGCAACAAACATTGATCAGCATGAATTCTGAAAATAAAAATTGCGGCAATTGCATGGCGAAGGCGGCGTATGCCATTGCCGTGATCGGCGCGATTTTGATCGTGGTCTTCCTGAACCGGCAATTGAAGCGAGCCACGGCCGCGCCGCCGGTGGATGAGGGCCGCGCCGCGGAGCGCGCGAAGGCGCTGGAGGACATTCATAACACGGAAGATGCGGCGTTGAACAATACCGGCTGGATTGACCAGAGCAAGGGCGTCGTGCGCCTGAAGATTGACGACGCCATTCAATTGATGGAACAGGAATGGAAGAATCCCGCCGAGGGCCGGTCGAACTTCCTTGCACGCGTGGAAAAAGCCAATCCGCCCCCGCCTCCGCCCGCGCCTCCCAAACCCAGCCCGTTTGAATAAGCTGTGGCGCTCAGCACCATGACCGCGACTAGCACAACGTCCTCCGCGAGCGGGTCCATTTCGGCTGCCGAAATTGACGCGTCGTGCCGCCTGCCTTTGTTCCAGTTGTTCGTGGGGGCGGTGATCTGGGCGGCAGTCGCTTCGGTATTCGGATTGCTGGCTTCGCTTCGGTTTCACGACCCGAATCTCCTGTCCCATTACTCCTGGTTGACATATGGGCGCGTGCTTCCGATCGCGACCAATGCGTGGATTTATGGTTTTTGTATGCCGGCGGGATTGGGCGTGGCGTTGTGGATCATCGCTCGGTTGAGCGAGACCCGGGTGGCGCAGCCGTTCCTGATTGCGGTGGGCGCGAAACTGTGGAATTTGGGCGTGCTGATCGGCCTGGTGAGCATTCTGGCCGGCGATAACACCGGCTTCGAGACTTTGGAATTTCCGCGGTTCGGGGTGGTTTTTCTTTTCCTCGGCTATTTGGTGATTGGATATTGGATGCTGGTCACGCTGCACAATCGCAAGGAGGCGACGGTTGGGCCGACGCAGTGGTTTTTGCTGGCGGCGCTGTTCTGGTTTCCGTGGATTTATTTCACGGCGAATTACCTGTTGCTGGCGCACACGCCCGTGCGCGGGGTCGTGCAGCCAATCATCGCCTGGTGGTACGCGGCGAATTTGAAACTGGTCTGGTTCGGCCTCGTGGGTTTGGCGGTGATTTTTCATTTCGTCCAACGGATGATGAAGCGGCGGCTCTACAGCCGGAACCTGGCGGCATTGACGTTCTGGTCGATTGTTCTCTTCGCGAGCTGGAGCGGGATTCCGAGCACGGCGCCGGTTCCGGCGTGGCTCCCGTCCATCAGCACGGTGGCGACGGTGCTGACGGCGATTACAGCGCTGGCCGTGGTGGTGAATGTTTACCAGACCTGCGGCCGCGACTGTTCCAAAAGCGAAGACCCGGCGGCGGGGAAATTCATCGCGTTCGGCACGATGGCGTTTGTCGTCGCGTGGCTGATGAATGTCCTGAACGCGCTTCCGGGCGTCAACGCGGTGACGAATCTGACGTGGTACACGGTGGCGCAATCGCAATTGAATGTTTTTGGTTTCTTCGCAATGACGATGTTCGGCGCCATGTATTACATCGTGCCGCGGGTGACGGGCGTTGAATGGCCGTCCCTGAAATCGGTGAAAATCCATTACTGGCTGGCGGTGGCGGGCATTATTTTGATTGTTGTTCCGCTGGCAATCGGCGGATTCGTGGAGGGCTTCAACTGGCAGAATGTGAAAATGACGAATGTTCAAGTGGCCGGGAGCGCGCTGAATTTTGTGCGCGTCAGCACGATTGGTGAATTGTTGATCTTGCTTGGGAATTTGATATTGCTCGGCAATTTAATCCGGCTTTCCATCCGCTATTCGCAAACGCATTTTGTGCCGGTGTACAAGGAAGCGACGACGGAGTTAAAACCCGCGGAGGGCAAGCCATGAGGTACGGGCCGCTGGTTTTTCTGGCCGCGTTTTTTGCGCTGGCGGTGTCGTGGTTCGGCATGGTGTACACGCCGCAAATCCAGCTCGGCGGCGCCGTGCAGGAAACGAACTCGGTGATAAGCAGCGATCTTTACCCGTCCGAACGGCCCGGGCTCGCGCGGCAGGGACTTGAAGTCTATCGCGAGAACGGCTGTTTTTATTGCCACAGCCAGCAGGTTTCCCAGAAAGGCACGCTCGTGGATCTGTTCCTGACGGACGCCGGCAAGACCAACATGGCGGTGGCCAATGCGCTGAACGAGGAGCACGTCGGGACGGGGACATTCAGCGGGCCTGGCATTGCCGCCGGTTTGCCGAAAGCAATTGCTCGAAATCTTTCCATGGAACGGGCGCAGTCACTGGCGGCCATTTTGAAAAACAACGGCGCAAAATCAGAAATGCATTTGGTGCCCATCGGCGCGGACATCGAGCGCGGATGGGGGGTGCGGCGGACCGTGGCGGAGGATTTTATTGCCGACGCGACCGTGATGCCGGGGTCGCAGCGCGTCGGGCCGGACCTCGCGAACATTGGCGCCCGCTCGCCGGACCTGAACTGGCAATTGGTGCATTTGTATAATCCGAAATTAGTGACGGCGGATTCGCCCATGCCTCCGTATCCCTTTTTGTTTGAGGAGAAAAAAATTGGAAGCCATCCGTCGCCGGACGCCTTGAGGCCGGTGGGAAAATTTGCGCCGCGCGCGGGCTACGAAATCGTGCCGAAGCCCGAGGCGAGGGCGCTCGCGAATTACCTGGTGAGTCTCCGCGCCGACACGCCATTGTATGAAGCGCCGCTGACGCCGCCTCCGCCGCCGAAAGCGGCCACCAACGCGCCGGCCGCGACGAACGCTCCTGCTGCGAAATGAATTCCCCTGCGAAACAACCTGTTGCCGGCGCGCCTCGTGATACGGAGCTGAAGGATCCGACTGTCCCGATCTGGTTGATCGTGGTGCTGTTCCTGCTTCTGTTCTGGGGAGCGGTTTATTTTGACGACCATGGCGGGTGGTTTGAAAAGCAGGTTTACACGCCGTATGTCAGCGCCGACCAGTTGAAGGATTTCCAGGTGGGTGGCGGGCCGAATCCGTTTGAACAAGGCCGGGTCATATACAGCAAAACCTGTTTTGCGTGTCACGGGGCCAACGGGATGGGCCAGCCGGGAAACGTCCCGCCGCTGGTGGGTTCGGACTGGGTCAACGAGCCGCAGCCCGGACGCATGATTCGCATTGTGCTGAACGGTCTGCAGGGAACCGGACTGACTATTCATGGACAGCCGTTCAATACCGGCACGGCGATGGTGCCGTGGAAGAGCTTTAGCGATGAAGATATCGCGGCGGTGATCACCTTTGTGCGTGGCAACCCGGATTTCAAAAATCACGCTCCGCCGGTGACGCCGGAGCAGGTGAAGGCAATTCGCGATAAAATTGAGGGGACCCATCCGGGATCGTTCAGCCCGGCGGAGATCGAGGCGGTCAATCCGGCGGATTGATAGTGGCAGGGGCGTCTCGCCCATGCGAACAGGGACTCACGGGCGGGACGCCCGTGCTGCTATTTTGCGACTCTCAATCTGCTCGATGGCCCAGCGGGCGTGTTCGGCAATCAATGGCTCGGGGTCTTCAGCGGCTTTGCGCAAGGGGGGCAGGGCGGTGGCATCTCCAATATTTCCCAGTGCGACACACACGTTGCGCAACAGGCCGCGGCGTTTGGCGCGGAGGATGGGTGTTCCGGCGAAGCGTGATTTGAATCCGGCAGCGTCGAGCGCCAGCAATTCCAGCAACTCAGGCGCGCCAAGGTCTGTGCGGGCGTGCGCTTTCATCAGGGTTCCTTCGCGGGCGAATTTATTCCACGGACAGGCGGCCAGGCAGTCGTCACAGCCGTAGATGCGGTTGCCGATGGCGGAGCGAAATTCGACGGGAATGGCGCCTTTGAGTTCGATGGTGAGGTAGGAAATGCAGCGGCGGGCATCCAATTGGAATGGGCTGGTGATGGCGGCAGTGGGGCAGGCGGAAATGCATCGGGTGCAGGTGCCGCAGCGGTTTTTCTCGGGCGCGTCCGATTCCAATTCGAGCGTGGTGATGATCTCGGCCAAAAAAATCCAGTTGCCGAGCCGCCGGCTGATGAGGTTGGTGTGTTTGCCCACGAAGCCGAGGCCGGCGCGTTGGGCGAGGTCGCGTTCGAGCAACGGGCCGGTGTCGACGTACCAGAGAGAGCGAGTGTGTTCCCTAAGAGCCACCTCACCCCGGCCCTCTCCTCCACTTTGTGGCGGAGAGGGAGACGGAGCTCCGGGTGGGCAAGTGCCTGTCGACGTGATGATCGGACCTGACTGCGAAGAGTTTTCGCCGCCAAGTTGGTTTACGAATTCGGTGAGCTGTTTCAGGCGGTCGGCGAGGATATCGTGGTAGTCTTTGAAACGGGCGTAGCGGGCGATTAGGCCAAGTTTCGGGTTTCGAGTTTCGGGTTTCGAGTTTTCGGCGCCGGCGTCTGGCGAACGATGGGCAATGGAGGATGCTTCTGAGTAACTGGTGGCGAGCACGATAATACTTTTTGCCCCGGGCAATACCTCCCGCGGATTCACCCGCTTGTGCGCGTTGCGGACGAGGTAATTCATTTCGCCGTGCTGGTTGTGCGCGAGCCAATTTTGAAATTCGACGGCATGGTCGGGCGGCGCGGCCGTGGTGAAACGGCAATCGTCAAAGCCCAGCTCACGGGCCCGTTCTCGGATCGCCACTTTCATCGACGCTGCGCGAGATGGAACTGATGGATGACCTGCTGAGCCACATCCTTGGCGGAGCGCATTTCCGTGTTCAGCAGAATATCGGCCTGGCGGTAAAACGGGTCGCGGTCGGCGAGCAGTTTGCGGATTTTGGCCAGCGGATCAGGGTCGTTGAGCAGCGGGCGATGGCTCTGGTTGCGCACGCGTTCCCAGATTTTTTCGGGCGAGGCCCAGAGATAAACGGTCAGGGAATGCGTTTTGATGCTGGCGAGATTTTCCGCGTTGGCGGGGAGGCCGCCGCCGGTTGAGATGACGGTTTTTTTGCGGGCGGCGAGTTCATCGACGATTTTTTTCTCGAGCGCGCGGAAGGCCGGTTCGCCGTCCTGGGCAAAAATGTCGCTGATGGTTTTGCCGGCGCGCGCTTCGATGACGTGATCGGTGTCGAGAAACGTGAAGTGCAGTTGGGACGCGACCAACTGGCCGACCGACGATTTGCCGGCTCCCATGAAACCAATGAGCGTGATGTTGTGAATTTGCCGCGCGGAGCTCACCCTAATCAATTAACGGATTTGAGACGGGTTGGCACGCAGTTTCTGAATCTGGCAAGCAGTAAGGCTGGGGAATGAACGGCTGGGGAATGCGGAAACTTATTCCTCTGCCGACTTTGTCTGACTTGCCGGCGAGACGCCGGCGCTCCCAGGGCTAAATCGTAAAATCGAATGGATTTACTGGCTCGTGCTGGAGGCGGCGCCAGCGTTCGCAGAGTTCGGCGACGGTGAGGCGCTCGACGATTTTCACCACGGCTTCGCGCACTTCTTTCATGACGCTCCGGATGGCGCAACGCGATTCATCGGGGCACGAGCATTTTTCGTAGAAGCGTTCGCTGACGCAACTGACGGGCGCTAGCGCGCCTTCGATGTGGCGGATGACGACGGCCAAGGTGATTTCCTCCGGCCGGCGCGCGAGACGATAGCCCCCGGCGACGCCGCGCTTGCTTTGGACAACACCGGCGGATTTAAGGTCGTTGAGGATCTGCTCGAGAAAGCGTTTGGGGATGTTCTGATGCTCGGAAATGGTCTGAATGCGGACGACTGGTTGATCGTAATTCAACCCGAGGACTAGCAACGCCCGCAAAGCGTATTCGCCGCGAACAGAGAGTTTCATCAACGAGAAGCCTACAATCTACACTGAAAATATCAAGAATTACGTAAAAATGCAGAAAATGGCTATTTTGCTCGGTAAAATTTATATTATAATCTCTATTGACATAATAGAGTTTATTCTTAATCTGGTCGTCGACGCGAGAAAACTATGAAGGCAATCGGACCAATCAGCGGAGCGCAGGCCACGGATAATTCCTGGTTGGAGATTGTTCGCCGGCAGGTGATCTCATTGAATTTTGGGATGGTGCGGATTGTGGTGCACGGCGCGCGGCTGATTCAGATTGAGCGGACGGAAAAGTTGCGGCTTGAACACCCTATTGTATCGGAAAACCGGGCAGATTAATTTCGCCGGCCAGACAACTGGAGGCGTACACACTGAAAATGAAATTGGCCAAACGACCTAAAATCAGGAGGGCGGCTGGGGCCAACAACATGAAACCGAACCAGATTATTTTCGCCGTGGTGTTAGCCGGGGGCCTGATGGCTAGTGAAAGTGTTCGTGCCGATGACACCGCTGACGCCATCAACCAGTTGAAGCAACAGATCGAGGCGCTCGACCAGAAGGTGCGCGTGCTCGAAAGACAACATGAGTTGGAGACCGAGGCGCAGGAAACCAAGGCCCGGGAAGTGCCGCATATCACGATTGGAAACAATGGCGTCAGCTTTGGCTCGGCGAATTCCAATTTTGTCTTCCAATTGCACGGCCAAATCCAAGTGGACAGCCGGACGTTTTTCAATGACAAGACCTTTCACGGGCCGAACCTCCAGGGGAACGACGGGTTTCTCCTGCGCCGGGTGCGGCCGATTTTTTCGGGGACCGTTTACAAGGATTTTGATTTCGTCTTTGTGCCGGATTTCGCCGGTTCATCCGTGCAAATTTTCGACGCGTATTTGAACTATCGTTACGCGCCGTGGCTGCAGGTGCGCGGCGGGAAATTCAAAACGCCGGTGGGGTTGGAACAGTTGCAGGCGGACCAATACACGTCGTTCAACGAGCGCGCGCTGCCGACCGATCTCACGCCGAACCGCGACATCGGCTTTCAGCTTTGGGGCGATGTGGCGGACGGACGGTTGAGTTACGCGGCGGGTGTGTTCAACGGGGTGGGCGATGGCCGCAATTCGGCGAACTCGGATTTTGAGGATCATCGGGAATTCGCCGGGAGAGTATTCCTGCAGCCATTCAAAGGCACGAGCGTGACGCCGTTGCAAAACCTGGGTTTCGGCATCGCGGGCAGTTGGGGCAATACATTTTCGAACGCCGGCGGCTTGCCGAGCGCGTATTTGACGGATGGCCAGCAGTCGTTCTTTGCCTACACCAACGGCGTGGTGGCGAACGGCACGCATTGGCGGTTGTCGCCGCAGGGCTGTTATTATTGGGGGCCGTTTGGGTTGCTGGGTGAGTATGTGATTTCAGACCAAAATGTGCGGAAGGGCGCTGCCAAAGCCGACCTGCAGAACACTGCCTGGCAACTGGCGGCAGGCTGGGTGCTCACCGGGGAGGACGCCTCTTACGTGGGCGTGACGCCGAAGCACCCGTTTGACCCGCGCGCGAACCATTGGGGCGCCTTCCAATTGGTGGCCCGCTGCGCGGAGTTGAACGTGGGCAACGAGGCTTTCCCGATTTTCGCCAACCCGGGCGCTTCCGCTTCGGAAGCCAAGGCGTGGGCGGTGGGGCTGAATTGGTATCTCAACCGGAACATCCGCGTGAATGCGAGCTATTCGCACACGAGTTTTGGAGGGAACATCAATCCGAAAACAGCCACCGTGACGCGCCAGCCCGAGCAGGTGGTTTTCACTCGCCTGCAACTGGCGTTTTAAATGTCTGACTGAAATTCAAAACACAACGGCCATGAAATCAATTTTGAAATTCGCGATGGTTCTGGCGGCGGTGGTCTTCGCCGGCGGCGTCCAGGCAAAAGACATCACGCTGCTGAACGTTTCGTATGATCCGACGCGGGAGTTGTACGCGGACATCAACACGGCGTTCGCGAAACAATGGAAGGAGAAGACGGGCGACACGATAGTGATCGAGCAATCGCACGGCGGTTCCGGCAAGCAGGCGCGGGCGGTGATCGATGGTCTTGAGGCGGACGTGGTGACCTTGGCGCTGGCGTATGACATCGATGCGATTTCGCAGAAATCGGGTTTGATCGCGAAGGATTGGCAAAAGCGTTTGCCGGACAACAGCACGCCGTTTACTTCGACGATTGTGTTCCTGGTGCGCAAGGGCAATCCCAAGGGCATCAAGGACTGGGATGATTTGGTGAAACCCGGGGTCTCGGTGGTGACGCCGAATCCGAAAACTTCCGGCGGCGCCCGGTGGAATTACCTGGCGGCCTGGGGTTACGCGTTAAAGAAGAACAATAACAGCGAAGCCAAGGCGCGGGATTTTGTGGCGAAGCTGTTCCGAAACGTGCCGATTCTGGACACCGGCGCGCGCGGGGCGACGACGACATTCGTGCAGCGGGGAATCGGCGACGTGTTGATTGCGTGGGAGAGCGACGCGTTGTTGTCAGTGAAGGAAACGAGCGGGAACAAATTCGAGATAGTGGTTCCCTCCATCAGCATTGTGGCCGAACCGCCGGTGACGTGGGTGGATGGCGTGGTAAAGAAACACGGCACGGAGAACGTGGCGAAGGCCTACCTGGAGTTTCTTTACTCGCCGGAAGGGCAGGAAATTGGCGCGAAGAATTTTTATCGTCCGCGCTCGGAAGAGGTGGCGAAGAAATACGCCGGCCAGTTTGCGAAATTGAAGCTGTTCACCGTGGACGAGGTTTTTGGGGGCTGGCAGAAGGCCCAGAAAACACACTTCGACCCGGATGGCATCTTTGACCAAATCCAAATCGACAACCGTTAAAATCACGAAGGCGGCCTGCCATTTGAGACGATTATTCAGAACTTAGTGAATTGATTCGGGTGGTGGCGTTGGGTACTTTGCGGCTCGTTCGCAAGCACACGACTGTCACGCGCCTGCTTTTTTATCCAATGCCCGCACGAAAAAGATTCAACGCGCTGCCCGGATTCGGCCTCACCATGGGCGTGACCATGTTTTTTTTGACCGTCATGGTTTTGATCCCGTTTGCCGCATTGGTGATTCGGTCGTGCGAAATGTCCTGGCACGATTTCTGGAAGCTGGCGACGAACGCGCGCGCCATGGCCGCTTACCGGCTGACGTTCGGAGCGTCGTTTTGCGCGGCAGTGGCGAACGCGATTTTTGGGACGCTGCTGGCGTGGGTGCTGGTGCGGTATGAATTCCCGGGGCGGCGCCTCATCGACGCGATGGTGGATTTTCCGTTTGCGTTGCCGACGGCCGTCGCCGGTTTGACGCTGGCGAACCTTTTTGCGGCGAACGGCTGGCTGGGAAAATTCCTCGTGCCGATAGGCATCAAGGGCGCGTACACGCAGTTGGGGGTTGGCATCGCGCTCACGTTTGTGGGAATGCCTTTTGTCGTGCGCACGCTCCAACCCGTGTTGGAGCACATGGAGCAGGAAGTTGAAGAGGCCGCTGCCACCCTCGGCGCGGGACGATTGCGGACCTTTGTGAGCGTGATTGCGCCGACGCTTTTTCCGCCGGTGCTGACCGGGTTCGCACTGGCCTTTGCGCGCGCGATTGGCGAGTACGGTTCGGTGGTTTTCATTTCCAGCAACCGGCCCTTCGGCGGAGAAATTGCGCCGTTGCTGATCATGATTCGATTGGACACCGATTTTACGGGCGCGATTGCGCTGGCGGTGGTGTTGCTGGTGATTTCATTTGTCCTGCTGGCGCTGATCAACCTGCTCGAACAGTGGGCGAGCCATTTCCAGAACTGACATGGCGGGCAACGTCAAAAGAAAAGCAAACGGCGACTCGCACCGAAAATCCCGGCGCGGGACGGAGGAATCGCCGGCGATCAAATGGGCGCTCATTGGAGTCGCGATGGCGTTTTGCACGGTGTTTTTGCTGCTGCCGCTGGTGAATGTCTTCGCTCAAGCGTTGTCGTTCGGAGTCAAAACGTATTTCCAGGCGTTGATCCAGCCGTATTCGCTGGCCGCCATTCGGCTGACGCTGCTGGTGGCGGGCATCACCGTGCCACTGAACGTGGTTTTTGGCGTGTGCGCGGCTTGGGCGATGGCGAAGTTCAATTTCCGCGGAAAATCGCTTTTGATCACGTTGATCGATCTTCCATTCTCGGTTTCACCAGTGGTGGCGGGCTTGATGTTTGTGGTTTTGTTTGGCTTGCAGGGATTTTTCGGAAAATTTCTGCTGGAGCATAACATCAGAATCGTTTTTGCCGTGCCGGGAATCGTGCTGGCGACGATGTTCGTCACGTTTCCTTTTGTGGCGCGCGAGTTGATTCCCGTGATGCAGGCGACGGGGACGGAGCAGGAGCAGGCGGCGCTGACACTCGGGGCGAGCGGGTGGAAAACGTTCTGGCATGTGAGTCTGCCCTCGGTGAAATGGGGGCTGATTTACGGCATCATTTTGTGCAATGCGCGCGCGATGGGCGAATACGGGGCGGTGTCGGTGTTGTCGGGTCATATCATTGGGCGGACGGAAACGATGCCGCTGTGGGTGGAATCGCTTTACCAGGGGCAAACAGATGCGTCGACGGCGGCGGCGTTTTCGGTGGCGAGCTTGCTGGCATTGCTGGCGTTGATTACGCTTGCGTTGAAGACGTTCCTCGAATGGAAACAGGCGCGTGAATATGAACGCGCGCAGCAATCCCAGGCGCCGCCCATGGTCGGCGAGACAGGATTTCTTATGCGGCAGGATGTCAGATGAGTATTGTACTTAAAAATGTAACGAAGCAATTCGGCGGTGTGGCCGCTGTGAACAACGTCTCGTTCTCCGTGAACGAAGGCGAGTTGATGGCGTTGCTAGGGCCGAGCGGCGGCGGCAAGACGACCGTGTTGCGCATGATTGCCGGTCTTGAAATGCCGACGACCGGCGATGTCTTCATCCGCGGCCAGCGCGTGAATGACCTTTCCGTGCAGGAACGGAACATCGGCTTCGTGTTCCAGAATTACGCGCTGTTCAAGAACATGAATGTGTTCAAAAACATCGCGTTCGGGCTCAAGATCAAGAAATGGAAACGGGCTGATATCAAAGCGCGCGCGGCGGAATTGCTGAAATTGTTTCAGTTGGACGGATTGGAGAAGCGCTATCCGCACCAGCTTTCCGGCGGGCAGCGGCAGCGCGTGGCGATCGCGCGCGCGCTGGCTTCGAAGCCGAGCGTGCTGCTGCTCGATGAGCCGTTCGGCGCGGTGGACGCAAAAATCCGCCAGGAGTTGCGCGAAGAACTGGTGAAGCTGCATCACGAGTTGAACGTGACGACAATTTTTGTGACGCATGACCAGGAAGAGGCTTTGGAGATTTCGAATCGGGTCGTGATTTTTTCGCGCGGCCGCCTGGAGCAGGTGGGCGCGCCGCGGGAAGTATACGAGCAGCCGGCGAATGAATTCGTGGCCACCTTCATCGGTGTGATGAACGTGTTGAACACGGAAGTGAAGGACGGCGTGGCTTACCTGGGCGAGTTGCAATTTCCCGCGCATGACCAGCCGAACGGGACGAAGTTACGCATTGGGTTCCGGCCATACGCGGTGCAGGTATCGACTGATCTGACGTTATATCCCTATCGAGCGGTGTTGCGGCACACGTTTTTTCTGGGCGTGATGCTTCGGTTGGAATTTGAACTGCCGTCGGGCCTGACATTGCGCAGCCGCATGACGAAGGAGGAATATGCGCAGCTCGGCCTGGAGGATGGAAGGGAAGTTTCGCTGCAAATCCGCAATTACCGCGTGCTGGCCAGGGACGACAGCGGCCTGCCGCCGGAAAAGGAATTCAAATATCAGCCGCCGCCGACGATAGCGGAGCATATTTAGCAATTCCGAAATCCGAAATCCGAAAGAAGTTCGAAATTCACTCTTACTGTAGTCTGGCCCGCGATTGAGCCCGAAGGCCAAGTCCCGACCGCAGGTAAAATGAATTCATAGCCGCAAAAGAACGCAGAGAACGCACGGAAATAAAGTGTTCTTTGCGTTTTTTGCGTTCTTTTGCGGCCATAATTTTTCTTGATTTGCTCTGGCCCCCGAAATTTGCCGCAGAAGATGTTTTGGATTTCGGATTTCTTTCGGATTCGGATTTCGACCGCCGGATTTGGAGATCTATTTATCAACAAAAACGTCTTGGGGCCATATTCAATCATTGCGTCAGGAGGAACAGCCACACCGCCAGGAAAAGCAGGGGAAGCAGCACCGGCGCGGACAGGCCGAGCGAGCGCACGAACCTGCTGGTTTGCAGCGGGACGGTTCGGAGGATTTCCGGGTGCCGCTCATAATCGAAGCGCAATTGGTGGATGGCTTTCAATGCGGCCACAATGCTGATGAAGATCAGGAGGCTGTTCAACAACGCCACGACCGGAATGATCCGGCCCAGCACTACCAAGTGGTTCACGAACACATTTCCGGGAGTGGCGGGCGCATTGGTCATGCCGTTCGTGACAATGGCGTAGGCGGTGAACAGAAACGATTGCGACGCCATGAGCCACGACAGCCGCTGCATGACGAGATTGTCCTCATGCTCGATGCGGTTGCGAAAAACCTGGTAACGCTCCAATGGCGAAAGATTTTCGGAGGGGTGCACGGGCGCGCTCATTTTCCTTCCAATCCTTTTAAATAGCTGAAAATGAGTTCCGGAAGATCGCGGCTGTAGCCGCCTTCGAGCACGTTGTAGGCGGGAATGCCGAGCGCGCGAATTTGCTGGCCGAGCCAGTAAAAATCCTCCGCCTCCAACGTCTCCTGCGCGAGCGGATCGCGGGCGTAGGCATCGAAACCAGCAGAGACGCCGACGAGTTCCGGACGGAATTCCTTCATACGATCCAGCGCCGACGACAGCACGTCTCGATATTGAGTTCGGGGCAGGGCGGGAGGCACGGGATAATTGAAACAATTGTCGCCGAGGTGGCTCGCGCCAGTTCCGGGATAAGCGGGGTATTGGTGGATGGAAAAAAATGCGGCGCCGTCGCGGTTCAACAAAATGTCCTCCGTGCCGTTGCCGTGATGGACATCAAAATCAAAAATCGCGACGCGCTTGACGCCGGTCACGAGCGCTTCCAGCGCGGCGATGGCGACGTTGTTCAGATAGCAAAATCCCATGATGCGATTGCGCGTCGCGTGATGGCCGGGTGGGCGCATGAGGCTCAAGACGGTTTCGCCGGCGCGCGCGGAACGCATGGCTTCGAGAGCGGCGCCAACCGACGCGCGCGCGTAGTCGGCGATGTCGGGATAGGCGGGCGAGTCGGCATCAAAATCTTCTTCCGCGCAAGCGAGGCTTGCGAGATGTTCGGGCGAATGCGCGCGGAGAAGGGTGGCATCCTCCGCCGGCCCCGGCTTGGCCCAGATGATGGACAACTCGGTTTGGCTGCGAAGTTTCTCGACCGTGCGGGCAACGCGCGCGGGTTTTTCCGGGTGCCCGGAGCGCGAGTAGCCGGTGCAGGCGTCGTCGGTGATGATTTTCATTGTTTAATCGCCGGAACCGTTAAGACTTCTTGCCACATTGATTTTGCGTTTTGTGCCGTTCACACTAAACTCGCGGGGGGTTAATGCCATGAAAAAATCACTATTGCTCGCAAGCCTCGTGTTTCTTGCGGGCCAAACCGTTTTTGCATGGGACTACGAAGGGCATCGCCTGGTGAACCAATTGGCATTGTCGTCCTTGCCGAAGGATTTCCCCGCGTTTGCGCTGACGTCGGAGGCGCAGGAGCGGATCGCGTTTCTGGCGGGCGAGCCGGATCGCTGGCGCAACACCGACGGCCTGGAACTCAAGCACGCCAACGGCCCGGAACACTACATTAATCTCGAGGAAGTGTATCGTTACGACCTCACGCCACAGACGCTGCCGCCGTTTCGGTATGATTTCATGGCGCAGATGGCGCGCGCGCGCGCGGCGCATCCGGACCGGTTTCCGCCGATCGATCCGGCCCAAGACACCGACCACACCCGCGAGCTTTCCGGTTTCCTGCCGTGGACGATGGCGGAGTATTACGCGAAATTGAAATCCGAATTTTCGTATCTGAAAGCGTTTGAGGCCGCAGGCGGCACTCCGGCGGAAATTGCCAACGCGCAGGAGAACATCATTTATACCATGGGCGTGATGGGGCATTTCTACGGCGACGCCTCGCAACCGCTGCACACGACGATGCATTTCAACGGCTGGTTCGGCAGCAATCCGAATCATTACACGACCAACCGGACGTTTCACGCGCTGATCGATGGCGGCTATATTTTGAAAACGGACATCGAAGGCGATCTTGGCGCGATGAAAAAGAAAATGCGCCCCGCGGAGCTGGTGATCTGGAAGGGGCAAACGGCGCAGACGGAACAGATTTTTCCCGTGGTCATGTCGTTCATCGTGGAGCAGAACAAACTCGTCGAACCTCTCTATCAGATGGAAAAAGACCATAAATTTACGGGTGAGGGTGAAATCGGGCTGCAAGGGAAGCCGTTCATTGAAGGGCAATTGCTCAAAGCCGCCCGATTGCTCGGGGACATCTGGTATTCGGCCTGGAAAAATGCGCCGGTCGATCAATACTTCGCGCGACAGCTTCAGCGCCGGAGCGAGGCGTCCGGTGGCGAAATAACTTACCATGACTAGGAGCCCATATCAAAATGAGGAACGGGCGCGTTGCCAGAGATTTTGCGCTGCTGCGAGGCGCGAGGAAGGAAAATATCCGAATGGATCTTTGACTGACGAGCAACGCAGCAGCAGCGGCAAAGATCGACAACCCGCAGGGCTGTTTTCTGACGGACGTCTGGCTGCGTTGCTCCTCAGTCACGGAGCGCTGCGGCTATGCTCCTTCGTCGCGCCTTGCCAGCCGCCCGCCAGAAAACAGCGCGCCCATTCCTCATTTTGATATGGGCTCTAACTCGCGCGCCATGCGGATTGCGGCATTGATGGGCTTGCTCGCCGTCGCCCTGGGAGCATTTGGCGCGCATGCGCTGAAGGACGTGCTCGCGCGCAACCAAACGACAGGCATGTGGGAAAAGGCGGTGTTTTATCATTTCATCCATGCCGTCATGCTGTTCATCCTGTCCGCTCGCGCGCCGCTGAAGAAGTTGTCGTGGTTCAGCTTTTTAATCGGGATCATCCTTTTCTCCGGCTCGCTTTATCTTTACGCGACGACGCTGATGAAATGGCTCGTTTTTCTGACGCCGCTTGGCGGAGTGAGTTTTATTGTGGGTTGGGTATGCCTGATTATTTTTCCGCCGGTGAACAGCAGGGAAGCCTGAAAGACGACGCGCAAAAGCTCCAAGCGTCCAACATCCAAGCTACAGGGAAACTTCAAGCACCAAACATCAAATGCGCGCCACGGCTGCTGCTCTTCTCTGGAGCTTGGTGTTTGGACGCTTGGAGCTTAAAGATGGTGGGCCCAACAGGATTTGAACCTGTGACCAAGCGATTATGAGTCGCCTGCTCTAACCGCTGAGCTATGGGCCCACGTGCTCCTTCCAGCAGAGGATATTTTGCCCCCCAGCGGTTGAGCGGCAAGTTTTTTCGGTCACGACTTGATTTGCAGGGCGAAGGCGGTTTGGGCGGTGAACTTTTCCGGAAGTGTGACTTGCAAGCCGGTTGCGTCGCGGGTGAATTTCAGTTTGCCGCCGCCTACCAGTCGCACGCTGCGAATTTTCCCGGGCCAAAGCGATGAATTCGCCGCGAGTGATTTGATGGTCACTTCGCCGTCGGTGGGAATTTCCAGCACGATGGCGTAAACGGTTTTGCCGTTTTTGGATTGGGTAAAGCGGATGTCTTCGGGCGTGAACGGTTTTTTGGAGACGTCGCGCTGGCCGTCGAACTGGCCTTTTTCGGAAGCTTCGGTCGAGGGGCCTTCGCCGTGAATTTTCCATGGGCGAGTGGCATAGATGGCCTTGCCGTTCACTTTGAGCCAGGCGCCGATTTCGTTGACGATTTGGATTTCATCGCTGTCGGGTTGGCCGCCGCGCTGGAGCGGGACGCTCAACATGAGATTGCCATTTTTGCTGACGATGTCCGCCAGCATGCGGATGACTGACGGCGCGGTTTTGTAACGGTGCTGGTCGAAGATGGCTCGGTCGTAATGCCAGGAGCCGAGGCAGGTGTCGGTTTGCCACGGCTGCGGCAAAATGCCGGTGGCCTTGCCGCGCTCGATGTCGTAAACCATCGCGCGGCGCTGCATTTCATCCAGCCATTTGCCGTTCATCACCGCTTCGGTGCGGCCATGTCTGTCGAGGCGCGTGTTGTAAAAATGGGCGGCGAGTTTCAGGCCGACTTCGTCGGTAACGCCATGGAAAGGCAATACGGTATCGTCGAAATAAACCTGGTCCGGGTGGTAATCATCCATGAGCTGCTGGGTGCGCTTGAAAAACTTCTCCATGTAAGCGGCGTCGGGCACGCTGCTGCCTTGGGCGGCGTTCCATTCCCATTGCAATTTGGTGCCGGGCTTGTGGTTTTGAGCGTAAAGGTCCTGCGGGTCGAGGCCGTCCCACCAAAGGCCTTTGCCATCGGCCTTGGTCAGTTTTCCATCGTAGGGCACTCCCGCGAGCGGGCCGGTTTTGTCGGCGCCTTGGGCGACTTCATACCAGGACCAGGCGTGCGAGGCGTGGACGCTGACGGCGAAGCGCAAACCATTTTTTCGCGCGGCTTTGGCCCAGTCGCCAATCAAGTCCTTGTGCGGGCCGACGTTGACGGAATTCCACGGCTGATATTTGGAATTGAAGTTGTCGAAATTGTCGTGGTGATTGGCGAGCGCCATGAAATATTGGGCGCCGTTTTTCTTGTAGAACGCGAGCAGCTTGTCGGGATCGAAATCGGTGGCTTTCCATTCGTGGATGACGTCCTTGAAACCGTTGGTGGAGGGATGGCCGTATTCAATAAGGTGCGATTTATAATCCGGATCGCCTTGGATATACATTTTGCGGCCGTACCAATCGCCGTGCTCGGGCTGGCATTGCGGTCCCCAATGGGCCCAGATGCCGAACTTGGCGTCACGGAACCATTCCGGGGTCTGGTAGTTCGTGAGCGAATTCCAGTCCGGCTTGAAGGGCCCGCTGGCGATCGGCGGGAGATTCAGCGCGGGCGGCGAATCGGTTTGCGCGATGGCAGCCGCGAGGGAGCCAATGAAGAGCAGGGTGGCAATGTGGAGGCGGCAAAAGTTCATAATCATTTTTCCTGGCCTGAGGGCGAACGCGCTACGCGAATTGATTCAAAAGCCACACGACTCAATGGAGCCGATGATACCCCTCCTCGTCAAAACTTAAATGACGTTGGTTGGCGAAATACGCGCATCTGGACAATTGCGCTGGAGCGCCGGTCTCCGACACGGCAAGAAACCGGAACACCTTTCCAACGCGCCGATCAGGAGATCGGCGCTCCATCTTCCACGTCTCATGGCTTGAATTTCAATCGAATCAATGCTGACGGCGGGATGCTGGAGAGATCGTCCTGGTAAAAATACCAGAGATGGGTCGCGGTATCGTAGGTTGTGATTTCGTACATCCGCTCGATTTTGACCCAGCCGGCCGAGCCGTCGGCGGTCAATTCATTGCCGCCATCGGGAAAACCGCTCCTGGGCCGGCGATGGTTCGCGGACCATTTGCTTCCGTCAAAAACTATATCTTCCGTGGCCATCACCCACTGGGCCTGGGCGCGGCTGAGCTTCACCGGGCTGCGGGAGTCAAAGGTCCCCGCGGCGTTGTACCAACTCGTCACTCCGCCCAGATATTGATAGCCGGTCTGCCATTGCCGCGGACTGGTGCCGAGGTTAAGGCTGGCCAAACCGTTGTTGATTTCGGGGCAGACCCAAATGGACGGGGAATTGGTGTGGGTGGGATCCAGGCCGACGTCTTTGGATTCGGTCGCGGAATCATCGTTCAACGCGTGCAGGTTAAATCTGCCATTGCTCACGGGCCGCGGTGAAAAAAGCAGGTCATTGTTATCGCCGGCGTAAAGAGTCAGGCCGATGCCAATCTGTTTAAGATTGTTGAGGCATTGGGCGCGCTTGGAACTTTCCTTGGCCCGGGAGAGCGCGGGCAACAGCATGGCCGCGAGGATGGCAATGATGGCGATGACCACCAGGAGTTCGATCAGGGTGAACGCGGCGGGACGGTGACTTTTTGGCGAGGCAGGGGTTTTCATTTTGCTCACGGCGTTTGCTTCATCTCCCAAGCCGAAACCTGGAAGGCATTCTCATAAAAGCCGCAAAACGATGTCCTGCCAATCCCTCTTTCGGGTGGGGCCAAATAACATATCACCCAAAAGAGGGATGCGAGGAAGCCGCAGGGTGTTTTAAGAATTGGGGACGAATCCTATTTGCCCTGCCACAACCAGATCCAGATATGAAATACCTCAAAAACACCCCTCGTATCATTGCCGTACTCGCCGTGGCTATTTTTTGTGTTCAACAATTGCATGCCGCCACCGACATTTGGAATGCCCCCAGTGGCGGAAACTGGTCTGAAAACGCCAATTGGAGCACGCTTGCGGCGCCGCAAGCGGGCGATGATGTGCAGTTCGGGGACGTGGGCGCCGGGAGTCAAAACACGATGGACCAGGCGTTCACCATCGATTCGCTTTTTTACAATCAGGACAATGGCTCCGCGCATACGACTTTGCTGAATCCGGGTTTGACGTTGACGGTCAGCCGCCAGGCGTCGGGTGACGTGCTGAACGTGGGCAGCACCAGCGGCGCGACGACTTCAAGCACGCTGGTGCCGGTGGCGATTCAGGGACCAGGCGCCACGTTGAGCCTAAGCGGCACGGGAGACTTGGTGGTTCGCCAGGGCAACTCGTCCAACGGTTCACACATGGCGACGCTCGACATGTCCGCATTGGACAATTTTAATGCCTCGATTGGCCGCATGCTGGTGGGCCAGGCGAACGCCGGCGCGTCCGTGAACCGGCCTTCGGGCACGCTGTATCTGGCGAAGACAAACACGATTACGCTTTCCGGCGCCGCGCCTCAGGTGATGGTACAGGATTCCGGGTCCAACGCGAATGGCAGCCAGGTATCGGCGCTCTATTTGGGCCAGGTCAATTTTCTTTATGCGGATCAATTCCGCTGGGGCGGTCAGAAGGGAAACGGCAATGTGACGTTCAACGCGATTTTTTCCACTCCCTCGCTGGTGATTCGCAACTCCGACCAGGTAAGCCGCTCGACGCAACTGGCTGTCGGTGACAACAGTTTTGCGAGCAGCGGAAATAGCACGACCGCGAACGCTGATTTGACGGCGGGAACGGTGGACGCGCTGATTGACACGGTGTACGTGGCGCGCGGCAATCCCGGTCCCAGCTCAGGCAGTTGCACCGGCACCTTGGGATGGTCGGCGGGAACATTCGACATCAATACGCTGAACATCGGTTATCAAATTGCCACCGGAGCGAACGGCGCGGCGAACGGCACGGTCCTGGTCAATAACAACTCCCTGGTGA
>DATNEA010000036.1:0-6462 GCA_035606845.1 Candidatus Angelobacter sp. | reverse complement strand
CGCGCCATCCAGTCCACGACCGGCGGGTCAAACGTCTCCTAACTGCTGTCGGATTGAGGAACCGATTTCAGGCAGCAGTCGCTCATCCCATCGTTTTACTACCTCCTGAAAAATCAAGCTCCTAAAAAATGAGATGCGCCCGCCACAGATGAACACAGATTCGCGGAGACCCGAATTTTATAAATAAGCTCGAATTTTACCGAAGGGCCGAAGAGAGATGAATAAGGAAGCTCGACACATGGAAGAAAACTGGCGGCTGTTGGCTGCAGCGCATCAGGTCACATCATAGCTTCCTCACAAAACAATAAATCGCATAGCTTCCGAACGCGGCACAGAATACCACGGACATCCAAAAAGCAGTCGGATTTGTTGCAGCAGATAAATCCACGCCGCCGCCTTTGCCCATCCTAATATGGCCGGCGCAAATCGCCACAACTGCGCTCATGACAAAAAGCAGCCCCAACCACAATGACAATAAATCTGCGAATCAAATCGTCCTTATTTGTAGTGCGCATAGTCGTCGCTTAACACGTCATTAAGGAGGAGAAGTGGCCGGAAGCGATGTTCTGCCTGATTCCTTTTGGTTTCATTCTCCGACATTAGTATTCTGGCCGGAATTGTCAAAGGTTCCCCATGCGTTGGACGACGCAGGTTATTCACCGCAGAGACGCTGAGGCGCAGAGCGGAGGTAAAGAAAAACAGGCATGCGGAAGGAAATGACTTCATTCCTATTTTCCTGTTTCTCTACTAAAAATGAAAAGGCGACCATTGCTGGTCGCCTTCGATTTTAAATTGAATTCGGAATCAGGCCTTGATCAACGTCGCAGCCGGCTTGTTCTTGAGCGCGGCTTTGGCCACGTTCACGAGTTCGCCGAAGCCGGCCGCGTCGGTCGCGGCGATGTCCGCGAGGCTCTTGCGGTCAAGCGCGCATTTGGCGGCCTTGAGGCCTTCCATGAAACGGCTGTAAGTCAGGCCGGCTTCGCGCACGGCGGCATTGATGCGGATCTGCCACAGGTAACGGAACGTGCGCTTTTTGCGGCGGCGATCGCGATAGGCGTATTGGCGGCCGTGGTCAACGGCGTCGGAAGCGTAGCGGTAAAGTTTCGAGCGGCGCATCCGGAAGCCTTTGGCGGCCCGGATCATTCTGGTGCGGCGCTTGCGGGAGGCGGGGGAATTGGTAACGCGCATGGGTCAGTTGATGGTTGAAAGTTAAGAGTTGATAGTTGCGCCAGATCAGCGGGTGAACGGCAGGTTCTGCTTGATGCGATATTCGTCGGTGGCATCCACCGTGGTGAGGCCGCGCAAGGAGCGGCGGCGCTTGGCGTTTTTGGATTGCGCCAGGTGGCGTCGGCCGGCGCTGGAGCGCAGGACTTTTCCGCCAGCAGTCACCTTGAACCGCTTGGCCACGGACTTCTTCGTTTTAATGCCTTTGGGACGTCGCATAAATCAATTTCTTCTATTCAAAAAGAGCGCGCAATATAGGCATCTCCGCGTCCGTGCGCAAGAGATTATTTTCGCAAATCGCTTGAAAATGTCGCCTGTTTTTACGGAAAGCGCAATCGGGCGGCCGGTGAATGGATACAATGGCCACGGTTGGTGCGGTATCACGCCCGCGTTCGACTTTGGAGTGCGTCGGCAGAGCGCAGCGGCGACGGCGCTTTCGTGCGCAAAAAGCGGTGTCGACGCTGCGCTCTGCCGCCCTCCAAAACGAAGCCGTCGTGGCGCCAGGCAAGTGGGGGTGCCTTCTTGTTCTCCTTGAAACTTTTACCAAAGCCGCCAAACTGGATTCGTGAAGTCATTTTCCCTGCTCGCCGTCATTTTTCTTTCGAGCCTTTGCGCCGTTTTGGCAGCGGAAAATGACCGGTTCGAGCCGGCAAATCCGCCGCAAATGAAGCGGCTGACCAATACCAATTCGCCCGCTTACCAGGCCGCGAAATGGTTCATGCGCGGCGCGAATCTCGGCAATTACCTCGAAACACCCAAGGGACAGCGTTGGGGCGTGACCGTCTCCGCCGACGAATTCGCCATCATGAAACGAGAAGGCTTCGATCACGTGCGCGTCCCTGTGCGCTGGAGCGATTACACCGGCCCGGCGCCGGGCTTCGAATTGTCCACGCAGATTTTCGCGCACGCGGATTTTGTCGTGACCAACGCACTGGCGGCCAATCTGGCTGTGATTCTCAACATGCATCATTTCGATGCCTTCACGAGCGATCCGGATGGACAGACGGAAAAGTTCCTGGCCATCTGGCGGCAAATTGCGGCGCATTACGCCGGGTTCACGAATCGCCTCGCGTTCGAACTTTTGAATGAGCCACACGATGCCGCGACCCCCGCGAAGATCAATCCTATCTTCGCGCGAACCATCGCGGAGATTCGCCGGACGAATCCGCACCGGACGATTTTCGTGGGACCCGGACAATGGAACCAAATCGGTGAATTGAAAAATCTCGTGCTTCCGGCCAATGACGACAACCTCATCGTGACGGTGCATTGTTACGATCCGTTTTACTTCACGCACCAAGGGGCAACCTGGGCCGGGCCGGATCCCAAGCAATTGAGCGGCATTCAATTTCCCGGTCCGCCCGCCACGCCGCTGGTGCTTAATCCATCGGTCAAATTAAACCGGTGGGTGGCGGACTGGATTCATCGCTATAACACGCTGCCCACGGCGGAAAATCCGAGCAGCCCGCTGGCGTTCGCGGGCAAGTTGAAATACGCGAAGGAATGGTCGGATTATTATGGCCGGCCCGTGCACGTGGGCGAATTCGGCGCTTACACCAAAGCCGATCCTCAATCCCGCGCGCGATTCTACGAAGCTTTCCGCCGCGCGTGCGATGAGAACCATCTCGGCTGGGCCATTTGGGATTGGAGCGCCGGCTTCAGGTATTGGGACAAAGCCAAGGGCCAGCCCGCTCCGGGAATGCGTGAAGCGTTGTTTGGGCGGTGAATTGGAGGAGCGCCGAGCACCGGCTCCGCGGGTTTTGGAAAAGCACCAAGCGTCCAAGATCCAAGCGTCCAGAGAAGCGCCAAGCACCAACATCCAAATGGGCGCATGCCAGCAGATTGGAACTTGAGCTTTGGGATTTCTCTGGAGCTTGGACGCTTGGTGCTGTTATCACAAAGGGCGGACTGGTGCTCGGCGCTCCTGAATGGCGGTTATTTGTTCCCCACCGCGCTCGGATAGCGCCGCAATTTGTTCTGAAATAACAAACGCCACACCATCAACAACGCTTCGCTGATGATATTGCCGGTCATTTTGGAACGTCCATGGATGCGTTCGGTGAAAATAATCGGCACCTCGACCACCTTCAGCCCCTGCCGCCAGATCTTGTGCGTCATCTCAATTTGAAAGCTGTAGCCGTTGGAGCGGACGGCATCGAGATCGATGGCTTCGAGCGCGCGACGCCGGAAACATTTGTAGCCGCCGGTGGGATCCGTGAAGGGCATGCCGGTGATGATGCGCACGTAATTCGCGGCCGCCTTGCTCAACATCAGCCGTTTCAAGGGCCAGTTGATGATGCGAATGCCATTGATGTAACGCGAGCCCAGCACCAGGTCGGCGTCCCGAGCCGCCTCCAGGAACTGCGGAATGTCGTCCGGGTTATGGGAGAAATCGCTGTCCATCTCGAAGATGAATTCGTACCCGTGTTCCAGCGCCCATTTGAAACTCGTGATGTAGGCGCGGCCCAGTCCGCGTTTCTCCTTTTCGTGCAGGACGTGCAATTCGGGATGTTTCGCCGCCAGTTCATCGGCGATTTTGCCGGTGCCGTCGGGAGAATTGCCATCCACGATCAGCAAATCCACGGGCACGGGCAGAGACAACAGTCGCTTCACGAGCTTGGGAAGATTTTCCTGCTCGTTGTAGGTCGGCACGACGATAAGCGTCTCGTTCATCAGCGCGAAGGCCGCAAATCTTTACCTGACGGCAAGCTTGAAAACAAGCCGGCATTGAATGGGAGGCGCGGGGCCGGGCGCGTGTTCCGTTACATCACAAGGCCGCTTTGACCACGCCGCCTTCCGCTCGCAATGCCGCCCCGGTCACAGCCGAGGCTTCCGGCGAACAGACAAATGCCACCACCGACGCAATTTCCTCCGGCTTGAGGAACCGCTTCACCAGCGAGGTCGGCCTCATGCTCCGGAAAAATTCCTTCTCGAATTGCGCCGTCGACATATCGTGCTCTTTTGACAACCGTTCGATGAATTCGCTCACACCTTCGGAAGCTGTAGGGCCGGCCAGCACACTATTAACTGTCACTCCCGTGCCCGCGCAGGTTTCGGCCATGCCCCGCGCGATGGCGATTTGCGCGGTCTTGGTCATGCCGTAATGCACCATTTCCGCCGGAATGTGCACGGCACTCTCGCTGGAAATGAAAATGACGCGCCCCCAATTCTGCTTTTTCATCCCGGGCAGGTAGGCGCGGCTCAGGCGCACGCCGGACATGACGTTCACCTCGAAAAAATGCAACCAGTCGTCATCCGAAATTTCTTCGAACGGCTTCGGCTCGAAAATGCCGAGATTGTTCACGAGGATATCGACTTTCGGAAGGCCGCGAATGAGGGCGGCGCATCCTTTTTTGTGGCTTAAATCAGCCGCGAAGCCTTCGAAGGTTCCCTCGCGCACTTTGAGCTGCAGGGATTGGATGGCAAAGGCGACGCGTTTTTGCGTGCGGCCATTGATAATAACGCGCGCGCCCTCGCGCGCGAGCCGCTCGGCGATGGCGAACCCGATGCCGGCCGTTGAACCAGTCACCAGCGCCGTTTTATTGTTTAATTTTAAATCCATATTCGTTGCCCTGATTGGCCGCAAGATTCACCGCTCGCCCGCGAAATTCAATCGTTCGTCACTGGGGTCTCACCCGTCGTGACCGGTAGCACGACCTAAGGGTGTATTGCCGAAAAGTCGGAGCGCGGTTCTGTGAGCCGCAGCCATATTCCATTTTCGCGAATCACTGAAATCCTCAAACGTTTTGGCTTTCCAAAGTTGCTGCGGGTCGCAGACCCGCGCTCCTTCCAATTTGGGCAATACGCCCGTAAGCAGGTTCGATCTTTGCCGCGCGAGAGTAGCCTTTTCACGTCGGCTGTTGCGTATTAACCCGCCGCCCCGTCTTTTTTGCCCCGCAACAACGCTCCAAACTGACGCAGGAACGCCTCGCGTTGTTTCTGAAATTTCTCGTCCGAAACCGAAAGCCCGGTCACGAGCCGCGCCAATTGCGGGAACGCCACGGGATAGGCCGTGATAGCCACCATGGACAGCAGCAACTGGCCCGGATCGAGGCTCGGATCGAGCAAGCCCTTGGCCTGCTGTTGCCGCACGCGTTCGACCGCCCGGCCGACACACTCCTGCCGGCGCTCTTCATCAATGACTTTCTTTTCACCCCACTGCAGCGCCTCCCATTCGAGCAATTGGATCCATTCGCGGTCGCGGCAGGCCAGTTGAAACCACGCGGGCAGACGCTCGGTGGGATCCTCGGAAGCTCCCGCCAGCCAGGCCGCGCGCTCGGCGATTTTCCGGCGCAGCACCTCGCGAAAAAGCCCTTCCTTGTCCCCGAAATAATGGTAAAGCATCCGCTTGTTGATGCGCGCGCGCCGGGCAATGACATCCACTCGCGCGCCCGCGAAACCTTTGGCGGCAAATTCCTGGAGGGCCGCTTCGAGGATGCGTTGTTGCGTTTGCTGGGGGTTGCGCCCGCCGTTTTTGTGCGTGACCTGCTGTCCGGTTTTCATGCCGTTGGCCGGACAGCAAGCGTAAACCATTCAAAGTAACTGTCAAGTTACTTGAAAGCGTGGCACGGGCATCTCGCCCGTGCGAATAGGGACTCACGGGCGAGACGCCCGTGCCACTATGAGTTTGCCAAAGCGTTTCGGAGAACGGACCGCTCCGGTGCGGAAATTGCCCGCGACTCCGCGCGAAAAAAACGGGGTCGATGCTGCGCTTTGCCACCGCACTCCAAAGTATAAAAAAAGAAGAGACCCGGCGACACCGGGTCTCTCTGGCTTAAATCAAATTCGCGGACGGACTAATAACGGTCGCGACCGCCGGGGCGGCCACCGCGGTCTCCGCCGCCGCCGCGGAATTCACGGCGTCCACCGCCGCCACCGCCCGGACGCTCTTCGCGCGGGCGCGCAATGTTGACCGTCAGGGGACGGCCATCCAGCGGCTTGCCGTTCATGGCGTCAATGGCCTTCTGCGCCTCTTCGGGCGAACCCATGGTGACGAATGCGAAGCCGCGCGGGCGGCCGCTCATCCGATCCATCATCAGGTTGGTTTCAACGACGGTGCCGTGGGCGGCAAACGCGTCTTGAAGGTCGTTTTCAGTGGTGTTGAAGGAAAGATTTCCAACAAACAATTTCGTACTCATGTGATGTCTTACTGTCCTAAACTGACCCTTGCTTTATCCAGACTGTTCCCGACTGCCGGGTTTCAATCATCACTGAACCGAGTTCACTTGAAGATTTCCA
>DATNEA010000023.1:0-70189 GCA_035606845.1 Candidatus Angelobacter sp. | reverse complement strand
AGCTTGACGCTGCCACTCTCTCAAAATAAAAACCCGGGCCGCAAAAAGAGCAGCCCGGGAGTCAGCGATACGCGCCACCCGGCCAACGAAGCCCCCCAGTGTTGCGCTCCCGCAGAGCACCGGTTCGATCTCAGTTGGCGCTTCTACTTTGTCATTTTTCCGTTCCGGCTGCCATGGACAAAACTGGCAAAATACCCCCCACCCCTCCCCCCCCCTCCATTTTCAGGAGGGGGGGGCCGGGGGTAGGGGACTTTTTTACAGTTTTTGAAAAAATAAAAATAAAGGTTCCCCCTCACCCCCTCCAAAAATTTTCGAAAAAACAGCGAACCGCGTTGCCCGTCCTATCCGTAAAACTCTCACTTCCCCGGAGCGAAGCGACGCGCTATAATTCTTGCCGTGAAGCGAAATGAAAAAATATGGCAAACTACGGACGTAGAAGCGTCAATGTTTGCAGGGGAATCCGAATTTAAGTAGCACAATAACGACAAACCGTTTAATTCAAAACGGTGTCCGCCGCACCCTTCCGAAAAACACCTGTCAAGCTGTTTGTTATATTTAATTAAATCTCTCAATTCCTACCCTCATTCTGAAACTCGGAAACCATCGACTTTGGAAGCACCAGCTTGATTCCCGTGCACTGGTTCAGCAGGCCATACACGGAACATCCGGTCGTCGGACTGGCCGGAAACGTGACGTTGGCAAAAAAAGGACGCGGTTTTTGAAATCTCTTGCGCAGCTTGGACCACCAGATAGAAATTCGCGACCTCGCAGTCGGGGCGCCTCGCATTGTGAAATTCGGCGCCTGCGTAATCACAAAGCGAGGATCATTCGCAAACGAAGTGTCCTCCATCACTCCACCAGAATACCGCCGCCGCCAGCGCAGCCAGCACCGCCGCGCTCAAAAGCCAGCGTTCCACCCGCCGATGGTTTGCCGGTTGCCAATGAACACTCGCCTCCATGTCTGCATGAGAGCAAATCCACGAAACCTTATCAAGGAATCAGAGCAGGGCGTCCTGCCCTGCCCCTCGGAGCGCCGATCTCCGCCCCGGCGCTTCCAAAATGTGTAACTGTCCGCACCGTTTCCGAGTCTGATTCTCCCGTCATGCGAATACTTGTATTGTTTCTCACCGCGCTCCTTTTCACCGGCTTCACCGCAAACGCGCAAACAATTGAACGCTTTACCCAACCTCACTGGGGCGAACCCTTCCTTCATCAGCCACGCGCTTGGTATGGCACCCCCGAAGCCCGCAGTGCCGCCGGCATCGTCATGCAATATCAATCCACCACCGGCGCCTTCCCCAAGAACACTGACCTGACCATTCCGCCGACCGATAAAATCTGGGCCCGAATCAAAAAGGAAGGCTGCGCCGACACCATCGACAACGACGCCACCACCGTCCCGATGCGTTTCCTCGCCCTCGTCGCCCAAGCCACCGGCGACAAACAATGCCAGGACTCCTTCATCCGCGGCCTCGATTACCTGCTCATCTCGCAATATCCCAATGGCGGCTGGCCGCAATTCTACCCGTTGCGCGAAGGTTATTACTCGCACATCACCTACAACGACAACGCCATGATGAACGTCATGTTCCTCCTGCGCGACATTGCTCACGGCAAAGCCCCTTACCAATTCGTGGATGCCGATCGCCGCGCGAAATGCCAAACCGCCATTGAGAAAGGCCTCGATTGCATCCTGAAAACGCAAATCAAGGAGAACGGCAAACTCACCGTCTGGTGCGCGCAATACGATGAGAACACCCTTCAACCCGCCTGGGCCCGCGCCTTCGAACCGCCCTCATTTTCCGGCGACGAAAGCGTGGATATAGTCCGTTACCTCATGCAGATCGATCATCCTACGCCCGAGATCCGCGCCGCCATCCAAGGCGCCGTTGCTTGGTTCAAAGCGACCGAAATTCACGGCCTCCGCGTCGTCCGCCGCATGATGCCCGACGGCCGGCGCGACGGCTGGATTGAGCGCAACCGGAAAGCCGGTCCGCTCTGGGCGCGCTTCTACGAACTCGGCACCAACCGCCCCATCTTCATCGGCCGCGACAGCGTCATTCGCTACCACTACTCCGAAATCGAACGCGAACGCCGCGGCGGTTACAATTATTACGGCGCCTGGCCCGAGTCCCTGCTGAAAAAAGACTACCCTCGCTGGCTCGCCAAGCTGAATCACGAAAAATAAATCCCCTGTAGGAGACGAGGTGACGAGTCTCAAAATTCTTCACAATTCGGGGTTTAATTCAGAGACACCTCTCATTAACACCCAGCTTCAGCTGGGTGTACGGTCCGGGGGCGTGGGAACCGCTTTAGCGTTTTCCCCCGCAGCGCAATCGGGTAAAAACCGCTCCAATCCGGCGCAAAAACCTCAAACTTTACTCCTTGACTTCTCCTCGCCAAAATTGAAAATGCGGTCGCAACCTAATCAAAAGGAATCATTTATGTCTACCTTAACCACTGGCAAGCGAACCCTGCTAACCCTGTCCGCCCTTTTGGCCGTTTCCACCGCGTTCGCCGGCGGAAAGCTGCCGATTTCCTCCCAGGGCCTGGTGCTTTGGATCCAAAAAGTCCCGACGGGGATAAAAACCCGCGATTTGAGCGGCAACAAAAACAATGCTCAAACCACCTCCCTCATCGTGTCCAACAGCCCCTCCCTCGTTTCCATGCAGGACACCCATCAATTGACCCTGGCCATGTGGATGAAGCCCAACTCCATTCCCGACGAATTTCCGGTTCCGATCAGCAAGGGCGGCTATAATACACCCGGCGCCGACGGCGGTTACGAACTGAACCTGAATTGGAATGGCGATAACGACCTCATTTTTCTGAGCGGCAACTACCAGGCCGAAACGGCGGGCGCGAACGGTTCGCTCATCAACAATCACCTGGGTGAATGGATTCACGTTGTCGTCACCGTCGATACCGCCGCCCAAGTCATTCAGTTTTATGTGAACGGCCAGGCTTATCCCAACATCACCTCGTTCGGCAGCCTCGCGGATGTGAACTTCAACGTCACCAACAATCTTTATATAGGCGAGCCCGATCCAGCCGCCAACGTCAACCGCGCTCCCTATGACGGCGAGATGCAAGACGTCATGGTCTTCAATCGCACTTTGTCAGCCGATGAAGTCCAGACACTTTTCACCGCCACCACCCCCGGCGCCAAACCCGGAAGACGACGCTAGACCTCAGGTCATAACCTCGCGCCAGCGTCCCGGACTGCGGCGGCCCTCCGCCGCTTTGTGTTGCGCGCGGAACGCCCCGGAAATTCGAGCGCATCCCGAAAGGCCTCGGAAATTAGCCGGCCAGCAAGGCTGCGCCGCGGCCGCAGCTCCCGGACCCTGCCACAAAAAACGTAGCGCGGCCGTCCCGGCTGCGAGTGTCGGCGGCGTCTCGCCGCCAGACACTGAAACACAATCGAACGACAACCGTTATCGCTCGCGCGGTGGGTAGGAACGGCGCTGGCGCCGTCCGCGCCGCGTTTAGCGGCGCAACATGGGGGTTCTCCGGCTCCGTGGACGCGATTTGTTCCGCCCGCTTGCTTATTGCGCCGGCGCGGACGCGCGGCGCGGCATCCCTACTTCTCCTCGGCAACGCCACTGCCCCTCGCTCACATTCGCGCCCCCTGCCCTATTCGGTCTATTTCACCAGGCTCCCGTAGACTTCCGTATACTTCCGCGCCGTCGTTTCCCACGAGAAATCCGCCGACATCCCATTCAGTCGATAATGCCTCAACAACTCCGGCTCGCCATACAACGCCAGCGCCTTCCGGATCGCCTTGGCCACCGCGCCATTGGAATACTCGATGAATTTGATCCCGTCCGCACGATTGCGGTCCTCGGAAATGTCCGTCACCGAATCATCCAACCCGCCCGTCACCCGCACAATCGGCACCGTGCCGTAATGCAGGCTATACATCTGGTTCAACCCACATGGCTCATACCGCGACGGCATCGCAAAAAAATCGCAACCCGCCTCGATCCGTTGCGACAATCCCTGGTTAAACCCAATCTGCGCCGCCACTTTGGTAGGATAACGCCGCGCCAGCTCGCGATAACCATTTTCAAACGCGACATCGCCCGTCCCGAGCACGACAAACTGCATGTCCGCGCTCAGCATTTCCTCGAGCGCCCCTAGCAAAATGTCCACGCCCTTTTGCTCGATCAACCGGCTCACGCTGCCGAACAACGGAACCTTCGCATTCACCGGCAGCCCCAATTCCTTTTGCAAATCCAGCTTGTTGGCCGTCTTGCCGGTGAAATCCTCCACCGAATAAGGATGTTTCACGTGCGGATTATGCGTGGTGTTCCATTCCTCGTAATCGATGCCGTTGAGAATGCCCACCAGCACGTCCTGCCGTTTCTGCAAAAGGCCCTCCAGCCCGCAGCCGAATTCCGCCGTCGTGATCTCGCGCGCATAACGCGGGCTCACCGTGCTGACAATATCCGCAAAAGCGATTCCCGCCTTCAAACAATTCACCTGCCCGTAAAACTCCGCGCCGTCAATGTTGAAATACTCCCACGGCAGATTCGTGAACTCGTAGCGCCAGCCCGGGAACGTGCCTTGATACGCCTGGTTGTGAATGGTCAACACCGTCGGCGGCGGATTTTGCCAGCCGTCCGTCAGGCTTTCGTGCCGGATCATCAGCGGCACAAAACCCACCTGCCAATCATGCACGTGCACGAGATCAGGCTTCAGCACGCGCCGCGCGAGATGAACCACCGCCTTGGAAAAAAACAGAAACCGCTCGTCATTGTCCGGGTAACTGATTCCGTCCGGCTGCAAATACGGCGAATGCCGATGATAAAACTCCGGTTGATCGATGAAATAAATCGTGAGCCGTTCCGCCGGCGACAAACTCCACACCTTGCCTTCGACCTTTCGGGCACCGAGCGGCAAAGCCAGCTTCAGATCGAGCGGTTTGATCTGAGGAAATTTTTTCTCGATGCCCGCGTAACGCGGCGTGATGAGACTCACCTCATGTCCCTGCCGCGCCAGCGATTTCGCCAGAGCCCCCACCATGTCAGCGAGGCCGCCGGTTTTCGAGTAAGGATGGACTTCGCTGCTCGCGAGCAAAACGTTCATTGGAAAAACAAAAACCACGAGTTGGGGGCAAGCAACCGGATTTTTCCCGAAACGATTCCCCATGGTCGAAGCTCCAAATCCCAAGCCCCAAGCTCCAGAGAAACATCAAGCGCCAACCTCCAACAGTATTTCATTGCCGAAACTGCGCGCCCGCACGTCGCGGTTTGGAGCTTGAACTTTGGAGCTTCTCTGGAGCTTGGATCTTGGTCCTTGGAGCTTTTTTCAGGTTCAAGCATGAATTCGATCTGTCTTAAGATAGGGTTGCAATTTCGCCGGAATCAAAACGCTCCCGTCGCTTTGCTGATAGGTCTCGAGCAACGCCACAAACAACCGCGCCAACGCCGTGCCGCTCCCGTTGAGAATGTGCGGAAATTTATTGTCGCCCCCTTCGGTTTTGAAACGAAGATTCATCCGGCGCGCCTGGAAATCCTCGCAATTCGACACGCTCGAAACCTCCAGATAACTCCCCTGTCCCGGCGCCCAGACCTCGATGTCATATGTCTTCGAACTGCTGAAACTCATGTCACCGGTGCACAACACCACCACGCGATAGTGCAAGCCCAGCAACTGCAGCACCCGTTCGGCATTCGCCAGCATTTTCTCGTGCTCATCGTATCCGCGCTCGGGCGGCACGATCTTGATCAACTCCACCTTGTCGAATTGATGCACGCGAATCATCCCGCGCGTGCCCACGCCCGCCGCTCCTGCCTCGCCGCGGAAACACGGCGTGTAAGCGCAGTAATAAATCGGCAACTGGCTCTCCTTGAGCAATTCCTCGCGGTGAATATTCGCCACGGGCGTCTCAGCCGTGGGAATCAAATACAATTTTCCGAGTTCCTCCGTCTTGTCGCCCTCGGCCACGCCGTAATACTGATCCTTGAACTTCGGAAACTGCCCCACGCCCACCAAGCAATGCGGCGCGACCATGAACGGCGGCGAAACTTCCGTGTAACCATGCTCGTTCGTGTGCAGGTCCAACAGAAATTGAATCAAGGCTCGCTCCAGCTTGGCGCCCCAATTCGTGTAGAGAATGAACCCGCTGCCCGAAAGCTTCGCCCCGCGCGCAAAATCCACCAGCTTCAACTGCTCGCACAACTCAACGTGTGTCTTCGGCTTGAAACTGAAATTCGGCTTCTCTCCCGAAGTGCGAATCACCGGATTGTCTTCCGCGCTTTTGCCGGTTGGCACCGATTCATGCGGCAGATTGGGAAGCTGCAGCATCAACGCATCGCGCCGCGCGTCGCACTCAGCGACTTCCTTGTCGAGTTGCGCAATCCGATCGCCCAGTTCGCGCGTTTCCTTCTTCTTGGCTTCCGCCTCCTCCACTTTCTTCTGCCCCATCAAGGCGCCAATTTCCTTCGATGCCTTGTTGCGCCGCGATTTCAACGCCTCGACTTCCGCCAGCAATTTCCGTCGCGCATCGTCGGTTTGCAAAATCTTCTCCACCAGCGCTTCGTCGCCGGCTCCGCGCGTGGCAAGGCGTTGGCGTACAAAATCGGGCTTCTCGCGAATCAGTTTAATGTCCAGCACGCGCGCAATTTATGTTGCTGCCGTGGTCAGGGCAAGAGGGAAGCCAAGGCAGGGACGCCGCGCTTTGGAGTGCGGCGACACGTCGCCGCTTTCAAATTGGCAGACATGTCTGCCAGTTCCAAAGCGCGGTCATGCCCGCCCAGTCCAAAATCGCGGCGCGCTTGCAGAATCAAACGCTTAAGCAATAATACCCCCATGCCACCGTCCTCCCCTCCGCCCGCCCGAGTCGCTTCCTTGCATTTGCATCCAGCCGAACCCGGCGCGCCGTTGCAAACCGTAAGCCAAATTGGCCTCGTGGCCGGAAAAGGAATTCTCGGCGAACCGCGTTACTTCGGCAAAACCAGCCGCAGGACCGGCAAACCAACCCGTCGCCAGGTTTCCCTGATCGAACGCGAGCAGATCGCCGAACACGCCACCACCCTCGGCCTCCAATCAATTCCGCCCGGTGCCGTCCGCGCCAATATTGAAACCGAAGGCATCAACCTCATCCGGCATATCGGCAAGGAAATCAAAATCGGCGCCGCCGTTCTGTTTTTATACGAAGGCCGCACCCCCTGCCACCGCATGGACGCCATCTGCGCCGGCTTGCGCAGCTTGATGGAAAATAATCGCCAGGGCGTCATGGCCGAAATCATCCATTCGGGCGCCATTCATACCAACGATTTGATCCAAGTATGAACAAAACCTCGATTTCAAGATGATTTTTGCGCGCTCTGGCTGGCATGGAGCATGCAGCATAAGCCTGAGAGTTTGAACCGATTACGATTCAAACCAGGGAATGAGTGGATGAGAAATGTTGCAAAATGCCGGCATCGTTTAGGCAGACTTTTATTGCTGCTTTTTGTCCTCATTTCCGGAAGGCTCGCCGCCAAGCCGGGCACCATCACCATGGGCGACACCGATCCCAGCTTTCCGGTGCTTCAAACGAGGACAGGTGCGTATACGAATGTGACAGTGACCAAGAAGACTCGCGACTGGATTTTCATCATTCACTCGACCGGCGTGTGCAATGTCAAAGTCGCCGACCTGTCCCCGGAAACGCGAGTAGCACTCGGTTATGACGCCCCGCCCAAAAAGGACGGCGACGTCGCTTCATCCGGAAGCAAGGATTCGAGCGACTCAGCCAAAAACCATACGCTGGCCCAAATCGCCCATTTCAAACTTTCCGACGTCCGCAACTTCGCCGGCAAATGGCGTCAAAACCAGAAAGCCGGAATCGCCGAACTGAAACACTTGGCCGGCGGAAGCATGCTACCGTTGTACATCTTCCTTTGTCTTCTATTGTTGTTGCATCTCATTTCTTCCACCTGCGCGTGGACGCTTTGCCGCAAAACTCACAATTCACCCGGCCCGCTCGTATGGGTCCCGGTGCTTCAATTGATTCCCTTGCTGCGGGCCGCCAATATGGCGCGCGTCTGGTTCTTCGCCTTCTTTATTCCCGTGCTTAACATCATCGCGTATGCCGTCTGGTCCGTTAAAATAACAAAGTGCCGAGGCAAGAGCCCGTGGGTTGCCCTTTGGCTGATACTCCCGCCCACCAGCGGCCTCGCCTATCTTTACCTCGTGTTGTCCGCCAGCGCGCCAGTTACAATGGAAAGCAACGAGGTCATGGCATTGGAAACCGCGTAAAAATCCACCGCGCCGCGGAAGATTGAATCTGGTTGAAAACTCCCCGGCCCTGCTCCACTCTTTTGACATGACGAAATCAGTTTTTACCGGCCCGGTTTACGTGGTGCGCGACAACATCGACACGGATCAGATTATTCCCGCGCAGTACCTGAACCTGGTGCCGACGATTGCCGAGGAATACGAAAAACTCGGCAGCTACGCTCTTTGCGGTTTGCCTGAATCTCTTTACTCCACCCGCTACGTGAAAGACGGCAATCTCGACAGTGAATATCCCATTGTCGTTGCCGGCAAAAATTTCGGCTGCGGCAGTTCCCGCGAGCACGCTCCCATTGCCATGGGCTCGGCCAATTGCGAAGTCGTTCTCGCGGAAAGCTTCGCGCGCATTTTCTTCCGCAATTGCGTCGCCACCGGCGAACTTTACCCCTGCGAAATTACCGAACGCCTCTGCGACGTGCTAAAAACCGGCGATGTGGTCACCGTCGATCTCGACGCCGGCACGGTTACCGAGAAAGCCGCCGGCAAGGTCCACAAATTCAAACCCCTCGGCGATGTCCGCCCGGTCGTGGACGCCGGCGGTATTTTCAATTACGCGCGCCAGACCGGCATGATCGCGAAGTAACACTGGCCAGTGAACCTCCTTCCCACTCCCCGCTCGCTGAAACGGCGTCCGGGGAGTTTTCTTTTGCCCGGCCAGCCGCATCAGTCGGTGAAGGCAACCCAAAGCAACCATGCACCCGAGCATGCCGAAGGCTACGCGTTGAGCATCCGTAAAAGCGGCATCGAGATTTTCTATCGTGATGAACCCGCCCTGCGCGCCGCCCGTGCCACGCTTTCGCAGCTCATCCACGAATACGGACGACGTCTTCCTTGCCTCGAAATTCACGATTGGCCGGATTTTGCGCGCCGCGGCGTGATGCTCGATATTTCCCGCGGCCGCGTTCCCAATCTCAAAACGCTCCTCGATTTGGCCACGCACCTTGCGGCTTTCAAGGTCAACGAACTGCAGCTTTACATCGAGCACACGTTCGCCTATCGCAAATACAAATCCGTTTGGCAGGGTTGGGGTGCGCTGACGAGGAAAGAAATGCGACGGTTGGATGCGCACTGCCGCCGGCTTGGAATTGATCTCGTGCCGAATCAAAATTCCTTCGGCCACCTGCGCTATTTTCTCGAACACCCGCGCGTCAAAAAGTTGGCTGAAATTTCCGAGCCATACGAAGACTTCAGCGGCGACTTCGTCCGTCGGCCATCGACACTGGCCCCCAATCATCCCGGCACTATCCCATTCCTGCGCGGCCTGTACGGCGAATTGCTCCCGAATTTTTCCAGCGACTTTTTCAATGTGGGTTGTGACGAAACGTGGGACCTCGGCCGCGGGCAAACCAAACAGCTTTGCCACAAAAAAGGAAAAGGCGCCGTTTATCTGGATTTTTTGAATCGCATCCATCGCGAAGTTTCCCGGCACGGCCGCCGGATGATGTTCTGGGGCGACATCATCCTGAAATATCCAAAACTCATTTCAAATCTGCCCGGAGATGTCATTGCGCTGAATTGGGGTTACGAAGCCAATCACCCGTTTGAACGCGAGACGGCGCTGTTTGCCAAATCACGAATTCCCTTCTACGTCTGTCCCGGCACTTCCACATGGATGACTCTTGTGGGCAAACACGATAATGCCCTGCGAAATCTTCGCCGCGCCGCGATCACCGGCCGCAAACGCCGAGCCATCGGTTATCTGATTACTGATTGGGGCGATGGCGGCCACCCTCAACCGCTCGCGGTGAGTTGGCTGCCATTCGTTGCGGGCGCCGCGATGGCTTGGTGCGAGAAGAGTTTCAATCAATCGAACCTGGTTCCAGTTCTCAGCCGTGAGATTTTTCGCGACCGCGCCGAAGCCGTCGCCAAAGCGGCGCTCGCGCTGGGCCTCTCCCATCGCAAACTTCATTTCTCTGAGCCGAACGTGACTCCGCTTGGCGCCGTCATCGCCGCTCCGCCGCCGGAGGCGCGGGAATTATTTTGCCGCAACGGCCTGAAATATTATGCGCGCATTCAGCCTCGAAACATCCACGCTGCCCTGCGGGAAATTCAAAAGCAGATTCGCACGCTCGAAAAAGCAAGCCGCTCGAAACCCGCTTTCCATTTTGGAAAAACCGCAATCCGCGAGTTGACGTTGGCCGCTCGCATGGCCGGGCAATCCTGTAAATTCATGCTCTGGCAGCAGGCAGTTGCTCGCGGAGACAATGCTCGCGCCCGTCGCATGGCCCAACAAGGTGTCGAAGAACTGGCCCAATTGGAAAAAGATTTCAATGTCTTCTGGCCCGTGCGAAACAAAGGCAATGCAGAAAAGTGCTCGCTATTTCTGCAATGGCGCATTGCTGATTACAGAAAATCAATTGCCCGAAGTTCGCCCTGACGTTACAAACGCAAGAACTGTCAGAGCCTGAGCCTCTGCATTAGAACGGCTTCTTCGAATGTTTTCTTGCCAACCACCGCTTTGTTCTCTCATTGTGTTATGATGCAATCACACGAACTGCTGCGTGAGGTGTTTCAGAAATGCAGTGCCAAGCAGGTAGCCGCCGAACTGAACTTATCCCTCTCCACGATTTACAAATGGGCCGAACCCGACGACGGGACTGGCAGCGGCACTGCCAATCCTCTCGATCGCATTGAATCTCTCATGCGCTGCACATCCGACCGCCGCCTAGTGCAATGGATTTGCCAGCGTTCCGGCGGGTTCTTCATTTTGAATCCCAAGACCAACAAACCGCACCCGTCGTTTTTAATTCCCGCCACGAACGAGATTGTCCAGGAATTCGCCGATTTGCTCGCCGTCATTGCGACGGCCGCCTCCGACAATCAAATTACTGCGAAAGAAGCCTCCACAATCCGCGAGCGGTGGGAAGAATTAAAGTCGGTTACCGAGGGCTTTGTCGCCTGCTGCGAAGGCGGAAATTTCACGACCTTTCAAAAACCGAAAGAAAAAAGCCCGACCGTGCCCATCGCCCGGCCAACACCGCCAGCATAGTGGCCACCCCGCCATTTGCGGTAGCCCGCCCCGCCACGAAATCGTTCCCGTGGCAAAAATCCCCCTTTGCATTCTTATGTTTTCGCGTGAATTTAAGCGGAAATATGACGGCCAGAACCTACCCGCCACTCAGACGAGCATTGCGCTTGGCGCTCTGCATTTTCATGACCATGGCGGTTGCAATTGTTTCACGGGCGACGGAGTTGACGTTTGCCGATTATAACGACCAGGGATTCTTCAACAATTTCTCCGGCGATAGCGGCGTGTTCGCGAATGGAGATGCCACCATCAAAGTGTCTTTTGACAATCGCGTCTTCCACGGAAGCAATGGCGCCTCGCTCCGGCTGGATTACAACGTGCCTACCGGCTTTTGCGGCTTGTGGAATTCGACCCTCGGTAAAATGAGTTATCCCCGGCACATTCTCAATTTCACCAACCTCTACGGCGATTTGCGCAATAGCTCCGGCAATCCCTCACGCGTCGAGAACGTGCATGTGACCAACTTCACCTTCTGGGCCTGCGGCGACGGCCAGGGAAATTTCGCGCACCAGTTAAAAGTGGAATTCAAAAGCGCCGCGGGCGCGCTGTTAGGCAGCCAGTTGTTTTCCATTCCCAACCAAACCAACTGGGCGCAATACAATTTCCCCATCGACCTCACCACCAACGACTGGTCGCACGTCAAGGAAATCGTGTTTGTTATTGAAGATTGGAGAAACGACCGCCGGAAGGGACGCCTCTTCCTCGATGACCTGGCGTTTACCACGGACCAATCTCCGCTCGACTTTTCCAAGCTCAGCAATGACGCCATGCTCGACCTTGTATCGCAACGATCGTTTTATTATTTCCTGACGTTCACCGACGACCTTGGCTTCGCGTTGGACCGCTCCACATTCTCGGATATCGTCAGCGTCGGAACCATCGGCTTTCAACTCGCCGCTTATTGCATCGGCCACGAACGCGGCTGGGCGGACAAAAAGGAATTGGAAAATCGAGTGGTCACAATTCTCCAGAACCTCAACAAACTGCCCACCGGTCCGGACGCGGATATTACCCGCGCCGGTTACCGCGGGTTCTACTATCATTTCCTCGCGGCGAATGCCGGCACGCGCAAAGACCCGCACGTGGAGCTCTCTCTTTATGATACCGCATTGCTCATGTACGGCGTGCTCACGTGCAGGGAATATTTCCCCCACAACCAACAAATTCAAACGCTCTCGCGCGAGCTTTTTGATCGCGTCCAATGGAACTGGTTTGTGGACCACAAGCCCGGCCCACACGTAAATCAGTTTTATCTTGCCTGGATGCCCGGCCCGAACGCGCAGGGCACATTCATGGGCCACGTAGACGGCCAGACGGATGAAGCTTTGATGGTGGATCTGCTCGCGCTGGGTTCGTCGAAACACCCGGTGTCCTTTGCCACTTATCTGGCTCGCAGCCGCGTGTTTGCCTCCTATCCGCATCAGGATCCGGATAAAATCATGGTCACGTGGAAAGGTTCGCTCTTCAATTATTTCTTCGCCAGTTGCTGGCTGGATTTCGCCGATCGAGGCTATGACCGGCATCCGACCCTGCCCTGCAATCTTTGGCAGAATGACAAACTGGCCATCATCGCCAATCGGCAATTCTGCATTGACCATGCCGCAGCCAAAATGGGCGGCTCGAACGGCCATTACGCCACTTACGGCAAAAATAGCTGGGGATTGAGCGCATGTGATAATCTGGTTGCTCCCGGGTCAGGTTACATCAGCGAATATTTTGCGTTCGGCGCACTTCCCACGCAGGAAAACACCTTGCTCGGCACGAAAGCGTTGCAGGTGGGAACAATCCCCGTCTACGGCGCCGCCAGCACCATCAATTTCGTGCCAGCCGACGCAATCGCGGCATTGCGGCATGATTTCGACATCCCTGCTTTATGGAGCCCGATATTCGGTTTTGCGGATGCCTACAGCCTGGACCCGCATTACATCGGGCCAGTCTGGGATGCGAACGGAAACCCGCAGGTCTTTTTCGCGGATTATCTCAATGGCCCGTGGATCAATCACACCATCATGGGAATCAATGTCGGCCCTATGTTGCTCGCCATCGAAAACTATCGCAGTGGCGGGATTTGGAAGCTGACGGAACGTAATCCTTGGATCAATGCCGGCCTGAACACTGTCTTCGGCGACCACAACGCGGCGCCAATCGTAAAACAGGCGACGAAGTAATCATTCAGATCGGCTCTACACTTCCACGGCTGAAAGCTCGTAATGTGATCGCCTGGGCCGAAGCGAGCGAGCAGCGCGAGCGGAGGCCCGCCCGGGATCGGCGCAAATCTTTGACATGCACGCCGCACTCTTTATCCTTCCCCGGTGCGTATCGTGAATGTGCCGCTCGGCGCCCGCAGTTACGGGATAAAAATCGGCCCCGGACTCCTTTCGGATCTTGGCCGATACTGCGCCGAATTGAAGCTCGGCGCCCGTGGTGCCGTCATTTCCGACCGCAACGTTGCTCCAAATTTCGCCAGGTCGGCCCAACTCAGCCTGAAAAAAGCGGGGTTCGAATCCGTCTTAATCACCGTCCCCGCCGGTGAAACCGCGAAAAGCCTGAAGGTGGTTGAACACTGTTACGACGCGCTGGCGAAACATCGGCTCGAGCGCAAGTCATTCATCGTGGCGCTCGGCGGCGGTGTGGTCGGGGATTTGGCGGGGTTTGTGGCGGCCACTTACCTGCGCGGCATCGCTTTCGTCCAGGTGCCCACCACCCTGCTCGCGCAAGTGGACAGCTCGGTCGGCGGAAAAGTGGGCGTGAATCTAAAAGCCGGAAAAAATCTCGTCGGCGCGTTTCATCAGCCGAAGCTCGTGCTTTGCGACATCGATGCTTTGCGCACCCTGCCCCTGCGCGAACTACGCGCCGGCCTGGCGGAAGTCATCAAGTACGGAATCATTTACGATGCCGCTTTGTTCGCGCGGCTTGAACACGATTTGCCGAAACTCCTCAAACGCGATCCTGACACATTGGCTGACGTCATCGCCCGTTGCTGCGAAATCAAGGCCGATGTCGTCGGCCAGGATGAAACCGAATCCGGCCTGCGCGCCATCCTGAATTTCGGCCACACCATTGGCCATGCGATTGAAAATATTTCCGGCTACGGAAAATACCTGCACGGCGAGGCGATTTCCATCGGCCAGGTCGCCGCCGCGCGTATTTCCACGGCACTGCTCGGATTCGAATCCAATGATGCCGAGCGAATCCGGAAATTATTCCTGAATGCCGGCTTGCCCGCGCAAATCAAATTGAGCGCCGCGCAGCGCAAAAAACTTTTCGCTGCCATGCGCCTCGATAAAAAAGTCAGCGCCGGCGAAATCAAATTCGTGCTCGCGAAAAAAATCGGCGAAGTGGTCTGGGGCCGGAAAATTCCAGAATCCGCCGTCCACGAAGCGCTCAATTTCTTGTCCCCCGCCACTCGGCACTCGCCGCTCTCGTCATGAGTTCCGTCAGCGAAACCATCGTCCGCGAATATTTTGAACTGCACGAATTCCTGGTTCGGCAGCATCGCAAATACATCGCGCAAACGAAACGCGAGGAAGACGACATCGATTTTTTCATTCTCAATACGCACCCGCAAAAGCGCGAGACTGAAATGCCGTTCGTGCTTTCGTCGGCGGATTTGACCGCCATCGATCGCGCCATTGTCGCCGTGAAAGGCTGGCATACGGAGACCTTCAGTTCCGCGCGCATCACCAGCACGCCCGAGATCTTCCGTTTCGTGGGCACGAAAGTCTTCCAGCAGGCCGCGCGCGTTTTTGGCGAAAGCGCTTCCACCCTGAAAATCCTGGTCATTCCCACGCTGCCGCAAGCCGAGCAAGGCCGCGCCGAGAGCATCGCCCTGCTCCGCGCCAAAGGAATTGATGCCGTCATCCCCTTCAGCACGATTCTCGCCGATCTGATCGGGAAGATTGAAACCAACCGGAACTATCAAAAATCCGATTTGCTCCAGATGATCCGCATTTTGAAAAATTACGATTTCTTCAAAGAGCCACAGTTGGAATTGTTCAAGCCGAAGCGGCGGCGTCTAACGAAGAATTAACAGCCGCGCTGGGTGAAAAACCTTTATTCGAAGGCCATCTCATTAACACCCTGCTTTAGCTGGGCACCCGCAGAGAGTGGCTCACGTTAAAACCGTTTTGACGGTTTCTAATGCGGAAAACCGCTGAAGCGTTTGAAATTCTCCGAGCGTTTGCGAACACCCAGCCTTTAGATGTGCTCCTCCAGGCGCCGGCGCAAAACTTCCTGATTTTCAAAACACTGTTCTGTGTTACTTTGTCGCCGATGATTCTGGTCATAGACAATTACGATTCGTTCACCTACAACCTCGTTCAATACCTGGGCGAGTTGAAGGTGGAAATGCAGGTGCATCGCAACGATCAGATTTCCATCGATCAAATCCGCGCGCTCAATCCGGAGCGCATCCTGGTTTCGCCCGGGCCGTGCTCTCCGCGTGAATCGGGTCTCTCGAATGAAATCATCCGCGAGTTCGGCCCCAAAATTCCGCTATTCGGCGTCTGCCTCGGCCATCAATGCATCGGCCACAGCTTTGGCGGAAATGTCATCGTGAATTATCGCATGATGCACGGAAAAACCTCGCCCATTAAACACAACGGCAAGGATTTGTTTGAAGGCATGCCCAATCCCTTTGCCGCCACCCGCTATCACTCGCTGGTCATTGAGCGGAATTCCATTCCCGATTGCCTCGAAATCACGGCGGAAACCGAGGAAGGCGAAATCATGGGCGTGAAGCACAAGGAATTTCCCATCTGGGGCGTGCAATTTCATCCCGAAAGCATCCTCACAGAGAATGGCCGCCAGATTTTGAAAAATTTTCTGAAACTGAAGGCGTAAGGTTGGGCGCGCCACTCCGTGCGCGCCGCTATTCACTCCAAAACTTCACTTATTTTCAAGAATCAACTCGCCGTCGTCCGCTCGCACCCGAATATGGTCGCCCGGTTTGAAATCCCCAACCAGCACCTTGCTCGCGAGCGGATTGAGCAGTTGATCCTGAATCGCGCGTTTGAGCGGCCGCGCGCCAAATTGCGGATCAAAGCCCTCTTTGGCCAGCAGTTTCTTCGCCGAGCGATCCACTTCCAGCGTGAGCCGTTGTTGCGCGAGGCGCTTGTTCAAGCGCTCCAGTTGAATGTCCACAATGCGCGATAATTGCGCTTCGTCGAGGCTGTGGAAGATGATGATATCGTCCACGCGATTCAAAAACTCGGGACGGAAATGCGATTTCAACTCCGATCGCACCAGTTTCTCCATCTCCGCCTTGTCTTTCGCTCCCAATTTCTTTTCGCTGAAATATTCCTGGATGATCGGCGAGCCGATGTTGCTCGTCATGATGATGATGGTGTTCTTGAAATCCACCGTCCTCCCCTGCCCGTCCGTGAGCCGCCCATCATCGAGCACCTGCAGCAAAACGTTGAACACATCGTGATGCGCCTTTTCGATCTCGTCAAACAGCACCACGGAATAAGGCCGGCGCCGCACTGCCTCGCTCAATTGCCCGCCTTCCTCATAGCCCACGTAACCCGGCGGCGCGCCGATCAGCCGCGCCACCGTGTGCTTTTCCATGTATTCGCTCATGTCTATGCGAATCATCGCGTTCTCGTCGTCGAACAAAAATTCCGCCAGCGCCCGCGCCGTTTCCGTTTTCCCAACACCGGTCGGGCCAAGAAAAATGAACGAACCGATCGGCCGGTTCGGGTCCTGCAATCCGCTGCGCGAACGGCGCACCGCATTGGAAATCGCATCGAGCGCTTCGCGCTGGCCAATCACGCGATCCTGCAAACGCTCCTCCATTTTGACGAGTTTTTGCCGCTCACTCTCCAGCATTCGTGAAACCGGAATGCCCGTCCACGACGCCACCACGCGCGCGATGTCTTCGTCGGTCACTTCCTGGCGCAATAACGAGCTGCGCGTTTGCGTCGTCGACTGTTTTTCCAGTCCGGCGAGCTTCTTTTCAAGGTCGGGGATTTTTCCGTATTGAATTTCCGCGGACTTGCTCAAATCACCGCGACGCTGCGCCTGTTCCAATTCCGTCCGCGCCTGTTCGAGTTGCGATTGCACCACGCTCACCGCGTTCACCGCGGCTTTTTCATTCTGCCATTGCGCCGTGAGCGCCTTGGCTTTCTCTTTCAGATTCGCCAGCTCTTCATCGAGGCGTTTCAACCGCTCCTTGCTCGCTGAATCTTTTTCCTTCGACAAGGACGTGCGCTCAATCTCCAATTGCAGAATCTGCCGATCAAGCTGATCCAGTTCCGTGGGCTTGGAATCCAGCTCCATCTTGATGCGTGACGCCGCTTCGTCGACGAGGTCAATCGCTTTGTCCGGCAAAAATCGATCCGTGATATAACGATGCGAGAGCGTCGCCGCCGCCACGAGTGCGGAATCCTGAATGCGAACGCCATGATGCACTTCATACCGTTCCTTCAAGCCGCGCAGAATCGCTATGGTGGCCTCGACGGACGGTTCGGTCACGAGCACCGGCTGAAAGCGCCGCTCCAGCGCCGGATCTTTCTCAATATGCTTGCGATATTCATCCAGCGTGGTCGCGCCAATCGTGCGCAATTCGCCGCGAGCCAGTTGCGGCTTCATGATGTTCGCCGCGTCCGTGGCGCCTTCCGCCGCGCCCGCGCCCACCAGCGTGTGCAATTCGTCGATGAACAGCAAAATCCTCCCTTCGCTCGCCACGATTTCCTTCAAAAATGCCTTTAACCGGTCTTCGAATTCGCCCCGGTATTTGGCGCCCGCAATCATCGAACCGAGGTCCATGGCCACGAGCCGCTTGTTTTTCAACGATTCCGGCACGTCGCCGCTGACGATGCGCCGCGCGAGTCCTTCGGCAATCGCGGTCTTGCCCACGCCAGGCTCCCCAATCAGCACGGGATTGTTCTTCGTGCGCCGCGTCAGCACCTGCATCACGCGGCGAATTTCTTCATCGCGGCCAATCACCGGATCAATCTTTCCCTGCTTCGCGAGCGCCGTGAGATCGCGGCCATATTTCTCCAGCGCCTGAAATTTGTCCTCGGGATTCTGGTCGGTCACGCGTTGGTTGCCGCGCAAATCCGCCAAGGCGCGCAAGACCATGTCGCGCTTCAAGCCATGCGTCTGGAAAATTTTTTTCAGCGAAGTGTCGCCCTCGTCCAGCAGCCCCAGCAGCAGATGTTCGGTGCTGACATAATCATCCTTGAGCTTGGAGGCCTCTGATTGTGCGGCATCCAGCGCCTTTTTCAGGCTGGCGCTCAGGAAGGCATCGCCGCCGCCCTGTACTTTATGACGCCGCGCGAGTTCCCGCTCCAGGTCCGGCTTCAATGCTGCCGGCGGCACGCCGATCTTTTCCAGCAAATCCGGGATAAGGCTGTCGGTCTGGCTGATCAGCGCCAGCATCAGATGTTCGCCGTCGATTTCCTGATGTGAAAAGCCCTGGGCGATTCGTTGCGCCTCCTGCAATGCTTCCTGTGACTTGAGTGTCAGTTTCTCCATTTGCATACAACTCAATGTCAATTGAGTTGGCCGCTCGTCAAGTCTGCGGTGGCCCCAGCGCCGCCTTCAATTGGGTTTTGAATTCGGGTTTGCTCACGCAGTTCAAATGATCGGCGTCCGAAATAATGTGCACGGCCCAATCGGGCCGCAGTTCACGCAACGGTTCCACATGCCATTGCAAGCACGGATCCTGATCGCCCACGATCATTGTGACCGGGATTTTCACGGATTTAATTTCCTCCTCCGTCACCGCGAGCGCCGGAAAACTTTTCGCGCAGGCTGGCGGCACAAAGAAACGGTCCTGGTCAATGTCGTCCCAGATGCGTTTCATGCGCGCGCCGGCCTTGTGCCAGCCCATCCCGCACAAAACCAATCGGCTCACGCGCTCGGGCTGCGTCACCGTGAGTTTCATTCCAATCATGCCGCCCATCGAATAACCCGCCACGCGAGCCTTCGAAATGTGCAAATGCTCCATGAGCCGCACCACGTCCCCGACCATGTTGGTCCCGTAGGCATTTTCCTCCCGCGGTTTTCCGGACCTGCCATGGCCGCGGCAATCGAGAGTGATGACCTGGAAATGTTTCGCGAGCAATGCGGTCGTACCGGGCAAATCCCAATTCAGCCGGCCGCTGGAATACAGCCCGTGAATGAGAATCACCGGCTCGCCGGTTCCATGCGCGGCGTAATGGATTTTAACGCCCGCCGAATCAAATTCATCCGCCCTCAAATGCATCGGCACAAACATGAACGCAACGCGCGCGAGCGCAAAGTGGAATGTTTTCCTTTGGATTAAACCACACAAGAGACCTCCGCAAAAGTCGGAGCGCCGATCTCCTGACCGGCGCGAACCAGGGTATTTTTAATGAAACGAAAATACTTTTCGGTGGGTTCTTCCAGGGGGCCTGCTTTGGCAGAGGTCTCCACAAGTGTTGCGCGGTGCTTATGGAAACATTTCCGATCGTTAAACCTGCCTGATGCAGTTTCGATTTTCCGAAATGGCCGCGCGTGGGGGAACGGCCCCATTTACCAAAATTCTCCTCGGTGGAAACGTTGAGGGCATTCAGTTGAGTTTTCAAAACCGGTTGGCCGGTCGCTTTTTGGTTCCAGGGATTTGATTGTTTTTGTGTCAAAATTATGGCCCAAATTTTCCGAAAGAGCAGCAATAGCTTCGCGCGAGCGTCGTTGGTCGGGAGCGTCATCTTCTTTTTCGGTTTCTGGGGCGTGGTCTACGCGGTTTACTGGTCTCCCTACACCACCGAAGTCAACGTGCCGCTCGCGCAGCCGGCGCCATTCAGCCACAAACATCACGTCGGCGGCCTCGGGCTCGACTGCCGTTACTGCCACACGTCCGTGGAAAAATCCTCTTTCGCCGGACTGCCACCCACTGAAACCTGCATGACCTGTCACTCGCAGGTTTGGAAAGACGCGCCGGTACTGGCGCCGGTGCGCGAGAGCCTCGCCACGGGCATTCCCATTCACTGGAAACGCGTCAATGACTTGCCGGACTTCGTTTTCTTCAACCACAGCATCCATGTCCAAAAAGGCGTCGGCTGCTCGAGTTGCCACGGTCCGGTGGATCAAATGCCGATCACATGGAAGGCGCACTCGTTTTACATGCGCTGGTGCCTGCAATGCCACAGCCAGCCGGAAAAATATCTCCGGCCGCGCGATCAGATTTTCAACACCGAATGGAAGCCGCCTCCGGACCAGTTGGAGCGCGGCAAAGAGTTGCTCGCCACGTACCACATCAGCAAAACCCGCCTCGCGCAACTCACCGATTGCAGCATGTGTCATCGATGAAAAACAAACCCGCATCTCCCCTTGACCTCGCCGCCATCCGCGCGCGCCTCAACAGCGCCAGCGGACGGGCATATTGGCGCAGCCTCGACGAACTTTCGGAAACTCCGGAATTCAAGGAGATGCTTCACCGCGAATTCCCCAACAACGCCACCGAATGGGAGGACGGGCTGAGCCGGCGCAGCTTTTTGAAGATGGCTGCCGCTTCGCTCGCCTTGGCCGGACTCACGGCCTGCACGAGACAGCCGCCACGGGAGATATTGCCATACGTAAAGCAGCCTCCGGAAATGGTTCCGGGCGTGCCGCTCTTCTATGCGAGTTCAATGCCGCTGGGCGGCTATGTCACCGGCGTCCTGGCCAAAAGCCGCGAAGGACATCCCATCAAGGTCGATGGCAATCCCGAGCATCCCGCCAGCCTCGGCCGCTCGAGCATCTGGATGCAGGCCTCGATCCTCGACCTCTACGATCCGGACCGCTCCACGGCGTTTCTGCATAATGGTGAAATCAGCACCTGGCCGGATTTCATTTTCGAGCTCAACCAGCTCATGCACGAACTGGAAGCAAACCAAGGCGCCGGCCTGCGTTTTCTTACGGAAACCATCACCTCGCCCACCCTTTCCGCCCAACTGGACGCGTTGCTGAAAAAGTTTCCCAAAGCCAAATGGCATCAATTCGACTCCATCTCACGCGACAACGTCCGCGAAGGCGCGCGCATTGCTTTCGGCGAAATTGTGGAAACGCAATACCGCTTCGACAAAGCGAAGATCATTCTTTCGCTCGAATCCGATTTTCTCTACGCGCATCCGCATCGATTGCGCTACGCGCGCGATTTCACCAATGGCCGCCGCGTCAGTGCCGGGACCAATGACATGAACCGGCTCTACGTCGCGGAGAGCACGCCGTCCATCACCGGCACCATGGCAGACCATCGTTTGCCGCTGGGCAGCGCGGAAATTGCAAATCTCGCCCTGCAAATCGCGCACGGGCTTGGAATCGAGGGAATCGCCGCGCCCACGAATCAAAATTCGCAACTCGGCAACTGGGTATCCGCGGTGGTGAAGGATTTAAACGAAAATCACGGCAAAAGCCTCGTGTTCGCCGGCGAATGCCAGCCTGCGGCGGTTCATGCGCTCTGTCATTTGATCAACGACAAGCTCGGCAATGTCAGCCAGACCCTCTTTTACACCGAACCGGCGGAATTTCATCCCACCAAACAAATGGATTCACTTCGAGCTCTCGCTAACGAAATGAATTCCGGCGCCGTGGAAACCCTGTTCATTCTCGGCGGCAATCCAGTTTATGGCGCGCCCGTGGATTTCGAATTGGCCGCCGCTCTGCCCAAAGTGAAACGCAGCATTTATCTCGGCCTCGAGTTTGATGAAACCGCCGCGCTTTCCACCTGGCACGTGCCGCGGGCCCATTATCTCGAATCATGGGGCGACGGAAAATCGTTCGACGGCACGATTTCCTTTCAGCAGCCGCTCATTCAACCGCTCTATGACGGCAAAACCGCCTCCGAAATTTTCGGCGCGATGTTTCAGCAACAACCCATCCGCGATGACTACGAAAACGTCCGGGCATATTGGGAAACCCAAAAACGGTGGCCCGATTTTGAGAAGGGCTGGCGGCGTGCCATCCATGATGGCTTCATCGCGAATTCAGCGTCCAAAGAAAAACATGTTTCTCTGAAATCTGATGCCGCCAGCCATGCGTCGACGGCAACTCAATCGAATGCTGGCGAGATCGAACTCACCTTTCGCCCGGATGCGGCCGTGTGGGACGGGCGGTTTGCGAATAACGGCTGGCTCCAGGAATGCGCCCGCCCGGCCAGCAAATTGACCTGGGACAACGCCGTCATCGTGAGCCCTGCGCTCGCGCAGCGAAATCAATTATCCACCAACGACGTCGTCGAACTTGAATTGAATGGCCGGAAAGTTCGCGGTCCCGTCTGGATCCAGCCCGGCCAGGCCGAGAATACCGTAACGATTCATTTGGGCTACGGGCGGCAGCGCATCGGCCGCACAGGACAGAATGTGGGTTTCAATGCCGGCGCATTGCGCACCTCGGACGCCTTTTGGTCCGGCTACGGTTTAAAAATCACGCGGCTCACTGAAGTCTATTCGCTCGCCACGACGCAAATACACCACAATCTTGAAACCGCTGATCGCCAGATTTACCGCGAAGGCACGCTCGATCAGTTCCGCGCCGATCCTCAATTCGTCAAAAAATCGATCGAAGCGCCCCCGGACGAAGAGACGCTTTACTACACCGACGAATACAAATATGACGGCTACAAGTGGGCGATGTCCATCGATTTGAACACGTGCATCGGTTGCAACGCCTGCCTCATGGCGTGCAACGCGGAAAACAACATTCCCGTCGTCGGCAAGGAACAGATTCAAAAACACCGCGAGATGTATTGGATTCGCATCGACACGTATTATCAAGGTTCGCTCGACAATCCGGAGTTCAGCCACATGCCCGTCCCCTGCATGCATTGTGAACACGCGCCATGCGAACTCGTGTGTCCCGTGGAAGCCACCTTGCACGATCATGAGGGCTTGAATGTCCAGGTTTACAACCGCTGCGTGGGCACCCGTTTCTGCTCCAACAATTGTCCCTACAAAGTGCGCCGCTTCAATTTCCTGATGTACGCCGATTACAAAACGCCCAGTCTGCGCGCAATGTATAACCCGGACGTCACCGTCCGCTGGCGCGGTGTCATGGAAAAATGCAGCTATTGCATCCAGCGCATCAGCCGAGCGCGCATTACGGCGGAAAAAGAAAACCGCCGCATCCAGGAGCACGAAATCCAAACCGCTTGCCAGCAGGCATGCCCCGCCGATGCCATTGTTTTCGGCGATCTCAACACCGCTGACAGTCGCGTGGCGAAATTAAAAACCCATCCCTTGGATTTCTCCATGCTGGGCGAATTGAACACACGTCCGCGGACGACGTATCTCGCGAAACTCCGAAACCCAAACCCGGAACTGGAACCCAAGTCAGGCGCATAATATGGAAACCATCCAAGGCTCTGAACCGCGCATGCCCGATCCGGCCAAGCCGTATCCGGTGACCGTGCTGGGCTATCCGGCCGAAATGATCGGGCCGAAGGAGACCTACGCGAAAGTCAGCGAACAAATCGCGGGCATTCCGCTCAAACACCCGCGTCCCATGTTCTGGTTTGTGGGTTTCACGTTCGCGTTTTCGCTGTTCCTGATGTTTTGCGTGGCGGTCACTTATCTCGTTTATAAAGGCGTGGGCATTTGGGGTATTAACATTCCCGTGGCCTGGGGATTTGCCATCACGAATTTCGTCTGGTGGATCGGGATTGGCCACGCCGGCACTTTCATCTCGGCGATCCTTTTGCTGTTGTACCAAAAATGGCGGACCACCATCAACCGGTTCACCGAAGCCATGACGTTGTTCGCGGTGATCTGCGCGGGCATGTTTCCCCTGCTCCATCTCGGCCGCCCCTGGGTCTTTTTCTGGCTGATTCCCTACCCGGACACCATGTCGCTCTGGCCGCAATTCCGCAGTCCGCTTATCTGGGATGTCTTTGCGGTGAGCACGTATTTCCTCGTGTCGCTCATGTTCTGGTATCTCGGCGTCATGCCGGACCTGGCGACGGTTCGTGACAAGGCCCGGACGCGATGGAAAAAAATGGTTTACCACATCAGTTGCATGGGCTGGCGCGGCTCGGCGGTTCACTGGAAACATCATCAAAGCGCCTACCTGCTGCTCGGCGGCCTGGCCACGCCGCTGGTGCTTTCGGTGCATAGCGTTGTCAGCTTCGATTTTTCCGTCGCCCAATTGCCCGGCTGGCATTCGACGATTTTTCCCCCTTACTTCGTGGCCGGCGCCATTTATTCCGGCTTCGCCATGGTGCTAAACCTCCTCATTCCCATCCGCCGCATTTACGGCCTCCAAAATATCATCACCACGCGAACATTGAACAACATGGCCTGCGTCACGCTCGCCACCTGCTGGATGGTCGTCTACGGCTATATCATGGAGGCGTTCACGGCCTGGTACAGCGGCGATCCGTTCGAGAAACACATGATGTGGGATCGCGCGTTCGGAAACTATGGCTGGATTTTCTGGGGCCTCATGCTGGTCAACTGCGTCATTCCCCAGCTCCTTTGGTCGCGCCGTGTGCGCACGCATGACATCGCCCTGTTTTTCGTGGCACTCTCCGCCAACCTCGGCATGTGGGTCGAGCGTTTCGTCATCGTCGTTCAAAGCCTCCACAACGATTTCGTCCCATCATCCTGGGCCATGTATTATCCCACCAAATGGGATGTCATGACGCTCCTCGGAAGCCTAGGTCTCTTTCTTACGCTGCAATTTTTGTTCATCCGCTACATCCCGATGATTTCCATTTCTGAATCCCGGGAATTGATCGCGCAACGCAAGGAGGGACAACTGTGATCGAGGAAAAACCCAGTCCCGCCGTCCTGCCCGAGCCTCAGATCGAGTACGAGGAAAAAGAATTGTATGGCCTCATGGCGGAATTCGAGGAACACGAAGAATTGCTCGCAGCCACCCGGCGCGCCTACGCCGAAGGTTACCGGCGCATGGACGCCTATTCACCGTTCCCCGTGGAGGGCCTCGCCGAGGCGCTAGGCAACGAGTATTCGCCCATACCGCTCTTCACGCTCGTGGGCGGAATGATCGGCGGACTCGGCGCGTATTTCATGGAATGGATTTCGATGGCCAGATTGTATCCGCTGAATGTCGGCGGACGCCCGCACAACAGTTGGCCAAATTTCATTCCCATCACGTTCGAACTCACGGTGCTCCTCGCGTCTTTATCCGCTTTTCTCGGGGTGTTTATTCTCAACCGTCTGCCGCACCCTCATCACCCGGTGTTCAACGTTCCGGAATTTGAGCGCGCCTCCATCGACCGCTTTTTTCTCTGCATCGAAGCCGAGGATCCGAAGTTCAACCTCGAACAAACGCGCAAATTCCTGGAAGGCCAGAAAGCCCATAAAGTCACGGAGGTGATGGAATGAGGAACCACGGAACACGGAACACGGAACACCGGCCACCGATCCTCCGAAAGGTTCCCCGTCTGGCTTCTGCCTTCTGCCTTCTGACTTCCGCCTTGTTGCTGGCCACCGGCTGCCGCCGCGACATGTTCCATCAACCCTCGGAAAAGCCGCTCGAACGCAATGGTTTTTTCCGGAACAACTTGATGGCCTCGCGTCCGCTCCCGCCGCACACTGTCGCGCGCGGGCAACTGGATGACGATGAAGCGTTCTACACCGGCAAAATCGGCGGCAAACTCGTCGAAGATTTCCCTTTTCCCATCACGCGCGAAGTCCTGCTGCGCGGCCAGGAACGATTCGACATCTATTGCGCGCCGTGCCATGGCCGAACCGGTGATGGCAACGGAATGATTCCGCAACGCGGCTTTCCCGCGCCGCCGTCCTATCACATTGACCGGCTCCGCACCGCGCCGGTCGGGCATTTCTTTGATGTCATCACCCATGGCTACGGCGTGATGTATCCCTACGCCGCGCGCGTCGAGCCCGCCGATCGCTGGGCCATTGCCGCCTACATCCGGGCGCTGCAATTGAGCCACGATGCCAAGCTGGCTGACGTTCCCGAAACCAACCGGGCGCAACTGGAGGCTTCCAAATGACCGACGCATTCCGTTCCAAACTGAATCGATTTCAACTCGTGTGTCTTGTGATCGGGGTGCTTGGGCTGGTCGCGTCCGCAATCGGCTGGTTTGTGGACCCGAAACAATTTTTCTTTTCCTATCTCTTCGCGGTCTTGTTTTGGCTGGGGCTGTCCCTGGGTTGTTTTATTGTGGACATGATCCATCAACTCGCCGGCGGCCGCTGGGGTTATCCGACGCGCCGTTTTCTCGAAGCGGGCTTCATGGTTTTCCCGCTGATGGCGGTTCTGTTCATCCCGATTTTCTTTGGCCTGCATCACCTATACCCGTGGGCGGACCCTGCCAAACTTGCCGCCGAACCAGCCCTGCGCGAGCGCCATGCCTATGAAAACGACTGGGCCTATATTGTTCGCCAGGTTTTTTATTTCTTCGTCTGGATCTGGATGGCGTTCAGCCTCCGCAAATACTCGCTGGCCCAGGACCGCACTGCGGACGCGGCGCCCACGCGCAAGGCCCGTTTTCTCAGCGGGCCTGGCACGGTCATTTACGGTCTGCTCGTCACGTTCGCCTCGATTGACTGGATCGTCTCGCTGGAAAAAGATTGGTATTCGACCATGTTCGGCGTCATTGTCGGCGGTGGGCAAATCCTGGTCGCGCTCGCGTTCGTGGTCGTTCTGCTCACCGTGTTCCGGCGGCAGGAACCCTTCGCCGCCACCGTCGAGAAGGTCCATTATCATCACCTTGGCAATCTCCTGCTGACCTTCGTGCTGTTCTGGACCTACGTCTCCTTCGGCCAACTCCTGATTATTTATTCCGGCGATCTGCCGCATGAACTCGACTGGTATCGGCATCGCATCGGCGGCGACTGGAGAGCCGTCGTCGGCGCCATTGCCTTGTTCCACTTTTTCCTCCCGTTTTTCCTGCTGCTGTTTCGTGGAGTCAAAAAGCGCGTGGCCGCCATCACCACCTTGTCGGTCCTGCTTTTCGTCGTTCACATCGTGGATACCTATTGGCTGGTGATGCCAACGCTGCATCAGAACGGCATTTCTTTGCACTGGCTTGATTTCGCCGCGCCCATCGGCGTGGGCGGCTTGTGGATGAGCTATTTCCTGTGGCAGCTCAAATCGGCGCCGTTGCTCCCGCTGAACGATCCCGGAATGCAATTCGCCTTCGTCTATGTCAAACCTTAGAACCAAACCTCAAGGCCGCCAGCGCGTGGCCGGAAAGGGTTATGAAAAACGCGACGCCAGCGCGCCATGGATCTTTGGCGTCGTGGTATTCCTGCTCGTCGCCGGCCTGATCATGCACTTCAGTCTCGCGGGCGTCCTGGAGCGCCTTGGCAGAATGCCCCCGCCCACCGACCGCTGGACCGGCGCGCGGCTCACCCCGGCAGCGGAACAAGCCCGGGGCGTTCCTCACCTGCAAATCGCTCCCGAGGTTGACCTGGCCAAATTGCGCCATGCCCAGGAAACCGAGTTGAACACCTATGGCTGGATTGACCGCACGAACGGCGTGGTCCGCATCCCGATTTCGCGCGCCATGGATTTGCTCCTGCAACGCGGCTTGCCCGTGCGTTCCCAAAACAAGTCCGCCACCGGCCCGTCCAGCTACGAAATGCAACAGCAACGTCCCAATTCTCCACAACCGGAAATTCAGGAAAACCGATGAAGATACATTCTGCCATTTCAATTTTGTTCTCCTCGCTCTTTGCTTTATCCGCGGGCGCACAGTCGCTCACCGACTCGCAATTATCCTCAATCAGCTTCGACCAAAAGCTCAATGCGCAGGTTACTCTGAACCTGCCGTTTCGCGATGAATCCGGAAAAACGGTTCAGCTTGGCGATTATTTCGGCGCCAAGCCCGTTGTGCTCGTCCTGGGATATTATGGCTGCCCGATGCTCTGCACGCTCACGTTCAACGGCATGGTTGAGGCGATGAACGACATGAAATGGAGCATCGGCGATCAATTCAACGTTGTCCACGTCAGCATCAATCCGCAGGAAAAGCCGGAACTCGCCGCCGCCAAAAAGAAAACGTATCTCCGCCGCTACGGCCGCCCGGGCGCCGCTGCCGGCTGGCATTTTCTGACGGGTGACGAACCGGCCATTCGCAAGCTCGCCGATGAAGTCGGTTTTCATTACGCCTACGACCCCACCGTCAAACAATACGCTCATCCGGCCGGCCTGGTCATTCTCACTCCCGATGGAAAAGTATCCAAATATTTCTTTGGCATCACATTTTCTCCCTCGAAGATCTACGCAGCCCTTCAGGGCGCATCGCAGAAAAAGGTCGGTTCTCCCATCGAACGGCTGGTGCTGCTTTGCTTTCACTACAGCCCCATCAAAGGCAAATACGGCGCGCTCATCATGACGATGATCCGCATCTTTGCGCTCATCACGCTTTTCGCCCTGATCTGGCTTTTTATCGCCATGGGCCGCGGAGGACGTTCGCAACGCGCCGCTCCCGCTCGTGAAGCGCCAACCGCGGTCCCATCCGGTTCGCCGGCGGAAAAATCCCGTGACCCATGAAATTCCCCGTTTTTCCACCTGAAGCTTCAGAGGTCGCGCGTCACACCGATCATTTGCTCTTCGCGCTGTTGACCATCAGCGCGATCACCATGGTCGTCGTGTTCGGTCCGATGATTTATTTCCTGTTCAAATACCGCCGCGGCAACAAAGCCGACCGCACGCCGGTGGAATTGCCGGAAATGAAAATCGAAATCACCTGGACAGTCATTCCCACCATCGTATTCGTCGGCCTGTTCGCCTGGGGCGCCAGAGTTTACTGGAGGATCGAACGGCCGCCCGCCGATGCCATGGAAATCAACGTGGTCGGCAAACAATGGATGTGGAAAATCGAGCATCCGGAGGGAAATCGAGAAATTGATGAACTGCACGTGCCCGTCGGGCGAAACATCAAGCTCACGCTCGCCTCGCAGGATGTCATCCACAGTTTTTTCCTGCCCGCCTTTCGCGTCAAGCAGGACGTCGTGCCTGGCCGTTATACCACGCTTTGGTTCCGGGCCGATAAAATCGGCACGTATCATCTGTTCTGCTCCGAATACTGCGGCACGCATCACTCGGCCATGACCGGCAGCGTGATCGTGATGCCTCCCGAAGCCTACGAACAATGGCTCAAGCAAGGCGCGCCCGGTCCCAGCATGGCCCAGGAGGGTGAAAAGCTCTTTCGCGAATACGGTTGCAGCGGATGCCACGTGAACAGCACGATCGTCCACGCGCCGCCGCTCAACGGACTGTTCGGGCGCACGGTTCCATTGCAAACGGGCAAGTTCGTCACCGCCGACGAGGCCTATCTTCGCGATTCCATTTTGATTCCGTCCAAGGACATTGTCGCCGGTTATACGAATGACATGCCTTCGTTTCAAGGTCACGTCAGCGAGGAGGATTTGCTGAAGTTGATCGCCTATATCAGGAGCCTCAGCGACACCACCCCGCAACAGGAAGGAGCCGAAGCCAAATGAATACGGCCATGCCCATCGAATCTCCGGAACCGCTGCGCGAAGAACGCGTTCCCAAGAACTACATCACCGAGAGCCGCACGCTCAAATCATGGCTGTTCACCACCGACCATAAACGCATCGGCATCCTCTACCTCTTTTCCATTCTCTTTTATTTCATCATCGCCGCCATCGCCGCCGCGCTGATGCGCATGGAACTGATCACACCCGCCGGCGACATGGTCACTTCCGAAACTTACAACAAGCTTTTCACCATTCACGGCACGTTGATGGTCTGGTTCTTTTTGATTCCCTCCATCCCGGCCGTGCTGGGCAATTTTGTTCTGCCGATGATGCTCGGCGCGCGCGATGTCGCCTTTCCAAAACTCAATTTGTTGAGCTGGTATCTCTTCAACGCCGGCGGCCTGCTCGCGGTCTACGCGGTGACGTTTGGCGGCGTGGATACCGGCTGGACCTTCTACACGCCCTACAGCAGCACCTTTTCAAACTCTCATGTCGTGGAGATGGCCGCCGGGGTGTTCGTCGCCGGTTTCGGGACAATTCTGACCGGCCTGAACTTCATCATCACCACGCATAAATTGCGCGCGCCGGGAATGAGGTGGTTTCGCATGCCGCTCTTCGTTTGGTCTCTTTATTCCACCAGCGTCATTATGATCCTGGCGACGCCTGTCCTGGCGATGACGCTTGCGCTGATGTCCATTGAACGCATTTGGGGCGTCGGCATCTTCGATCCCCGGCTCGGCGGCGATCCCATCCTGTTCCAACACCTCTTTTGGTTTTATTCGCACCCGGCGGTCTACATCATGATTCTCCCGGGCATGGGAGTAATGAGTGAACTGGTCACTTGCTTCTCGCGAAAACCGATTTTCGGCTATCACTTCGTCGCCTTCGCCAGCGTGGCCATCGCCATCATGGGCTTTTTGGTGTGGGGACACCACATGTTCACCAGCGGCCAATCCATCTATGCGGGCCTGGTCTTTTCGTTTCTGAGTTACATGGTCGCCGTTCCTTCAGCCATCAAGGTTTTCAACTGGACCATGACCCTGTATCGCGGCTCCATTTCATTCGCCACGCCGATGCTGTATGCCTTGGGTTTCATGGGGCTTTTCACAATCGGTGGTTTGACCGGCCTGTATCTTGCCGCCGTCGGCTTCGACGTGCATGTGCAGGACACTTATTTCATCGTCGCGCATTTCCATTACATCATGGTCGGTGGAATGGTCACGGCGTTCATGGGCGGGCTTCATTACTGGTGGCCAAAAATCACCGGTCGCATGTATCCCGAAAAACTCGGCCAGCTCGCCGCGCTGATCATGTATCTCGGGTTCAATCTCACCTTTTTCCCGCAATTCATCCTCGGCTATCTCGGCATGCCGCGCCGTTATCACGCCTACGCGCCTGAATTCCAAATTTATAATGTCATGTCGAGCGCCGGCGCATCCATTCTCGGCGTCGGTTACCTGCTGCCGCTGCTTTATTTTCTTTGGTCTTTGAAATACGGAAAAAAGGCGCCTGCCAATCCATGGAAGGCCACCGGCCTCGAATGGCAAACGCCGTCACCCCCGCCAAAGCATAATTTTGTCGAAACCCCCGTTGTCACCGGCCCGCCCTATCAATATTCCGCGGAGGCCGCCGAGGCGGAATTTACCGCAAACGAAAAAGGAGAAGCTTATGGCTGACGCGCACGCCGCATTACAGGAGCAGTTTGAGGAAATGCCTCAGCAAAAAGAGGCCGCCACCCTCGGCATGTGGGCGTTCCTCGCGACGGAAGTTCTCTTCTTTGGCGCGATGTTCATGAGCTACATCGTGTATCGGACCACTTACCCACAGGCATTTGCCGAGGCAAGTCATCACACCATCGTTTTGTTCGGCACCATCAACACGGCCATTCTCCTGACCAGCAGTTTCACCGTCGCCATGGCGGTTCACGCAGCGCGGCAGAACAATATCAAATGGCTCTTTCGCCTTCTGGCGATCACGGTTTTCTTCGGCCTCGCCTTCCTGGCGGTCAAAGGCTTGGAATATCACGAGGATCTGAACGAAAATCTCTGGCCCGGCCCCCATTTCAAATCCGAACTGCCGCCGCAAGCGCAAATTTTTTGGATCCTTTACTGGATAATGACCGGCGTCCATGCAGTTCACGTCACGGTTGGCGTCGTATTGCTTTCGATCATGGCCTGGATGACCTCCCGCCGAAAATTTTCCGACGCTTATTACACTCCTATAGAAATAAGCGCCCTCTATTGGCACTTCGTCGACATCATCTGGATATATCTCTATCCGCTGCTGTACCTGATTCATCGTTATTCCGCATGAGAACCGCCTCAAAAAAAAGCTACGTGCTGGTCTGGATCGCCCTGCTCACTTTGCTTCTGCTGACCTGGGGATTGGCCGAAATCAATCTCGGCCCGTTCAACAACGTGGCCGCGCTCTGCATCTCCGTTGCCAAAATGTTGCTGGTTGTCCTCTTCTTCATGCATGGCCGTTATGAAAAAGCGCTGACCTGGATTTTCATCTGCGCGGGCGTGATTTGGTTCCTCATCATGGTCGACTTGACCTTGAGCGACTATCTGACTCGCGGCGATGTTCGTGACGGCGTGTCGACCAGTTGGCATCACCCGCAGGTGAATCCGCCGACTCTGCAACCCGGCACAACTCGGGAATTGCAGCATCAAATCCCCCGCTAATCATGGACCTGCTCAGCCTGCCTGTCGGCGCCCACGCTCCCCAAATCGTGAATGCCGTCGTCGAAGTGCCTTATGGCTGCACCAACAAATACGAATACGACAAATCGCTGAAACTCTTTCGCCTCGACCGCCCTCTCTACGCTTCGGTCCATTATCCCGGCGAATATGGTTTTATTCCCAGCACTTTGAGTCCGGATGGCGACGCCTTGGACATTCTCATTCTGGTGACGCGTCCGACCTTCACCGGCTGCGTGATGGAAGCCCGCGCCGTTGGCGTTCTCAAGATGATCGACCAAGGCAAGCCGGACGAAAAAATTCTGGCCGTTGCCAAAAGCAGCCCGACTCACGCCGAAATCAAGAGCTACAAAGATCTCGCCCCGCACCTCCTGCGCGAGGTCGAGCATTTCTTTTCCGTTTACAAGGATCTCGAAGGAAAAAAGACCGAAGTCAGAGGATGGCAAAACGCCGCCGTGGCCCACCACCTCATCGATGAAGGCGCTCAACGATTTCGGCGCGCGTAGCACGGTATCATCAACGAGCCCGCGTGAGGGCGTATTGCCCAAAACGAATGGAGCGCGGGTCTGCAACTCGCAGCAAGGTGCGAAGGCGAAACGTGTGAAGAAATCCGGCGACTTTCCAAAGTGGATGTTGCTGCGGCTCACGGAGCCGCGCTCCGGACGTTTGGGCAACGCTATGATGCGCCGACCTATTTGACCTTCGGCAAAGTCACCACAAAATCAGAACCGTTGCCATTGCTGCTCTCAACGCCAACGTGCCCCTTATGAGCCTCCACAATGGCCTTCACCAGGCTTAAGCCCAGCCCCAGCCCGCGTTCCGACCGGCTTTTATCCCCGCGATAAAGACGCGTCCAGATTTTATCCTTCTCCTCTTCCGGAATGCCGATTCCCGTATCCCGAAAATGCACCGCCGCCCGCTCTGGTTCGTCTTGAACGGAAATCGTCACGCTGCCTCCGGGCGGTGTGTATTTGAGCGCATTGTCCAGCAGGTTTGCGAACACCTGCCGCGTCCGATTCCGATCCACTTCCGCTTCGCACGCCGCCGGCAATTCGTCGCGCACGGTTACTTTCCGTTCATCCGCCACATATTCGTAAAGCTCCTGCACCTCGCGCAGCAATTGGCACAAGTCCACCCGCTCCGGGCGCAACCGCATCGTGCCCGATTCCGCTTCCGTGATGTCCATCAGCGTGTTGAGCATGTTCAGCACGCGCTCGGATTCCTCCACGCAATCCGCCAGCGCCTCCCGCACCCCATCGGTGTCAGTGCCCGGCTGCAGCGCCAATTCCGCCGTGCCTCGCAGCCGCGTCAACGGCGTCCGCAAATCATGAGCCACATTGTCGAGCGATTCACGCATCGCCCGGATCAGCGATTGATTGTGATCCAGCAACGTATTGAACAGCCGCACGAGTTCATCCAATTCATCATTCGACCTCCGCTCCGGCACTCGCGCGTCCAATTGCCGGGTCGCAATAATGGATCGCGCCGTGACCACAATTTGCCGCACGGGCCGCAAGGCTCGATGCGCAAAAAAAGCGCCCACCGCAAATCCCACCAGGATCGTCACCGCCGCCACGACGATAAAATCCCGCTGCACCGGTTCAAGCAACGCCTGCCGGCTGTCCGTGCTGCGGCCCACCTGCAATAGCGAATTGTCCGGCAGCACCGCCGAGGCAATGACGAAATCCCGTTCCGCGTTCTTGGGAATGCGAATGACCCCCACCCGCTGCCGGTAACCCGCCAAACTGCCCGGCACATCATGAAACGTGATCCAATCATCCGGCACGTTCGCGAAAGCGACATCATTCCACACGTTGACCACTCGCACGAAAAATGTCCTCTGGCTTCCCTGCTCATCCTGCAGCGTGTTGCGCAACGCGCTGAGACCGCCGGCGTCATAGACCGCCGCGTATTCGCGCAAACGCGCCTGCACCAATTCACGGTCCTTGCTGCCGATGGCAGTGCCTAACAGGTAATAAGCAAGCCCCAGCAGCGCGACGCTGCTGCAGCCGAAAATGAACGCGTACCAGAGCCCCAACCGGACCCCAACGTTTCGCCAGGCTCTTTTAATCAGGCTTGAGGACATAACCAACGCCGCGAATGGTGTGGATCATCTTTTTTTCCGAATCAACCTTCCCGCGCACGCGATGCACGAGGACGTCCACGACGTTCGTCTGCGGATCAAAACTGTAATCGAAAATATGCTCCAGAATCATCGTCTTCGTCACCACGCGATTCGGGTTGCGCATAAGATATTCGAGCAAGGCGAATTCGCGCGGCTGCAATTCAATCTTTTCTCCGTCGCGCTGAACGTCGCGTGTCAGCAAATCCATTGAAAGGCTGCCCGCCGTCAGCCGCGTCGGCTCAGCCGATTGTGTCGCCCGCCGAATCAGCGCCTGGACTCGCGCCAGCAATTCCGAGAATGCAAAAGGTTTCGTCAGGTAATCATCCCCGCCCGCCTGCAATCCGCGCACCCGATCATCCACCGACGCTCGCGCGCTGAGAATCAGCACCGGCATCCGGACATTTTTGGCGCGCAATTGCTGGATCAAAGTCAGCCCGTCCAGTTTGGGAAGCATCAGGTCCACGATCGCGGCATCATACGCCACCGATTGCGCCAGGCCGTAGGCCCGTTCGCCATCGGCGCAACGGTCCACCGCAAAACCGCTTTGCTTCAGTCCTTTCACCAGGAAGGAAGCGATTTTGTCGTCGTCCTCAACAACCAGGATGCGCATGTCTTCGCTCATAATGATAGCCCCATCACCGCGGCCAAGTCGAAATGTGAAAATTTAGAACATTTGAAAAATGCCCTGGAAATAAAAACCCTCCCGGTTTGCTCCTGCAACTCCGGGAGGGGCATGTTTGGGGAAACGGGATTATCCCTCGTTGTGGCTCTCATCCACAACCACGTAATGGCTTCCGCCATTGTCCCAAACGCGCACCAAAGTGCGTTTCGTATCGGAATTTTCCGTCAATTTAACGGCATCATCCGCGTCCTTCACCGGCTTGCGGTCGATTTCCTGGATGACATCGCCGGGTTTGAGGCCGGCTTCGGCCGACGCCGAACCCGGATCCACCTGGGTCACCACCGCGCCTTTGACATTGTTCGGGATGTTAAACTGCTCATGCGCTTGTTGGTCCAGGTCCGCCACTTCCACGCCATTCAGCGTGCCCGTGTCGTTGTCGTTTTGTTGGTCCGCGCTCGCGAGCTTCTCATCGCCCGGCAACTGCTTCACCTTCACATCCAGCGTCTTCTTCGAGCCATCGCGGAGGATTTCCACCGGCACGGTTTTGCCCGGCGCCGTCTCGGCAACTTCAAGCTGCAAATGACGGCTGTCCGTCACCGGGTGCTTGTTGAACTCGATCACCACGTCGCCATCCTGCAAACCAGCTTTCGCCGCCGGGCCATTCGGAACCACGTCGGCAATCAGCGCGCCCTTGTCGTCCTTGAGCTGAAATTGATCCGCCAAGTCGGGCGTCACATTCTGAATGCGCACACCAAGATACCCGCGCGTGACATGGCCGGTCTTCACGAGGCTTTCCATGACCGTGCGGGCCAGATTGGACGGAATGGCAAAGCCAACACCCTGGCTGCCTCCGGAACGGCTCATGATCGCCGTGTTGATGCCAATCAGGCGGCCATCGATGTCCACCAGCGCGCCGCCGGAATTGCCGGGATTAATCGCCGCGTCGGTCTGGATGAAGTCTTCATAATCTTCGATGCCCATGTTGCCACGGTCCTTCGCGCTCACGATGCCCTCGGTCACCGTCTGGCCAACGCCGAACGGATTTCCGACCGCCAGCACGACATCACCGATTTCAACTTTCTCGCTGTCAGCCAGTGGAACCGTCGGCAGGTCCGAGGCATCAATCTTCACCACCGCAATGTCCGACTTCGGATCGCGGCCAATGACTTTCGCGGTAAATTCGCGGCCGTCCTGGAGCGTCACTTTGACCTCCTTCGCGCCGTCCACCACGTGATTATTCGTCAGGATATAACCATCCTTGGTCACGATCACGCCCGAGCCAAGGCCGTGTTGAATCTCTGTTTCGCTTCTCGGCATTTGCTGGCCGAATTGATCGCCAAAGAATTGCCGCCAAAAGGGATCGTTCGGCATCCCCTGCATCTGGGTTTCCACCTTTGAGGTGGTTACGATTTTCACCACCGCCGGCGTTACTTTTTTCACCACCGGCGCGTAGCTGCCATGCGGCAATGTGTCCCGGGCCACCGCGCTCTCGTCCATCGGGACATTGATCGAGTGATGCTCGACCTTGTCCTTGTTGACGTCGAATGCCAGGGCGGAACCGGCCAAAACGAGCCCGGCAGCCAAAAGGATTCCGCCCGCTCGCGTGTTCAAGTTATAAAACATTTTTTTCATATGGTTTTTCCCCAATTTTGTGTTGCTCTCTGAAGTATTGGAGCGAGCCTGGATGACAGGAAACTTTCGGGATAATTACAAAAATGTAAGGAAGCGCGCTCCCGGCGTCTCGCCGGCAGAATCGAAACGGAAAGCAGAAAACCCCGTGCGGTCATGTAGCGCAGGCGTCCTCGCCTGCGAGTTCCGGCACCGTCTCGGTGCCAGGAACAACTATCTTTTGAATGTGCCTCAACATCCGCCCGTGAGACGCCGCCGACACTCGCAGCCGGGGGCGGCCGCGCCACATTTTAAATGCGTGAACGCTTCAATGCCCCTGCCCCGCCGCCAACCGTTCCTTCGCCGTCTCCAACGCCGCCCACAACCCAGATCTGGTCACCAATCCGACCGGACAATCCGGCTTCTCACGCGTCACTACCGGCAGGTTGCCCACGTCCCGCGCCGCAAACCTCTTCATAATCGTAAAGAGATCGTCATCCATAAAAGCCGTGTAGATTCCCTGTGTCATCACTTCGCAGGCCGGAACACTTTGCCTCTTTTCCACGGGCACCCGATGAATTGCCAGCAATGTCACACGTCCCACCAGCCTGTTGTGTTCCACCACCGGCAGACTGGCCAATCCATAATCGCCCATCAAATGCATGGCTTCCACGACTGGCGCGCTCGCGTTGATATATACCGGCAGATGAATCATCACATCCGCCGTCTTCACGCGGCGCAGCACGATCGGCTCGAATTCGTCCGCGTGAAAAGGCGATTCCAACCGGCTGTCCACTTGCGCCGGAAAAATCGTGCGCTTGCCCGACAAAATAAACGCCGTCACGACCGCGAACATCGCCGGTGCCAGCAGCCCATAGCCGCCGGTCATTTCCGAAATCATGATAATGGTCGAGATCGGCGCTTTGGCCGCGCCGGCAAAAAAGGCGATCATGCCCACAATGGCATAATTGCCGGGGTGCGGCACGGTTTTCGGGAAGAAATGCGCCGCCGCATAACCAAAAGCGCCGCCGAACATTCCCCCCGTGAACACGCACGGCCCGAAAATGCCGCCCGAGTTGCCGGAACCAAGCGTCAGCGACGTGCCCACGATTTCCGCAATCGCCGCCACCAGCAGCATCCCGGGCGCGAGCAGATCGGTTCTCTGCGAAATGGCGAATTGCGCCCAGCCATAGCCAGTGCCCGCCACATAGGGAAAAGCCAGCACGATGAACCCGGTGAAAAGGCCGCCCAATGTCGTGGCCACCCAAAGCGGGAAACGTTTAAAGAATGTTTGAATGGGAAAGTAAATGGCGAACATGAATCGCACCAGCAGGGCGCAACCCACTCCCAGCAGCGCGAACAATACCAGCGAAAACGGATGATCGAATTCCACCATTTGCGGCGGCGGACTGAATACCGGTTGAAAACCGTTGACTGCGCCCACAATCGTGTAGCCGATCACCGACGCGATCAAACCCGGCACCAGCGCCTCCACTTCGAAGTCTTCCTTGTAAAAAATTTCCGCGCCAATGATCGCGCCGGCCAGCGGCGCTTTGAAAATCGCCGCGATGCCCGCCCCCAACCCTGCCGCCAGCGCGATGTTGCGCTCACGCGCGGTCAGCTTCAGCAGGTCGGCGATGGTTGCGCCCGCCGCGGCGCCGATTTGCGCGATGGGGCCTTCGCGTCCGGAGACCATGCCGCTGCCGATGGTGATGCCGGAAGTGATCAGTTTAAAAATTGAGGTTTGGAATTTAATCTTTTCGTTTTTGTGAAACGTCCGAATGGAAGCATTGGTGCCGTCACTCGCCGTTGTGGGAGCAAATTTCCAGGTCAGAAGACCGCCCACCAAACCGGCAATCGTAGTGACGACCGGGAACAACCACGGACGGGCGATGTGAAATACGTAATGCTCCGTCCCGCCTTCACCGCCAGGAAGTGGCGGTGTATAACCGACAATCGTCCCGAGCGCAAATTTCGTGACCACATCGATCGCCCACAGCAGCGCCAGCGCGCCGAGGCCCGCGCCGATTCCAATGAGAATGCCTATCAGCCCCCATTTCCGAAGGTACGTTGCCCCTTCGCCCAGCTCGGGGATCTGTCGCAATCCGCGACGCTTGAGCGTCTGCTTCCACATGTCTAAATCGAAAAGCATGACCGTTATGTCCGGCTCGAAGATAGGGAAGAAGCCCCCCAAAACAAAAATATAAATTTCGCGCCGCAAACTCCGTTTTTGGTTTGACGTTTTTCCGGATCAGCAGTACAAACCCGCTGGAAAGGAGGGACGGTTAGTGTTTGCACAAAGGGCAATGAAAGGACACCGGAAGCACTCAACAAATTCACTTTGATGGCGCTCCTGCGCTTGCTGTCAACCTCTCCACCGCCGGGTCAGTCCGCGCCATCCCCGGATAATTCGGGGTAATTCGGGGTAATTCGGGGTAAAATTGTTAAAAAACGAGCAGGAGCCACCACGCGGCTGGCTGGACACCCCACCAAGGAGCGCGGGCTTCACCCCGCTTGAGTATGACTAACGAGAGGGATTCGGCAATTCGAGAGGCATTATTGCATGTGAAACTTGGGCCGCCCTGGTATGGTGTTTGGCAAGTGCATATCATATTTCCAGGACTGAAAGCCCGTCATGTGAAAGCCTGGGCTGGAGCGAGCGGCGCCAGCGGAGGCCAGGTTCCTTCGGACTCATATCAGTCAAGGGCCTGTAAGGCCGAACCATTGATGGAAATGATTTCCCTAAGACGACCTAAAATGGACCTACGGCATCAAAAGGGATTGTCGGCAGGTCGCCGGAGCCAATAAACTGGAACGATGCGAATTCATCTGCTCGGCACGGCAGCCGGCGGCGGCGTTCCGCAATGGAACTGCCGTTGCGCGGTCTGTCGCGAGGCGCGCTCCGGAAGCGGTCGCGTCCAACCGCGCACCCAATCGTCGGTGGCCATCAGCGCTGATGGCCGAAGCTGGTTTTTGCTGAATGCCTCGCCGGACATTCGCGGTCAGATCGAAGCTTTTCCACCATTGCATCCTTCGTCCGAAACCACGCGCCATTCGCCAATCGAAGCCGTCCTTCTCACCAACGCCGATCTCGACCATACGCTCGGCCTCCTGCTGCTGCGCGAAGGACAAAAACTTCACATTCATGCGACTCCGAACGTCCGCACCGCCTTGACCGAAGGCATGTCGCTGTCTCCCACCTTAAATTTCTTCTGCGGCACGGAATGGATTGAACCGCCGTCAAAACCGCAACCCCTCCCCAAACCCGACCGCTCCACCAGCGGTTTGCAATACCAGGCCATTCCTATTTCCGGAAAACCGCCGCGCTTCTTCAAAACCAAAACGTCGTCCACCACTGGCAATGTCGTGGGATACCAAATTACCGACGAACGCACCGGCGGCACGCTGCTGTTTTTGCCGGATGTTGCCGTGCTAAACGAAGAGCTGCTGCGTTTGCTGCCCGAATGCGACGCCCTGCTGTTCGACGGCACGTTTTGGTCTGAAACCGAAATGCGCGACCAAGGGCTAGGCTCGCTTTCCGCCGCGGACATGGGGCACATTCCCATTTCCGGCGCCAATGGCAGTTTGAGCACGCTCGCGAAACTGCCCGTCAAACACAAGATTTACACCCACATTAACAACACCAACCCCGTTTTAATCGACCACTCGCCGGAATGCGCCGCAATCAAAGCTGCCGCCTGCGTCATCGGCCGCGACGGAATGCAAATCGAAATCTAATGGAACACAAACCTCTGGACGAAAAGACATTCACCGAACGCCTCCGCGCCATCGGCACCCGCTCCTATCATCACAAACATCCCTTCCACGCCCTGATGAACGAAGGCAAGCTTCAGCCCGAAGCGATTCGCGGCTGGGTGGCGAACCGGTTTTATTATCAACGGAACATTCCCATCAAGGACGCCGTCATCATTTCCAACTGTCCCATCCGCGAAGTGCGCCGGCTCTGGTTGCATCGCATCACCGACCACGACGGTACTCGCGACGGCGAAGGCGGCATCGAAGCCTGGTTGAAACTCGCGGAGGCCTCCGGCATGAATCGCGAAGAAATTCTCGACGAGCGCCACGTCCTGCCCGGCGTCCGATTTTCGGTTGATGCTTATGTGAATTTCGCCCGCACCAAGCCCTGGCCGGTGGCGATTTCGTCATCGCTCACCGAATTGTTTGCGCCCGATTTAATGTCCCAACGCCTCGCCGCCTTCGAGAAATATTATGCCTGGGTCAAACCGTGGGGTTTCGATTATTTCAAACGTCGCGTCACCCAAGCCCGCACGGATTCGGAGGAAGGGCTGCGCCTGACCATCGCGTATTGCAACACGCGCGCGCTCCAGGAGGAAGCCATTCGCGCGCTGTCGTTCAAGTGCGACGTGCTTTGGACGATGCTCGACGCGATTGCAGCCGGCTATCCCACAAGTTAAGTTGGACACCATGCAATTGCCGCCCGATATGCGTCCGAAATTGTCTTCGCGCGCCCGTCTGCAGACCGACAAAGTCACCGGCAAGCCGATTGTCCTTTATCCCGAAGGCGTCCTGATGCTAAATCCGACCGGTCACGCCATCGTTTCGCTTTGCACGGGCAACGACACGTTCCAGGAAATCGTGGCCAAGCTCGCCGCGCGCTACCAAAAAACGACGGAAGAAATCTCGCCGCAGGTGGCCGAATATCTGAACCGCCTGCGCGAACGCAATCTGCTCGAGATGCGCGACGAAAAGCCAAAGAAATGAATTCACGCGCACCCAGGCCATTTACGTTGCTGGCAGAAATCACGCACCGCTGCCCGCTGCATTGCCCTTATTGTTCGAATCCATTGCAACTCGCTTCAGTCGCCGATGAGTTGAAAACGCAGGATTGGCAGCGCGTCCTGCGCGAAGCGGCTGATTTGGGCGTCCTGCACGTGGGTTTTTCCGGCGGCGAACCCCTGCAACGCGCCGATCTTGTCCAACTCGTCGCCACCGCGCGCGAGTCAGGCCTTTATTCCAATCTCATCACGAGTTCACTCGGCTTGGATAGCCAACGTTTGGATGAACTGAAACAAGCCGGCCTGGACAGCATTCAAATCAGCTTCCAATCCGACGAAGAACCGCTCGCCGATAAAATCGCAGGAACTTCCGCGCATCGGAAAAAATTGGAGGCCGCGCGCCTGGTCCGCGACTTCGGTTTTCCGCTCACCATCAATACAGTTCTGCATCGCTACAACATCGAACGCCTGGAGCAAATCATTTTGTTCGCCGAAAGCCTCGGCGCCGAGCGCCTCGAACTGGCGAACACCCAATATTACGGCTGGGCCTTCAAAAACCGCGCCTCGCTGTTGCCAACCCGTTCGCAGATCGAACGGGCGACGCAAATCGCGACCGCCGCGAAAAAGCGTCTGCTCGGCAAAATGGAACTTCTCTTCGTTGTGCCCGATTACTATAGCGATCGCCCCAAACCCTGCATGAACGGCTGGGGACAAAAATATCTGACAGTGAATCCGGTTGGCGAAGTTCTCCCCTGCCCCACAGCTCACGAAATCAAATCCCTGCGCTTCGACAATGTCCGCGAGAAATCGCTCGGCTGGATTTGGACCGAATCGGAGGCCTTCAATCGTTTTCGCGGCACCGAATGGCTGCCCCAGCCCTGCCATGACTGCGAATTCCGCAAAGTGGATTTCGGCGGCTGCCGCTGCCAGGCGGCCTTGATCACTGGCGATCCGAGTGCCACCGATCCAACGTGCCAGTTTTCACCGCAGCGACAAATGCTGACGGATTTTGTGGAAGGCAGCCAGGGAAACGGCAATACCTCATTAGGCGAGCCGGATAAATTGATCTTTCGACAAAACGCCAAACGGTAATCTGCCAACCCCAAGCGCCGTTAGGCGCGACATCTTTGTAGTTGCGGTCCATGAAATGGCGAAGCCCTGTAGGGGCGGCATATCCTGGCTATGCCGCCCCTACAGGGCCAGGTCTGTCCGGCGGAACACGGCTACAAAGATACCGCGCCTACGGCGCTAATCTCGGCCACCGCTCGCCGCCGTCCGATCCCAAACCGCCTTACAGCGTCTCCGCGTAAGCAGTGCATTCCATGTTCGTGGGAATCACTTCAAAATCAGGTGTCGTCCAAACTTCGTTTTGTTCGTTCTGCATAAAACAATTTCTTTGTTGCCAGTGGATTTCAGAAGTGAGTATAGCCCATCACCTTGCCCTGTCGAGCCTTAGCGACAAAAACCGAATACCTTCTTTACCCCATCACGTCTGCCGCCAATGCCCTATTCAAAACCCGCGCAAGTCCGTGCTTGAACGCCTCGGCAAGCCCGCCGCAGGTGCGCGCTTGAGGACGAGATATTGAATGCCGTTTTTCTCGCAGTATTCCCGCTTGCCGCCCTTGTCGCCATCCTCGTTCACGGCATAAATGTCCGGCTTCAATTTCTGGATTTCGGGATCCGCATCCAGCCAGCCGTCACCGCTCGAAATCAGCGCCTGCTTGACGTATTTGATCGAGCCGACCGCATACCGGCGTTCGTCCTGCGACAACAACGGGTGGCCTTCGCCTTTCAGCAGCCGGATGTTCTTGTCATGTCCCACAACTACGTAGAGGTCGCCGTATCCCGAGACTTCCTCGCAAAATCGAACGTGGCCGGAATGAAACCAATCGTAACAGCCAGTCACCACGACTTTTTTGCGGCCGGACGCGCCCGGCATCGGCGGCGGCACCGGAAATCCATCCAATTCTGCGCGCTTAAAAACTCGATAAACAATGCCCTGCTGCCGGCAGAACCCCTCTCGTTTCGCGTTCGCATGGCCTTCAACCTCCGCCCAAATATCCGCACGCAGCCCAGCCGGCAATTGATTTGTCGGACCCTCCGCACCGGCTTCAATGACACGGCTGACATAACGCACGGCATTCAGGAAATACTGCCGTTCCGCCATGGGAAATTTTGGCAGCTTGCCCGTCAGTTTTTGAATGGTTTCATCCGGCCAGAGAATGATAGAAAGTTCGCCAAGTTTGGCGGCCTCTTGCAAAAAACGCAGATCGCGCGAGCGCACGTTATCGAAGGCGCCGGTAACCACAACTTTTTTGGCAGCGCTCATTTGGCTGACGTTCGCACGCGAACTTTAAATCCGCCCGGCACCGGCTTGTTCTCGGAAACGACCATGAGATACCCGCCTCCGCAGCCGGAATACATGGCTCCGTCGTATTGCTGCTGATAGGCCTTCAGCAATGCGATTAAATCGAACCGAATCAGCGGATGGCGCACCACATGCGGCAGCAGCGCCTCCCAGCACTTCATGTTTTCGCTCAACGATGCGCCTAATGCCTTCGCGTCCATGCCCACGATGGCGTCGTAGCAGTCCTTCCCGCTTTGCCCCAAGCGCGCCACCCTTTCGGGCTTCAAATTTTTCACCCCGAGTGGACTATAACCTTCCGGCCGCGGCTCGACTGCAACCAGGTAAAGCACACTTTCCAGCCACCGCGCGACTCTCGCTTTATTGCACGATTCAATGTGCGTTGGAAAAACGCCGCCATTCGCTTTGAAGTCGTAGTCAAGGCGATTCACACCGGGATAAATCAGCCCGATCATGTCCTGCGAACCGCTCGGCTCCGCTTTGCCCTTGTTTTCCGCTTCGTAAAGCTCCCGCACGAGCTCATCGAGCGGCCGCGATGGAATTTTTCCCTTCCACAACCGCATGGCTACCGCGCGCGTTCCACTGGCGATGCCCGAGCGGTCCATCGGGCGAAAATCGGGCTCGATTTGCACCACGACCATGGAGCCGGGAGGCTTTGGGTTGTGGCGCGACACAAAGGGCTGGTCAATCCAGCCGCCCGCGAGCTGCAGGCGGTTGGGAATCGCGCCAAGCAATTTGGCCACTGAGTCCGCCGGGCGTTTCATCAACCCACACCCACGCGCTTGCCCTCTTTCCGCCGCGCATACTGCTCCTGGATCCATTTGTAAGTCACGGCGAGGCCCTGGCTCAATGGCGTGGAAGGCTCCCATTTAAGCACTTTTTTGATGAAGGTGTTGTCCGAATTTCGACCCGCCACGCCTTTCGGCGCGCCCAAGTCGTATTTGCGACTCATTTTCACCCCGGCGATTTTTTCGATCTTCGAAAGCAGTTCATTGATCGAAACCAGTTCGCTGGAGCCGAGATTGATCGGCGTCGCGATCAAATCGTCGCAATGCGTAATCAGGTCGATGCCCTTCACGCAATCATCGATATACATGAAGCTGCGGGTTTGGTGGCCGTCGCCCCAGATGGTAATGTCTTTTTTCCCGGTATCCATGGCCTGAATGACCTTGCGGCACAACGCCGCCGGCGCTTTTTCGCGGCCGCCGTCCCAGGTCCCGTGTGGGCCGTAAACATTGTGAAAGCGGGCGATGAACGTTTTCATGCCGCGCTCGGCCCAGTATTCCTGGCAAAACATTTCCGACATCAACTTCTCCCAGCCATAACCGCGCTCGGCCATTGCGGGATATGCGTCGGATTCCTTCAACGCCCGGACATTCGGGTCCTGCTGCAACGTGGTGTTGTACGCGCAGGCCGAACTGGAGTAAAAGTAGCGGCGTGTGCCCGCATTGTAAGCGGCTTCCACCATGTGCGTGTTGATGAGGATCGAACGCAGGCATTCGACGCGAAAGCGTTCGATAAATCCCATGCCGCCCATGTCCGCCGCCAGATTGTAAACTTCCACGGCGCCCTCGCAGACCCGCCGGCAATTCTTCTCATTGCTCACGTCGAGGCACAGGTTCTCCACGCCGGGAACATGCAGATACCATTCGTACAGCGGCTTTTTGTCCACGGAGCGAATGTTTGTGAAACCTTTTTTCCGAAAGTAGGCCGCGAGATTTCCACCGATAAACCCGCCGCCACCGGTAATGACAATCAAATCGTCCTTCTTCAACGGTGGATCCTTCTCAACAGTTCGTTTCTTTTCCATAAATTAACAATATTCTTATGATGAAAATGAGACTACAGTGGACGTGTCCAACCGCAATGTCGATAGTATTTCCGGCATATGACAATTTTCGGATTGAAATTGGTCGCGGAGGAGGAACCACCGCAAGTTGTTTGAAAAAGCACGCCACAGTGCATCGCTTCAAATCGCCATGCGTGGGACAATGACGGGGTATTCACTCCAAAACCGGAGCTGGATCGGCGCTTCTGGAATTGCTGCTACGGCTTCGCGGTCGGCCTGGGCAAACCACTGGCAGGATTGGAACGAAGATATTTCGCCGCGGCTTCGGTGCGGCAGCGGACGTGCAACTTTTCGTAAATGTGCATCAAATGCGTGCGCACGGTGCCGTTGCTGATGTGCAGGCGTGAAGCGATTTCCTTGTTCGGGCACCCTTCCGCGATCAGCGCCAGAATTTCCAGTTCGCGCGCGGACAATTGCGCGGTATCGGCTTCCGGCTCTGATTCGGCCGAAGTTTCCATGAAAGAACGCACGACCATGCGCGCGATTTCACTGGTCATCGGCGCGCCGCCCGCCCGCACTTCCGCGATCGCGTCAATAATCTCCTTCTCGTCGGCCCGCTTCAGCACATACCCGCACGCGCCGGCTTTGAGCGCCTGGAAAATCATTTTGATGTCCTTGTAGACCGTCAGCATGATGATCTGCAGTTCCGGCATCTTCTGGCGCAGACGCGCCGTGCAGGCGATGCCGGATTCTCCGGGCAGATGGATATCCATCAGCACCACGTGCGGAACTTCCGCCGGAATTTTTACGATTGCCTCCTCCGCGGATCCGCAGGTGCAAACACAGCGAAGCCCCGGCGTATCTCCGATGAACTGCGCCAAGTATTCGCGCAGGGTCGCATTATCCTCGACGATGGCTACTTTCGTCATTAAATCTTGCCCAACACTTTGCAACAATTGAACCGACATGTCATCTCTTTCCGAGCGAGCCCTGCATGGTCTCGCGATTCGAGGGACAGTATAGGATTGCCCGGCTCGAGATGATATAAGCCAAACGTCGTATTTACTCGCGGCCCGGTGGTTGTTTTTCAAAGCGCGCGTGCCATTTTTACAGCCGCCCCTTCAATTTCAGCACGACGACGCTGTGCGGCGGCATCGTATAGCTGAAATTCGGTTTGACTCCGCGAACCTTGGCCGTCATCGGCACTACTTTCCGAGGCTCCGTGATCGAGTTCGAATCCTCCAAATTTCCTTCCAGGGTAATCGCTTCGCCCCTGGATGCAAGCGAGCGCAACCCTTTGACATCAATTTCCACCGTTTCCGGAGACGCTTCCGGATTCACCAATTTAACGAAAATCTGCCCGGTCTTGCTGTCGCGCGTCGCATCGCCCTGCACCGGCGTCTCCGCCGAAGTGGTATTCAAGATTTGGTCGCCAAGGTTTCGGCTGAACATTTTAATCGCGTAATAGCTCGGCGAACCATACGAAGAGATCGCGTCATAACCAATGAGGTCTGGACGCCATTGGCGTCCGCCCGGATTCACGTTCACCAACATCGGCGCGTAACACTGCATCTTGATCAGATCGGAATTCCGTTCCATCGCCAGCATGAATGCAGCGTCACCGATTGCCGATTTCATGGATGGCGTCGGCGGTTGCTGCTTGGCGCCCGGGTCCCAAGGCTTGATTTTTGGATCTTCGTAGGCCGCCCATTCACCCACAAAAATCTCCGGACCTTTGCGGTCATAATGGCGCGCGTAATCCGGCGACATCCGCAGAAAATCATCCGCTGAACGATAATAATGCTCATCGGTCATATCCGGTTTGCGGCTGTGCACATGGATTTTTTCCGGTTGATCGTTGCCAATGGTGGAAATTGTGTTCAACCACGGATAACGGGCCTTGATGGCGTCGGAAAATTGCGCGAACCGAGCGTCATAGCTCCCGGATTTGTCGAACCAATCTTCGTTTCCAATTTCGACATAATGAAGATTGAATGGCGCCGGATGGCCGTCCAGAGCGCGCTGCGCGCCCCATTTCGTGTTCGTGTCGCCAATCACATATTCGATTTCATCGAGCGCATCCTGCACGAACGGTTCCAGGTCCGGACCGGGATTCACGTGCATGCCCTTCAACGAGTAACCCGCATACACCGCCAGCACGGGCTGCGCTTTCATGTCTTCGCACCACTCCAGGAATTCCAGCAAGCCTAGCCCGTCCGTCGAGCGATATCCCCAGGGACAAGGATGGCCGTGCCGCTCATCAATGGGGCCGATGGTCTTTTTCCAATCGAACCGCGTTGCCACCGTGTCCCCTTCGACGTAATTGCCGCCCGGAAATCGCAAAAATTTCGGATTCAAATCCACCAGCATCTGCATCAGGTCCTTGCGAAAGCCATTCGGTTGATTGTTCCACGTCGGCGGGAATAGCGACACCATGCCAAGCCACACGGTGCCCGGCTGCTCCAATGTCAACGCAAAATGCGCCTTGGTCGTGGGATCGACTCGGCCGGTCTTGAGGGTCACTTCATAATGCTTCCATCCAGATGTCAGGCCAGAGATTTTTTCCTTTGCGTAAACCGTGCTGCCGTCGTCGCTCACAATGGATGCCTCGATCGGCCCTGAAAATCCTACGCCCGCCCGCGCGAGAATCGAAGCGCGGTATCGGGTATGCGGCTGAACCGGGATTCCCCAATAACCGCTGTTCGCGACACCTGCCGGCCGGCGCCGGGCCGCCTCGGTCACCGTCACACGCAAGCTGGTCGTTAATTTGTCGTTGAACGCGTTGTTGGTATCGAGCGCGATATTTGCCTCAGATCCGTTGCCATTGACAATGCTCCAATAGGCCGGTTTCGCGGCATCGTCCAAAAACGCCCGGTTGCGAATCAATTCGGCGTAGAGACCACCGTCGTAGCTGTGATTGATTTCCTCCGTCATCAGGCCGTACAGCGTGGGGCTCACGTTTCCCGCAGGATGGGCCGCATCGATCGTGAACGTCCCGCCCGAGGCCAGGGCGGATGCCGCAGCCATTGTGAAAATCAACATCAGAGGTATTTGTTTCATGCTATTCAGTTCTATTGCGTTTTAATCCGCGCCGATCCGGCTTTCAATCCATCCGCTTTTGCCGTCAGTTTAATCTCGCCCGCCTGTCCCGGCTTCCCTCGCACGATGACCAAACAAAGGCCGTTGAAGGCCTTCCGGTCGTGCGACGGAAACGGCTCAAAATCTGTGGGGTCGCCGTTGTCGGTGGCCACGATTTCACCCGGACCTTCGATCTCAAAATAAATCCGATTATCCGCGCGCGGCGCGGTAATCCCAGCTTTGTCCTGCACCGTCACCGTCACAAAAGACAAATCGCGACCGTCCGCTCTGATTTCTTTGCGGTCGGATTTCAATTCCAATTTCGCGGGATTTCCCGCAGTCTTCATTTCCGCCGTGGCCCATTTTTTTCCGTTCTTATATGTGACCACTTTGAGCGTTCCCGGTTCATATATAACGTCGTCCCACCGGAGTCGATATTCATAAGGGCCTTTCTTTTTCCGGCCAAGCGATTTTCCGTTAAGAAATAATTCTCCTTCATCGCCTGAAGTGAACACATGCACCGGCGTCACCTGCCCCACGCGTTCCGGCCAGGTCCAATGCGGCAAAATGTGCGCCATGCGAAAATCAGGCCGCCAATGCGCCTGATAAAGGTAGAACCGGTCTTTCTTGAAACCGGCGAGATCAATGATGCCCGAATACGAACTGCGCGAGGTATCGAACGGCGTCGGCTCGCCCAAATAATCCCAGCCTGTCCACACGAATTCGCCGCCCACGTACGGATGGCTGTCTTGCGAGGCAAACACCTTGTCCGCCGAGGAACCAAAAGATGCGGCGTACAATTCATACGCGCTCACTTGATGCCGCGACACGTCTTCACCGGAATTCCGCCCCACCGGCGCGCTGTTCGAGCTCGTCACGGGAAAAATATATTCGCCTCGGCTGCTGAGCGCGGACGCCGTTTCACTGCCAATAATCAATTTGTCCGGGAACTGCGCGTGAAACTCCGGATATTTCCCCGGGATTTTGCGAATGCCTGCGCCTTGGTAATTCAATCCGATGACATCCACCACCGCCGGCAGCGGGTCGGTTGGACGCGACCAGTTCATCGCGGTGGTTGTGGGCCGGGTCGGATCCTCTTCCCGCACGATTTCAGTGAGCTGCCTCGCCACAGCGGCGCCGTTCGTGTCGGTGTACTGCTCGCCAACTTCATTGCCGATGCTCCACAGGATGACGGATGGATGGTTCCTGTCCCGGCGCAACTGCGCCCGCAAATCCTGCTCATGCCAGCCGGCAAAAATCAGGTGAAAATCCAAGGGCGTTTTCTGCCGAAACCACACATCAAACGATTCGTCCATTACCAGGAGACCCATCTTGTCCGCCAGTTCGAGCAGTTCCGGCGCGGGCGGATTGTGGCTGGTGCGAATCGCATTGCACCCCATTTCCTGTAGCATCTGCAGTTGACGCTGCAACGCGCGATAATTCAGCGCCGCGCCCAGCGCGCCCAAATCGTGATGGTCACAAACACCATTCAACGGGACATGCTTGCCGTTCACGAACACGCCGGCATTCGGATCGAACTTGAGGGTCCGAATCCCAAACGACGTTTCGTAAACATCCACCGCTTTGCCGTCCTGCGTGACGGTGGTCACCGCAACGTATCGATTCGGCTTCTGAGCCGGCGGCGGGCCCCACAGCTTCGGATTCATAATCGCGGCATTGCCCTCAGCCGTTGCGTCCCCACCGGGCGCAACATCGAGTTCCACGGGCGCGATTTTGGCCACAGCGCTGCCGGATTTATGGTCCTTTGCGTCCAAAAAGAAAATCTCCGTTGTCACGCGCGCTTTTTCCGCCGATTTCGAGTCGTTGTCAATCGTCACTTTTAAATTCACGGCCGCTTTGGCCCGCGAAACCTCCGGTGTCGTCAACTGAGTGCCCCAATGCGCCACATGCAACGGCTCAGTTTTGACGAGCCACACGTTGCGGTAAATCCCCGCGCCCGGATACCAACGCGATGAATTGGGCGGATTATCCAGACGGATGACGAGTTCATTGGCTCCGCCAAATTTCACGTAAGGAGTCAAATTTACCCGCCACGATGCGTAGCCGTATGGCCAGCCGCCGACCAATTTTCCATTCAACCAGACCGTCGCGTAGGACATCGCTCCGTCCACATCCAGGAAAATGCTTTTGCCGGCGTCCGCTGTCGGAATATCCAATTTCTTCCGATACCAGCCGATGCCCGCTGTCGGCAGCCGCCCCATTCCGCCTCCGCCCGCATGGGTAAACGGCCCTTCAATCGCCCAATCGTGCGGCAAATTCACGTGCTGCCACGAACTGTCATCAAAATCCGGCTGCACATAGGGCACTCCGTCGCCGGGATTTCCCGGTGGACGAACGAATCGCCGCGCCGGGTCTTTGATAAAATCATTTCCAGTTGGGAGAATCCATTGCTTGATCACTGCTTCCGGAGCTGAATTCGTATCGCTGTTCGTCACCGCGCTCGAGGAATTGCCGTCCACCTCCGCTTCCGCCAACCGCCGCACGGCGACTTCGCGACGCACGTCATAAAGCAGGCTGACCGTATTGTTGGTTGGATCTCCCCTGGTGAACCGCCAGTTATCATCAATGCTCACCCGCTCGCGCGGCGATCCCGCGGCGGCAACAAAGCAGGCGCAGGTGAGGCCAAGGAAAAACAAAAACGGAAAAATGCTTAGAAAGCGGTTCGAGGAATATCTTGTCATTATGCGATTGTCTCGATGATGTTGGTCAGCGAAGCGAACCGGCTGCAATCTGCGGCATGGCACTCCGCCGGCGCGTCGTTCGCCTCCACCCACCGGCAGTTTTCACGCGCTGCGGATTATAAATCCGCGATACGGCAGATTGAAAATCCGCATTACATTCGCCATCTGCCCTGCGGTCATTATGTCGGACCCTCGATGCGATGACCATTCATATTGCGAAATCCCGGCATCCTTGAACGTCATTGCAGGAAGAAGCGTAACCCGTGGCGCTTCAATAGAAGTTGTAATAGTTCCCGAAATAATTCATCTGCACAACGGCCCCGCTGTGCGCTTCCACGTGGCCATCACCAAACAAAAGATTCATGGACTTCAATTTGCCATTGTACGGATGGCCGGCGCCATTGCCCAGCAGCGCGGGATTTGCGCTGGTGCTGCTGGCGGCGCGATCGGTTAGAATCGGCAGCGTCCCCGCATGCAAGTCCGTTTGTTTTGCCGGCCAGAACTGCTTCTGCCCGTCCACGGTAATGTTCGGGTACGGCGTCGGATATCCCGTGCTGCCGATGCGCGGGACCCACCACGCGTGGTAACAGACCGCCAATTGTGTATTGATCGGTCCATTCGTGCTCCCGCTAAAGACGCGCACGACCGCCGAATGCAAATCTTGGAGGCTGCTCAATCCGTGCCCGAGACCGATGCCGGCCGGCAATCGGGCCCATGTGTCGTCACCGCCCGGGACCGTTGCGGACGGCGCTCCTTTCAACGGCCCGCTGAAATCGTCCGGACGCACCGGGCAATACCACATCGGCACCGTCAAGCCATACGGCCCGAGCGCGTAAATCATGCTCGGGCAGAGGTCCCAGGTATTGTTGCACATGAAATCGTCGAAGCGCGGGAACTTGCCGTCGTTGTCATTGGCGTACATGTTTATCGCCAGTCCCCACTGGCGGTAATTGGAAGTGCAATTGGCCGCCTTCGCGCGAAATTTCGCGGAAGCCAGCGCCGGCAGGAGCATCGCCGCCAGGATCGCGATGATCGCGATCACCACCAGAAGCTCAATTAACGTAAACGCTCTCTTCCGCTCATCCATCAAGCGGCGCCGACCCTTTGGATTTGTCGGCAATGCACTCATCAGTGCGGTCGCGTATATTCGTCAGGCGCTAATAAAACCAGTAGGCGTCGGCACCGTTATAGTACACACACTGAATTGCACTTCCGGTGCGCAGTGCCACATGACCATCTGAAAATGTTGCATTCACGGATTTCAACCGCGTTCCAACGCAATGGCCGGAATATTTTTGGGCCGTGATGAGCTTGGTGGAATTGTTGGCAAATCTCGTATTGATATCGGCCACCGCTTTGCCGGCCGGAATACTGTCGTAACCGGAAAAACATCCATCACTGATAATGGGCACTACGCCGGCAGCGCGATCTGTTGTTTTCCTTGGCCAGCCATATATCTGCGGATCAGTTCCGGCAAACACTTGAGTGGAATTTGTACTTGGACACGTAACGCCAAATTGTGAACGCTGCACCCACAAGTTGTGATTCATGATGACAAAAGAGCCCGACTGCGCTGATCCGAAGTAACTCCACAAATACGCGTTGAGATCGTTGACGTTTTCCATCTGATGCCCCAACACCTGCACTGCGTTGTTGTATTGTGCGGTTGTTTCCCGTGGCCGCGCCGGACAAAACCACATCGGAACGGTCAGGCCATAATTGGCGATGGCGGGAATGAAATTAGTCGTCACATCCCACACATTGTGTTCACCAGCTCCCGCAAGAGCCAATCTCGGGTCCTCGCCCGGAAGAAAATCCTGTGAATCCACCGCATACATATTCGCCATCTCTCCCCACTGCTTGAAATTTGAGGTGCAGTTGACCACCTGCGCGCGAAATTTTGCGCTGGCCAGAGCCGGCAGCAACATCGCCGCCAGGATGGCAATGATGGCGATGACCACCAGCAGTTCGATCAAAGTGAAGCCGCGATCGATTTTATTTTGCTTTTCGTGCGACATATCGATTCTCGTTTCTGTTCACCCTCTGTTTTGACCAATTAAAGACCTCCTCCAGCCTCCGCCGACCGAAACCATTATCTGCCGCTCGGGCAGTAGTCGCGGGGCGCTGCTTGCGGCAACGCCCCGCGCCATGACATTCGCCTTACGGTGTCCGCAGGATGTAGAACAACCGGTTCGTTCCGCTCACCGTGTTCGTAATCGACACGCTGCCGCCAGTGCCGAAACTTCCGGTGCTGATCACCGGCCAGGTTGAGAGCGGCGCCGTCAGGTTATTCGTAGCGAGCAACGTCCATGTGCCGCTGGCCGAGCCCGTATTGTTCGTCGCGGTAATCACGATATTCGTGCCGTTGACCAGCGTGATCTGGTTGATCTTGGGGGGCACTGCCTGCGTGACCGAGGCCACGGTAACTGAGCCGTCCACCGCCAGGTTGTTGTTGAACGTGGCGCCTGACGAGGTGATCGGCATCGCGCCGCCGCCGGTGACCGGCACATTGAAGATGGTGAATTTGTCACCCACCTGCAAAGCGGGGCCGACGTTGACCAGGTTCAATGTTCCGCCAACATAGGTCGCGCTGGTGAGCCCGGTGCTGACCGCGTTGCTCATCACCACCATGCTGTTCAGTTGCGCCAGCGACTTGTTCAAGTTCACCTGGAGAGTGCCGTTGGTCATGTTCAGATTGCCGCCAATCTGCAACGTTCCAATGCCCGTGGCCGAACCCGCCACCAGCGTGCCGCCGGACAGGTCAACGTCGCCGCCGGTCTGGAAATCAACCAGCGTGCCGTTGCTGACCACCGTGATTCCAAGGTAGTTCGTGTTCGGGCCGCTCAGGGTGACGGTGCTGTTCGCGCCTTCCTGAACGATCAACCCATTGGCAGTCGTTGAGGAAATGGTGGGCGCGTAGGTGTAGCTGCTGCCGGACGCGCGGTTGAAGATCAGGCCGCCTTCCAGCGTCATGGCGCCGCTTCCAAGCGTGCCATTATTGCTGAGAACCAACCCGCCAAACGGAGCCGTGCCCGTGTTCGTGATGGTTGTCGTGCCGGTGTAGGCATTGCTTCCGGTCAACGTCACAAGGTCGCTGCCGCCCTGGTTCAGGCTGCCTTGGCCCGTGATATTGCCGGCGAAGGTGATATCGTCACCTGCCGGGTGATTGAAGACGAGCTGGCTGGCCGTGTCGTTGCCGGCGAAGTCGCTATGGTTCGTCATGACCACATTGCCGACGATGCTGCCCGCGCCGGGCGTCACACCGTCACCGAGGATCAGGCCGCCGCCGTTGATGCGGGTATTATTCGTGTAGGTGTTGACACCCAGGAACGTCGTATCGCCATTGTTCGGGTTATTGACATCAATAACCACACGGCCGTTGCCAATGATGTTATTGGTGATGCCGAACACGTTGTTGTCCTGGCGGATGAATGTCAGCGTGCCGTTGTTGGTGATTGTGCCAGTGCCGGAGTAAACACCCTGAATGCCCTGAGCGATTTGCAAGTTGCCGCCTGCGTCAATGGTTGTACCGCCGTTGTAGCTCAACGTGCCGAGCAGTTTCAACAAACCGCCGCCATGTTTAATCACCTGGCCGTTGCCGCTGATGTTGCCGTTCATGACGAACGTGCCTGAACTATTGAAGATCAGCGTGCCGTTGTTGGTTATGGAGGAATTGCTGTCGAGCTGTCCGGTGGAACCGCCATTCCCGATTTGCACGGTGCCCGCGTTGATTGTCGTACCGCCGGTGTAGGTGTTATTGTTCGCCAGGATGACCGTGCCGGTGCCGTCATTGGTCACCGCGCCCGTGCCGCTGATGGCGCCGCTCACCGTCACCGAACCGGTGCGGTCAAAGTCGAGGCTGCCGTCATTCACAACGCCGCCGCTCCCGATCGCGCCGGTCGAACCGCCATTGCCCACTTGCAAGGTGCCGTTGGCGATGGTGGTCACGCCGGAATAAGTGTTGTTTCCGGTCACTATCCACAAGCCGGGGCCGTTCTTCGTTAACGAAGTGGGGCCGCCGTTGTCGGCAATGACTGGCGCGAAGGTGTTCGTATCCGTGCCGCTGCCATGCAACGTCAATCCGCGCGGTCCATTGCCGGTATAGCCGAGTGCGCCGGTGTTGTTGAACACCCACGGGGCCGAGGCTTCATCGTCGATCGTGCCGCCGCCGGTGCCGAGGGTAAAGAGGCGGTCGATGTTCGCGCCACTGCCGGTGAATTGCAACGTGCCTCCGTCAATCACCAGGTTGGTCGCGTTATTGCCGGCCGCGCCAATGTCGCTCGCCGTGCCGCCGTCGGCCAGTGCGCCCACAATCAACGTGCCGCCGCTGACGGTAGTGACGCCGGTATACGTATTGGCGCCGCCCGAAAGGGTCAGTGTGCCGTCGCCCGCCTTGAGCAAACTCGCGCTTCCGCCGATATCGTTTCCGGAGGTGCTGGCAATGCTGTAGGGATTGGTGCTGACGTTCACCGAAACGCTCGTGGGCTGAACCACACCCGAAACCGTGATGTTGGTCGCGCCTGTCGCGCTATCGTCAAACAGCACCGGACCGCCATTGGCAAAGATCGCCGAGACGCCGTTCTGCAACCAATTTGCCGTCGTCGTGTCCCAGGTGCCATTGACCGCGCCCGTCCACTTGTAAGCGGTGGCCGTGATGTTCACCTGGATCGTGTTGCCGTTGGTCGAGAGCGTGCCGATAAAGCCGTTCAAAATGCCGAGAGTCACTGCCGGCGCGGCGCCGCTGGTCCACTTCAGCAAGGGATAGCTTTGTCCCGGAGTCAGGGAGCCACTGTTGACATTGATGGTCACGGGGCCGGGGGCCGCGAGAGTAGCCGCGTTGATCAGCGGGGTCGTGGTGCTGCTCACATCATTGAAATCAAGAATGACCGTCCCGCCGTTTCCGAGCGTCAGGGTGGCGGGAGCCAGCGCGGCCGAGGCAAACACGCCCAGAGTGGCGCTGTTGGAAACGATAATGTTACCGGAACCGCTCTTGAGACCCTGGAATACAAGGCGTCCAACTCCCACCGTCGTGTCTCCGGTGTAAGTGCTCGGACCTGCCAGCGTGAGCGTGCCGGAACCGAGTTTCAGGAGCGTCCCGCCGCTGCTGCTCAATCCGACCTCGTTCGTAAAGGCCACGTTTTGGCCGCCGGTGTCAAACTTGTATTGCTGGCCGGCTGTGGTATCAAATTGCCCTGAATAATCGACGACGTTGTTCACGCTGAATCCAAGAACGCCGCCGTCAAACGTCACCGCCACCGGTGAAATACCGAGCGGGCCGGAAGTGAAAGGATTTTCAGCACTCGCGACAATCAATTCGCCGCCCGCGAGAATATTCGTTCCCGTGTAAGAATTCTGTCCCGAAAGCGTCAGCGTTCCATTGCTGACCACGAGGTCGCCAATACCGCTGATCGATCCGCTCATGGTTTGGGCTTGCCCCGCAGCGTCAAAAACAAACAGGCCGTTATTGGCAATCGGCTCATTGGGCGGGTTGGGAAGCAGCCCCGAACTCTCCATGACCAACGCGCCGCCGTTGATGGCAATAGTGGCGAGAGCGCTATTGGGATTATAAGCTCCCGTCTTGCCTGCGCTCCAAAACAACGTGCCCGGGCCATCCACTTGGACAGTATTCGGGCTGAACGAGCCGTTGTCCGGCATCAAGTAGTTGGTCACATACCAGTTGCCGGTGCCTTGAAAATCATAGGTGTATCCATTGCCGCCACCCGCCTGCCACTCGCAGCTCGGATTGATGATGGCCGGGTTGGTTGAATTATTGATAAAAGGATGGACCGCACCCGCCGGGCGGCCAAAGCACTTCAGGTTGTTCCCCGAGGTATCGCCCAGGATGAAAGCTCCGGCGCCGGGGTCGAGATTGATTTCCCAGATCCCGATGCCCGCGGAAACGCCGCTGGGGCAGATGAGCTGGACTGAATTGGTTTGATTGGCGCTGAGGCTAAGAAAGATGCCGAGTGTGTTAAAACCCGTTGAGGGCAGCGAGACGCTGCCATAGTGAAGCACCAGATTGCTCGTGGTCTGACCATCCCACAACGCGGTATCCTGCGAAGCGCCACTGGGAAGCGCTTTCGGGCTCCAGTTGTTGGTGTCGGTAATCGTCACTCCATCGCCTAAGCCGGTCCAGGTATAGGTGGTTTGGCCAAAAACTGCAGTCGCCGCTGAAAGCAGACAGGCGGACACGAGCAGCCGAATCTTAGCGCTACTGATTTTCATAATGGGATGTTATTTGGGTTTAATGACAAAGGCGGGAAGCCGTCTCTTCGCATTTTTTGCGGGAACATGTGTGGGCAATCATGCCACACGGCTCCCTGGCGCGGGTATCCGACAAATGTCGTATTTTTACGTCAACGGCAATACTCATCATTTTTAGGCAAAAAGCAATGCCTTTTTGAACTAACCCCTCCGCGATACGATGAACGTCGTATAGGCTCACTACCAAAGTCCGTTTAACCTGCCTCCCGACTAGGAAACCCGCCGCGCGTCAAACGGAGAGGGCGACAAATGCCTGTGCAACAGAAGAAATACCGCAGAATTCGGGTGTTCCCGCAGTTTGGCCGGCACCATGGTTTGTTCACTTTTTTAGGCCTTGCCGCTTTTTTCCTGGTGCTATGCAGCCGCGCAGAAGCTGCCGGACACGGGGCGTTCGCCACTGGCGATTACCGCAATCTTTTCGCTGAATCCGGCCGTTCCCAATCCGAATGCCGGCTCAAAATCGATGCCGCTTTTGAACAATTGTTCCACGGCAATGCGACCAACCAGTCGGTCTATTTTCCCGCTGGCACGAATTCCAATGGCTCCCTCGCCTACGTGATGGATGTTGCCCATCAAGACGTTCGCTCTGAAGGCATGTCTTACGGGATGATGATTGCGGTGGAATTGAACAAAAAAGCCGAATTTGACGCATTGTGGAACTGGGCGCGAACGTTCATGTATCACGACGCAACCAATCACCCCGCCGAAGGTTATTTCTCCTGGTCCATGCGCACCAACGGCCAGCCCAATGATGAAATGCCCGCGCCCGATGGGGAGGAATATTTCGTCACGGCGTTATACTTCGCGTCAGGCCGCTGGGGCGACGGCCATGGCCTCTATAATTACAAGGCGCAAGCCGACCATCTTCTTTCCAACCTCAAAAATCGCCAGCCAATTGCCGGTAAAACCATCCACGGCGATCAAACCGGCCGGGCGCTTTTCGATCCCGTCCAAAAAATGGTCCGCTTCAGCGCCGACCTCAATAGCGATTGCCCGACCGATCCTTCCTACCAATTGCCCGCATTTTATGAACTTTGGTCGCGCTGGGGACCTCCCGAAGAGCTTGAATTCTGGCATGCTGCCGCAGTGACCAGCCGCAAACTTTTTGAAGAAACCGTCAATCCTGTCACCGGGCTTTCCCCTGATTATGCGAACTTCGATGGCCGGCCATGGGGACATTCCGGCTCGCAGAATTTTCGGTTCGATGCGTGGCGCGTGGCGATGAATTGGTCCGTCGATTGGTCCTGGTGGGCGGCGGACCCGCGCGAACAGAAGTTGAGCGACCGGTTGCTCTCCTTTTTCAACTCCCACGACTTTGCCGGCTACGGAAACCAATTCACGCTGGATGGCCGCCAGCTTTCCAAGGACCACTCCACCGGTCTGGTGGCCATGAATGCCGTGGCCGCTCTCGCCGCCACCAAGCCATTCGCCAAAAAATACGCCGCCGCTCTTTGGAACGCCCCGGTGCCGGACGGCACCTACCGCTACTACGACGGCCTTCTTTATATGTTGGGCATGCTGCATTGCAGCGGCGAATTCCGCATTTGGGCGCCCGGCCAGCAATGGGCTCATTCTCATTAAACTCCTACAAATTTGGAAAATGGAGCCGGTCGAACAACAGACCAACCCGCTCCAGCCCTACATATTTCGCAACCTGCCGGCGCGCTTCGTCAATAATTGCACCGGCCGAATTGGGGTTACCGGTTACTGAGCAAACAAGCGATAAAATCTGTCCGCGCCATTTACGGCATTGGTGACCACGTTATTAGTTCCATCGATCACCGGCGAAGAGGAAATCGTGAGCCAATTGGTCGCGTCCTGATTTTCGAGATTGGTGGTGGATTGGAGTTCGAACGCCAGCGCGTTGGTGGGCCAGAGCAGGCGGACGAGGTTGGCGCCCGCGGGTTCGATGGTTAATTGCGGAATCACCAGCGGGCCAATTTCCGTGAGCACCACGTCATGGCCGGCGCCGCCGTGATAGGTAATGTGGAAGACCTGGCCGCCAATGTTTAGCGCGGCGCCTTCGGGCAAGCCGGCAAATGTGCCGTTCGGGGCGAGAACGCCGGAATCAGCGATGATGGTGAACTGATCGTTGGTGGCCGGCACATAACCAACCGAGGCGTTCAGGCGGATGCCGTTCAGGTTGACATAGGTGGTTTTGAGTTGGTCATATTGGGAACCCGGCGTTGGGCCATTCAGTTCCACATCGAACACGCCGCTGAAACCGCTGCCGAAGACGTCCAAATCACCGGTCAAACTTCCCGGGCCATCACCCGGCTCCAGCGTGGCCGAAGCGCCTTGCAAATAGACCGTGCCAAGACTGCCGTCGCCTTTGACCGTGCCGGAATTGACGAAGACATTGTTATCGGCGCCGAGGCTGCCGTCGACTTGCAGAATGCCCCCATTGACGGTTGTCGCGCCGGTGTAAGTATTGGCGCCGCTCAGGCGTATTCGACCGCTGCCGTTTTTGGTAATGCCCGCCGCCGCAAGATTCGGGTTTTCCGCGCCGTTCACGGAAATCGTGGCCGGCACTTCCAATTCGGCATCGCTGGCGTGAACTAGAATGGATTCGTACGGGCTGATGTCAAAGTTCACCGGGGCGCCGTTCGGCGTCAGTTCAATATTGCCCTGAATGGACGCGCTGGCCCGCAAACCGCCTCTAATGCCCGAACTCAGCGAGCCGACCGAAACCGTCGCGCCGCTGGCCAGGATCAACTGGCCCGTGCCCGTGTAAACATTGCCTCCGTCATGCAGGGCCAATTGAGAGAGGGTTTGATTTCGGCCGTTTAAGTTCAAAGCCGAATTGGCATTGACGGTCACTGCGCCTCCAATGGAATTCGGACTGAGGAGAATCGCGGATGCCGCCTCATCGGCCGGCGCGGGGCCGAGGATCAGATTTCCAGGCACGGCAATGGGCGTGGCGCCGCTCTTGGACAAATAGAGCAGACCGGATTGATTGGTCACGTCACCGGAAAAATTGTTGGGACTGGAACCGGCAAGCGTGAGCGTCCCCGCGCCGGTTTTGGTCAAAGAACTTTGGCCCGTAATGACGCCGGTCAATGAGATCGAAGCTGTCGACGAAACGTCGACGGTGAGTGGCGTGCCCAGGTCAATCAAGCCGGATAGAGTGCAGGAACCGTTCGTGCAAAAAATGGTCGCGTTCGGGCCGACCCCGCCTTGTCCGGTTATTGAGAAGGTGTTGGCAATGGTGCTGGTGTCGAGTTGGACCTTTGCGCCGATGACAATTTCACACGTAGCGACCGTGTCGCCCAGGGCCGAGTTGTTTTCCGCGCTCACTGTTCCTTGCTCCACGATCAAATCTCCCGTGAACGTGTTCGCGCCAGCCAACGCCAGTGTGCCGGGGCCGGTCTTAAAAAAAGCGCTAAGGGAACTCAGGTGGCCGGACATGGCGGCATTGACCAGCAGGTCCGGTTCGGCGGCGCCGTCGGCAATCTCAAACGTGTCGTTCCCCTTGGACAATTGGATATTGCCGTTGATGACGGCTGTCGAAATATTGGAAATGGTCGTCACCTGACTGCACGTAAGCATTCCCAAACCAGTGTCCACCTCACCGCCATCGAGCACAATTGGGGTCAGGGAGTCATTGTAATTATTAAGATTGGCCACGCCATTGGCATCGACTTCCAGTTTGGCGCCCAAAGCTTGATTCGATTGCAGCCAGCGAACTTCAAAGGGCCCGCCAAAGCCGCCGCCCACGTCGAGCGGCCCGGCGAAAGCAGCGATACCGTCGGACTTGTTCAATTCCAATAATGGGCAGCGCGCCAACAATTCGCCGCCAAACGTGTTTGGCGAACCGCCTGTGATCTGAGCCGTGCCGAGATTGAAAAAGCCCAACCCGCCGCCGCCGCTGATCGTGCCGGAAAACGTGATATCGTCGCCGAACAGGTCCAGATTGGTATCCAGAACCACCGGCCCGCTCCAAGCGATGGGATTGGCCGAAATCAGTTCCATCGAAGCGCCCGGGAAATCCGCATTATCCGCGTTGAGGCTTTCACTCCCGGCGGTGAGCGTCACGCCGGAAATCGAATTGCGCAGGAGGAGCAAACCGCCGTTGATGAGGGTGTCGGCGCCGCCGGAACTGAGCGCATTCGGATTTCGCACGTCCAAAGTCCCTTCATCCACTTCGGCCGTGCCGGTGAAGGTGTTCGTGCCTTCCAGAATCAGAGTCGGGTTGCCGTATTTTTGGAACCCGTCGCCTTCGATATCCGCGGGAATGTCCAGACCGACCGTTGCCGTGCCGCCAAGCTCGATGAGCTCAGGTCCATTTAAGTTTAGCCGTCCCTGGATCGTCGGTCTGTAGGTGTCATTATTACAGGCGGCGATGATGCCGCCGTTGAGGCCGAGCAGAAAGTTTTGCGTGTTCAATGTCGAGGCCTGCGAATCACTCGCGCTATTTTGCATGCTGACACGGTCGAAGGTCGCATTTTCTCCACTGATAAAAAGCCTGCCCCCAGATTCAATGTCGAGCGTCGTGCCGCTCTGGTCGGTCTGCTCGATCCGGAGATTGGCCGTCGCGCCATTATGGACGCCCACGAAAGGAGCGATCGCGACCCCAGGCGGCTGGTTGAAATCAATCGTCGTATCTCCATCGGTGGAAAGCCAGAGCCGGCCGCCAAGTGTGCCATTCGCGGCGCTGTCGAACTCAATCGAACCTTTGGTGCTGCCATCAACCTCATCCGTGTGCGCCGACACATCGCCATTGCCTGAAAGCGCGCCCACAATGTAAACGTGGCCGCTCATCCCGGCGTTTCCTTCCGCGTGAATGAAGATCGTCTTCCCGCTTCCCACCTGGATTCCGCCATTCAGGTTGAGCGTTTCCTTGTTCTCACCCAAATCCGCGGCCGCGGCCGGGCCGACATCAATCGTTCCGCCGTTGGGAAAGACGAGCGGACAAGCGATCGTGACCTTTTGATCGTAGCCAGTGAGCGAGGCGTTGCCAGGGACGGCATCGACCTCGGATACATTGATCGCGTTGCCGCTTAAAAAGAAATCGTGGCTGGTATTATCGAATGCCAGGGTGCAGGACAAATTCGGGATGTCGTTCACCATGGTAGTATGGGAAACACTTACGCCATCCCAGAAATACAGAAGGTCTCCATACTGTGGGACACCCGCCGGGTCCCAATTCCCCGGCTCGCTCCAATTGCCGTTAACCGCTCCAGTCCAACCCCGGGTTACCGCCAGCGCGGGCATCGCCAGCAAAACGCACGTGCTGGCGGCCACGAACGTTTTGACAATGAACGGAGCCACACGCCGGAAAGCATCGTCAGCCCTTTTTATGCAATCTTTGTTATTGCCAGGGGGATAAGACTTGTTCATTCTCACTATTTAATAGCATCAACGTGCCCCGCAATAACATACGTAAGTTTACGTACTGTGGAAACATTGAACCGTGCGCCTGTCGCCCAAAGATTTTGACGCTTTCCAGCGAGCCGTGCTGGCATTGCACGAATGCCGCGATTTGGAAACGTTCCGTCACGCGCTGCCGGAAATTCTGTTGAGCATCATCCCGGTTGACCATTTTTTCCTGCAAGAAGTCAAATTTTCTCCCGCCACGGGCCGCGGAAAAATAGTGGGCACAATTGATCCGTCGGGCCAGGTCACGCCGGAGATGGAGCATTTTTCCGAAGAAGCGTTGCTGGATCATCCGTTTCCGAAATATTTCGTGCGTACAGGCGATTGGAGCGCGCTGCTGCTTTCAGACTTCCAAACCGTGCATCAATTTCGCCGGACGGATATTTATCAGCGATTTTACCACGAGGTGCGGGTCGATCGGCTGTTGGGCATGCCCACGGATTTCGGGCCGAATACTGTTGGCGGCATCTGCCTGGCCAATCAGCGCGGGAATTTCAGTGAACGCGACCGCCTGATTTTAAATCTGCTGCGCCCGCACATTGAATTGGCCCACCGCAATGCGGCGTGGCGCGCGCGCGGGGCAGTGGATGACCCGCAGCCAGCCAACTGGAAATTGACGCCGCGCGAATCAGAAATTGCCCGCTGGCTGGCGGCGGGAAAAACCAATCGGGAAATTGCCATCATTTTAAAGGCCAACGTGCGCACGGTGGAAAAGCATGTGGAAAAGATTCTGGAAAAATTGTGCGTCGAGAATCGCACGTCCGCCGCCGCCATCTTGCTGACGAATGATGGCCAACCAAGCCTAGGAATTGGTTGCGGGGCTAGGATTTGAACCTAGGACCTTCAGGTTATGAGCCTGACGAGCTACCGGGCTGCTCCACCCCGCGTTCCAGAAGCGGGCTAAATAATGCACCAGCTTTTCCTCAGCGCAAGTGCTTTTCCAAAAATTCGTTAAAAAAAAGAAAAGAGGCCGGACACTACTCCGGCCTCTTTTGAGAACAAGCGCTTAAATTAATCGCGCTCACTACGAACAACACACTGATGCGGCGCCGCAGACATACGCCTCAACACACACGGAACACTGCGTTTTTGCATCCAATGACGTTATCAGAGTATCACCCCCTCGCCGAGCCTCCAGTCACCAGTACTGGTTACAGCGGCGTACGGGCTTATATCTTTCGCAATCCCACAAAGTCGCAGATTTGCCGATAACGAGCGGGTGGGATGAGGGTTTTTTCAGCCCTTGGCGCGGCGAGGCTTTTTGGCGGGCTTTTTCGCCTTTGCTTTGCGGGAGGTCGGATGAACCGGAGCGGACAAAATACGCTTGAGTGCGTTCTTGAAATCGCCCCGCGCCATCTTCAAATCATCGCCTTCAGTCATGCTGAATAATTTACTGAAAACGGCGCAAAGTCAAAGGGGTTGGCTGGACGTACAGGGTTGACTGGCTATTTTTTATGAATGCCAACGAAACTAAAACTGCATGGCGACGAGATTGTAATAAGCCGAAAGGTCGTTAAAACAGAAGCGGCGATTATCAATGGAAAGAAATGCGGACGATTTGTTTTTGAGGCTATTGTTTTGGTTTCTTACGAATCTCGCTTTTTGAAATCTCCGTTGAAGCATCACCGCCGCCAAGAACATCCTCGGCACGAGTGATATCGGTCTCACTTCCCCCTTCGATTTCAAATTCGTCTCCGCCTTTTGATTTTACGGTTAGATGGGAAAGCCCCCGCTTTCTTAACTCTTCTTTAATGGCAGCTTCTTTTGCTTTTCGTATCTCATCATCACTAAACCCGTCGAACTTCATACTGGTGGTTATTTTAATCATGGTTTTGCTCCTGTTTATTTGACTTTGGTTCAATCGTATATGCCAATCAAGTCACGTTGCTCGACCGCTGTAAGGCGCGTTATGGTTAATGAATAATTCCGGCCAATGCGAATGGATAAACGTGAATTCTTCGGGTGTTAAATCTTCCGGTTTCAAAAGTCCCAATTCAAGCGCATCCCGCTTTTTATACATGCGGGAAACGTATTTGTTCTCGCGCCAAAAGACGTAGAAAAATGAAACCACTATTACCCCTAATCCGAACCTCCATAATAGATGGGATGCTGTGCTTGCTCCTTTTTGGGTTGGTATCAAATTTGATACCCAACGCACCGCTTCACCTGGAATTAATTTTATGTATTGTAGTAGTCTCCCCAATACCAACAGAAATCCTCCCGCAATCCCTGCGCCAATGCCTTTCCAGAATCCGTCTATTACCTGCTGAATTGGCGAGGACTTTTCTTCTTTCATTGCATGCGCGAATGCGGGCTAAACAAACGCAGTGCGGTAAATAAGACGCTTTCCCCATGCCTTCCGCAAGCACCATATCCGGGCTTAGATTCAACCGTATTTTTGTTTCCGGTTTTTATTTGGCGATCCCCCAGCGTCTCCGCTTTCGCATGATTAGCTTTTGCCACTCGCGAATCCTATCGCGGCACGCTGGACAATAGTAAAATGGCCTTCTCCTCTTTGGGTTTATATCGCTTTTCCCGCCGCATTCATGGCAACGGGATTCAACGCGCAGGCGTTCGCGCCACTTGGAGAGATATACCCGCTTGCGAGCGCGTCGCAAATAACGACGTATGCCGCGATTGCGGCGCGTTATCCAGCGATTGCTAATCCTGCGGCGCTTTGGCTTGCCCCTTACAAGCCAAGTGAAGGTCTTACCAGCGGCATACAATGCACGCCAGTTTTAGGCTGACGGTACATCATGCGTTTTCCGATAACCAACGGCATCAATGTTTCCATACGCTCGCCATCCGTCACCTTGCGATGCGTCCAACGGAAAGCGAATTCGTTCGCGTATTTAGGGAGATGTTCGGGCGATACATGATGCCACGCGCCGAAAACTCCGCGCTTAAGCAAGGAGAAAAATGATTCAGCGGAATTGGTGGTGCAAATCGTGCCATCGGGGTTTGTGCGGTGATATTCCACCTTGGAATGATTCACGGCATGATGCGCTTTGTACTCTTTAAGCGGCTTGCGATATGCCGGGTGTTCATCGGTGTTCACCACGGCGGATTTATCCACGCATTCATACAGCACTTGCCCCAAGTTTTTCTGCGTGACACTGGCAACCACCTTCACCCGTGCCGGGCCATCGCGTTCAATCAATGCCACAACGGGAGTGTGGCGAGCCGTTTTAGTTCTGAAATCACCTTTGCCGCCAACGAATGTTTCATCTACTTCCACCGTGCCACTCAGTTTCGGTATCGCCCAATGGTTAGGCGTCATAGCGTGACGGATGCGATGCGTCATAAACCACGCTGTTTTGTACGTGACGCCCAACATGCGTTCAACCTGCTTTGAACTGACAGACTTTTTCGATGAACAAATAATGAAGATTGCCATTAGCCAAGTGCTAATCGGGATATGGCTCCCCTCAAATATCGTTCCGACTGTCACCGTGAAACCTTTGCGACATGCGCCGCATTTATAGAGCCCGGAACGTGTCGGCGCTTTGCTGTCCTTGCCAGGTGTGATTTTGTAAATCGGTTTCTCAGTGTGATTCTTGCAATGCGGGCATACCGGGCCATCGGGCCAAAGCATTGATTCCAGAAGCGCACGCGCCTTGCTCTCGCTGGCGTATTCCTTGGAAAGAGTTTTGAGGGTTAATTGCTCCTGCTCCTCGGCTGGTTGCGCTTTCATGCCGGCCATTAAGCCGTTTTAGGTTTGGATTGTCAAGTATATAAGCCCGGCGGCGTAACTCGCGACTCCCGCACTGGTGCGCTCCAATGAATCCGCGGTGAGGAGCGCCGAACACCAGCTCGGCACGTTGGGTTTTCCAAACAGGCCGAGCTGGTGCTCCGCGTTCCGGGGTTCACTTCGCTTTTTCGACCACCAGCATTCTCATGGGCATGTTCGTGGCCACCAATTCCAGCCCAATTCGCTCGAACGCTGGTTTCACCTTTTCCCAATCGTGATTCGCCAGATCCTCGCGCGTGCAGTCCAAGTCAAAATCGAAGGGCCCTCCCATGCTGCTTTGATCCATAACGGGCATGTTCGCCACATTCTGCATAAAGCCGGTGATGTCCCAGGACGAGCAATTTCGAAACTCGAGCTGCCCGGCCGCATTCGGGCGAATGGCGGGTTTATTCGAGCGATTGCCTGGCCTCAAACCGGACGGATCGGTTGTCTCTGCCCTGATCAAGAGCACGTCCGTATCGCGTTGCTGCCAGTTTGCGACGAACCCCAGCTTCTTTCGAACGGCTGCCTCGAACCGCTGTTGCGTATTCGTGTCCATCACGGTGGATAAATAATCAAAATGCTGCTTCGGAACACTGTCCGGAAACACGATCTGGAACGGCGCGCAGCTATAAAGCCTGGCCATAACCTGCTCAAATGAACGGTTCCGGCCCATCATGCGCGTGACGTGATCGCCGGCCGGGCTGCTGCCTTCACCCGAATAATCAATGCCACCGGGCGGCGAATCAAAATGCGAAGGTCGCAACGCGAACAAACCTGTCGGCAAATGCTGGAAATGCCAATAATTGCCCTCGAAGTACGAATCTTTTATTGTCGGAAAAAAAATCATTTTCACGCTGACGGTTGCTGAACTGAGCGCCAGAATCGCCGCCGTGCCGATCACGACAGCCGTTTTTGTCTTGGTCCAGGCCATAATTTTCAGTCCTCCTTTCACGAGCGTTGAAGTAGACGTCGTTGCCGCCATGCCTTTGGCTGCGGCAATCGAGGAAATCGTTTTGGCAAGTATCAGCGGCGCGGCTTGAACAGAATGGGCTGAGACTGTGTTCGCGATCGTCTCGCCGGAAACGCTGACACCGCGACCGGCGAAGAATTTGCGCAGCTTTTCAATCGCGCGCGCGGCGCGCTTGTGCACCGCCGGTTCATTCAAGCGCAGCACGCGACCGATTTCCTCGGCCGTTTTATTTTCGAAAAAACGCAGCGCCAGCACGTTGCGATCAACGTCCCCAAGCGACGCCATCCCTTCGTCCAATAGCGGCGCCAGTTGTTGCCACACGCCGGGCGACGGCTGGTTCAAGGTGGATTGCATAAAGGCCTCCTGTTCCCTTCGTGAACGGCGAATGGCGGAGCGGATGTGCGCGTTGGAGGTGTAGCGCGTGGCCTTAAGCAACCATCCGGCCAGAACGGTTTGATGAGACAATCGCCCGGCTCTCTGCGCCAGAATGATGAATACCGCCTGCGTCACGTCCTCGGCCAGATGCGGGTCGCGCACCTGGCGGCAGGCCGCTGAATAGACCAGGCCAAGGTAGCGTTCGACCAGGGTGGTGAACGCAGGCTCAGACCCGTTCCGAACAAATTCCTGCAAAAGCGCGGCGTCTTCCATGAGCGGTATTCATCCACAAATGCCCGCCGAACGCAAAACTGGACAAATTATTCGAAAATATTTGCAATCTACCGCTTTAAAAACTTCGCCACCGCCTCCGTCCGCGTCCGCACCTGCAGCTTTTCGTAAATTCGCCGGATGTATGTGTGCACGGTCTCGTAGCTGATGCTCAATTTTTCCGCGATTTCCTTGTATAAAAATCCCTGCGCCAGGCAATCCAGCACCTCCTGCTCGCGCGGCGACAATGTCTCCGTCGCCGATGCTGTGGGCGCCGGTTTCTGAAATGACAACACCACTTTTCGCGCAATATGCGTCGTCATCGGCGATCCGCCGCGATTCACCTCGCGAATCGCGTCCAACAACTCATCGCGCGGCGTGCGTTTGAGCATGTAACCCATCGCTCCGGCCGCCAGCGCGTTGAAAATATTTTCCGTATCCTCGTACACGGTCAGCATCATCACCTGCACCTCCGGCATCGCCTGCTTCAATTGCCGCACGCACTCCACGCCATTCATGCCGGGCAGATTGATGTCCATCAACACCACATTCGGCTTGTCGTTCGGCAGCGCCTTCAACGCCTCCTCCGCATTCGGATAATGGCTGATGCAATGGAAACCTTCCGCGCGATTCAGCACCCGCGCGAGTGTCTCGCGAAACTTGTCGCTGTCTTCCACGATGGAAACGTTAATGGGCATGGCTGCGAATTTTGATCGGCGCCGTCAGCCGGACAATCGTTCCCCGCTCCGCCGCCGGGCCAATCGAAAAACTTCCGCCGACATCTTCCATTCGTTTTCGCATGTTGAGCAATCCATTTCTGCCGGATTTTTGTTCCGCGCCGGCCAGGCCGCGGCCGTTGTCCTCAATTTCCAGCGCAAAACTCTTCTCGTCCAGCCGCAACCGAATGCGCGCTTCGCTCGCCTGCGCGTGTTTCACCACGTTGTTCACCGATTCCTTGAAGGCAAGGAACACGTTGTGCCGGACATCCGGCGGCAGTGTCACGTCGGGCAACTGGTTTGGGATGTCCACGCGGTAGCGCAATCCCGCCAGCGCGAAATATTCCTCGGCGTATTTTCCGGAATAATTTACCAGCCCCTCCAGCGTGTCATTGGACGGATTAATGGCCCAAACAATTTCGTCCAACGATTTGGTGGTTTCGCGCGCCGTGTTGGAAATTTGCTTTGCGTGGTCCTCCACCTCCTCGGGGACATTCTTGTCGCTCTCGGCCATTTCGGCGAGCAGCGCGACCTGCGTCAAATTCGCCCCAAGCTGGTCGTGAAGATCGCGGGCGATGCGCGCGCGTTCATGCTCCAAAGCCTCCTGCTGCCGGAACAACACCAATTGGCGCTGCAATTTCTGGGTCGAAAAATAATAAACCAGCCCCGCAATCGCGGCCAGCACGGCCGCCACAATCGCGGCTTGAAACCACGTTTGCTGCCAGAACGACGGTTGCACGACAATTGTCAACGCGGCCGGATGCGAGCTCCAGACGCCGTCCTCATTGCACGCCGTCACTTGAAAATGATACGTGCCCGGCGGCAATTTGGGATAACTCGCCACGCGATTGCCGCTTTCGTCTTCCGTCCAGGCGCTTTCCTGCTGCTCGCTCAACCGGTATCTATAGCGGGAGCGGTCCGCCGCACCGAGATTCAAGCTGGCATAATGAATGTCCAAATTGCGTTTGCCGGGGGGCACCACAATCTGCGCCGGCCAGCCGCCAAGGAGATTCGTGTTTTGCTGCCGCCCCTCGACCAGCACCGAT